>DATJZG010000034.1:0-72860 GCA_035499295.1 Anaeromyxobacteraceae bacterium
TTCGCTCCCGATCCCGGGTCTCCGCCAGCATCGCCCCCTGGACACCCCCGCCGGCGCGTCAACAAGCTGGCGCTACCCGCCGTGGTCGAAGGAGTGCAAGGCAGGTGCCCGCGCCGGCTTCAGCTGGCGGCGGCGACCGCGAACAAGCTCGCGGAGAGGTCCGGGTAGGTTCTCGCGAGCTCGTCGCAGGCGTCGAGATACGCCTCGCTCACGATTCCCTCCGAGAGGGCGCGGTCGAACTGGAAATTTGCGAGTGGCTTCAGGACCACGCCGCCGTAGTCCACGATCCGCAGGCCCGCCCGGCGCAGGTGGGAGAGGAGCACGTCCATCGAGTAGGTGCGACGGTGCCCGTGCGCGGCCTCCGCAGGCGTCACTGCGGCACCGAACTCCACCAGCCCCATCTTGACGGCGATCTGTCGCGACAGCGCGTTGGCATTGGGCACCGCCACGAAGAGCCGGCCTGCAGGGCTGAGCCAACCGCGGATGCGCTCCAGGACGGCGATCGGTTCGTCGAGGTGCTCCAAGGTGTGCACCAGGAACACGTTGTCGTAGGACGTCGGCAGCTTCGCCTCCTCGAAGGTGGACGTGATCACGTCCACCCGCGCGGCGAACCGGCCGCGCACGACCTGGGCGAGATCGCTCGACGCCTCCACCACGGTGACGCGGGGGAACCAGGCGAGGATCTGCTCGGTCATGTCGCCCCGATAGCAGCCGAGCTCCAGGGCCGTCCCCCCGAGGGAGAAGTGGCGAGCGACGGCCTTGAGGAGGTACCTCCGCACCACTCCGTCGAAGTCGTAAGCGTACTTGCGCGCGTCGCTGTCCTGATACTCCTGGTTGTGGTCTCTCACCATCGAGTCCCCTCGCGCTCCGAGCCCGCAGGCTTCAGCGTCAGCGTCATGAAGAGGTTCTCCCCGCTGCGGCCGCTCTCCTCGAACCCGAGTTGCGCGTAGAGGCTGACCGCTCCCGGGCTCGCGGCCGCCACCTCCAGGGACACCTTCGTCGTTCCCGCTCGAGTCGCGTGCGCGAGGCAGGCCTCCATGAGGCGGCGGGCGATGCCCCGGCGTCCGAACTGCGGGAGCACGCTCACGCTGGTCACGTAGGCGGAGCGCGCCGCCGGGTCGAAGTAGGCGGCCACCAGGCCCGCCAGCACCTCCCCCTGCCACGCCTCGAAGGTGCGGGCACGCGCCCGGATCTTGCCCGCGTACCGGGCCAGCTCCACCCGGGCGCTGAGAGGCGGGCGAAACTGCTCGTCGCACGCCTCCAGGTGTGCGAGCACCTCCCGCTCGGAGCAGGAGTCCTCCCGATAGATGGGGGCTTCGGGGATCATTCGAGCACCGCAGCGCCGAAGCCGTAGCGGCCGAACTGGTTGCCGTTGTAGAGGAGGTAGACGCGACCCTCGCACTCGAACGCGTTCGGATAGCACATCATGTCGGCGTCCCATCCGCGGTCTTCCACCTCGAGGCGGGGATCGTCGTCGGCGCGCTCCCAGATCTCGAGGTCGCCGGACGACGCGTGACCGATCCGGTAGGCCCGCTCGCGGTTGCTCCGGAAGTCGAAGGACTGGCGGTAGCAGAAGAACATGTGCCAGCGGTCGCCGATGCGGAGCACCGTCGGGAGCGCCTGGCTCTCGTCGGGCCCGAGGCGGTCCGGAACGATCTGGCGCCCCTCCTCCTTCTCCCAGGCGACCCCGTCGTCCGAGACGGCGTGTCCGATCTTGTACGTCCGCTCGGGCTCCCCGCCCGAGACGGGGCGTTTCCAGCGGGTGCCGAAGATGTACCACATGTGAAATCGTCCCCCGAAGCGGCGGACGAAGCCGTCCCCGACCAGGTAGGGCTCCCGCAGGGAGGGCGCCAGGACGGGCCCGGTGCCGACTCGCTCGAAGCGCTCTCCCCCGTCCCGGCTGATGGCCAGGCCGATCGCGGTCTCCACCGATACGGAGACGCGCCGGCTCCAGCCGGTGGTGTAGGCGTAGACGGCGTCGTCGACTCGAACCGGGCTCAGGGGGAAGATTCCGTGCTCGTCGAAGCAACCGAGGCCTCCGAGTTCGAGGGCGGCGCGGCTCGACACCCGCAGCACCCTGCCGAGGCCCTTGTCGAAGTCGGCCCAGGCGACCTGGCTCAGGTACTTGCCGGTAGCGGCCTCGAGGGAGCGCGTGGAGAAGTAGATCCGCACCCGGTCGTCGAAGACCAAGGCCTGCGGCGACTGCGCGAAATGCGTGCACCCGTTCGGCAGCGCGAACTGAGTGGGGTCGAAGATGCGGCCGAGCTTCTTCCACCTCATGGCGACCGGCCCCCGCCGGCGCCGGTGGAATCGAGCCGCGCCAGCCCGAAGCCGTGCCTTCCGACCTGGTTGCCGAGGTAGGCGAGGTAGACGGTCCCGTCCACCTCGAAGACGTGAGGATAGGCCACCATCTCGGAGTCCCAGCCTTCATCCGAGACGTCGATTCCCGCCTGCGTGTCGTCCCGGGACCATTCGAGGAGGTCGGTGCTCGACGCGTACCCGATGCGGTAGCCGCGCGCCTTTCCGCGGAAGTCGGCGCTGTACCGGTAGCAGAAGAGCATGTGGTAGCGGCCGTCCCGCCAGAAGACGTCGGGGCTCGCCTGCGCCTCGTCCTCCTCCACGCGGCTCTCGACGAGGTCGCGGCGGTGCCGGGTCCACCGCAGGCCATCGGGCGACGTGGCCATCCGGATCTTGTAGACCGGCTCGGGCCTGCCCGAGACGATCTTCCACTTCGTGCCCGCGATGTAGAAGAGGTACCAGGTACCGGCGAAGCGTCGGATCTTCGGCCCGCTGAGAACGAAGGGCTCGTCCGGGGTGTAGGAGAGGAGCGGCCCGGCGCCGACTCGCTGGAACGTCCGGCCGCCGTCGGCACTGGTGGCGAGTCCGATGGCCACGTTGAACGGCACGGACTCGCAGCGCGTCCAGCCCCCGTAGTAGGCCCGGATCTCGTCGCCGGCTCGCGCCACCGAGACAGGATAGGTCCCGAACTCGTCGAACGTCCCGGTCTCGCCCAGCTCCAGGATGGGCGCTTCCGCTACGGCCTTCACGCGGCGAAGATCGCGGCGGTCGAGGTCCACCCAGGCGGAGTAGCTGACGTACTGCCCGGCGGCGTCCGGGGGCGGCCGGCAGGAGAAGTAGATGCGCACCGCCTCGTCCAGGACCAACGACGCCGGCGCCTGCGCGAACTCCTTGAGCCAGGGACGATCGGTCACCGTCTGCGGGGTGAAGACCTTCCCGAGCTTGGTCCATCGGAACTTGGCCACGCGACGACTCGTCAGACCAGGTCGTACTGCGAGCGAAGGACGCGCCGGACGTCCGCCGCCGAGTTGAACATCATGACGTCGACGATCGACAGCCAGGGCACGAAGCTCTCCCCGAATTGACGGTACTCGAAGGGGCGCGGCCGGAGGAACTTGAGCTCGATGCCGCGGTCGAGGAAGGCCTCGCGGGAGTAGAGCTCGACACCGCCGATTGCGTTCACGTAGAGGGACGCCCCGAGATGCCGGCACAGGGCGAGGACCTTCTCCTGCCCGCGCAGCCCGTGGTCGACGGGCAAGGACGAGGAGACCGCAATGGGAGTGTCGATCCCCAGGTACTCGCAGATCCGCCTCAGCGAGTGGAGCAGGTAGCCGAAGAGATTGGGCTCCTGCTTTCCCACGATCTCCTCGACCACCGGGAAGGCCTGGCTGAAGAAGGGGGCGCGGCGGTAGGACTCCCGGATCCGGTTGAGGAGCTTCGTCCGGTCGAAGTCCGTAGCCAGCACCCGGTCCCTCACGTGCAAGAAGTCGGAGTCCCGCTTGAGCGGGATGGAGATGATGGCGTCGCGCCCCCCCTGGAGGATGCGGTTGCGGTTGATCCAGCCCTTCTTCGTGTACTCGATGTTGTCGTACACGACGAACAGGTCCACCGCGGACATCAGCTGGAAGTAGCCCACGTACGGACAGAAGTACGGCTGCATGATCGCCACCGCCCGGGCCAGCGGCGGGCGCGCGATCTCCCCTCCCGCGTGCGCGGTCGACCCGGACGTGGAGGGGCCGTCGGTGGGCAGGAGGGTCATGGAGCCTGGACCTGCACGCCCACGGAGCGCGCCAGCGCGAGCTGCAGCGGACGAGGAGACGTCTTCACCCAGGTGCCGGCCCCGGCGAACAGCCGGGCCCAACCGTCCTCGTCTGCCGGCTCCTCGATGAGGACCAGATCGCAGGGCACGCCGGCCACGGCGGCGGCGAGCGCCGGAGGCGGGGCGTCGAGCTGCTCGGCCGGCAGCGTGAGCCCGAGGGTCACGTTGTCGTGGGTGGCGAACGCCCGGGCCATGGCGTGGAGCGCCTCGGCCCAGGAATCGTCGGCGCGCTTCAGATCCGGGGTGACGAGCACCTTCACCGGCCGCGACCCGCGCCAGGGATCGGGGATGGGGGGAGCGCTCGCCGTCGCCTGCTCGCGCGGGCGAGCGGCGAGCACGGCACGGACGAGCGTGAGGCCATCGGTCACGCGCCGGGGATCGGCCCCGAGCGCCGTGGCCAGGCTGGCGAGCCGCGGTGCCGCGGCGCCGGCCTCGGTCCGCACCAGGACCACGTCGTCCTCGACCTGGAAGCCCGCCCCGTCGAGGGCGTCGAGCGCGTCTCCGACGGAGAGCGGCCGCGTGCCCGCCCCGGACGGCAGCCGACCGCTGGTGAGCAGCGCCGCCGCCACCGCCTCGTGGAGCACGTTCGGCACCACGGCGACGAGCCGGCCCTCGTCCGCGAGCCAGCGGCGGAGGTGCGCGAGCGCTGGAACGGGGGCGAGCAGTCGCGAGAAGTCCTCCAGGACGACGAGGTCGAAGTAACCGGCCGGCCAGGGAAGCTCTGGAGCGGCGTCGGGGTCCATCGCCAGGACGGCGGTGAGGCGCGACCGGGCAAGCGCGCGCGCGCAACCGTCGAGCCCGACCACCTCGCTCGCCCCTCCCGCGAGCAAGGCCTGCCCCAGCTGGCCGTCGCTGCAGCCCACGAGGAGGACGCGGCGCCCGGCGGGCGCGGCGATGGCGACGACGTCTTCTGGCGAGAGCGGCGGCAGGGCGGCGGGCGTGGCAGCGTCGGGCAAGGAAGTCCCCCGTTGGTCGTGTCAGGACGACGACGGGTGCCTTCCACTGCAAGAAGCTCGCCCCGATCTCCCCTCACGGATTTCGGTGGGTTGTCCCCCTGACGGCCCCCGACCGCCCGGGGGGCGTCAAGCGATTGACGAGGGAACCGCCGCCTCCCCGCGCATCGGTCCTGCACCGAAGGGGTCGAGCGATGGAATCCGCCGGCGTCGACCCCTTCGGATCGCAGGCCTGCGGAAACGCGCCTTACCCCTCGAACACCGGTGCGTCCCGGAACCGGGTCCCCGCCGCGTCCTTCGCCGACACCACCGGCGTGGCGCCGCCGAGCGGCCAGGCGATGGCGAGGTCCGGGTCGTCCCAGCGGATGCAGCGCTCGTCCTCCCGGTGCCAGTAGTCGGTGGTCTTGTAGAGGAAGGAGGCCGACTCGGAGAGCACCAGGAACCCGTGAGCGAAGCCCTCCGGGATCCACAGCTGCCGCCGGTTCTCGGCCGAGAGCACCTCGCCCGCCCAACGCCCGAAGGTGGGGGACCTCCGGCGCAGGTCCACCGCCACGTCGAACACCTCGCCCTCCACCACCCGGACGAGCTTCCCCTGGGCGCGCGGCAGCTGGTAGTGCAGCCCGCGAAGCACTTGGCGCGCCGAGCGGCTGTGGTTGTCCTGGACGAACTCGACCGGCCTTCCCGCCGCGGCGTCGAAGCGGGCGCGGTGGTAGCTCTCGAAGAAGAAGCCCCGCGAGTCGCCGTACACCGGCGGCTCCACCACCAGGACGTCGGGGATCTCGGTGGGTCGGAAGTTCATCAGTAGACGCGGCTCCCGAGCAGGCCGACGAGGTACTGCCCGTAGCTCGACTTCCCGAGCGCCTTGGCATTCGCCTCGAGTCGCCGGTCGTCGATCCAGCCCTGACGCCAGGCCACCTCCTCGGGGCACGCGACCTTCAGTCCCTGCCGCTTCTCGATGGTGGCGATGAACTGCCCGGCCTCGAGGAGCGACTCGTGGGTCCCGGTGTCGAGCCAGGCGTAGCCGCGCCCCATGATCTCCACGGCCAGCTGTCCGCGCTCGAGGTAGAGGCGGTTCAGGTCGGTGATCTCGAGCTCGCCCCGGGCGGAGGGGCGGATGGCCCGGGCGAGCTCCACCACCTGCTCGTCGTAGAAGTAGAGGCCCGTCACCGCGTAGCGGGACTTCGGCTTCGCCGGCTTCTCCTCGATGCTCACCGCGCGGTGGTTCGAGTCGAAGGCGACGACGCCGTAGCGCTCGGGGTCGTTCACGGCGTAGGCGAACACCGTCGCCCCCTCGCCGCGCCCTCCCGCCGTCTTCAGGATCTGCTGGAAGTCATGGCCGTAGAAGATGTTGTCTCCGAGCACCAGCGCCGAAGGCCCGCCGCGCACGAAGTCGGCGCCCAGGATGAAGGCCTGGGCGAGGCCGTCGGGGCTTTGCTGCACCGTGTAGGAGAGCTCGATGCCCCAGGCCTGGCCGTCGCCGAGGAGCTGGGCGAAGCGGGGGGTGTCTTGCGGGGTGGAGATGACGAGGATCTCCCGGATCCCGGCGAGCATGAGCGCCGTGAGCGGGTAGTAGATCATCGGCTTGTCGTAGACCGGCAGGAGCTGCTTCGACACCGACAGGGTCGCCGGGTAGAGACGCGTCCCGGAGCCCCCGGCGAGGATGATCCCCTTGCGGTTTCTGGCCATGGGGGACTGCTCTACCCCGGCATGGGGTCCGAGTTCAACGAAGGGATGCGGCCTGCGGGAGTCCTCAGGAACGGCGGGCCCGCATGCGCGCCTGTCGCCGCGCCCCCGCTCGCCGCAGGAAGGGCAGGAGAAAGAGGAGGAGGCGCGGGAAAGCGGCCGCCAGACGGGCGGCGATCCCGCCGCCCGCGGGCACGAGGACCTCGGGGGCCCCGGTGGAGAGGACCTTCACGACCGCCCTCGCCACCGCCTCCGCCGACAGCGGCTCCGAGGCGAAGCTGAGGGAGGCCTCGTCGAAACGCAGCTCCACCCCGAGCTGCGCCGTCTCGACGGAGTCGGGGGTCACGGCGGAGACCCGGATCCCGCTCCCAGAGAGCTCGGCCCCGAGCGAGAGCGAGAAGTGGCGCATCCCTGCCTTGCTCGCCGCGTAGGCCGCCTCGAAGGGCATGGGGACGATGCCCCCCAGCGAGGCGACGTTCACGATGGCGCCGCCCCCCCGGGCGCGCATCCCGGGGATGACGGCCCGGCAGCCGAGCATGGCCCCGAGCAGGTTCGTGTGGAGGAGGTCCACAAGGCGCTCCGGCGGGATGGCCTCGAGTGGTCCCGGGTCGACGATGCCGGCGTTGTTCACGAGGACGTCGACGCCTCCGAGCCGCCGCGTCACCTCGGAGACCACCGCATCCCAGGCGGCGGCGTCGCGGACGTCGAGGAGGTGGACGGCCGCCGGGGCGAGCCCGGGACCGAGGTCCACCGCCTCCACCGAGCGGCCGCGGCCGGTGAGCACCACCCGGGCGCCTCGCGCCGCGAGCGCCCTCGCCACCGCCTGCCCGATCCCCCCGGCGGCGCCGGTGACGAGCGCCACTCGCCGCTGGAGCCGGTCCGGCTCGCCCATCGACCCTCCCGCGCTCTTGGCCGCCCTCCCGGCCCCTACTCCTCCCTCTCCACCTTCACGTCCACCTCGAGCGTCTCCCCGAAGCCGCCCACGAAGATGGTGCCCGAGGTGGGGGTGGCATCGCGGTGGCTGCGGCCCACCGCGACGCGGATGTGCTCGGTCTGGGTGAGGATGCCGTTCGTCGGATCGAAGCCCTTCCAGCCCACCTCGGGCAGGTAGACCTGGGCCCAGGCGTGCGATGCCTCCGCCTGGCGCTGGTTCGGGTTTTTGGGCCCGGTCCAGATGTACCCGCACACGTAGCGGGCCGGGACGCCGAGCAGCCGCGCCAGGCACATGAAGAGGTTGGTGAAGTCCTGGCAGACGCCGCGGCGGCTCACGTAGACCTCGAAAGGTGTGGTCTGGACGCTCGTCACCCCCTGCGTGTAGCCGTACTCGCCGAAGATGGAGTGGTTCATGTCGAGGAGCGTGTCCACCAGGTCGAAGTCGTTGCGGACGGCGAAGCTCATGGCGTACTCGCTCAGCTCCCGGAGCTCGCTCTCGGCCAGCTCCGGGGGCAGGAGGAAGGGCTGCAGCACCTGCTGGTGCCAGGGCATCCAGGCGACCGGGATCTGCGCCCGCTGCCGCAACGGGCGGTAGGAGAGCGGGTCGGTGTCGAGGACCTCCACCCGCGACCTCGCCTCGATGGTCATCTCCGAGAACGACCGGTCCACCTCCAGGCGCCGGGCCTGGTTGCCGAAGACGTCCTCGAAGTCCCGGTGGGTCCCGACGACCGACACCTGGAGCTCGTGCGAGAGGAGGCTCTGCAGGCGGTCGTGCGCTGGCACGAGCCGGAACAGGTGGGTGCTCCGCTCCACGGGCTCGCGGTAGCGGTACACCGTCCGGTGGACGACGCGGTAGCGCCGCACCTCGGCCTTGGCGGGGCGCGGCATGTCGCGCCGCTGCGCGTCCGACAGGATGGGCGCCTCCACGGTCCCGGAGTGGGGAGCCACCACCTCGCGGACCGCCCCCTGCCGGAGGACGACCAGTTGCCCGGGCGGCACGGCGCGCCAGTCGCGGATCTCGCCGTCCACCTCGAGCGGCTGGGAGCTCACCAGGACGCCCTTGCGGCTCTTCACCCCCCGCCTGCCCAGGTCGACGAGGAGCTCGCCGTCCCCGAAGGTGAGCTTGTCGTAGGGAGGGTGGACCTCCCACAGGTAGATGCCGGCGGAGTCCCGGTCCGAGTAGACCGCCAGGTCGTGGCCGTCGGTGAGGACGCAGGTGAGGTTGCCGTGCTCGTTCACGAGCCCTAGCCACTCGAGGAGCGTGCGCGGGTCGGCCTCGCCCAGGCTCTTCCAGCCCCGGTCGGCGAAGCGGTTCATGAGCTCGCAGAAGATGAGCTCGGTGTCGGTCGAGCCCACCGGCTCGAAGGGGGCCCCGGCCCGGAGCTGCAGGCGGTGGCGGAGCGACCCGGCGTGTGCGAAGAGCCAGTCCCTGCGGCCCCAGGCGCGCAGGAAGGGCTGAGTGTTGGCGTCGGAGAGGGCGCCCCAGGTGGCGCGCCGGATGTGGAGCAGGAAGAGCGAGCTCTCGAGGTGCTCCCACACCTTCACGAGCTCCGAGCGGATGGAGCCGGTCGGCGGGGCGGGCTCCTTCAGCACCGTCGCCGACGGCTCTCCCCCCGGGTAGTAGCCGATGCCCCAGCCGTCGGGGGGGACTTCCCCCTGGCGCAGGCAGCGCAGGTCGAAGGAAGGCGCGAGCTCGCCCTCGAAGGACATCGCCAGCAGGTTGGGCATGCGAACCGACTTTTACTGCGTCGCCGCCTGGCTTGCCACCGCTGGCGCGCACCCCAGCAGCTCCCTCCCCATCACGCTCGCGATCTCGGTCGTCTCGTCCACCACCCGGGTGAGGAGTTCGTGCAGGCCGGCGGTGTCGAAGTCCTTCTGCCGGGACGCGACCCACAGGGCCAGCGCCCGGAGCCTGGCGTAGCTCTCCGTCCCCGGGAGTTCCTCCTCGGCAGGTGGCCGGATGCGCTCCAGCCGCCCCGCAGCCGCTCGAAGCGAGAAGCGCACCGAGCGCGGGAAGAGGGGCTCGAACACCAGGAAGCGGGCCACCGCGTCGGGGCTCACCCGGCCCCGCAGCTGCTTCATGAAGGGCTCGAAGCCCGAGCAGGCCCGGAGCAGCGCCAGCCAGAGCGCGGTCTCCACCACGTCGTGGGCCCCGAGCGACCGGAAGGCGTGGTGGTGGACGTCCAGGATGCGGGCCGTCTGCCCGGCGCGCTCGAGCAGCACCCCGAGGAAGATGAAGTGGAGCGCGTCGTCGTGGAGCATGGTGCCGCGGGCGATCCCCTGGAGCGACTGGGCGGAGGTGCGGATGCGGCGGTAGAAGGAGTGCCGGTCGTCGCGCCACTCCGCCCGCGCTCGCCCGCTGCCGGCCCACAGGTAGAGGGCGTTCAGGGCCTCCCAGGTCTCGAGGCTCACCACCTCCCGGATGGAGCGGGCGTTGTCGCGCGCCGCGGCGAGCGAGCGCTTGATGGAGCACGGGTTGTCCTCCTCCCAGGTGAGGTACTCCTGGACGCGCTCCCCATCCTCGGCGGCTCCCGCGCCGAGCCGCCGCTGGAAGGGCTCCTCCTCGCCGGCGACGATGATCACCGGCAGCCAGACGTGGCGCGGGTTCAGGCCGGCGTCGAGGGCCAGGTTGCGGGTGACGCCCAGCACGCGGGCGGTGCTCTCGGCGCGCTCCAGGTAGCGCCCGAGCCAGAAGCAGTGGTCGGCGACGCGGGAGATCATGTCCCCTCCGGCGCCAGGACCCAGGTGTCCTTCGAGCCGCCGCCCTGGCTCGAGTTCACCACGTAGGAGCCCTCGACGAGCGCCACGCGGGTGAGCCCGCCGGGGAGAACCCAGGGGCCGTCGCGGCCGTTCACCACATAGGGGCGCAGGTCGACGCGCCGCGCCTCGGCCCGCCCCTTCGACTCCACCCAGGTCGGACAGGTGGAGAGTTCGAGGCGGCGCTGGGCGATGTACTTGCGCGGCTCCGCCGCCACCCTGCGGCGGAAGTCCTCGATCTGGGCGGAGCTCGCCTGCGGCCCCATGAGCATCCCGTAGCCGCCCGCCTCGTCGACCGCCTTCACCACCAGCTCGGCCAGGTGCTCGAGCACGTAGACGCGGTCCTCCTCCCGGGCGCAGACCCAGGTGGGCAGCTGCTCCAGGATCGGCTCCTCGGCGAGGTAGTAGCGGACGATGTCCGGGACGAAGGGGTAGACCGCCTTGTCGTCGGCGACCCCGTTCCCGGGAGCGTTGGCGAGGGTGAGGTTGCCGCGGGCCCAGGCCCGCATGATCCCGGGAACGCCGAGGAGGCTGTCTGGCCGGAACACCTCGGGGTCGAGGAAGGTCTCGTCGGTGCGCCGGTAGATGACGTGGACCCGGCGTGGGCCCCGGGTGGTGCGGCAGAACACCTCCTCGCGCTCCACGAAGAGGTCGGCGGACTGCACCAGCTCGAGCCCCATGGTGCGGGCGAGGAAGCTGTGCTCGAAGTAGGCCGAGTTGTAGGGGCCGGGGGTGAGCACCACCGCGTTCGTGTCGAAGGCGTCCACCGGCGAGACCGAGCGCAGTGCGTCCGCGAGGCGAGAGGGGTAGACGTCCACCGGGCGGACCCGGGCGACGTCCACGCACTCCGGGAGCACGCGCTTCGAGATGATGCGGTTCTCGAGCACGTAGGAGACGCCGGACGGCGTTCGCAGGTTGTCCTCCAGCACCCGGGGGACGCCGTCCGGGCCCCGGACCAGGTCGATGCCGGCGATGTGGATGCGGACGCCCCCCGGGGGGCGCACCCCGCGCAGCTGGGGAAACCAGTTCTTCGAGGCGAGCACCAGGTCGGCGGGCACGGCGCGGTCGCGCAGGATCTTCTGCTCGCCGTAGAGATCGTCGAGGAAGTGCTCGAGCGCCTTCACCCGCTGCGCGAGCCCGCGCTCGATGAAGGCCCAGTCCTCGGCCGCGATCATGCGCGGGACGAGGCAGAAGGGGAAGATCTTCTCGGTGCCGCGCTGGTCGGCGTAGACGGAGAAGGTGACGCCTTGGCTGAGGAGCGCGCGCTCGGCGAGCGCCTGGCAGGTGGCGAACTCCGCCCCGCTGCGGGCACCGACCGCGTCGATGGCCTTGCGGAACGCTGGCCGCGGCGCGCCGCGATCGGTGAAGAGCTCGTCCCAGGCCCCGGGCAGGGTCTGGTAGTCGGCGAAGAGGGAGGAGCTGGTCGGCATGGCTTCGGTCAGGTGGGGAGCGCGGTGGTCAGTCGGCGCAGGTCGAGGGTGAGCCGACCGGAGGGGGCGCGGCGCGCCGGCCGCGGGCGCCCCGGGCGGACCACCACGCGCTCGCGGCGCCGGCGCTCTGCCTCGGCCGCATCCGCCGGCAACCCCGGGTAGGCGCCCCCGCCGGGCTTCCACCCGTGGAGCTCGATGCGCAGGGCCTCGCCGCGCCGCTCCCACTCCAGCACCAGCGGGTCGTGGGGGCCGAGCCCGGGGTGGAGCCCGGGGTGCGGGGCGAACGCCCGGTAGCGCACCGCGGCGAGATGGGTGGCCCCGCCCCCCGGTTCGAGCGGCACCTCCACCCCCTGGGCGGCGATGTGCCCGGGGGTCTGCCCGGGCGAGGTGACGGCGAGTTCCAGCCGCTCGGAGCTCGCGTCCACGATGCGGGCGCTCGACCGCTCCTGGGAGGCCACGTCCCCCACCAGCGGCCAGAAGTCGACGGCGGGGCGGATGGCCAGGGTAGCGCCGGCGAGCTCGACCCGGGCGATCTCGGGCGGTGGGGCGAGCAGGATCGACTGCACCCTGGGACCGAGGCCGTAGCCCTGCTCCTCCAGGTCCTCGAGCACGCCGCGCAGGTCCTGCTCCAGGTAGAACGGCAGAGAGGCCCGGTCGTGCAGCTCCGGCCCCCAGTCGACCAGCGGCTCGTCGTAGGCCTCCCTGGCGAGGCGGGCCGCGACGGCCCGGAAGAGCGCGCCGAGTGCGACCAGGCGAAGCGCGGTTTGGGGCATGCGCAGGGCGCGCAGCTCCACCACCCCCATCCGGCCGCGCCCGGGGAGATGGGGGTTCCACAGCTTCTCCACGTTCAGCTCGGCCCGGTGCGAGTTGCCCGAGGCGTCGACGAGGAGCGGGGCGAGCGACGACCAGAGCTCCTCGGGGCCGGGCTGCGAGCGCGCCGCCAGCCGGTCGAGCGCCACCCCCAGCTCCTCGAAGAGCTCCCGCACCCCCTCGTCCGGCCGGGGGCCCTGGCCGGCGCTGCCGACGCAGTCGGGGGCGAAGGCGTAGGAGAGCGAGGGGTGGTGGTTGAGGTAACGCACCAGCGACGGGAGCAGCTGCGGGGAGAGGAAGAAGGGGCTCCGCTCCGGCGACGGGCCGCCGAGCGTGATCTGGCCCCCGCCGCCGGAGTCGGTGGCATGCCCGTTCCAGCGGTAGCGCACCGCCGAGAGCCCGGCCTCCTCGGCGGCGGCGTAGACGGCCTCGGCGTGGTGCGCAAAGGAGAGGAGGTCCGGCGCCGGCGCCAGGTTCACCTCCACCACCCCGGGGTCGGGCGTGACGGTGAGCCAGCGCTCGTCGTTGCAGAGCTCCGGCACCCCCACGGGGACGCCGCGGAGCCCGGACGTCTCCAGGGCGCGAGGCGCCTCGCCGGCCCGGCCCGGCTGGTAGCGGGCCCCGAGGCAGAAGCGCGCCCTCTCCTCGCCCGGGAACTTCCTCCCCTCCGCCCGCACCAGGCTCGCCGACGAGGCGAGCCGGGCCACGAGCGCGCGCAGGAGCGACTCGGCCCGCTCCTCCTTGTTGCCGCCCTCCGCCTGCCACAGCCAGTGCGCTTCCTGGCTGGAGCGATCGGTGAAGGTGGGCTCCGCGCCCAGCCAGATCTCGAGGCGGGCGCGGCGCAGCGCCTCGTCCTGGGCCCGGCAGTCGGCCAGCAGTTCCCGCATGGCCGACCTAGATCTCCTCTTCCGGCTCGGGCATGGGGCGATCTCCCGGGTGTCGGCGCAGGTCGAGCGTGTGCGGGTACTCGGGGTGCGCCCGGGCCAGGCGCGGCTTCCACGCGTACGGGAGCGGCCCCTCCTGCGTGAACCGCTGAGCCCGCCGCGCCGAGGCCTCGAAGCGGGTGAGCGGCGGAGCGTTGTACCCCTGCCCCTCCGGGTGCCAGACGTGGTAGGCGCAGGCGCCCACCGAACGCCGTCCCCATCGATCCCACAGGTCGAAGCGCAGCGGGTGGTGGATGCCCAGGTGCGGCTGCAGCGATGCGGCCGGCGCCCAGGCGCGGAAGCGCACTCCGCCGACGTGCTCTCCAGCCGTTCCGGTCGATCGCAGCGGCAAGATCATGCCGTTCACCAGCACGTCGAATCGCTCGGGCTCGAGCCCCTCGGCTCTCACCTCGACGCGTTCCAGCGAGGAGTCGACGTGGCGGGCGGTGCCACCGGCCCCGGGCTCCTCGCCCAGGACCGGCCAGGGCTCGAGCGCGTTGCGGACCTCGACGGTGGTCCCGCCCACCTGCAGGCGCCCCACCACCGGGCAGCGGAATTCGACGAAGGGACGGTAGGCTGCCCCGGGCAGCCCCATCCCGCGCTTCTCCAGGTAGCCGAGCACCTCTTCCATGTCCCGCCACAGCCAGAAGGGGAGGAGGAACCGGTCGTGGAGCTCCGTCCCCCAGCGCACCAGTCCGTGGCGGTAGGGCTCGGCCGCGAAGGCGGCCACGAGCGCACGCATGACGATGCATTGCGCGGCGGCCATGCGCGGGTGCGGCGGCATCTCGAAGGCGCGCAGCTCCACGAGCCCCTGGCGCCCGTGGGCGGTGCGCCAGTCGAAGAGCTTGTCGATGGAGATCTCGGCGCGGTGGGTGTTTCCGGTGACGTCCACGAGCAGGTTGCGGAAGAGCCAGTCCCCTAGCCAGGGAGCCGGTGGCTGCGATCGGTCGAAGGCCCGCCGCAGCGCGATCTCCAGCTCGTAGAGCGACTCGTGACGGGCCTCGTCCACCCGCGGTGCCTGCGAGGTGGGTCCGACGAAGAGACCGCTGAAGAGGTAGGAGAGCGCCGGGTGGTGCTGGGTGAAGGTGACGAGGCTGGCGAGCACGTCGGGGCGCTGCACGAATGGGCTCGCGAACGGCGTGGGCCCGCCCAGGGTGATGTGGTTGCCGCCGCCCGATCCCTCCTGGCGCCCATCGAGAAGGTACTTCTCGGAGTGGAGCCCGGCGTGCAGGGCGGCGTCGAACACACCCTCCATGAGCTCGGCGTGCTCGCGCCCGCTCGCGGACGGCGGGAGGTTCACCTCGAGGACACCGGGGTCCGGGGTGACCGAGAAGCGGACGAGTTCCGGGCTCCACGGCGGCGGGTATCCCTCGAGCCGCACCTCCAGCCCGGCGTCGCGGGAGGCTCGATCCACCGCCGCCACGAGAGCCGCGAAGTCGCTCGTCGACGAGGTGGGCGGAAGGAAGACGAACAGCTCGCCCTCCCGGGGCTCGACCGCGAGCGCGGTGCGGACCGCGGCGGCGGGCGGCGGGGGCGCGGCGAGGCGCTCCGCGAGCTGCGTGCCGGCCTTCTCGGCGAGCTTCTTCCGCTCTCGCTCCCGGGTCTTCGCGATCTCCTCGGCGCGCGGGTCGACGGGGTAGGGAGGCTCGAGGGGGGCGGGCGACGGGGGCGGGCCTCCGAGCGACCGGAGCGGCAGGCGCAGGCCGACGGGCGCGTCGCCCGGGATGAGCACCAGTCGCTCGCGGCGGAAGCTCCACCGGTCGGTGCGCCAACCCTCTCCCTGGCGGGCGAGCGGCAGGACGAAGGCCGACGGGCGCGAGAGCCCCTGGTCGAGTACCCGCGCCAGCCGGCGCCGCTCCTCAGGGTCGGACAGGTCCGCGCGGTGGGGGTCGAGTCCCGGCGGCAGCTCTGCCTCGTCGCGGATGAAGTGCCACGGATCCTCCCAGGCGGGCTGAATTGCGTCCACGTCGACGCCGAGCCGTCCCGCGATGGCGCGGGCGACTATCTCCGCCGCCTGCGGGGAGGACTCGCGCCTTGCGCCGCCTCCCGACCACAGCGGCGCCCCGCCGCGGCGCCCCACCACGTCGAGAGCCCATCGCGGCAGGCTCTCGCCCGGGTACCACTTGCCGGTCCGCCGCAGGATCAGTCCGCCAGGCGCGAGGCGGTCGCGCAGCTCCTCCGCGAGCCGAAGCCCCTGCTCCCACTTCGTCGGCCCGAGCGCCTCGCCGCGCCACTCTGGCTCCTCCGGGTGCAGGCGCGAGTTGAAGGTGGGCTCGCCTCCGACCGTCAGAGTGAGCCCGGCCGCGGTGAGGGAGGCATCGGCTTGGGCCGCGGCCTCGAGCAACGCCTTCCAGGTTTCCTCCGAGTAAGGAGTGGTGGGCCGGGCCTCGTGCCCGAGCCGCGCCACCTTGAGCTCGAAGAGCACCTCGCTCGCCGGGACGTCCGAGGTGCCAGCGATGGGGGCGCCGAGCGCGGGGCGCGCCACGCAGGCGAGGGGAATGTGCCCTTCTCCGCAGAGGAGGCCGCTCGTCGCGTCGAGGCCGATCCAGCCGGCGCCGGGCAGGAACGTCTCCGCCCAGGCGTGCAGGTCGACGACGTCGCGGCCGACCCCGCGCGGCTCGTCGGGGATCATTCCCTCGTCGGTGAGCTGGACGAGGTACCCCGATACGAACCGCGCCGCGAGCCCGCGGGACCGGAGCGCCGCCACGAGCAGGATCGCCGAGTCCCGGCAGCTGCCGCGCCCCTGCTCGAGCGTCTCCTCGGGAGTCCAGATCCCCGGCTCCTCGCGGATGACGTACTGGACGCGCCGGTTCACGAGGCGGTTCAGCTCCACGATCAGGTCGACGGTCTTGCCCGACGACGGGAGTTCGTTGAGGAAGGCGCCGAGGAGCTTGCCCCCCGAGAGGGAAGGATCGGAGGCGTCGAGGAACGGCGCCAGGTCGGCGAGGAGCTCCTCCGGATAGCGGAAGGGGGCCTGCTGGCACCGGTCGTCGACGAAGAAGTCGAACGGGTTCACCGGCCGGACGTCGACCGCCAGCTCGACTTCCACCGCCAGCTCTGGAAGGCGCGTGCCCTTGCGGAACGTGGCGGTCGCCACGTGGTTGCCGAACGGGTCCTGCTGCCAGCGGATCTCGCCAGGCTCGCTCACCCGCAAGGAGTAGGTCTCGACCCGCGCCTTGGCGTGGTTCGCCGGCCGCAGGCGGATCTGGTGTGGCCCCAGAGCCGCCGGAGCGGGATACCGATACACGCTGCGATGCAGTAGGGAGAGGCGCATAGGTCGGCTCGCGATTCTGCAAGAGCCCTGCCCCGCACCCAAGCTCCCATCTGGGATTCATTGCTGAATGATCCGCATCATCCAGAGCGCGGGTGCCCGAGGATCGAGCAGTCGCTGACCGGTTTGGCGCCACGCCGCTCCGGGATGAGCGAGCTAGCCGTCCTTCCGCGAAGGGAAGGACACGAGTGGAGCCCCCTCGAAGACGCGGAAGAGCCGCTCCTCCGGTGCCGATTCCCGGGCGTAGGTGGCGTGCGCGCGGTCGAGCGCCTCGCGGTAGCGGAGGAGGCGCTCCTCGTCGCCGAGACCCCCGTCCCGGTCGATGGCCTCCCGCTCGAGTCCGAAGCGGCGGAGCACGTGTAGGCGGTACACGGCGAGCACCCGGCGCTCGTAGGCGACGCCGAGCGCCTCGAACAACCCCTCGGCGTCCTCGACTTGCCTCAGGTCCGGGAAGGCCATGGCGACGTGCGGCATCCGAGAAATGGGGCGAGCGCCCGCGAGAAGCGCGCTCTCAGGCGGGTGATGCCGGTCGCGAGGCACATCCCGTCGCGCTGCTCGAGGAGGTCTCCGAGCCGGGCCCGCGGGAAGGCGTCGCCGTCGATCTGAGGGCGCGGAGGGCGTAGCCAGCCCCCGACCTCCACCTCCGGATCGGCGGTCAATTCGAAGGTGGTATCGGCCCACACGGCGCATTCCTCCGATCGATCAGGCCACCGCCGCTGCCGGCTCGGGGAGGGCCCCCGGGGGCGGGGAGAAGCGGACCTCACCTTTCTCGACGCGTGCGACGAACCCGGCGAACCAGGACAGCGCCGCGGCCTCTATGGGCCGATGGGCCTCCTCGACGACGGGCTCGATGCCGGCGGCGGCCAGCCGGCCCTTGGGGCAGTGCCCGACCTTCGCCACCAGCACCGCGCGGCAGTCGGAGAGGGCGCGGAGCACCGCCTCGAGGACGTCCTCCTCGCCTTCCCCCCCGCGGCAGTAGGCCTCCACCTTGCGGACGGAGACGAAGCGGGCCCCGTCCCGGCTCACCTCGTACACCTGGAACTCCCGCGCGTGCCCGAAGTGCTGGTTCACGATCCCGCCCCCCTTGGTGGCGACGGCGAGGCGCGCCCGGAGGCCGGGCGGCGCGCCGGAGAGGCGCGCGAGGGCCTCGTCCCTGGCGCGCTCGGCAAGCGCGCGAACGCGCTCCACGCCGGCGCGGTGGGCGGCGCGCACGTCGGCCGCGTCCTGGGCGGGCTCCGGCGGAAGCCTGGCGAGCGCGAACTCCCCGTTGCGGTCCTCGCCGAGGAGCCCGACGGCGTCGGCGCGGCACTGGCGGCAGTGGCGCATCACGCGGGCCGTCCCCTCGCAGCTGGCTTGCACCTTCTCGAGCTCGTCGCGAGTGGGGCCGCGCTGTCCGGTTCGCCCGTAGTGCGTGCCGTGCTCCGGCGAGGAGAGGAGGGGCATGAGGTTGTGGGTGAACGCCCCGAGCGCCATCACCGCGCGGCTCACCTCGACGAGATGGGCGTCGTTGACGCCGGGGATGACGACCGAGTTCACCTTGCACAAGATCTTCTTCTCGCGCAGGCGCGCGATCCCGTCGAGCTGGCGTTCCGACAGGAGGCGCGCCGCGTCGCGGCCAGACACCCGCCGACCCTTCCACGCCACCCACGGATAGATGCGCTCTCCCACCTCGGGATCGGTCATGTTCACGGTGACGGTAACGTGGCCGACGCCCAATGCCGCGATGCGGTCGACGTGGTCGGGAAGGGCGAGCCCGTTGGTGGACAGGCAGAGCTGCAGATCCGGCGCTGCCCTCCGCACGAGCTCCATGGTCTCGAAGGTGGCCGAGGGGTTGGCGAGCGGATCCCCGGGGCCGGCGATGCCGACCACCGCCAGCTGCGGGATTTCGGCTGCCACCGCCAGCACCTTGCGGAGGGCCTCGGCCGGGGTGAGCCGCTCGCTCACCACGCCCGGGCGGCTCTCGTTGGCGCAGTCGAACTTGCGGTTGCAGTAGTGGCACTGGATGTTGCAGGCGGCCGCCACCGCCACGTGCATCCGGGCGAAGTGGTGGTGGGCGCTCTCGCTGTAGCAGGGGTGGTTCTTCACCCTGGCGGCGACGTCCTCGGCGAGGGCGGGGGACGCCACCTCCCCGCATCCTCCGCGGAACTGGCAGTTGGCCGCCGGGCGCTCCGCGGCGGCGGCGAGACCCGGCTGGGCCGGGGTGGGGAGAATGGGGAAGCTCATTCGCGATCGCCCTCCGGTTCCTCGCGCCCTTCGCCTTCTCGCCGAAGGGCCTTCCTGAGCCAGGGAGGAGGCGTCCCGCCGAGCACTCGTCCGAGCTTCCTCGCCGCCTCGGCGATGGGCTCTCCCTCGGCGATCCGGACCGGCAAGACGCCGCTTGCGACGGCCAATCCAGCCGCCGCGGCCCCGATGGCGGCCACGAACACCACCGAGCATCCGCGGACGGCCTCGATCCGCGGAGCGAGCTTGTCGTGATCCCCGTCCTCCTCCGCCTCGTCGAACGACAGCCGCTCCAGCTCTCGGGCCCCGTCGGCGGTCACCTCCCACACGGAGATGTGGCGGGCGCAGCCGAAGTGGGCATCCACCGTGGAGAGGTCCTGCGTGGCGAAGGCAACCCTCATCGCGAGCTCGCTCTTGCACCCGCTGTTCCACCCGCGGGCACTCGCGTCGCGCGAGAAGGGCTCGCGGCCGTGGGTCCGCCGCGGCGGCCCGACGGAGCGGAAATCCTTGAAGGCCTGCCCGGGCGGCTCGCGACCCGCGTGGCGATTCCGTGTCGCGCGGCGTTTGCGCGGATTGTCGTCTTCCATCCCCGGGGATTGTCGGGTTCCGGACAGCAGACCTGCCGGATCGGTGCTTCCCGCAGGCCTCGCCAGGCGCGGACCGCCATGGAATGCGCATTTCACCGGGGCTCGCGCCCGCCGGTACGGCCCTTGCTCTTGTAGCCGCCGGAACGCCAACGCAGCGGAAAGGACGCCATGAGGCAAATCGCGATTTACGGGAAGGGCGGCATCGGCAAGTCGACGACGACGCAGAACACGGTCGCCGGCCTCGCCTCGCTCGGCAAGAAGGTGATGATCGTCGGCTGCGACCCCAAGGCCGACTCCACGCGCCTCATCCTTCACGCCAAGGCCCAGGCCACGGTGATGGATCTGGTGCGCGAGCGCGGGACCGTCGAGGACCTCGAGATCTCCGACGTCATGAAGGTCGGCTTCGGCGGGGTGAAGTGCGTCGAGTCGGGCGGGCCGGAGCCGGGAGTGGGCTGCGCCGGCCGGGGCGTCATCACCGCCATCAACTTCCTCGAGGAGAACGGCGCCTACACGCCCGACCTGGACTTCGTCTTCTACGACGTGCTCGGCGACGTGGTCTGCGGCGGGTTCGCCATGCCCATTCGCGAGAACAAGGCGGAGGAGATCTACATCGTCTGCTCGGGCGAGATGATGGCCATGTACGCGGCCAACAACATCTCCAAGGGGATCCTGAAGTACGCCTCCTCCGGCAAGGTCCGGCTGGGCGGTCTCATCTGCAACTCCCGCAACACGGACCGGGAGGCGGACCTGATCGAGGCGCTCGCCAAGCGGCTCGGCACCCAGATGATCCACTTCGTCCCGCGCGACAACGAGGTCCAGAGGGCCGAGCTGCGCCGCATGACGGTGATCGAGTACTCCCCCGAGCACCGGCAGGCCGACGAGTACCGGACCCTGGCGAGGAAGGTCTTGGAGAACAAGATGCTGGTGGTGCCGAAGCCTCTCGAGATGGACGAGCTCGAGGACCTGCTCATGACGTTCGGCGTCATGGCTCCCGAGGACGAGTCCAAGGTCGGAGTGGCCGCCGCGGCGGCACCCGCCTAGCCCGCCGCATGCCCTAGACCCAAGCGAGACCCCAAGGAGACGGACCATGTCGCGAGCAGCGAAGAAGATCGACGGGATCACCAAGGAGTCCACGCAGGAGATGATCGACGAGGCGCTCGCGGCCTACCCGGAGAAGGGCAAGAAGAAGCGCGCCCCTCACCTCGCGCCGAACGATCCGGCGGCCACGGCTGCCTGCGTGAAGTCGAACCGGAAGACGGTCCCCGGCGTGATGAGCGCCCGCGGCTGCGCCTATGCCGGCGCGAAGGGGGTGGTGTGGGGACCCATCCGCGACATGGTCCACGTCTCGCACGGCCCGGTGGGTTGCGGCTGGTACTCCTGGGGCACCCGCCGCAACCTCATGAGCGGCATCAACGGGGTGACGCAGTTCGGCATGCAGTTCACCTCCGACTTCCAGGAGAAGGACATCGTCTACGGAGGCGACAAGAAGCTCGCCGTCCTCCTGCAGGAGGCGAAGGAGCTCTTCCCCCTCGCCAAGGGCATCTCGGTGCTCTCCGAGTGCCCGGTGGGGCTCATCGGCGACGACATCAACGCCGTCGCGAAGAAGATGACGAAGGAGCTCGACCTCCCCATCATCCCCTGCAACTGCGAGGGATTCCGCGGCGTCTCGCAGTCTCTCGGCCACCACATCTCGAACGACACCATCCGCGACTACATCATCGAGACCCGCGAGTTCAGCGAGCCGGAGACGCCGTACGACATCGCGCTCATCGGCGATTACAACATCGGCGGCGACGTCTGGTCGGCGAAGTCGCTGATGGAGGAGATCGGCCTCAACGTGAAGGCCACCTGGACCGGCGACGGCGAGATGGAGAAGATCGCCGCCACCCACAAGGTGAAGCTGAACCTCATCCACTGCTACCGGTCGATGAACTACATGTGCCGGGTGATGGAGGAGAAGTACGGGATCCCGTGGGTGGAGTTCAACTTCTTCGGTCCCACCAAGATCAAGGAGAGCCTGCGCAAGATCGCCGAGCGCTTCGACGACCGCATCAAGGAGAACGTCGAGAAGGTGATCGCCAAGTACGATCCGCTCATGCAGAAGGTCATCGACGAGTACCGGCCCCGGCTCGAGGGCAAGACGGTGATGCTCTACGTCGGTGGTCTCCGCCCGCGCCACACCGTCGGAGCCTACGAGGACCTCGGCATGACGGTGGTCGGGTCGGGATACGAGTTCGCCCACGGCGACGACTACGAGCGGACCATGCCGGAGATGCCCGAGGCCACGGTCATCTACGACGACGCCTCCGAGTACGAGCTCGAGCACTTCGTCCACAAGCTCAAGCCGGACCTGATCGGCAGCGGCATCAAGGAGAAGTACGTGTTCCAGAAGATGGGGCTCCCCTTCCGGCAGATGCACAGCTGGGACTACTCGGGCCCGTACCACGCGTACCAGGGGTTCCCGGTGTTCGCGCGCGACGTCGACATGGCCGTGAACAGCCCCACCTGGAAGCTCGTGAAGTCGCCGTTCTAGGAAGCCTTCAGCCGTACCCGGAAGCGCCAGCCGGCCGTGGGACGCATGAGTCCCCGCGCCGCCAAGGAGAGGTCATGTCGAACGCACTCGGACTCACCGTGAAGCCCGTCGGGACCTGCTCACCCGAGGAGGAAAAGCGGGTCGCGGAATGGATCAACACCCCCGAGTATCGGGAGAAGAACTTCGCCCGCCAGGCGCTCGTCATCAACCCGGCCCACGGCTGCCAACCGCTCGGCGCCGAGCTCGCCGCCCACGGCTTCGAGGGAACGCTCCCCTTCACCCACGGATCGCAGGGGTGCGCTTCCTACTACCGCTCCACCCTCAACCGGCACTTCCGCGAGCCGGCGCCGGCGGTCTCCGACGCCATGACGGAGGACGGTGCCGTCTTCGGCGGGCAGAACAACCTCCACGAGGGGCTGGAGAACGCGGTCGCCCTCTACAAGCCCAAGATGATCGCCGTCTTCACCTCCTGCATGCCGGAGGTCATCGGCGACGATCTCACCGCGTTCATCAAGAACGCCCGCCAGAAGGGGCACGTGCCGAAGGAACTGCCCGTCCCCTTCGCCAACACCCCGAGCTTCAACGGCTCGCACGTGAACGGCTACGACTCCATGCTGGTCGCCATCCTGCAAACGCTCACCGACGGAAAGAAGGTCGAGGGGCGCTGCACCGGCAAGCTGAACCTCATCCCGGGCTTCGACGCCAACACCGGGAACTACCGGGAGTACAAGCGGATCCTCGAGGCCTTCGGGATCCCCCTCACCCTCCTCGCCGACATCTCCGAGTCGTTCGACTCGCCCAACGACGGGACCTACCGTCTCTACCCGGGCGGCACGCCGCTCGCCGAGGCGGCCGACTCCGTCAACGGCAAGGCGACGCTCACCGTCGCGCCCTTCGCCACCCAGAAGACCTTCGCGTTCGTGAAGGAGAACTACAGCGGCCGGCACACCTCCTTGCCCATGCCCATGGGAATCGCCAAGACCGACCACTTCCTCATGAAGATCGCCGAGCTGTTCGACAAGCCGGTCCCCGACTCGCTCAAAGCGGAGCGCGGCCGCGCGGTCGACGCCATGACCGACGCCCAGCAATACATGCACGGCAAGAAGTTCGCGGTGTACGGGGACCCCGACCTCTTGCTCGGCTACGTGTCGTTCCTGCTCGAGATGGGCGCCACCCCCTACCACATCCTCTGCAGCAAGGGTTCGAAGAAGGTGGAGAAGGAGATCCAGGCGCTGCTCGACGCCTCCCCGTTCGGCAAGTCTTCGAAGATCTACATGAACCGCGATCTGTGGCACCTGCGCAGCCTCGTCATGACCGACCCGGTGGACGCCATGATCGGAGACACCCACGGGAAGTTCTCCGCCCGCGACGCGAAGATCCCTCTCTTCCGCTTCGGCTTCCCCATCTTCGACCGCGTGCACAAGCACCGCGTGCCGCTCGTCGGCTACCAGGGCGTCATCAACATGGTCACCGAGATCTGCAACAAGTTCCTCGATATCCGGGACGAGACCTGCGAGGACCGCTTCTTCGAGATGATGCGCTAGGTCGAGTCGAAGGGGACGGAACGAGACCCGTCATGGCGCGGCCTGACTACTACGACGCTCCGGACTGCGACACCCACGAGAAGGGTGCTCCCAAGTTCTGCAGGAAGTCGGAGCCCGGCGAGGGAACGGAGCGCAGCTGCGCCTATGACGGGGCCCGGGTGGTCCTCATGCCGATCACCGACGCCATCCACCTGGTGCACGGCCCCATCGCCTGCGCCGGAAACTCCTGGGACAACCGCGGCGCGCGCTCGAGCGGTTCCCAGCTGTACCGCCGGGGCTTCACCACCGAGATGCTCCAGAACGACGTGGTCTTCGGCGGAGAGAAGAAGCTCCGGCAGGCCATCCTCGATCTCGCGGAACGCTACCGGGACGAGGCGAAGGCCATCTTCGTCTACGCCACCTGCGTCACCGCCATGACCGGGGACGACGTAGAAGCGGTGTGCCGCGCGGTCGCGGACGAGGTGAAAATCCCGGTCATCCCCGTCAACACCCCGGGCTTCGTCGGCGACAAGAACATCGGCAACCGGCTCGCCGGCGAGATCCTGCTGAAGCACGTCATCGGCACCGCCGAGCCGGAAACGGTGACGGACTACGACGTCAACCTCATCGGCGAGTACAACATCGCCGGCGACCTGTGGGGGATGGAGCCTCTCTTCGAGCGGCTGGGGATCCGCATCCTCTCCTGCATCAGCGGCGACGCCAAGTTCGAGAACCTGCGCTACGCGCACCGCGCCAAGCTGAACGTCATCATCTGCTCGAAGAGCCTCACCAACCTGGCGCGCAAGATGAAGAAGCAGTTCGGCATCCCCTACCTGGAAGAGTCGTTCTACGGGATGACGGACACCGCGAAGGCGCTGCGGGACATCGCTCGCGAGCTCGACCTGAAGGTGGGAGGGCCGGCGAGCACGGTGATGCGCGATCGGGTCGAGGCGCTCGTCCGGGAGGAGGAGGCCCGTTGCCGTCTCGCCATCGCGCCCTTCCGCGCCCGCCTGGAGGGCAAGCGTGCGGTTCTCTTCACCGGCGGGGTGAAGACGTGGTCGATGGTGAGCGCCCTTCGCGAGCTGGGCGTCGAGATCCTGGCCGCCGGGACGCAGAACTCCACCCTGGAGGACTTCCACCGCATGAAGGCGCTCATGCGGGCGGACGCCGGCATCATCGAGGATACCTCCACCGCCGGACTGCTCGCCGTCATGCGGGAGAAGATGCCCGACCTCATCGTCGCGGGCGGGAAGACCAAGTTCCTGGCGCTGAAGACGCGCACCCCGTTCCTCGACATCAACCACGGCCGCTCCCATCCCTACGCCGGGTACGAGGGGATGGCGACCTTCGCGAAGCAGCTCGATCTCACGGTGAACAACCCGATCTGGGCCGCCCTGAACGCCAGCGCTCCCTGGGATCTTCCGGACGCCGCCCGGGACGCCGAGCTCGCGAACGCGCGCAACCACGCCGCCGCCTTCCTCGCAGAGGACCTCACCGCCTCGCGGGTCGCCGTCCCGCAGAAGGCGGCCACCGTGAACCCGCAGAAGAACTCGCCCGCGCTGGGAGCCACTCTCGCCTACCTCGGCATCGACGGCATGCTCGGCCTCCTGCACGGCGCCCAGGGGTGCTCGACCTTCATCCGCCTCCAGCTCTCGCGCCACTTCAAGGAGTCCATCGCGCTCAACTCCACCGCCATGAGCGAGGACGCCGCCATCTTCGGAGGCTGGGAGAACCTGAAGCAGGGCGTGAAGCGGGTGGCGCAGAAGTTCCGGCCCGAGGTCGTCGGGGTGATGACCTCTGGCCTCACCGAGACGATGGGCGACGACGTGCAAAGCGCCATCGCCCACTTCCGCATGGAGAACCCGGAGCTGGCCTCGACCGAGGTGGTCTGGGCCTCGACACCCGACTACTGCGGCTCGCTCCAGGAAGGCTACGCGGCCGCGGTGGAGGCCATCGTCGGCACCATCCCCGAGGGCGGCGAGAGGATCGGCGGCCAGGTGAACCTCCTGCCGGGAGCGCACCTCACCCCCGCCGATGTCGAGGAGGCGAAGCGGCTCGTCGAATCGTTCGGATTCACCGCGCTCGCCATCCCGGACATCGCCAATGCCCTCGACGGGCACATCGACGAGGAGGTTTCGCCCCTCTCCACCGGCGGCATCCCCATCGACCTGGTTCGGTCGGCGGGGCGAAGCGTGGCGACGATCTACGTCGGCGACTCGCTTCACCGAGCTGCCGGGAAGCTCCGGGACTCTTTTGGCGTGCCCGCCTACGGCTTCACCTCGCTCACCGGGCTCGTCGAGGTGGACCGCCTGATGTCGACCCTCTCGTCGCTATCGGGCCGACCGGTCCCCGCCGAGCACCGGCGCTGGCGGAGCCGCCTCTCCGACGCCATGGTCGACTGCCACTACCAGTTCGGTCGCAAGAAAGTGGCCCTGGCGCTCGAGAGCGACCACCTGAAGGGGATGACCCGCTTCCTCGCCGGCATGGGTTGCGAGGTCACGGCGGCGATCTCGGCCACGCGCACGCGCGGCCTTGATGCCCTCCCGGCCGCGAGCGTCTTCGTCGGCGACCTGGAGGACCTGGAGCGCGCCGGCAAGGGCGCCGACCTTCTCGTCGCGAACTCCAACGGGCGCCAGGCGGCGGCCCGGCTCGGCATCAAGGCCCACCTGCGAACCGGTCTGCCGGTCTTCGACCGCCTCGGCGCACACCAGAAGATGTGGGTCGGCTACCGCGGGACGGCGAACCTGGTCTTCGAGGTGGCGAACCTGTTCCAGGCGAGTGGCTCGGAAGCGCAGAGGCTCGCCCACAACTGAAGGGGAGCGAGAACATGATGAAGGTCGCTTTCACCAGCACGAACGGAGAGAGGGTCGACCAGCACTTCGGCACCGCGGGTCACTTTTACGTCTGGGAGGTCGGGCCGGAGCGGGCCGAGTTCCACTCCAAGGTGAGCGCGCTCACGAGCGGGGGGGACGAGGAGGACAAGATCTCGGCCCGCGCCTCCGCCATCGCCGGCTGCACCATCGTCTACACGATGCAGATCGGCGGTCCGGCCGCGGCGAAGCTGGTGGCGCGCCGCATTCACCCCATGAAGACCCAGGCGGAGGTGCCGGTCTCCGAGGTGGTGGAGAAGCTCCAGCAGGTCTTGAAGGGGAATCCGCCACCGTGGCTCCGGAGGGCCATCGGGCAGGACTTTGTCGCCGAGGACTAGCCAGAGACGTTCGATCACTCACCCCAGTCGGAGGGACGCACAAATGTCGTACATCACAGGTTTGACACGCGGCAGGACCGAGTGGATTCCGCAGTTCGTGAAGGCAATCGACGACGACCTCTGCATCGGCTGCGGGCGCTGCTACAAGATCTGCGCCCATGGAGTCCTGGGTCCTCGGGAGGTGGACGAGGAGGAGTCCGCCAAGATGTTCATGAAGGTCGAGCATCCCGACAACTGCATCGGCTGCCAGGCCTGCGGCCGCACCTGCTCCAAGAAGGCCTTCTCCTTCGAGGCGGTTCAGGCCTGATGCGGGAGGAGGGAGGCGGAGCGCCCGCGGCGCACCTCCACGACATGGAGCCCGAGATCCGGAAGGCGAGGCCAGGCGACATCGACTCCCTGGTGAGGCTGCTCGGCATCCTCTTCTCCATCGAGGCGGACTTCCGCCCCGATCCGGAGCGTCAGCGGCGCGGGCTCGCGCTCATGCTCACCGACCTCGAGCGCCGCGTCGTGCTCGTGGCCGAGCAGGAAGGGTCGGTGGTGGGCATGGCGACGGTGCAGCTCGTGGTCTCCACTGCCGAGGGCGGCCCGGCCGGGCTCGTCGAGGACATGGTGGTCGACCCGGCACACCGGTGGAGGGGCACGGGACGCCGTCTCATGGAGGCCGCGGAAGGTTGGGCACGGGCGCGCGGGGCGACCCGACTCCAGCTCCTCGCCGATCGGGAGAACGAGCCCGCCCTCCGCTTCTACGTCCGCATCGGCTGGCACTTCACCCGGCTCCTCTGCCTGCGCAAGGGAGGCGCCTGGTAGGCGTCCTCGCAGGGAGAGACCCGGCGCCGGCCGCGCGCCCTGACGCTAGAATCGCTCCAGCTCGATGCGGTACTTGCGCACGCGGTAGGCGAGCTGGCGCACCGTCATGCCGAGCAAGCGCGCCGCCTTGGCCTGCACGTAGCCGCTCCGCTCGAGCGCGGCCCTGACGCGCGTCGCCTCGTCTCCCTCGGCCCCCACCGCCACCGGATGCGCGGTCTCGTCCGCCGCCTCAAGGAGGTCGGTGGGGCCGAGGTCGAGGTCCCGGTCCTCCACTCGCGGCCCGTGCGCGGAGATCACCGCCCGCTCCACGGCGTTGCGGAGCTCGCGAACGTTCCCCGGCCAGCGCTGCAGGCTGAGCAGCTCGAGTGCGCCCGGCGAGAACTCGAGCTCGCGGCCGTGCTCCAGGCAGAGGTCGGCGAGAAACCGCCGCGCCAGGAGCGCGATGTCCTCTCGCCGCTCGCGCAGCGGGGGGAGGAGCACGTTCACCACCGAGAGCCGGTGGTAGAGGTCGAGCCGGAAGGTGCCGTTGCGAACCGCCGCCTCCATGTCCCGGTTGGTGGCGGCGACGATGCGCACGTCCACCGTGATGGTCTTGCGTCCGCCCACCCTCTCGAACTGCCGCTCCTGGATGGCGCGCAGGAGCTTCACCTGCATGGCGGCGGAGAGCTCCCCGACCTCGTCGAGGAAGAGGGTGCCCCCGTCGGCCTGCTGGAAGCGTCCCTGGTGTGCCTGGGTGGCGCCGGTGAAGGCGCCGCGCTCGTGGCCGAAGAGCTCGCTCTCGGCCAGGCTCTCGGGGAGAGCCGCGCAGTTGACCACCACGAACGGTCGCGCGGCGCGCGGGCTGTGGTCGTGGACGACGCGCGCCACCACCTCCTTGCCGGTCCCGCTCTCGCCGCGCAGGAAGACGGTGGCCCGGCTCTGCGCCACCCGGGCGACGAGCTCCAGCACCGCAGTCCAGCGGGGGCTCGCCCCGAAGACTCCCGGGAAGCGCTCGGCCTCGGGGACGATGGGAGGTGCGTCGTCGTGGCTGGCGCGCTGCACCGGGCTCTCGAGCTGGTGCAGGCGGATGCGGGTGGCGAGCATCCCGGCGGCGAGCGCGAGCAGCTTCAGGTCGCGATCGAAGGAGAACGGCCCGTCGGCCCAGCGGCGATCGACGGTGAGCACGCCGTAGGTGGCCCGGCCGTCGCGGATGGGGAGGGCGAGCAGGGCGCGGCGGTCCCGCGCGACGTCGCGCCAGGTCCCGGTGCGGTTGAGGAAGAGCGGCTCCTCGGCGAGGTCGGGGATCACCATGGCCGCCGAGGTGCGGAAGACGCGGCCGATGACCCCTTCCCCCGGACGCACCCGCCCCAGGATGCGCTCCGCGTCCGCCATCTCCGGTGCCGCCTCGATGAAGACGTCGCCGGTCACCGGGTCGAAGAGCGAGACGGTCCCGTTCCCCATGCCCAGGTAGTCGGCGAGGATGGTGAGGACGGTGGTGAAGGCCTTGGAGAGATCGGTGGTGAGGGAGAGGACGTTCCCGATCTCGTGGAGCGCCTCGACCTCCCTGGTGGGGCGCCCCCGGCTCATCTCGTTCTCGAGAGAGCAAGGGCGGTGCCAGCCGGCCTCGGGCAGTCCGGTTCTTGCAAGGCCGTCCGCCGCCTATTGATTGTTGGCGGAGCCGGGGGTAGGGCGGTGGGCGACGTCCCAAATGGCGAGCAGCCCGGCGCCCGAGATCCGGGCCATCCGATGGCGGGAACCTCCTTCAACCTCTGCAACCTGCCTCCGTGGGTGATCGCCTCGCGCGGGTTCGTCGCCAACCCCCAGCCCATCGAGATCCAGGGGGTGCGGGACGCGAACCGGTTCCTCTTCGAGACCCTCGACGCCCTCGAGGACCCGGAGGAGCGCGCCCGGCGCTTCGACGGCTACGTCTCGGTGAAGTTCCAGCTGCACCACTGGCAGGAACAGGAGACCGACGGCGCGCGCCGGAGCATCAAGAACAGCTACCTCCGCTACCTGCGCGGCTGGGGGGTCGACTCGAGCTCGGTCGAGGGGGCGGTGCTGAAGGGATGGGTGGAGAGCCGGCTCGGCATCGGCCCGAGCTTCCACCGCGAGCCCATCCGAGGGGTCGACACCGAGGCCTACGCCCGCTACGCGCTCGACCGGATGAAGGGCAGCGCCCGCACCAACGCCATCCAGTCGCAGCTCGACCTCCTCTACACGTTCAACCAGTACGAGCTCTCCCGGCGGCGACCGGGACAGCGATGGCTCACCCTCTACCGCGGCCAGAACGACGTTGCCGACCACGAGGTGCTGGAGAGGGTGGGGAAGCGCGAGGCCTGGGTGCGGCTCAACAACCTGTGCTCGTTCACCGACGACCGCGAGCGCGCCTGGGAGTTCGGCTCGACGGTCTGGGAGGCGCGCATCCCGGCCCCGCGGGTCTTCTTCGCGAGCGACCTCCTGCCGCGGAGCATCCTGAAAGGCGAGCGGGAGGTGCTGGTGATCGGGGGGGAGACGCTCGTCCGGACGCTCCCCAGCTAGAGCTCGGGGGGTTCCCCGCCGCCGAGCGGGGAGAGCTCCACCAGGCGGCACGCCAGGGTTGCCAACTCCCCCGCCAGCGATCGGTCGAGCTTCCGCGTCCAGCGCCGCGGGATCGCCTCGGGGCCGTAGTAGGCGCCGGCGATGGCCCCGGCGATGGCGCCGGTGGTGTCGGCGTCCCCGCCTTGGTTCACGGTGGCGACGAGGCACTCCTCGAACGACGGAGTGGCGAAGAGGTGGTGCAGGACCGTCTGCAGCGTGTCCGCCACGTAGCCCGAGGCCTCGCCGCGGTAGGGCTCGAAGCGAAGGCGCGGCTCGGCCTCGGCCGCCTCGTCCGCCACCCGCCGCAGGCTGCGGAGCGAGAGCCCCAGGCAGGCGAGGTGGAGGAGCCGCCCCACCAGCACCGAGGCGGCGTCGGAGAGGGGGTGGTGGTGGGTGAGGCGCGCCTGCTCTCGCGCTCGCCGGGCGAGGAGTTCCCGGTTCGCGAGGGTGACGAGCGCCACCGGAACCATGCGCATGGCGGCGCCGTTTCCGGCGTCCCACTCGTTGGGGGGCATCTCCAGCGTCCCGTTCAGCATGTACTCGCGGATCCCCCTGCGACAGGTGCTGCCCACGTCGACGGGACAGGAGCGCAGCCAGGCCGCCAGGCGCTCCGCGATCGCCGGCAGGGACCAGCCCCCGTAGGCGTCGAGCGCGCGCGCGATGCAGAGCGACATCTCGGTGTCGTCCGTGACCCGCCCGGGGCGCAGATGCAGCCAACCGCCCCCGACCACCTGCCGGTGGACGCCGTACCGGGCGCGGATCTCGCCCGGCGTCATGAACTCCACGGTGGCGCCGAGCGCGTCGCCGACGGCGAGCCCCAGGAAGGCCCCCCGGGCGCGATCCCGGACCTCCTCGAGGCTGGCCGGCGCGGGCGTCGTCACGGGGGCACGACACATGCGAAGGGCGGGCCACCTCGCGGGCGCGACGGGCTACTCCCAGGTGGCGACGAAGCGAGGGGCCGACTCCGGGCGGTCGAAGACGAGCTCGAACCGCCCCTCCACCTTGCAGGCGTCGAAGATCACCTCGAAGCCGCCCGCCACCGAGACGAGCCAGGTGCGATCCCTGGCTTCCGGCGGGAGCCCCTCGAGCACCAGCTCCGACCTTCCCGGGCTGGCGCTCTCGAGGTGGAGAACGCCGCAGTCCTTCAAGGCGGCGCTGTAGGCCTTCGGCAGGATCTTGCAGGCAGCGAGCGGGCTCAGCCCGAAGACCGCCACCACACCCTCGAGGAAGGGGCGGAAGAGGGAGCCTCGCAGCGCGCCGTTTACGGCCGCGCGGCTCCACCCGCGCACCGCCTCCTCGCCCGAGACGTCGCGGATGCGATGCACGAGCTCCACCACGATGCGGTGCGGCAGCCAGTCGACGCGGCTCGCCTCCTCGATCTGGCGGAGCAGGTCGGGGTCGAGCCGGCGGACGACCTCGGCGGAGGCCTCGGGGCCCAGCCAGGCGAGCGCGGCCACGTCCTCCTTGAGCTGGGTCCCGCGAATACTGGCCATGTCGGCGGCGAGTTCCCCCCGAAGGGAGAGGGTAGCAGAGGAGGGCACGCCGTCAACGAGGGGCCGAGGGGGGACGCAGTGCTAGCGAAGCACGAAGGCCGCCGCGAGGACGCCGAGGAGCGCGAAGGCGAGTGCGATCTTGAGGACGCTGCCCACCGCGAACCCCACGAAGGCGCCGACGCCCGCCTTCGCCGCCCGGCGCACGTCTGGGTTCTTGCCGAGCTCGAAGGCCATCGCGCCGACCGGAGGGCCGAGGAGGATGCCTGGCAATCCGAGGAAGAGCCCGACGACGAGGCCGACGGAGGAACCGACGACGGCCCACTTCGAGGCCCCGAAGGCCTTCGCGCCGAGGACCCCGGCGAGGAGGTCCACCGCGGTGATGAGGAGCCCCACCCCCGCCGCGAAGGCGATGGTGAAGGGGCCGACGACGTGGAAGTGGCCTGCCCAGGCGATGAGGGACACGCCCGCGACGAGGAGGAGCGCTCCCGGCAGCACCGGGAGGACGAGGCCCGCCACTCCCGCCGCCAGCGCCAGCGCTCCGAGGACGTAGAGGAGGGCGCTCACCCTCTTCCCTCTACAGGCCGCGAAGCGCGCCGGGCAAGGCACGCTTGGGAACCCCAAGAGGGGTCGACCCTCCGGGCGAGCGACGCGTATATTCGCGGAGCCATCTTGAGAACCGGAAGAATGCTGCTCGCCGTGTCCGCGCTCCTGCCCGCGATCTCCCTCGGGGACGAGGTGCCGCTGTTCCACGTCACCGTCGACGTCGAGCGAGTGGACGAGGGCTCGGGGGTGGTGCCGGACGACGCGGCCCGCGCCGACCTGGCGGGCGCGAGGGCCTCGCTCCGCGACGAGGTGGCGCTCGCGCTCTCCTTCGACGTGAGCCCGGCGATGCGGCCCCTGCGCGACTCCGGCGTCTCGCGCTACACCTGGAGGCGGAACCTCTCCTACGGGGCCGCCTCGTCGACGCGGGTGGAGAGCGGCAACGAGTCCGGAGGGCTCCTCGACTGGGACGCGACCGTGGAGAGGAGCTTCCCGCCGCTCGCCTGCGAGGATCTCTGGATCCACGACCAGGTGGGAGCGGGGCGCGAGGCCCGCTCGCCGGCTCCGGGGCAGGGGCAGGGGCCGCGCCACCCGTTCCTGCGGGTGAAGCTGCGCGCCACCTGGCCCGGCAAGGTGCGGGTGACGGACGACGTCGACGGGGTCGCGGCGTTCGAGGTGGAGACGGTCCCCGACCTGGAGATCGATCGCACCCTGCCCTACGACCTTCGCTATGCCGCGGCACGCAAGAAGGTCTCCTACGCCACGGCCCTCCCCGCCTCCGACCGCCTGCCGCCGAGCAGCCGGCAGTGGCGGGTGGAGCTCTCGATGGCGCCCATCGAGCCGCACTCGTTCGGGCTCGAGGCCCGACCGCGCCCGGACGGTTCGGTCGGCGTGCGCAACCGGATCGCGGTGGGCGGGCGCGAGGTGGTGGGCCTCCAGGTGAGGCGGCTCCAGCGCGTCTGGGTGGCGTCGGAGGCCGACGGCCTCGGGCCCCCCTACTCCCTGGTCGCCGACTGGCGCGCGGTGGCGGAGGACGCGAGTCGCACGGTGCCACCGCAGCTGTCCTTCGAGCCCGCCGACCCGGGCGCCGGCCTCCACCGGCGCTGGCTCGTCGAGGTCCTGGAGATGGTGGAGGGGCTCCCGGAGCTCGGATTCCTCTACCGGCAGGTGGCGGTGGAGACGCGCGAAAAGGGGCTCCGCTACCACGCCGCCGCGACGGAGGGGCGCGCCATCTCCGCGGAGACCTGGTGCGCCATCCGCGCCCGGAGCGCCCCCGCGACCGACCTGCCCGCCGTCGCCGCGGGCGGCCCCCTCAGCCTCCTCGCCCAGAGCGACTTCGGCAGCGCCGGGATCGCGACGCGCTAGCCGTCGAGGCTCGGGTCGTTCACCGCGGCGGCGGGTGACTGGGGACCCCGACGCCTGCGCGAGGGCGCCCTTCACTGCGCCGACGCAGCCGCGCAGGCAAGGCAGCCCAGGCGCGGAGACTTCGCCACCTCGATCGCTGCCGTGAAGCTCCTCGACTCGGACTAGGGCAGCCGCACTCAGCCACAGGATCGGCCGCCGGATGAACGTCTCCTACAACAGACACGTCGTGAGGCACGACAGCTAGCGCGTGCCTCCGGCGAGCCGCGCCTCGGCCCCCGATCGCGTCCCGAGGGTGTAGCCTCGCGCGCGTGGGACCCCTCCCCTTCCCCGCAGCCTCGGTCGCCCGCCTGGGCGAGGTGCCCTGGGGCTCGCTCGCGGGCACCGCGCCCGCGCTCGAGCAGCCCCTCGCCTCGGTGCTCGGCGGCGCGCCCGCCGAGGACGTCCTCGACCACTTCCTCCGCTCCCGCCGCGATCTCGGCCCCGACGGACGGCGAGCGGCGGCCGAGGCCCTCTTCGGCGTCGGCCTGTGGCGGCGTCGCCTCGAGTACCACGCCGGGGAGGGCGCCGGGCCACTCGAGCTCCTGGCGGTGCTCGTCCGGGACCTCGCCGGGCTCGAGGGCGCCGAGGCGATCTGCAGCCTGCGGCGCGCCCTCCCGCCCCGGCGTCCGGCGCCCGCGGACCTCGCGACCTTCTACTCCCTCCCCGCCTGGCTCGCCGAGACGCTCCGCCGCGAGGCGGGTCCGGGCGAGGCCGGCGAGGCAGCCGATGCGCTCAACCGCCCCGGCCCCGTCTTTCTCCGGGCGAACCGGACCCGCACCGAGCGCGGTGCACTCCGGCTCCGGCTCGAGGAGGAGGGGGTCCTCGCCCGCCCGGCGAGGTTCGCGAGGGACGGTCTCGAGGTCCTCTCCCCCCGCCCCAACCTGCTCGCGCTCCCCTCCTTCCGCGAGGGGCTCTTCGAGGTGCAGGACGAGGGGAGCCAGCTCCTCGGGCTCGCGGTCGGGGCGATGGCGGGCGACCGGGTCCTCGACCTGTGCGCGGGAGCGGGGGGGAAGTCTCTCCTCCTCGCCGCCGAGGTCGGGGAGCGCGGGGAGGTGCACGCCTGCGATCGCGACCCGGAGCGGCTCGACCGGCTCCGCCGCCGCGCCTCGAAGGCGCAGGCGGGGAACATCACCGTCGGCGGGGGCGCGCCGCCTTCGCGGGAGCGCTTCGACCGGGTCCTCGTGGACGCCCCCTGCTCCGGGCTCGGCGCGCTCCGGCGCGGTCCCGACGTGCGCTTCCGGGTCGACCCCGACTCCTTCGGCTCCCTGCCCTCGCTCCAGCTCGAACTGCTCCTGCGAGGCGCCGACGCCGTCCGGCCCGGCGGCCGGCTCGTCTACGCCACCTGCACCTTCCGCCGGGAGGAGAACGAGGAGGTGGTGGTCGCCTTCGAGCGATCGCGCCCTTCCTTCGAGAGAGCCGACGCGCTTTCCCTCCCGCCGCCTCGGGCGGGGGGCCTGCTCTCGCTCTGGCCGCACCGCCACGGGACGGACGGTTTCTTCGCCGCGGCCTGGCAGCGCGCGGCGGGGTGAGATCAGCGTAATTCCAGGCAAGTCAACGATCGCTTTTGCTCGCCCTCCGATGGGCATGCACGCACCGCGTCAGATGGATAGATTGTGGTCGTGGACTGATTCTCGAATCAACGCCCCCTCATCGCGGAGGAAGAAATGGCCGAGCCCGAGAACAAGGAGCGTCTGGACGAAGTCGCGCACTCCCGGGAGGTTGCCGAGGCAGCGCGCGAAGCCGAGTGGCAGGGCAAGGGCTTCCTTCGCGACCTGTTCCTCGGACGGTTCGACTTCGACCTCATTCACCCCTACCCCCTCGCCGAGCTCGACGCCGACCGGCCGGCGTTCAAGCGCTTCGAGGAGGAGTTCGGGCGCTTCCTGCGCGAGAAGGTCGACCCGGACGCCATCGACGAGCACGGCGACTACCCCGCCGAGGTCATCGACGGGCTGCGCCAGATGGGAGCCTTCGGGATGAAGATCCCGAAGGAGTACGGTGGGCTCGGGTTCAGCCAGGTCGAGTACGGGAGGATCATGCAGCTCGTCGGAAGCCGAGACGGAAACCTGACGGCGCTCCTCTCGGCGCACCAGTCCATCGGCGTCCCGCAGCCGCTCAAGCTCTTCGGCTCGGAGGAGCTGAAGAAGCGCTACCTGCCCCGCTGCGCGCGCGGCGCCATCTCCGGGTTCGCGCTCACCGAGGTCCTGGTCGGCTCCGACCCGGCGCGCCTCTCCACCACCGCCGAGCTCTCTGCCGACGGCACTCACTACGTCCTGAACGGCCAGAAGCTCTGGTGCACGAACGGCACCATCGCCGAGCTCCTGGTGGTGATGGCGCGCGACCCGAAGAGCGGCGCCATCAGCGCCTTCGTGGTGGAGACCGCCTGGCCGGGCGTGGAGGTGATGCACCGCTCCCGCTTCATGGGCCTGCGCGCGCTCGCCAACGCGGTGCTGCGCTTCGACCAGGTGAAGGTCCCGAAGGAGAACCTCATCGGGAAGGAGGGGCGCGGCCTCAAGATCGCGCTCACCACGCTCAACGCCGGGCGGCTCTCCATCCCCTCGGCAGTGGTCGGGGGGGCCAAGGTGGCGCTCGAGCTCGACCGGAAGTGGTCCTCGGTGCGCGCCCAGTGGGGCATGGAGATCGGGCGTCACGAGGCCATCACCCACAAGCTCGCCCGCATCGCCGCCACCACCTACGCCATGGAATCCATGTCCGACCTGGCGCAGGCGCTCGCCGACAAGAAGGGCTACGACATCCGGCTCGAGGCGGCGGCCGCGAAGGAGTGGAACACCGTCCAGGCCTGGCGGATCTTCGACGAGACCATGCAGATCCGCGGCGGGCGCGGCTACGAGAGGAAGTCGTCGCTCGAGGCCCGCGGCGAGGCCGGGGTGGGGGTGGAGCGCTGGATGCGCGACGCCCGCATCAACCTCATCTTCGAGGGCTCCTCGGAGATCATGCACCTCTTCATGGCGCGGGAGGCGGTGGACAAGCACCTCAAGGTGTCGGGCATCCTCATCGATCCCAAGGCGTCCCTGGTCCAGAAGCTCGGAGCCCTGCCCCGGGTGGCGGCGTTCTACTTCACCTGGTACCTGGGCCTGTGGGCGCGCGGGCTGGCGACGCCCTTCCGCTTCCGCGGGCTGGGGGCGCTCGGCCGCCACCTGCGCTTCGTCGACCGCGCCGGCCGCAAGCTCGCCCGGCAGGTGTTCCACGGCATGGTGGTCTACGGCCCCAAGCTGGAGAGGAAGCAGGGCTTCCTCTTCCGCCTGGTGGACGTGGCCAACGAGCTCTTCGCGACCGCCGCGAGCGTGTCGCGGGCCGTCGCCACCGGCGCGACCGGGCGCCCCGGCGCCGCCGAGGGCCGAGTCCTGGCCGACCGATTCGCCGTCGCCTCCACCCGCAAGGTGAAGGAGCTCTTCCGCGAGCTGTGGCGGAACTCGGACCAGGCCGACTACGAGCTCGGGCGGGCGGTGCTGGACGGAAAGCACGCCTGGCTGGAGGGCGGCGCGGTCGGCCTCGGGCTCACCGCCGAGGAGCTCGCTCCCCGCCTCGCTGCCGCGGAGAAGAAGGGGGAAAAGGAGCGGCAGCCGGCGCCGGCCGAGGTGGCCTGACCCCTAGCGCTCCGCTTCCCGGGCGAGTTCGGAGAGGTCGCGGGCGAAGGCCCGCACCTCCTCGGGGGCGGTGTCCCAGGAGCACATGAGCCGGGCGCCGCCCCAGCCGATGAAGTCGTAGAACCTCCAGCCGCGCTCGTGCATCCCCTCGCGCACGCGGGGGGGCAGCTCGAGGAAGATGCTGTTCGCCTGGCGCGGGTAGAGCACCTTCACTCCGGGCAGGTCCTTCACGAGCGAGTGGAGCAGCTCGGCCATGGCGTTCGAATGGGTGGCGTGGCGCAGCCAGGCGCCGTCCTTCAGCATCCCCACCCAGGGGGCGGCGAGGAAGCGCATCTTGGAGGCGAGCTGTCCCGCCTGCTTGCAGCGGTAGTCGAACTCCTTCGCCAGCTGGCGGTCGAAGAACACCACCGCCTCGCCGGCCGCCATGCCGTTCTTCGTGCCGCCGAAGCAGAGCACGTCCACCCCCGCCTGCCAGGTGATCTCCTTGGGGGCGCAGCCCAGCGAGGCGACCGCGTTCGCGAAGCGGGCCCCGTCCATGTGGATGCGGAGGTTGTGGGACTTCGCCTTGGCCCAGACGGCCTTGAGCTCGTCCGGGGTGTAGACGGTCCCGAGCTCGGTGGCCTGGGTGAGGCTCACCGCGCGCGGCTTGGGGTAGTGGATGTCGGTGCGCCGGCGCACCATCCACTCCACCCCGGTCGGGTCCACCTTCCCGTCCTTGCCCGCCACGGTGAGGACCTTGGTGCCGTTGGAGAAGAACTCCGGCGCCCCGCACTCGTCGGTCTCCACGTGCGCGGTCTCGCTGCAGAGGATGGAGTGGTAGCTCTGGCACAGCGAGGCGAGCGCGAGCGAGTTGGCGCTCGTGCCGTTGAAGACAAAGAACACCTCGCAGTCGGTCTCGAAGAGCTGGCGGAGGAGGTCGGCGGCGCGCGCGGTCCAGGGATCGTCCCCGTAGGCGGGCACGTGGCCGGCGTTGGCCTCGCCGGCCTCCGCCCAGGCCTCGGGGCAGATCCCGGCGTAGTTGTCGCTCGCGAACTGACGACGCTCTCCCGCTGGCGGTCCCATGGACCGCGCATTGTAGCCGCGCTCCCGGGCGGGCGCACCCGCCCCGACGTCACCGCCCCGACGTCACGGCACCGCGTGCCGCACCGGGGTGGCGAGCGACTCGGCGACCACCCGGGTCACTTCCTCGAGCGTGTAGGGCTTCTGCAGGAGCCGGACCCCGTCGGTGGTCTGCGCCCCCTCGCCGTCGACCGAGTAGCCGGAGGAGAGGACCGCCCGCACCGCCGGATTCACCTCGCGCATGAGCGCGAGCACGTCGCGGCCGTCCATGTCCGGCATCATCACGTCGACGATCACCAGGTCGAGGTGATGGTGGTTCTTCCGGTACAGCTCGAGGGCCTCGTTCCCGCCGTCGGCCACCAGCACCTGGTGGCCGGCCTTCTCGAGCAGCCGCCGCAGAACGTCGCGCACCACCCGCTCGTCGTCGACCACCAGGATCCGCCGGTGAGCCTCGACGGCGGGGACGAGCTCGGAGTCCTCCTGCCGGGAGGCGGTCTCCACCAGAGGCAGGTAGAGGGTGAAGGTGCTGCCCCGCCCCGGCTCGCTCGCCACCTCCACCCCGCCGCGGTGGTTCTTGATCGTGCCGTAGACGGCGGCCAGGCCGAGACCCGACCCCTTGCCGACGTCCTTGGTGGTGAAGAAGGGCTCGAAGAGGTGGGCCTTCGTCTCCTCGCTCATGCCCGAGCCGGTGTCCGCGACGTCGAGCGCCAGGTAGCGGCCGGGGGCGACGTCGAGGCGCGAGGCCTCGATGTGCTCGCGGGAGAGCGCCGCCACCCGGGAGGAGAACGTCAGCTCGCCTCCTTCCGGCATGGCGTCGCGGGCGTTGAGCGCCAAGTTGAGCAGCGCGTTGTGGAGCTGGGCCGAGTCGCCCAGCGTCGTCGAGGGCCGGGCGGCCAGGTCGTGCCGGATGACGATGCGCTTGTCGATACTGCGGCGCAGGAGCGCCATCACGTCCTGCACGGTCCCGTGCATGTCGACCGGCACCGTCTGCAGGGTCCCCTTGCGGGCGAAGGCGAGGAGCTGCCGGGTGAGCCTCGTCGAGTGCTCGGCGGCGGTCACGATCATCTCCGCCAGCTCGCGCAAGTCCGGATCCCTCTCCAGCGCCTGGGCGAGCAGCTCGCCCGCCGAAAGGATGCCGGTGAGCTGGTTGTTGAAGTCGTGGGCGACGCCGCCGGCGAGCTGCCCGATCGCCTGCAGCTTCTCCGACTGGCGCAGGCGCTCCTCCATGGCGCGCTGGGCGGTGATGTCCCGGCCGACGGCCACGATCGAGACCACGTCCCCGCGCTCGTCGAGGACCGCCTTGTCCGACCAGGCCACCCAGCGCCAGCCGTCCTGGGTCATCACCCGCTGCTCCACCACGCAGGCGTGCGGCGGGAGGAAGAGCTTCTCGAGCGCCTGCAGGGTGGCGCCCCGGTCCTCGGCGTGGACGAGGGGCATGAAGCGCTCCCCGAGCAGCTCCTCCTCGGTCTTGCCGAACAGGCGGCAGTAGGAGGGGCTCGCGAAGCGCAGGCGCCCGTCCACGTCCGCCTCGACGAGGAGGTCGTGCTGGTTCTCCACCAGGTGGCGGTAGCGCAGCTCGCTGCGGCGCAGCGCCTCCTCGGCCCGCTTGCGCGGCCCCACGTCGGTGAACATCACCGCCACCTCGCCCGGGTCGACGGCGAAGGCGTGGACCTCGAAGGCTCCGGCGAGGCGGTCGTCCTGGTACTCGATGACCTCGTTCCTCCAGGGGATCCCGCTGCGCGCCACCTCGCGGTAGCGCTCCGGGATCTCGGTGCGGGTGAGCGGCGGGAAGGCCTCCTCCAAGGTCTTCCCCACGAAGGCGGAGTGGGAGACGCCGAGGAGGCGGTCGGCTCCCCCGTTCGCCGCCACGAAGACGAGCCTCCCGTCCGGCTCCAGGCGGTAGAGGTGCAGCCCCATGGGAGCGGAGTCGACGATCCGCCGGTAGCGATCGTCGCCCTCGCCCGGGGCAGCGGGGATCACAGGTTGGACCATCGCGCTCCGTGATTGTAGCGGCCCGCGCTCACGGGGAGCGAATTGGGCGCCACCTACATCCTGCGTCATTGCGCACAGCCGCCCACCTTCACCCATGGCGGAAGGGGCCGTTCTTCCAGAGGGCGCCGGCGAGGCGCCAGGCGCCGTAGGCGAAGAAGGGAGCCGCGAGCACGTCGAGGGTGTAGTGAACGTGCTGCAGGAGGACGCAGGCTCCGACCGCCACGGCGCAGAGGAGGAGGACGACGCGCGAGCGCCGGCTGGGCATCGCCAGGGAGACGAGGAACAGGGTGGCGGTGTGCCCGGAGAAGAAGAGGTCGCGGGTGAGCACCTGCGAAGTCCCTCCCAGGCGCTCCACCAGCGGGTCCTGCAGATCGATCATCCCGGGGGGAGGATCGAACGGGGCGACCCACATCACCGCCATCCGGAAGAGCACCATGAGGACGTAGGCCTCGGCGCCGGCGACGAGCAGCCGGGGGCGGCGCGCCAGGAGGGCCACCCCCGCGAGGAGGCCCACGTAGATGAGGGCGAAGGTGAGCCAGGTCAGGTCTCGCGGGGCGAAGAGCGCCAAGACCGGATCGGGGAGTACCACTCCCGGCCTCCGCTCCACCCGCTTCACGAAGGCGGCGAGCGCGGCGAGCGCGGCGAGGAGCGCAGGGACGGTGGCGGCGAGGTGGACGCGGAAGGCCTTGCGCCCCCACGCCTCCCGCCACGTCGCTTCCGCCGGAATCGCGCCCACGGGCTCCCCTCGAGGCGCGCATCCTCGCACGGAGGGCCCGGGGCCACGAGAAATTCGCCCCCCGGAAAGAAGGCACCGGCCCCGGGACCCAGCTTCCCGGGCGCAGGCCGGCCGCCGGCACTCGCCGTGGAGGGATTTCGGCGACTGCGGCGTGATCCCGAAGCCGGTGCCCACTCCCCTCGAGGCGGCCCGCTCGGAGCTCCCCGAGGAAACCCGCACGGGATGTAAGCACTTGTTCCGGGAGGGGTGAAGGCCCTCTACGGGCGCCCCCTCCAAACGGGAGGTGAACCCGGACCGAGCGTCGCTCGACCTCAGGCGCGGTCGTTTCCGGCGAAGGCGATCTGGCCGAGGAGGGCGGCGACCTCCGGATCACGCGGCGAGAGCGAGAGCGCGCGGCGGAGGAGAGCGATGGCTCCCGAGAACTCTCCCGCCGACACGGCCGAGACCGCCCGGTCGAAGCACTCCTGCGCCTCCGCCGGGCGAGCGCTCTGGCGGGCGGGGGCGGGAGCGCCCCCGGGCCTCCACCGCCGCGGCGCCGCGTGAGTCGCGTAGGCGGCGAGCGCCTGCGCCGGCGCCGCTCGCGGGGCGGCGGAGGGCACGAGGCTCTCGACGGGCGGCGGGATCCAGGGACGCGGCGTCGCCCGCCCCGGCGGGCTCTCCACGCCCCTCCGGCTCGGCGCCTGCGCCTCGATCTCCGAGAGCGCCGCCTTCCAGCGCCATGCCGGGGCCGCCTCTCCGAGGGAGAGGGTGAGGATGCGGCGGTCGAGCAACGCGAAGACGACCCGGCTCACCTGCGCCGGCGCGAGCGGCCCCTTGAGCAGGCGCTCGATGGTCGTCCCGTCCTCGAGGAGCTTCAGGACCCTCACCTCGTCGGGCGTGAAGTCGAGGATGTGCTGCGGCGGCGGGCGCAGGAAGAGCGCGGTGGCGGCGGCCAGCCGGTCGGGGACGCGGTGGAGGACTCCTTCCGGGTCCGGCTGCGAGACGAGGAGCTTGCGGAACCAGGCCCCCGGATCGACCCCCGCCTGCCGCTCGCTGAAGGAGACGCCGGCCCGGTGCCGGCCCTCTCCCGCCATCCAGGCGATGCGCCCGAGCACGCTCAGCGGGTTGGGAACGCGGGCGCTCTCGATGATGAGGCGCGCCGCCCTCCCCACCTCGAGCGGCCGGGGCGAGACGATCTGGCATCCGCCCGGACTCAGGTCCTCCGTCTCGGCGAGCCAGCCCGCGCCCGCGTGCGCGACGGTCACCCGGCAGCGCGCCGGCAGGCGCGGCGACTTGCGCGGGTTGACGATGAAGTCGTTCACTCGCCCGCCACAATAACGCCGCCCCCCCGTTAGAGGGAGTACCTCGGCGGAGCGACAGGGAGATCCCCTTCCTGGAGCGCGCCTTTCCCTACCCCGGCCCCTTCCCGGCCGCCCGCAGGGATTCGAGGAGGTAGGCGCCGAAGAGCGTCGTCATCGCGAGTGCCGCGACTCCCCCGAGGACGAGGGCGGCGACGACGACCAGGCGGGCGGGGCCGCGAGGGGGGAGCGGGAGCTCGGTCTTGATGAGTCGGCGGACCGGTTTCACTGGAAGGGAGTAACCTCACCACATCGCGCTCGCCGGCGCAATTGACAACCCGGCGGCGAGCGTTGAAGGGTTCCGCATGCCCCTTTTCCGCCGTCCCGACGGCACTTTGGTGAGAGACCTTCCCCCGGTCCGCGGGATCGTCCCCTACCTCATGCGCGGGAGGAACGAGAGCGCCGTCTACCACGAGTCCCTCTACGACGTCGGCCGCGCCCGGGACTGGCTGCGCCGCTACAACCGCAGCCACGGCCAGCGGGTCACCCTCTTCCAACTCGTCCTCTACGCCTGCACGCGCGCCCTCCACCTGCGCCCGGGGCTCAACCGCTTCGCCTCGGGGGGCCGCCTCTACCAGCGGCGCGGAGTCTCGGTGGCCTTCGCCGCGAAGAAGGAGATGAGCGACCTGGCCCCCTTCGCCACCGTGAAGCTCGGCTTCCCGGAGGCGGAGGGGCTCGAGGAGTCGGTTCGCCGCGTGGCGGCGGCGGTCGAGGGGGGGCGATCGGGCCCGGTGCGCCCCATCGACCGGGAGGCGGCGCTCATCATGAGCCTCCCCGGCTTCGTCGTCTCCTTCCTCACCCGGCTCGCCGCCTGGCTCGATCGGTGGAACCTCCTGCCCGGGTTCATGATGAAGGACGACCCGTTCTTCTCGAGCCTCTTCCTCGCCAACCTGGGCTCGGTGGGGCTGTCGGATACATTTCACCATCTGTACGAATACGGGACGGTGAGCATCTTCGGGGTGGTGGGGCTCGTCCGGCCCACGCTCGCCCCCGGCCGGAACGGCCCGGAGGAGCGGGAGATCCTGCAGGTTCGCTGGACCCTGGACGAGCGGGTGAACGACGGCTTCTACGCGGCGCGCTCGCTCCGCATCGCCCAGGACATCCTCGAGGACCCGGAGCGCTTCCTCGGGCCGCCGGAGTCGGCCGTCGTCCCCACCCCCGAGGCCTGGAAGGCGCTGGCGGAGCGGCGCGAGGGCGTGGCTCCCCCGGGGCGGCCGGCGGGGTAGGATGCGCCGTGCCCGGCCGCCGCTCCCCCGTCGCCGCCGCCCTCGCGCTCGCCCTCGCCGCCTGCGAGCGGCCGCTCCCGGCGACGCGGGGCGTCCCGCCGCGGGCCGCGGGCGAGGTGGCGGGCTGGCTGGCGGGCGGCGAGGCGGCGTTCCCCCCGCCCGGGCGCCCGCCGGCGCTCGACGTGCGCCTGCGCGCCCTCGGGGCCGAGGTGTACCGGGTCCGGTGCGCGCCTTGCCATGGGGTGAACGGCAACGGGCACGGCCCCCAGGCGGCGCGGCTCGGCATCCCGGCCCGCGACTTCACCACCGGCGTGTACGAGCTTCGCTCCACCCCCTCGGGGACGTTGCCCACCGACGAGGACCTGTACCGCACCGTCTCCCGGGGGCTCCGCGGGACGGCGATGCTGCCGTGGAGCTGGCTCACCGAACTCGAGCGCCACGCGCTGGTGGCGCAGCTCAAGTCCTTCTCCTCGCGCTTCGAGGAGGAGGAGCCGGGGGAGCCGGCGGTGATCCCGCCCGAGCCTCCGCTCTCCCCCGCGCTCCTCGCCCGCGGCTCCGAGGCGTACCGAGAGGCGGGCTGCCCGAACTGCCACGGCCCCCGCGGGGAAGGCGACGGGCCGTCGGCGCCCACGCTGCGGCGCGACGCGGGGGCGCCCGTCCGCCCGCGCCCCTTCGCCGACCGGCGCTTCCTCCGCGGCGGCTCGATGCGGGACCTGTGGCTCACCCTGGTGACGGGGCTCGACGGCACCCCCATGCCCTCCTACGAGACCCTGCCCCCCGACGACGTCTGGGCCATCGCGGCGCACGTCCGCGCGCTCGCCGGGCTCGACGCGGAGGTGGACCAAGCGCTGCCGCCGGACCCCGAGGAGCGGCTCGGCTTCCAGATCGACATCCTGGGGAGGTAGCCCCTCTAGCTCTTCCGGCGCGCGGGGGTCGCCGGCTCGGGGCCCTCGGACGGTGCCGGGTGCACGCTCGCCGTCACCCGGAAGCTCCGCTCCTCGGAACCGCTCGGCAGCCACGGGTCGGGAATGGCGGGCTTGTTGCCGTCGCGGAGCATGGCGTAGTGGGGCGAGAGAATTTCCACCCCGGCCTCGAAGAACACGTCCTGCACGTTCTGGTTCAGCTCCGAGAGGATGAAGTGCTGCTGGCTCGGGTCCTCGATGTAGACGTCGAGCTCGTAGCGCACGTAGAAGTCGTCGAGCGCCCTCTGGATCACCCAGGGCTTGGGCGCGGAGCGGACCCGCGAGGTCTTCGCGGCCGCCCCGAGTAGGAGCTCGTGGATGCGCCGCCAGGGGGTGTCGTAACCGATGGTCACGCTGGTGGCGATGGCCACCCCGGCGCTGCGCGCCTCGTCGCTGTAGTTCAGGATCTGGTTGGCGAGCACCATCGACGCCGGGATGGTGACGGTCTCGTTCCGGATGGTGGTCAGCTTCACCGCCAGCATGTTGTGCTGCGCCACCGTTCCGGTGGCGTCGGCGATGCGGACGAAATCGCCGACGACGAACGGGCGCATGTAGGTGAGCACCACCCCGGAGATGGCGTTCGCCACCGAGGACCCCGAGCCGAGCGAGATCATGGCCCCGAAGAAGATGCCGATGGCCTGGAAGGCGCTCGACCCGGCGCCGGGCAGGTAGGGGTAGATGGCCACGGCCACCAGGCCGTAGACGAGCACCGACACCAGCCGGGCGGTGGTCGGGCTCCACTCGGGGTAGAAGTCGGGGAGGCGGACGGCCCCTCGCTCCACCGCCTTGAAGAAGATGCGGTTGGCGCTGTTGACCGCGTAGCCGAGCAGGGCGAAGAGGGCGATGTAGACGAGGTTCGGCAGGAAGCGGACGACCTGGAGCAGCACCGAGCCTGCGGCACCGAGCGTGAAGGCGAGGGAGCGGTCCGCCGGGTCCCGGGTCCAGGGGAAGAGGTGCGCCACCACCTGCAGCCAGGTGAAGAACGCCAGGAGGACGAGGGCCAGGTGCACGCCCCGGCCCGCCCAGCGAATGAGCCGTCCCCGGGCCCCGACGGTGAGGAGGTCGGCCCCCTGGATGCGCGCCCGGGAGAAGATCCGCTCCACGGCGGCGCTGATCCTGGGAGCGAGCCTCCGGCGCACCCAGCGGAGGAGGAGCAGGAAGGCGACCAGGCAGGCGGTGGCGATGGCCGCGCCGATGCCGGAGCGGAGCAGGGCTCGCGGCGCCCGCTCCTCGCGGTAAGCCTGGAGCGCCTCCCGCACCACCTCGGCGACGTATTTCGCGTAGGCGGCGCGCTGGGGGCCACTGACGCCGGCCTCCTCGTCGGTGATGCTCGCCACGAACTGGTCGCCGACGTAGAGGTCGCTGAAGAGCCCCTCCTCCACGTGCACCGGGCCGGGCGGCTGGGGCTGGCTCGCGACTCTCTGCAGCCGTGACTCGATTCGCTCCGCCCGGACCGCCGGCGTGAGCTCGGCCACCCCGCCGCGGACGTAGAAGAGGGTCTTCCCGTCGAAGCGGACCGGCACCGGCTCGGTCGTCTTCCAGGCCTCGAGCGGCGGGGAGGGCCTTCCCAGGGCGGCCGGCGGAGTCCTCGGTGCGCCGGGGGCCTGGGGCAGGGCAGCGCCCGCCGGCGCCAGGAGTGAGAGAACGGCGGCGAGCCAGGCGGCGCGGCAGGGAGGGGTGTGCATGGGTGCCCGCCCCTCGAACCTACCACGGCCGGTGACGCAGGGCTCAAGGCGTCGCCGCATTTGCCCGGCCCGCGCCCGTCGCCTAACATCTCCCGAAACGCGAAAGGGGAGGTCACCGATGGCACATGGCGAGCACCTGCGCATCCTGATCGGCGGACGGTTGGACCACGCCGTCGACTGCGGCGACCGGACGGTCCTGCACCTCGCCCTGCCGCCCAACGGCCGCCTCCCGGCGGTGAAGAGATCGCTCCTCGCCGACTTCACCTACGGCGCCGAGCGGGTGGAGGTGGTGCGGCACACCGAGAGGACCCATCCGCCCAAGATGGTGGTGAGCCGGGCCTTCTCCAAGCTCGGCGACTCTGCCGCCTGGGCCATGTTTCCGACTCCCGAGCACTTCGTCGTCTGGTGCCTCACCGGGCAGACTCCCATCGCCCACCCCGAGCCGGAAGGCGCCGCCGCCGCTCCGGCGGAGGTGGTCCCGGCCGCGCCCGCCGCGAAGCCCGCGAAGAAGGCCGCCGCGGCCCGGGCGCCTGCCAAGGCGGGAGCGAAGCCGAAGGCGAGAGTGAAGGCCTCCCCGAAGGGCGTTGCCAAGGCTGTGAAGAAGCCGGCTCGCAAGGCCGCGAGGAAGCCCCGGGCCGCGAAGGCTCGGGCCGCCGCCCCGAAGAAGGCTGCCCGGAAGCCGGCCCGGGCGAAGGGCGCCACCTCCAAGGTCGCTCGCAAGCCCACGCAGAGGAAGAAGCCGTCTAAGAAGCGCTAGAGGCTTCGGGGCTTCAGAAGGAAGGACGAATGGCCATCCGCCGGCCGCGACCCCACTTTGGGTCTCGGCCCGGGGTGGCGGCTGCGCGCCGATTCCCGGTGGTGTACAAGGCCGCGCCGCGCCGTCGAGCCGCGCGCGGAACGGAGGAAGTCGATGCGCTTTCCATGGATCGCCGCGCTGCTCGCCGCCCTGCTCGCCGCCGGGCCGGCCGCCGCCGAGGAGCCCAAGTTCGCCTACGGGAAGAAGGAGGACATCGCCAAGGCTCCGGACTGGGCGGCCTCGGTGACCGCCGGCTTCGGCGCCACCACCGGAAATGCCCAGAACCTCAACTTCACCGCCGGCGTGACGGTGAGCCGCCGCTTCGACGAGAACATGCTGAGCTTCGACGGGAGCGCCGCCATCACGCGGAGCACCATCCCCATCGCGGTGGCCGGGCCGACCCCGCCCGGCTACGCCGAGCTCAGCTCCCTCACCCAGACGACGAGCGAGGCGTGGAACACCCGCCTGCGCTACGACCGGTTCTTCGACCTGAACGCGCTCTACGCCTTCGTCTTCGCCGGCGGAGACGTGCCGGCGGGCAAGCAGTTCCTGGGCGGCGCCCAGGTGGGCTACGCGCGCGCCCTCGTCAAGACCGCGAAGGACGAGCTGTCCTTGGAGATGGGCGTCGATTACAGCCACGAGCTCTTCGTCACCGGCACGCCGGACTCGGTCAACATCGCCTCGCTGCGCGCCTACCTCGGCTACATCGGCAACCCCAACGACTTGCTCTCCTACAACGTCGGCGTCGAGTGGCTCGGGAACATGAACGAGGAGACGCGACCCACCGGCACGGTGGGCGCCTTCGCCGACAACCGGGTGAACGGCAAGCTCGGCCTCACCTGGAAGATCTTCGGGAACGGCAGCCTGGGCTTCCGCTTCCGCGCACTCTACGACTCGGCTCCCGCCCCGAAGCCGCTGCCGGGCCTGCCCCCCGGCCTGAGCTGGCCCCCGGGATATCAGCCGCTCGCCGAGAAGCTCGACACCTTCACGGAGATCGTGCTCGTCTACAAGCTTCTCTAGGGCGACCGGGGGAGGCCCGGGCCTCGAGTCCCCGGCGCACCCCGCGCGCGGACACGCGGCCCCGACCGGGCGGCGGCTGCGGACGTCTTCCAGTGCCGGCGGCGGGAGCGGCTTCCCGCCGATTGCACTTCTTGCCGCGTTGCGTCATACTGTTGATTTGAGAATCAGGAGGGTGCCCACATGGTCGACCGGAAGACGGCGAGCTTCGTTCAGTCGCTCTGCATGGGGGAGATCGAGGAGGAGATCATCGTCCCCTTCCCCGACATGCGGACCTCCGAGAAGGAGATGCTCTCGCAGGTCCTCGCCTCCGTGCGCCAGCTCGTCTCGGGGCGCGAGAAGGAGTTCCGCGAGTGGGACCGTACGGCCGAGATGCCCGCGTCCTTCGTGGACGAGCTGCGCTCCTTCGGCCTCTTCGGGCTCGTCATCCCCGAGGCGTACGGCGGCATCGGCTTCGGCTCGGCCGCCTACTCCCGGGTGCTGCAGGAGATCGCCCAGTACGACTCGTCGGTCGCCCTCACGGTGGGCGCGCACAGCTCCATCGGGATGCGCGGGCTGCTCCTCTTCGGGAGCGACGCCCAGAAGGAGCGCTGGCTCTCGAAGCTCGCCAGCGGCGAGCTCATCGCCGCCTTCTGCCTCACCGAGCCGGGGGCGGGCTCCGACGCAGCCGCCGTGCGCACCACCGCCCGCCGCGACGGCAACGACTGGATCCTGAACGGTGAGAAGATCTGGATCACGAACGGCGGGATGGCCGACCTGTTCACGGTCTTCGCCAAGACCCCCGAGGTCCAGACCGGGCAGCACAAGGCGAGCATGACAGCCTTCGTGGTCACCCGCGACCTTCCCGGCGTCTCGACCGGACCCCACGAGGACAAGATGGGGATCCGGGCCAGCTCCACCACCACGGTCACCTTCAGCGACGTGCGCGTCCCGGGGGACCACGTGCTCGGCGAGCTCGGGCAGGGCTTCAAGGCCGCCATGCGCATCCTGAACGCCGGGCGCACCGGCCTGGGCGGGGGCTCGGTCGGCGGCATGAAGAAGCTCATCCGGCTGGCGGCGGCGCAGGCAAAGGAGCGACACCAGTTCGGGCGCGCCATCGCCGAGTTCGGGATGATCAAGGAGAAGATCGGCCTGATGGTGGTCGACTGTTACGCCTCCGAGTCGGTGGTGAGCATGGTGGCCGGGCTCATCGACCAAGGGTACGAGGACTACGCGGTCGAGGCCGCCATCTCCAAGGTGTTCGCCACCGAGGCGCTCTGGCGCACCGCCGACGAGGCGCTGCAGATCGCGGGCGGGTCGGGCTACATGCGCGAACTTCCCTACGAGCGGGCCATCCGGGACAGCCGCATCAACCGCATCTTCGAGGGCACGAACGAGATCCTCCGGCTCTTCATCGCCCTCACCGCCATGAACGACGTCGGGACCCAGCTGAAGGAGCTCGCCGCCGCGGTGCGGAACTCGGTCGCCGACCCCATCAAGGGCTTCGGGGTGCTGTCCGGCTACGCCCGGAAGCGGGCTTCCATCGCCACCGGGCTGGTCGGGGAGAAGCGCGCCTTCACCCTCCTCCACCCGGAGGTGAAGGACGCCGCCGCCATCGTCGAGGAGGGGACCCGCGACCTGGCCGCCGCCGCCGACCGGGTCCTGCGCAAGCACGGGGGCAAGATCGTCGGGAAGCAGTTCGCGACCAAGCGCATCGCCGACATCCTCATCGACCTCTTCGTGCTCTCCTGCGTGCTCTCGCGCGCGAACACCGCGGTGGAGGAGAAGGGGGAGAAGGGGGCCGTCCGCGAGCTCGAGATCCTGGGCGTCTTCGCCGGCCGCGCGCGCCGGCGCATGCGGAGCAACGTGCACCGCATCGACGACAACGACGACGACCTGGTGAAGGCGCTCGCCGAGCACGCCTTCGAAAACGACGGTTACGCCTGGGACACGCTCTAGCGGGTCGCCGAGCCGAGAGGGGCCGGCCCCCGGCGTCCCCTCGCTACCGGACCGTACGGCACGTCTCGAGCGCGCGCCGGTAGCGCGGGCGCTCCGGCGCCGGCTCCGCAGCCGCCTGCGCCTCCACCGCCGGGCAGTCTGCCGGGGTACCGCGGAGCGCCAGCGCCTGGGCGGCGGCCGCGCGCACGCCGGGGTGGTCGGCCCGGGCCATCACCGGCCCGAGCGCCGCCCCCAGCTCCGCCTTCGGGACGAGTCTCGCCAGCGAGTCGACCGCCTCCACCCGGACCAGGAGCGGCCCCTCGGCGAGCGCCACCCCCTTGGCCGCCTCGATCGCCTCGTCCCCGCCGATGAGCGAGAGCGCCGCGAGCGCCCTCGCTCGCCAGGTGGGAAGCTCGGCGGCGTCCCTGGCGACGGCCGCCAGGATGGGCACCGCCCCCGGCCCGAGCGCCCGCCAGCGCGAGGCCGGGATGGGCGTGTCGATGGACCCGAGGTAGGCGTCGATCCGCTGTCGCAGCGCCTCGTCCGGCGAGGGGGTGCCGGCCGCGGCCGGACTCCCGGCGCCCAGGGCGGCGGCGAGGAGGATGGGAAGGAGATTGGCGGTCACGTTCGTTCGCTCCTACTGGACGAGGCTGTTCGCCCGCATGACCTCGCCCTGCTGGGAAGACAGGGTGCCCACCGAGGCCCCCGAGAGCTCCCAGAACATGAGGTTGTCGCCGCCGCCGCAGCTCGAGCTCTTCACGCAGTCGGTCCCGGCCATGGCGTAGGGGCTCGCCACCGAGCTCGACGAGTTCTGGCAGGTGGACCCGGGGGGGGCGCAGCTGCTGCACGGGCAGATATCCGTGTCGGTGAGCGGATCGAACCACGTCCCGTCCGACTCGGTGGGGTGGTAGAGGCCGAGGAAGTGGCCGGTCTCGTGGGCGGCGATGTAGGCCACCTCGTCGGGACCGCAGGTGCGAGGGCGGATGGGGCCATTGCAGCCGCTCGACAGGTTCGCGGCCGAGGCGAGCGCGCCGCTCGACACCGTGCCGCCCACGGTGGCCGGCCCGGGGATGGTGCCGTCGAGCCCCACCGTGCTCGTGCCGGCGGGGTTGTTGGCCGTGGTGATGCGGTCGACGAGGAACAGGTTCATGGCGTTCCCGGGGCCGGAGTTGCGCAGCAGCTCGGCCACCTGCCCACAGGCGCTCACGTCGTCGGCGTCGACCGTCTCGAGGCTGGTGGCGGTGTCGAGGTACTTCGCCTTCACGCTGTCGGGGAGGTCGACGAAGGTCGTCGCCCCGAGAGAGATCCCGGCGCCGCCGAGGAGGGTCCCTAGGGTCGAGAGCATCCGGCTCACGTTGGGATCGCGGGTGGCGACGTCGTTCTGCGCCGCGGCCTGGTAGGCGTTCGTGAGCAGGTAGAAGGTGAAGTCGATCGCGCCGCTCGCGGGAGCCGGGCCCGGCTTGAGGAGCACCGTCACCTGGTAGCTGCCGGCGGGATAGGCGTAGACGGTGCTGCACCCGGTCACGTGCGGGCACTCGTTGGCGTAGTCGCTCACCACCATCGACCAGGTCCCCGGCGGCACGCCCGCCGAGAGCATGGCGGGGGTGTTGGGGATGGTGAGCGCCCCGGCCCAGGCGGCGTCGCTGAAGTAGTAGACCGAGAGCGTGGTGGGGTTCTGGCACGTCACCGACGGCGGGTTGCAGTCCGGGTTGATGGCGTCGCCGTAGACGTCGAAGATCTGCGTTCCGCCCACGGTGATGGAATGGGGGAAGGTGGTGTTCGCGAAGGTCTGGCCGTTGATGCTCACCGTCTGGGCCGCGAGCGCGTTCGACTCCTGCTCGAGGATGGTGACGCTCGCCGTCCCCGCCGGGACATGGAAGGTGACGGTGTCGTTCACCGGGTGCACGCCGAGGTCGATCACCCGCGCCGCCAGGGTGGCGGAGGAGGAGAACGAGCTCGGCTGGGGCGACGGGGGCGTGCAGGCGGGTGGCGGCGGCGAGGGGAGCTTCGAGGAGCTCGTGCAGGCGGCCGTGACGGCGAAGAGCGCGAGCCAGGCGGCGACGGTCGAGGGTCTCGGGGCCATTCCGCGGCAGTCTAGCCGTTTCATCCCGGCGCGCACCTCCGGAGAGAGGGGGGCGCGCGACGGATGTGTGACAACCGCGCCGGCAGAGCGACCCCTCAGGGAGCACCCGAGCGCGCCCGGAGCTCCTGTGGCAGCAGGGCGGCGAGGAGGAAGCGGTGGACCGGGGTGGCGACCTGCGAGGCGAGCGCGAGCCGGACCACCGCGCCGGGCTGGTCGCGGAGCTCGGAGGGCCGGCCGGCGGCGATGTCCCTCTGCATGGAGGCGGTCGATTCCGCGGGCAGCCCGTCGAGCCGCTCCAGGGTGCGGGCCACCGCATCCCCCGCGATCTGGACGCCCCGGGCGCGTGCGAGCGCCGCCACCTCCTCGAGCGCAGCGACGAGCAGATCCCGGGACTCCGGGAGCGAGCGGAAGGCGCCGAGCGGCGACCGGGTCACGGCGCCCACGGCGCCGAACGGGTCGATGAAGAGGAACTTCTCCCAGAGCGCCGCCTCCACGTCCTCGGAGACCACGGCGGTGATGCCGCCCGAGCGGATGGCCTCCGCCAGCCGGGCGAGCCGCGGGGTGCCCGCGCCGCCGAGCTCCCCCACCGTGATCTGCAGGGGCGTGCCGGTGGTCCGACCCACGCCCGGCTCCTCCAGCCAGGCGAAGACCTGGCAGAGGCCGCCGACCACCGATCCGCGCCCGAGCGCGGCCGCCAGGATCTCCGCGGCCTCCACCCCGTTCTGCAGCGGCACCACCACCGTCCCCGCTCCCACGAGCGGCCGCAGCGAGGGCGCCACCTCGCCCACCTGCCACGCCTTCACCGCGAGGAGCACGGCGTCGACCGGACCGCGACCGGCGAGCTCGGCCGGCTCGCTCGAGGCGAACGGGCGGACCTCGCGGGTTCCCCAGGGGCCGAGGACGCGCAGGCCGCGAGAGCGGATGGCCTCGAGGCTCCTTCCGCGGGTGAGGAAGGAGACCTCCTGCCCTCCGTGTGCCAGGAGCCCGCCGAACACGCTTCCCACGCCTCCGGCGCCGACCACGACGATTCGCATGGAGCTACCCTCCGATGGCAAGGCGCGCGAAGCGCCCGAAGACCTGGCGGCCGAGCCGCTCCCCCTCCGCGGCGAACCGGGCGGTGTCGCGGAGGATGAGACCGGGATCTACTCCGGCCCGGAGAAGATCGCCGCCGAAGGCGCGGGCCATCCCCTCCACCTGGGCCCTTCCCGCCTCGAGGTGGAAGAGGAGCCCGTAGGCCCGGTCGCGGCGGAAGGCCTGGGTCTCGGTGCCGGCGGAGCGGGCGAGGTGCGCCGCGCCTCCCGGCAGGGCGAACACGTCCCCGTGCCAGTGGAGGGCGGGGAAGAAGGGCGGGAGCCCGCCCAGGAGCGGATCGGCGCGGGCGGCCTCGGAGAGCTCCACCGGGGCCCAGCCGATCTCCGGCGCCGGACCGCGGGACACCCGCGCCCCGAGCGCCGCGGCGAGGAGCTGGCTTCCCAGGCAGATCCCGAGGACGGGAAGGGAGAGGGAGAGGGCGGACTCGACGAGGGCGAGCTCGTCCCGCAGGTGCGGGAGCGAGCCCGAGTCGCCGACCCCCATCGGGCCCCCCATCACCACCAGCCCCGAGAGCCCGGCAGCCGAGCGCGGCACCGGGTCGCGGCGGTGCACCCGCACCACCGACACCTCCAGCCCCGCCCGCCGGAGCTCCTCCTCCACCAGGCCCGGCGGCTCCTCGGCGACGTGCTCGACGGCGAGGATCCGGGCGGCGGCCATGGCGACGCGATTCTAGCCACCGCCCTGGCCCGGACGGAGGGCCACATGGGTGTAGTGGAGGACCGTTGGCCGCGCGATTAACTCTGGCCGATGATCACCGTTCGACGCTCCGAGGAGCGCGGCCACTTCGACCACGGCTGGCTCGACACCCGCCACACCTTCTCCTTCGCCGACTATCGCGATCCGGAGCACATGGGCTTCCGCTCGCTCCGGGTCCTGAACGAGGACCGGGTTTTGCCCGGGCAGGGGTTCGGCGTCCACGGCCACCGCGACATGGAGATCCTGTCGGTGGTGGTGGCGGGCGCGCTCGCGCACCGGGACAGCCTCGGGACGGGCTCGACCATCCGGCCCGGCGAGCTCCAGCGCATGACCGCCGGGACCGGGATCCGCCACAGCGAGTTCAACGCCTCGAAGGAGGAGCCGGTCCACTTCCTCCAGATCTGGATCCTCCCCGAGCGGGAGGGGCTCGAGCCGAGCTACGAGCAGAGGCCCTTCGGGGCCGAGGAGAAGCGCGGGAAGTTCCGTCTCGTCGCCTCTCCCGACGGGGCCGAGGGGTCGCTCACGATCCACCAGGATGCGCGCGTCTATGCGAGCCTCCTCGAACCTGGCGCGGAGGTCCGCCACGCCCTCGGGCCCGGCCGCCACGCCTGGCTCCAGGTGGTGTCCGGCGCCGTCCAGCTGAACTCCCGGTCGCTCCGCGCCGGGGACGGGGCCGCCATCTCCGGGGAGGCCGCCGTGGTCGTGCGCGCCGCCGAGAGCTCGGACCTCCTCCTTCTCGACCTCGCCTGACCCGGGCGGGTGCTTGCCGCTCGCGCGGGGCCATCGCTTCGACAATTGGCCGCACTCTCCCGCCCCGCGGTTTGCCCTATGACTGGGGGGGCGATGACCGGCCCGGCAAGATCGTCCCGGCGAGCGCTCGCGGCCGTCGCCCTGGCGCTCTCGGCCGCGGCCTTCCGTGGGGGAGGTGGCCGGGCCGAAGGGCCAGCTCGGCCTCGAGCTCGACTTCCAGTGGCTGAGCCAGACCGCCGGCGGGGACGTGCCCGGCACCCTGGACGTCCTCAACCAGTACTCGATCCTCTTCACCGCTGCCTACACGCCCGTCGAGCGCCTCAACCTGGTCGTCACCCTCCCCTACTTGTGGAAGAAACTGCGGAACCAGGCCGCCGACGGGACCCGGACGCTCACCTCCAGCCTGAACGGCGTCGGCGACCTGCAGTTCGGGGTGCGCTGGTTCGTCTGGGACCAGATCGACTTCGGGAACCGCACGCACCAGTCGCTCTCGGTGAATGCGGGCACCTTCGCCCCCACCGGCGCCAACGACGCCACCGTGAACGGCGTGCGCGTCGACGAGCACCGGCGGGCTCCGCTACGACGTCTTCTAGCCGGGCCGCCAGCGGCGCTCACAGCTCCTTCTGCTTGGGGCGCGACTCGGCGAGCTTCTGCGCCTCGGCCTCCACCGCCGAGATGACCGACGGCACCTGGGAGCGGTTCGCGATGTTCACCAGCCAGGCCGGAAGGGCGCCCCCGGGGTCGAGGGAGATGCGATAGCGGAAGGAGGTCCTCCCCCCCGCGGGCGAGATCGTCCAGGCGCCGCGGTTGGCGCGCACGTGGGTGGGGCCGTCGGGTGGCTTGCCGTGGCTGTCGTCGAGATCCCAGGCGAGCTCGAAGTCTCCTCCCCGGTCGGTGTCGTCGACCAAGACCTCCATGCGGAAGGCGTAGTCGTGCGCGCCCACGAAGGGTGGCTCGTAGCGCTCGTAGGCCCAGATGGCCCGGCAGCCGGGGAGGTCGCTGGCGCCTTCGCGGCAGCCCTCCCGGTGCAAGAGGCGGCGCTCCGCCAGGTACGGGCTGATGCGGTCGTAGCTCCAGCCCCGCGCGAGCACCTCGCGGACCGCCCAGGCGGGCGCCCGCAGGGTCCCCTCGGCCCGCAGGGCGACGACGTCGGTGCCCTGCTCCTCCATCCGGTAGAGGCTTCCCTGGGGAAAGGTGGCGACGAGGACCCAGGCGGCGAGCGAGGCGAGGCGCATCTCGCTTCGAGCATAGCGGATCGCCCCCCGACCGGCCACGGAGCGGGCTCGCCGGCTCCACTCGCAGCGCACGGAGGCGAGGCCGCGGTCGACCGCACCGACCCGTCACACAAGCCGCGGGTGCTGCGCTACACTCGCCCTCCCGCGAGCCCGGAGGGCCGATTGGTTCCAGTGCCGCACGCCCCCGTCCTGGGCGCCATCGACGTAGGCACCAACGCCGTCCGGCTCGAGCTCGCTCGCCCCCTGCCCGACGGCTCGTTCGACATGATCCACACCGAGCGCGACCCGGTGCGGCCCGGCGAGGGGGTCTTCCGGACCGGGCGCATCCCGCGCGAGGTGGAGGACCGCCTCGTCGCCACGCTGCGCCGCTACTCGGCGCTGGTGCGGCGTCACCGAGCCACGGTGCGCGCCGTCGCCACCAGCGCCATCCGCGAGGCCAAGAACGGGCCGGACGTGGTCGAGCGGGTGCGGCGCGAGACCGGCATCGAGCTCGAGGTGGTCTCCGGGCAGGAGGAGGCGCGCCTCATCTGCCTCGGGGTGTTGCGCGGGAAGGCTCCGCACCTGCGCAACCTGCTCGTCGACATCGGGGGCGGCTCCACGGAGATCGCGATGTCCGTGGGCGAGCGCCCCTCGAGCCTGCACAGCGTCTCCATCGGCTCGGTGCGCCTCGCCGAGACCTTCGACTGCATGGGGCGCGTTCCCCCGGCGCGGCTCGAGCTCATGCGGACCTTCGCGAGCGAGGCCTTCCAGAAGTCCCTCCCTCGCTTCACCCACCCGCACCACGCGCTCGGGAGCTCCGGCACCATCGGCAGCATCGTCGCCTTCGCCGCCGAGCAGGGGGAGCGCCGGGTCACCCTGAAGCGCCTGCGCAAGGCGGTGCGCTCGCTCGCCGGCATGACGCTCGAGCAGCGCCGCCGCGTCTTCGACGCGCGCCGCGCCGAGATCGTGGTCGCGGGCGCGGTCATCCTCGAGGCGGTGATGCAGCAGCTGCAGCTGGAGAGCGTCACCGCCGTCGACACCGGGCTGCGCCACGGCTTGCTCGTCGACCTGCTGCGCCGGCTGCGCAAGACGGGCGCCGACGCCACCACCGGGGAGGCGGCGCGCGCGCTCGGGCGCCGCTTCGCCTTCGACGAGGCGCACGCCAGCCAGGTGGCACGGGTGGCGCTGCGGCTCTTCGACGATCTGGCCTTGCTGCACCGGCTCCCCGCCTCGGCTCGGCCGGTGCTGGAGGCGGGCGCGCTCCTGCACGACGTCGGCAACGCCGTCTCCTACTCGCGCCACCACAAGCACACCTACTACCTGGTGGCGAACGCCGACATCCCCGGGTTCTCCGATCACGAGCGACAGCTGGTGGCGCTCGTGGCCCGCTTCCACCGCCGCAGCCCCCCGGAGCGCGACCGCCCCGAGCTGAAGGACCTGACCGAGGGCGACTTCCGGCTGGTGCGGAAGCTCGCCACCCTCCTGCGGCTCGCCGACTCCTTCGACCGCAGCCACCACCAGGTGGTCCGGAGCCTGCGGGCGCAGTTGGTGGGAACCGGGGTGCGGGTGTCGCTCGTGTCGAGGCACCCCGTCGACCTCGAGATCTGGGACGCGCAGCGCGAGGCGGCCCTCTTCCGGCAGGTGTTCGGCAAGCGGCTCGATCTCGCCGCCACCCGGCGCTAGCCGGGGGGGCGGCCGGCGAGATGGTGGGCGCCGGGGACCCGTGCTAAACGACGGGCGCCCTCGTCGGCCCCCGCGGGGGGGCCGGGTCCCCCACGAGGGAACGCCGCCCGCGAGCGCGGTCGCCTGAAATACCGCGCCTTCTCCTGCGTTGTGACGGGAATCACCCCGGGAGCGCCATGTCCACCACCCTGTCCATGCCCGAGGCGACGACGGCGCCGGGTCTCGTCGGGCGCCTCGCCCTGCGCCGCCGCCCCTTCCTCCCGCTCGGCCTCGCCACCTTGGTGGCGCTCCTCCTCGCGGCGCTCGCCTCGCCGCGCGTCGACTACGAGAGGGCAGCCGAGGAGGCCATCGAACGGGAAGAGAGCTCCTCCCAGCTCTCGCCGCACGAGCGCGAGACCGCGCTCGCCACCGCGCGCCGGGTGGGGTCGCTCGGCGCCTACCTGGGGGCCGCGGCCGGGACCGGCCTGTGGGCGTTCGGGGCGGCGCTCTGCCTGTGGATCGGCTTCAAGGTGGTGGGCGGCCGACCGGACCTCCGCGGAGCCCTCACCGCCGCCTGCCTGGGCCTCGTGCCGGGGGCGATGGAGCGGCTCCTCGCCCTCCCCGCCCTGCTCTCCCGCTCCCGCATCGCCCCAGTCGAGGTCGACCGGCTCCTCCCGGCGAGCCTCGGCGCCCTCCTTCCGGCCGGGACGCGGAGCCCGCTCGCCTCGCTGCTGTGGTCCCTCGACCTCTTCTCGCTCCTCTCGGTGGCGGTGGTGTCGTGCGCCATGGCCGCCGTCGCCGGGGTCTCGATGCGCCGCTCCCTCCTCACCACGGCCGCGCTCTGGCTCGGCTACGTGGCCGTCTTCCGGGTCGCCTTGCCCACCTTCGGAGGCCCGCCCTAAGCCATGCGCCTCCGCTCGTTCCTCGCCATCTTCCTCTCCCTCGCCTTCGCGCCGGACGCCCGGGCGGGCGCGCCGCTCACCCTCGACGACGCGCTCGCCGCGGCCGCCAAGGCCAACCTGGACCTCCGGCTCGCGGGCACCGACCGGGCCGGCGCCGACGTCGAGGAGTACGCGAGCTGGTCGGGCGTCCTCCCCCGCCTCGACCTGCAGGCGCAGTTCGGCAACAACTACAACTCGGCCGGGCAGCAGCTCACCATCACCCCCGTCTCCCTGCAGCCGCTCGCCTACGAGAAGCTCGTCGTCCCCATCCCCTCCGCCGACTTCGAGAACTACCTCCTCGCCCTCACGCTCAGCCTGCCCCTCTTCGACGGCTTCACCTCCTGGGCTCGCATCTCCGAGAGCCAGGCGCTCGCCCGCGCCTCGAGGAAGCAGTACGACGAGGCTGCGCTCTCGGTGGCCGCGACCGTCACCGCCCGCTTCTACGAGGTGGTGCGTGCGGAGAAGAGCCTGGAGGTGCTGGAGGAGGCGGCCCGGCGCAGCGAGGAGCTCGTCCGCCGCACCGACGCTCTCTACCAGGCCGGGCGCGCCCAGCGCGCCGACACCTACTCGTCCCGGGTGACCCTCGGCAACGACCGCATCGCCCTGGAGCAGCAGCGCTCCCGCCTCGCCGACGCGCGGGTGGCGCTTTCCACCGCCATCGGCCGCGACGCCGACCCCGAGATGCGGGTGGTACCGTCGGGGGCTCTCGAGGAGCAGGACTCCTGGGAGCCGCCGCCGCAGGGGGAGCTGGTGGAGCTGGCGAAGAGGATGCGCCCCCTGCTCGCCGCCGACCGGGAGCGCGTCGCCGCCGCCGGCCAGGAGGTGCGCGCCGCCCAGGGAGGCTACTGGCCCGCCGTCTCGGCCCAGGTCAGCTACGCACGCCAGAGCCCCTGGCTCACCGGCACCTACGGCGTCTACGGGGACCTGAGCCAGCAGTACGCCGTCACCGCCGGCATCACCGTGAACTGGAACCTCTTCGAGGGGAGGGCGACGAGCGCGGCCGTGCAGCGGGCCAACGTCAGCGAGGAGCGCGCCCGTCTCCAGGCGGAGCAGGCACTCCAGCAGGTCACCGGCGACATCGCCCGCGCCCGGTCCTCCTACGTGGTGCTGGCCCGATCGGCATCGCTCGCCGCCGAGAGCCTGCGCGCCGCCGAGGAGAACCTGCGCCTCGCCAAGACCCGCTTCGAGGCCGGCGCGGCCACCCAGCTCGAGATCACCGACGCGCTCCTCAAGCTCACCCAGTCGCAGCTCGCCCTGTTGCAGGTCCGGGTCGACACCGTCATCGCCCGCTCGGACCTGAACCGCGCCGTGGGCGGCGCCCTGTAGCCGAAAGGAAGCCCTCCCGTGATGTCCTGGCCCCAGCGCATCCTCGCCGCCGCCTTCCTCCTCGCGGTGGCCGGCGTCCTCGGCGCCTCCCTCTACCCGAGGAAGGAGGCCCCCCTCCCGGTGCAGATCGCCCGGGTTCGGAGGGGCTCCGTCACCCGCCGGGTGACCGCCGCCGGCAAGCTGCAGGCCGCCACGCAGGTGAAGCTCTCCTCCAACCTCTCCGGGGACCTGCTCGACCTCCCGGTACGCGAGGGGGACGCGGTGAAGAGGGGCCAGTACCTGGGGCGCATCGACTCGCGCCGCTACCAGGCGCAAGTGCTGCAGCGCGAGGCGCTCGAGAAGAGCGCTCGCTCCGAGCTCTCCATGGAAGAGGTGAACCTGGCCAAGCTCGAGGCCGAGCTCCACCGGGTGACGCGGCTCGTCACCGCCGACGGCGCCAGCGCCGCGGAGCTGGAGCGTGCCACCTCGGAGCGCGACGGCGCCCTGGCGCGCGTGCAGGCGGCGAAGGACCGGGTGGCGAACGCCTCCGCCTCGCTGGCGGAGGCCCGCTACCTGCTCTCCTTCACCACCCTGCTCGCCCCCATCGACGGCATCGTCACCTCGCGCCTCAAGCAGGTGGGCGAGCGGGTGCGCGGCTCCGACTTCAACGAGGACCCCATCGTCATCATCGCCACCCTCTCCTCCATGGAGGTCAAGGTGGAGGTGGGCGAGCACGAGGTGGTGCACCTCCACGAGGGGGACCTGGCGGAGGTGGAGGTGGACGCGATCCCCGACAGGAAGTGGCCCGCCCAGGTGGTGGAGATCGCCAAGAACGCCAACGTTCGCAACCCCGGCACCGAGCAGGAGGTGACCACCTTCCCGGTGAGGCTCGCGCTCACCACCTTCGTCCCGGGCGCTCTTCCGGGCATGAGCGCCCAGGCATCGGTGGCCACCGAGACCCACCAGGGCGTGCTGCTCGTGCCGCTCGCGGCGGTCACGGTCCGCCCGGAGAAGGACCTCGCGAGCGCGCCGGGGACGAAGGGGCCGGACCCGGGCCTGCCCGACCCGGGCGGGCGCCCGAAGCCCCGGAAGGAGGCGCTCGCCAAGGTGGTGTTCGCGGTGGAGAAGGGGGAGGCGAGGGCCCGAGCGGTGGAGACCGGGCTCGCCGGCGAGAGCGAGATCGAGGTGGTGCGGGGCGTCGCCGACGGGGAGGCGTTGGTGGAGGGCCCCTACAAGGTGCTCGCCCGCGAGCTCTCCGACGGCCGCCCGGTGAAGGAGCTCCAGCCGGGAGAGAAGGCGAGGATGCCTTGACCTCCCCGGAACTCCTCTCGCTCCAGGCGATCACCCGCCACTACCAGGTGGGCTCGGAGGGGGTGCGGGCGCTGGACGGCGTCAGCTTCGAGGTGCGGCGCGGCGAGTGGGTGGCGGTGGTGGGCCAGTCGGGGTCGGGCAAGTCGACGCTCATGAACATCCTCGGCTGCCTCGATACCCCCACGAGCGGGACCTACGCCATCCGCGGCCAGGACGTCCGCGGGCTCGCCGACGACGCGCTCGCCGACCTCCGCAACCGGGAGATCGGGTTCGTCTTCCAGACCTTCCAGCTCCTGCCGCGGTCGACGGCCCTCGCCAACGTGGAGCTGCCGCTCGTCTACCGCGGGGTGCCGCGCCGCGAACGCCGCGAGCGGGCCGAGAGCGCGCTGCGCTCGGTGGGGCTCGAGGACCGCATGCACCACCGGCCCAACGAGCTCTCCGGCGGCCAGCGCCAGCGCGTGGCCATGGCGCGGGCTCTGGTGGGCGAGCCGTCCCTGCTCCTCGCCGACGAGCCCACCGGCAACCTCGACAGCGCCACCGGCGAGGAGATCTTCAGGCTGCTCGAGGGGCTGCACGCCCGCGGCCACACCATCGTCCTCGTCACCCATGAGCCGCGCCTCGCCGCCCGCTGCCCGCGCGCCATCCGGCTCATGGACGGGCGCATCGTGGCCGACGGGGCGGGTCGCGAGGTCGCCCTCCTGGGCGTCACCCCGGCGGCGCTCGCATGAGGGGCCTCCGGCGAGCGGCAGCCGAGCTGGAGGAGAGCGTCCGCATCGCCCTCTCCACCCTCGTCGGGAACCGGATGCGGAGCGCCCTCACCACGCTCGGCATCGTCATCGGCGTCACCACCGTCATCGCCATCGTCGCCGTCATCCAGGGGCTCAACTCGAGCTTCGAGACGCAGATCCAGAGCTTCGGGGCGCACACCCTCTACGTCTCCCGCTGGAAGTGGATGAACCTCTCCGGCGACTGGTGGAAGTACCGGAACCGCAAGCCCATCGGGGAGGTGGAGCTCGGTGCCATCTCGCGGGAGTCGTCCCTCGCCCTGGCGGTCTCGCCGGTGATCCCGCTCACCGCCGCCGCCGCCGCCGGGGAGCACTCCCTCTCCGCCGTTCAGCTCGACGGGGTGGGCTCCGAGTACCTGCGGGCGAACGGCGGCTCGGTGGTGGCGGGGCGCTTCCTGGTGGAGGGGGATCTGGAGGCGACGAGCCACGCGGCGGTGCTGGGCGCGGACGTGGCCGACCACCTCTTCCCCGGGCAGGCCCCCGAGGAGGTGGTGGGGCGGCGGGTGACGCTCTCCGGCCACCCGTTCCGCGTGGTGGGCCTGATGGAGCGGCGCGGCCGCTTCCTGGGGATGGCGATGGACAACAACGTCTTCCTCCCCTACACGACCTTCGGACGGCTCTTCGGGCCGAAGCGTCCCATGTACATCGCGGTGGCGGGCCCTCCCGGGAGGCTCTCGGAGCTGGACGACGAGCTCACCGGGATCCTGAGGCGGGCGCGCCAGGTGGCGCCCGGCCGCGCCGACGACTTCACCCTGAACCGCCAGGAGCAGTTCCTCAAGGTCTACCAGGGGCTGACGAACGCCCTCTACGGCGTGGCGGTGGGGGTGGGGCTCATCACCCTGGTGGTGGGCGGGATCGGGATCATGAACATCATGCTGGTCTCGGTGCACGAGCGCACCCGGGAGATCGGCGTACGGCGAGCCCTGGGGGCGCGGCGCTCCACCATCCTGGCCCAGTTCCTGGTGGAGTCGGCCTTGGTGGCGGCTCTCGGGGGAGCCATCGGGACGGGGCTCGGCCTCGCCATCGCGGAGGGGGTGGCGCTCACCACCCCGCTCGCCGCCGCGGTGAAGCCGTCGGCGGTGGCGCTCGGCCTCGGCTTCTCGGCGGCCACCGGCCTCGTCTTCGGCACCTGGCCGGCCTGGCGCGCCGCCCACCTCGACCCGGTGGAGGCGCTGCGCTACGAATGACCGGGCTCCTCGACACGCTCGGCATGGCGCTCTCGACCCTGCGGGCCAACCCGCTGCGATCGGCGCTCACCCTGCTCGGGATCGTCATCGGGGCCTCGACGGTGGTGGCCATGATGGCCCTCACCGAGGGGCTCCGCGAGAAGGTCACGAGCGACCTCGCCTTCCTGGGGGCGAGCTCCTTCCGCGTACAGAAGTTCCCGGTCTTCATGAACGACGAGGCCTGGCAGAAGTACGCCAAGCGCCGCCCCCTCACCCGGGAGCAGTGCGAGGGGCTGCGCGGCCTGCCACACGTCGCGGAGGTCTCCGTGGAGGCCTGGAGCGAGTGGCCCGATCGCGTCTGGACCCGCAACCGGGCCACCCAGCCCAACGTGTGGATCGTCGGCGGCCAGCCCGACTACGAGCCGGCGAACGGGATCGCCGTGGCTGCCGGCCGCTTCCTCTCCGCCACCGACCTGGAGATGGGGCGGGCGGTGGCCTTCCTCGGCGCCGACGTCGCCGACCTGCTCTTCCCCGGGGAGGACCCGGTGGGCAGGGAGGTGCGCATCCGCTCCTCCGCCTTCACCGTGGTGGGCGTGGCCGAGCGGCGGGGGAGCGTCCTCGGCCTGGAATCGAAGGACGGGTTCGCCGTCATCCCGCTCGACCACTTCTCCACCGTCATGGGCCGCCCCCAGTCCTTCCTCGTCACCGTCGGCGCCACCGGGCCCAAGGAGGTGGGCCGGGCGATGGACGAGGTGGTGGCCCAGCTGCGCCGGGCGCGGGGCCTCCTCGGGGACGAGGAGAACGACTTCGCCGTCTTCACCAACGACTCGGTCTCCGAGACGCTCGACAACATCCTGCGGATCGTGGCGGTCGCCACCTTCGCGGTGTGCGCGCTGGCGCTGCTCGTCGGCGGCATCGGCATCATGAACATCATGCTGGTGTCGGTGACCGAGCGGACCCGGGAGATCGGGGTCCGGATGGCGCTCGGCGCCCGGCGGCGCCGCATCCTCTCGCAGTTCGTGGTCGAGTCGACCGCGCTCTCGGCACTGGGAGGCGTGCTGGGCGTGCTCCTCGGCGCCGGCGTCGCCGTCCTCGCCCGCGAGATCTGGCAACTTCCGGCGAGCATCCCGGCATGGGCGGTGTTACTCTCCCTCGTCTCCGCGTCCGGGGCGGGCCTGCTCTTCGGCATCTATCCTGCCCTGCGCGCGAGCCGGCTCGACCCGGTCGAGGCCATGCGCACGGAGTAGGGAGGGGCGGTCGCCACATCGTGGACAAGACGAAGCTCAAGCGAGAGATCCGCGGCTGGGTCCTGACCATCCTCGGGGTGCTGGCCTTCCGCACCCTGCTCTACGAGGCCGTCTACATCCCCTCGGGCTCGATGATCCCCACCCTGCAGATCGGCGACTACGTGGTGGTGGAGAAGTGGGCCTACGGCGCGAGACTCCCCTTCACCGAGCGGGCGCAGCTCATGTGGTCCTCGCCGAGGCGCGGCGACATCGTGGTCCTGCTCGCACCTCCCGGGAACCCCCGCAACGACGACCTCATCAAGCGGGTGGTGGGCGTGGCGGGCGACACGGTGGAGGTACGGGACGGAGCGCTCTACCTGAACGGCACCCCGGTCCCGCGCAAGCCGCTCGACGGCCCCTGCTCCTACGAGAACAAGAGCGAGGGCGGGCCCTGGCGCGAGCAGCCCTGCGCCGCCGCCGAGGAACAGCTCGACGGGCACCGCTACCTCACCTACTGCACCCCGGGGCTCGAGTGCGGCGACATCCCGCCCACGGTGGTGCCCCCGGGCACGGTCTTCCTGGTCGGCGATCACCGCGACCACAGCGCCGACAGCCGGGTGTTCGGGCCGGTGCCGGTCGACCGCATCAAGGGGCGCGCCTGGAACGCGCTCTTCTCCTGGGGTCCGGACGGGCTGCGCACCGACCGGCTCTTCCACAACGTCCAGCACTAGCGATCACGGGAACCAGCGGTTCGCCGACAGGCCGGCGACGGGGGCTACGGGCGGGAAGGGCAGGACCGGGGCCGGTCCCGGGTCGAGAAGCGCCTCCCGCACCCGCACCGCCGCCAGCGGGACCGCGGCCGCCACCGCCGGCGTGAGCCCCACCTCCACCGTGGCCATGTCGGCCACCTCGATGGCGACCACGTCCACCCTCGACGGCACCGGCGCTCCCAGCGCGGCGGCGGCGCGGATCGCCGAGGGCAGGCCGAGCGAGTGCGGCGACGGGCCGGGCGCCGAGCGCACCTCCGAGAGCGGGAAGGCGCTCACGGTGCCGGGAGCCCTCTTCCCGGTGGAGACCGCGTCCACCACCACCACCCGCTCGAAGCCCTCCATCTCGTCGAGCAGGTAGAGGCCGGAGAGCGCGCTCATGCGGATCTCGGCGCCGGCGGGGGGGTCGGCGAGGAGCGCCTCCGCCACCCGGTAGCCCACCCCGTCGTCCCGGCGGATGCGGTTGCCGAGGCAGAGGACGAGGGCGCGATGGGTTCGGGTGGAGTCGGACATGTCGGTTTTTTTCTCCGTGGATCAGGTGCCGCGAGCGAGGATGTTCCTCACCTCGCCGTCGGGGCCGCGCAGGGTGACTTCCATGGGCATCTCCCCGGGGAGGGAGTGCGAGGCGCAGGCGTTGCAGGGGTCGTAGGCCCGGAAGGCGGTCTCGAGGACGTTCAGCGCCCCCTCGTCCACCTGGCCGCCGTGGATGACCTCGCGCGCCGCCTTGCGGATGGAGATCTGGACCGGGCCGGCGTTGTGCTGCGAGGCCACCACCAGGTTCACCATGGTGAGGAGGCCGCGCTCGTCGGTGCGGTAGTGGTGGAGGAGGGTGCCGCGCGGCGCCTCCACCATCCCCACCCCCTCGGTGGGCTTCTCCGCCGGGAGCCGGCGCACGTCGGGGTCGAGCAGGTCGGGGTGGTGCGCGAGCCGCTCCACCTCCTCGGCCGCCTGCAGGGCCTCGACGAGCCGCGCCCAGTGAAAGGCGAGGGTCTGGTGGGCGGGCTTGCCGAGGGCGGCGAACATCCGCTGCGCCTCCGCCTCGGCCCGGGGGGAGGCCATGCGTTCGGCGGCGTTGAGCCGCGCCAGCGGGCCGACGCGGTAGAGGCCGCTCTCCGGCCCCTCCTCGAAGCCCCTCCAGCCGTGCGAGCGCAGGTAGGGGAACTTCACGTACGTCCAGGGCTCGACGTGCTCGGCGATGTGCTCGAGGTAGCTCTCGGGGCCGAAGCGGAGCTTCTCCCGCCCGGCCGGGTCGACCACGCGCGCCGTTCCCCGGTAGAAGGCGAGGCGCCCCTCCGCGTCCACGAGCCCCATGGAGTGGTGGTCGAGGCGGAAGGCCGGGCGGGAGAGCATCTCCAGGTACTCGCTCGAGCGCAGCGCGCCCCCGGCGAAGGCATCGAGGGTGAAGGCGGCGAAGTCGACGAGCTTCGGCGCCACCTCCCTGAGCCTCGCCACCTGGTCCGGGCCGAGCGGGCGCGAGACCCCGCCGGGAAGCGCGAACACCGGGTGCGCCGCCCGCCCGGCGATGCTCCCCATGAGATCGCGGGCCAGCTTGCGCGCCTCGACCACCCGGCGCCCGAGGTCCCGCCCGAGCTTGTCCATGACCCCGAAGACGTTCCGCCTCGCCGGCTCCGCCCGGGTTCCGAGCACCACGTCCGGCCCGCCCAGGTAGTAGAAGTGCAGCGCGTGGTCCTCGAAGAGGAAGAGGTCGTAGTAGAGCTCGCGGATCCGGTGCGCCGACTCCGGCGGCTCGACCCGGTAGACGGCGTCGAGGGCCCGCGCCGAGGCGATGTGGTGCGCGGCCGGGCACACCCCGCACACGTGCGCCGTGATCCGCGGCATCTCCACCGCCGGCCGCCCCAGGCAGAAGCGCTCGAAGCCCCGCAGCTCCGGGACCTGCAGCCAGGCCTCGGCGACGTCGCCCCTCTCGTCGAGGATCACCTCCACCTTGCCGTGCCCCTCGAGGCGGGTGACCGGGTCGATGGTGATGCGCCGGCTCACGCCTTGCCCCCGCGCCCGCCGGCGGTTCCGGAGGCGAGTCCGTAGCGGTAGAAGGTTCCCACCGGATCGGCGAGCTGCGCCGAAAGCTCGCCGAGCCGCCCCTCGTCCCCGCGGAGGAGCGAGGCCACCGCGGAGAGCATGGCCGCGCCCGGGTCGTCGACCCCCTCGAGCGGCCCGCCGCACCCGCGGCAGGGCATGTGGGCGCCGAGGCAGCCGGGCTCGCAGCCGCGGCGGGTGGCGGGCCCCATGCACACCATTCCCTGGGCGAGGAAGCAGACCCCGGGATCGGGCGCGGTGGTGGCGAGATCCGGCAGGGCCTCGAGCTCGAGCCGCACGGGCCTGGAGCCGCGGCGCTCGCACGCCTGGCAGAGGGGCTCCGCGGGCGCGAGCACCGCTCCCCGCGGAGGCAGGTCGCCCGAGAGGATGCGCCGCAGGGCCCGGGCGAGGACGGCCGGCGCCGGCGGGCAGCCGGGAATGGTGTAGTCCACCTCCGCCACCCGGGAGAGCGGCAGGGCGTGGGGGAGGAGCCAGGGCAAGGTGGCGTCGGCCCCGCCCACCCGGGCGAGCTCCCCGGGAATGGGGCCGTCGGCGCCGTCGAGCGAGGGAGCCTCCCGGTAGGCGGTGGAGAGGATCTCCCCGCGCTCGGCCAGGTTCCCGAGCCCGACGATCCCGCCGGTGTGGGCGCAGGCGCCGAAGGCCACGAGGAGCCGGGACTTGCGGCGCAGGAGCCGGGCCCAGTCCTCCTGCTCCTCCAGCCGCACCGCCCCGTTCAGGAAGGTCGCGGCGAGGGCGCCGTCGGGAAGGGCCTCGATCGACTCCCGCTTGGCGTCGAGGGCGAGGGGCCAGAAGACCACCTCGGCCCGGCCCAGCGCCGAGGGGAGCTCCTCCGCCAGGTCGAGGACGGCCTCCTCGCATCCGCCGCAGGAGGCGTTCCAGTAGAAGGCCACCTTGGGCCTCGCGCCGTCTTCCGGCCCCGCCCCGGGCGCCGGCTCGGGCGGGCGGCCGGCGGAGGAGCGGAGCTCCGCCTCGTCGAGCCCGCGGGCGGAGAGGCGCAGCGGGCCGAGGGCGCGCAGCGACTCGGTCATCTCCCGGACCACCGCGGCGAACCGCTCGGCCTCGGATCCTCCGATCCACTCGAGGCGGAAGCGCCTCTCCGAGACGCCCAGCTGCTCGAGGGTGCGCCGGAGGAGGGCGTGTCGCGCCGCCGCCCGGAGGTTCCCGTCGACGTAGTGGCAGCTGCCGGGGTGGCATCCGGCGACGAGCACCCCGTCGGCGCCCTCCCGGAAGGCCCGCAGGACGACGGCCGGCTCGACGCGACCGGTGCACATCACCCGCACCGGGAGCAGGCTGTGCGGGTAGCCGAGCCTCGACCTCCCGGCCTGGTCCGCCGCCGCGTAGGCGCACCAGTGACACAGGAAGGCGACGATCCGCGGCTCGGCCAAGCGCGCTCCTCAGTACTGGATCTGGATGGTGAGCTTGGGTGGGGTGCCGCGGACGGCGAGCACGGTCTTGCCGCGGCGCTCGCAGAAGGAGCGCACGTCCCTCTCGAAGGTGGGGCAGTCCGCGGTCACCTCCACGATCGTGCCCGGGGGAGTGGCGGCGGTCTGGTTGCCGAGCACCAGCACCGGATGCGGGCAACGCAGGCCACACGCGTCGATTCGCTGGAGCTTCACCATGGCGAGCTACGTCCTTCTCTCGGGGTGCGTGGCCGGGCGGAGGAGTCCCGAGATCTCCTCCGCGAGCTGCAGGGCGGTGAAGTGGGGAGCGGCGATGGCCGCGGCCGGGCAGGCGGCGGCGCAGCTGCCGCAGCCCCGGCAGAAGGACGGCTCCACCCGGGAGACGCCCAGGAAGCGATCCGGCGCGATGGCGCCGAAGGGGCAGACGGAGGCGCAGACGCCGCAGGACGCGCAGCGGTTCGCGTCCACCTCCGCCGCCAGCGGCTCGAGGACGAGCCTCTCCCCCGGGTCGAGGCTCGAGAGCACCTGGCCGGCGGCGGCGAGCCCGTCCCGCACCGCCTCGTCCACGGGGCGCGGGCCGCCGGCGGCGCCGGCGACATAGATGCCCGGCACCCGCGACGAGGTGGGGTCGAGGGGAGTGGTGCGGTCCCTGAGGAAGCCGTCCTCCGAGAGGGCGATGCCGAGCCGCCTCGCCAGCTCCGCGGTGCCGGGCGCGGGACGCGGCGCCTGCCAGACGGCGACGAGCTCCGCCCTCTCGACCGCCCCCCCGGTCAGGCGCGCCACGAGCTCGCGCTCCTCTGCCACCCCCTCCACCCCCTCGAGCGCGCCCTCGACGAGCCGCACCCCGGCAGCGACGAGCCTGGCCGAGAGGCCCGCACAGAGCGGGGTGTGATGGAGCCCGCCCGCGACGGCGACCGCCACGTCCGGATTCTTCCTCCGAGCGACGAGCGCCAGCTTGGCCAGCTCGTCCGGCCAGAGCCGGTCGACGGCCCCCTTGCCTGGCGCGAGCAGGAGCGAGCGCGGCGGCGAACCGTCGGGACGAGAGAGCCGCCCCAGGGTGGGGCCGCTCGGGTGCAGCATCCGCTCCAGCTGCCAGGCGGTGAGGACCTCCCTCCCCGCCGGCGCGGGGGGCGTCTCGAGCCCGGTGGCGAGGATCACGGCGCCGCAGCGGAAGGCGCGCTCCCCCGGCGGCTCGTCGAGGTGGATGGCGCCGGCGGGGCAGGCGTCGGCGCAGGCGGTGCAGTCGCCGCCCGAGAGGTGGAGGCAGGCGTCGTCGACGGCCGCCGCGTTGGGGAAGGCCCCGGGATGGGGGATGCCGACGGCGCTGCGACGCCCGAGGCCGTCGGCGGTGGGGAGCTCGACGGGGCAGATGGAGGCGCAGCCTCCGCATCCCAGGCAGGCGGCCGGGTCCACCCGGCGGGGATGGAGCGCCACCCGAACGGTGAAGTTCCCCACCGAACCCTGGACCTCCCGCACCTCGGCCCGCGAGAGGACCTCGATGTTCGGGTGGTGGAGGACGGCGTCGAGCGCCGGAGCCATGAGGCAGGAGGCGCACTCGGTGGCGGGGAAGACCTCGTCGAGGAGGTTCACCCGCCCACCCAGGGCCGGCTCGCGCTCGACGAGGAGCACGCGCCGCCCCCTGCGCCCCAGCGCCAGGGCCGCCGAGACGCCGGCCGCGCCGGAGCCCACCACCACCGCGTTCCCGGAGACCTCGACCTCCCGGCGCGGAATGGCGACGTGGTGCCTGACCCGGGCGAGGGCGGCCCGGACGAGCGAGCGGGCCTGGGCGGTCGCCTCCGCCGGGTCGCCGCCCAGCCACTCGCCCTGCTCGCGCAGGTTCACCATCTGCAGCCGCTCGGGGTCGGTGCCGCCCGAGGCGAGGACGGAGCGGAAGGTCTCCTCGTGCTCGCGGGGGGAGCAGCCGGCGATGACCACGCTCGCGACGCGGTCCAGCCGGATGCGCTCCGCGAGCCAGCTCTTGCCCGCCGGGGAGCAGAGGAGGGGGAAGCTCGCCACGAGGTCGGCCTCGGGCCACGCGGCGGGGGCCGCGAGATCGCCGAGCCGCACCACCTCGCCCAGGTTGGGGCCGCAGTGGCAGAAGACGAGCGCCGTCCTTCCCGGAACCCCCCCGGGGCATGCGACACCCTGTGGGGCGGTGTCGCGAACGACGCACAAGTCCCCGTCGTTCCTGGAGTCAGCTTTCTTTTTCAACGCCGGAACAATCAAGCAGTGGCTTGACTTGCTCCTCGCGTGCCATGGGGATGGCGAGCGGGATCGCTCTCTCTGTCGGGCGCTTTCCCGACCCGGGCCCGCGGCGGCTACTAGAGCTGCCGATCTTCCTCGGCGATGAGGGAGTAGAGGCCGGGCGCGTCCGCGGCGTCCATGAGGGCCTGGCGGAAGGGCGCCCGCTTGAGGAGGCGGCTCACCCGCGCGAGCGCCTGGAGGTGCTCGGCGCCGGCGCGCTCCGGCGCGAAGAGGGCGACGAAGAGGTAGGTCGGCTTGCCGTCGAGGGATCGGAAGTCGATCCCCGGGCGGGAGCGCCCGAAGGAGGCGGCCACCTGGTTGAGTCCGGGCACCCTGCAGTGCGGGATGGCGACCCCGTCGCCGACGCCCGTCGACCCGAGCTTCTCCCGCGCGAGGAGCGAGTCGAGGAGCAGCTTTGCCTCGAGTCCCTGCTGGGCGGCGACCGGCCTCGAGAGCTCGGCCAGGACGGATTGCACCGACGGACCGGAGAGGTCTGCGAGGACGCAGTCCGGACGGAGGATGTCGACGAAGCGCACGCCCACCCGCTAGCACGCCGGAGCGTACGATTCAAGGAGTGCCGGCGGGGGGCGCCCGCTTTCAGCTCTTCTGGGCCTCGATGAGCCCGAGCAGGCCGTCGTCCCGCCGGTAGACCACGTTGATGGCACGGCTCTCGGCGTTCTGGAACACGTAGAACCGGCTGTTCAGGAGGTCCATCTGCACCACGGCCTCGTCGAGCGTCATGGGCTTCGCCTGGAAGGTGGAGCTCGACACCACCTGGGACGACGACGACTCCGGCGCGGCGAAGATCTCGTGGCGCACGTCCACCGGCACCCAGTCCCGCGGGATGAGGGTGGCCTTGTGGTCCCGGACCCGCTCCTTGTGCTTCTTCAGCTGCCGCTCGATCTTGTCCGCCGCCGCATCGATGGAGGCGTACATGTCCTCGGATTTGCCCCTTCCCCGGACCGAGAACGGGCCCGCCTTCATCGTGATCTCCGCGTGATGGTGCAGGTTCTCGACGTGCAGAACCGCGTGAGCCTCCGTGGGGCGATCGATGTATCGCTGGATGTGCTGGACCTTGTCCTTCACGTGGGTCTTGAGCGCCTCGGTTGGTTCGAGGTGCCGGAAGGTGATGTTCACCTGCATCGGGCTTCTCCTCGGGGGAACGCCGGAATGGCTCGGCCGCGGACTGCGGGCATCCCCCTGCGGGAGGATTCCTGCAGCACCGCGGCCGAGGAACTGCATGTCGCCGAAGGGCGTCACGCGTTCTACGGCCATAATAGCAGAAGCCGGCGCGCGCGACGCTCGGTGCCGCCGCCCGGGCCTTTTTTGTGACCTTGGGTCCCTCTCCTCCCCTTGCGCGCCCTGCGGTGGAGCGGCCGGCGCCGATCAGGCGGGAGAGGCCCGCCGCGCGAGGCCTCGCGGGCGACCGGGAGGGCCCTAGAAGTACTTCTTCCTCTTCGAACTCGGCAGGATCCCCAGCACCTCCCGGTACTTGGCGACGGTGCGGCGCGCGATCTCGATGCCCTGCCCCTTCAGGATCTCGACGATGCGCTGGTCGGAGTGGGGGTGCTTCGGGTCCTCGCCCGACACGATCTGCTTGATGTGGTTCTTCACCGCCTCGCTCGCGATCTCGTCGCCCCCGGTGCGCGCGATGGCGGAGTTGAAGAAGAACTTGAGCTCGTAGATCCCCTGCGGAGTGTGGACGTACTTGTTGGTGGTGACGCGGGACACGGTCGACTCGTGCATCCCGATGTCCTCGGCCACGTCGCGGAGGATGAGCGGCTTCAGGTGGGCGATCCCCTTGTCGAAGAAGTCCTTCTGGAACTTCACGATCGACTCGGTGACCTTGAAGATGGTGCGCTGCCGCTGGTGGATGGAGCGGATGAGCCAGACGGCGCTGCGCAGCTTGTCCTGGATGTAGTCCTTGGCGGCGCCGGCCTTGCCGTTCCGGAGCGCGGCCCGGTACATGCCCGAGATCCGCAGCTTGGAGAGCCCATCGTCGTTCAGCACCGTCACGTAGCGGTCGCTCACCTTGTGGACGTAGACGTCGGGGGTGATGTACTGCGCCTCGTCGCTCGAGTAG
>DATJZG010000035.1:0-4903 GCA_035499295.1 Anaeromyxobacteraceae bacterium
GGTCACCAAGGGGGCGGGGTCACGGACCAAGGCGCTGCTCATGGGGTACAAGCTGCTCGACATGGCCGAGGAGCGCTGGCGCAAGCTCGACGGCGCGGAACTCCTCGCCCAGGTCCGCGCAGGCGTGAAGTTCGTCGACGGAGTTCGTCACGAAAGAGAGATCAAGGGCAAGGAACGGAAGGGGAAGGCCGCCTGATCATGCATGGCCGATCCACAACACTTGACAGTAGCTCGGCTCACCCTCGGGAGAGGACCTGGCAGGGCGGGCGGGGCGGTACAATCTAGCTGAGGTCGGGAATGACAACGGCAGTCAAGGCGGTCTACGAGGATGGGGTCTTCAAACCCAAGGAACCCGTCCACCTCAAGGAGAAGACCGAGGTCGAGGTCCTCATCCCGGTCGAGTCGAGGCCGGATGACGACGACCCCACCGGCTGGAAGACAGCCCAGGAGCTCATCGGCTGCATCACCGAGGAGCTCGTGGGCGAGGACATCGCCGTCCACCACGATCGCTACATCTACCGGCGCGATCCGTGATCTTCGTCGACACGGGTTTCTTCTTCGCCCTCTTCGCGGCCGAGGAACACGAACGGCACGCCCAGGCCCAAGAGCTCTTTCGAACCCTCGAGGGCCGCTCCCTGCCCGAGACCCTAATCACGACGGATCACGTCGTCTCTGAGACGATCACGCTCATTCAGGCGACGGTGAAGCGCAACGCCCACGCACGGGCCGTCTTCGTCGGGGAGAAGCTCTACAGCGAGAAGCTCGCTCGCATCTACCGGACGAGCTTCGAGGAGCAGCTCGAAGCCTTCGCCTACCTGAAACAGCACCAGGACAAGGGCTACAGCGCCGTCGACTGTCTGAGCTTTGTGGTGATGCTGAAGCTCGGGATCCAGGAAGCCTGGTCCTTCGATGGACACTTCTCCCACCGCTTTGTCGTGCGCCCTGGCTCCTCCGCGTAACCGCCCGGGGTCCGCTGGCTTGACCTCTCCCGGCCCCGAGGTGCGCTAGAATCCCTCCAGCCCGCCGAAGAGCGGGGATTCTTTCAGAGCTAAACACGCCGCCCGCCACCCGTAGGGGTGCCTGGGTGACCTTGTAGGTGAAGCGGCCCCCAACGAGACGATCGGCTCCGATCGCCTCATCGCCCCACTAGAGCCGACGAGGGCCGACGCTACTTCTCCCTCGACGGCCTGCGCTCTGTCGTCAACCTCACCGACGACTCAGGCTCAGCCGTCGCCTCCTACCACCTCGATGCCTGCGGTAACTTCCGTTTCCCAGGAGAGCTGGCCGCCTCCGCCAACCGCTTCGGCTTCACCGGACACGTCTGGGACCAGGAGACTGGCCTCTACAACGCCAAGGCCAGGTACTTCGACCCCAAACTTGGTAGGTTCCTGACCCAGGACAGCGCTCCTGGGCAGATCGATCGACCGCCTTCACTGCACCGCTACGTGTACGCGAGCGATAACCCGACCACGCGGGTGGACCTGACCGGCTTCACCGACGCGGTAGCCAATGGGCTGGCGAAGGCGATGAGTAAGAGCGCCGCGGGGTGGATGGTGTCTGATCATCGGCCTGCGTATCAGAAGTCCTGGACGCAGAACTACCTGGAAACGCTCTACGTCGAGGTGCCGATCAGGGCCATGCCTGGGCAGGCAAAGATGCTCGAGGGCATGGCGCGTGAGGACGCCAAGGAGTTCGCCGCGGGGACCGGGGAGGCCTTAGCGGTCGCGGCGACGCCTCTCGTGGTGAAGGAAGGCGGGGGCGCGCTCCTCGACAGAGTGCCTGCGCTCGCCCGAGTGCTTCGAAAGGATGTCGGCGAATGGGCCTCGTCAGCACTCTCGAAGGGCAAGGCCGCTCTTGAAAGTGCGGCCACCCGACTTAAGGGCCTGCTCGGCGAACCTCCTGCCGGAGGAAACACGTTTGTCCCCGCGACGGGGCCCCGGAACCGTTGCCTTCCGTCCCAGGTGCCACGTCCGAGGCATCGCCGGTTGACGACCTGATGTCGCTCCCAGAACCCCCCGCGCACGTGAAGGTTTCGAAGCGTGGAGACGCCCTCTACTATCAGGATGAAGCGGGGCTGACTGTTCGCGCGCGACGGACGATTGAGGGTCCATATCCAGGGCGTGGGAAGGGGTATCGTCCCGAGCCACCAGGCGGGAGGAGCCCGGGGCATCACCGAGGGCATCTGATTCCAGAGAACGCTGTCGCCGAGCCTGCAGATGTGAATGTTCCTGAGAACATCATCTCTGAGGCTCCCGGATCGAACCTCGGCCCGAAGAAGTCGCTGGAGTATCGTGCTGCTCGGACTGCGCCCGAATCTGGAGAGAAAGTCGAGTTCGTCTCTGATCCGATCCGCAAGGCGGCGAGTCGGTACCCGTCGCTGTTACCCACTACGTGCTCAAGGACGGCAAGGTAGTCGAAGCCGAGACGATTCTGAACCGGTAGCTGATGGGCCGAACGACTCTCCAGGATGAACAGGCACCGATCGACAAGGCGATTGCCGACGAGCTAATCGTCGCGACGCCTGAATGGTGGGCATCCGCTCAGCTTGAGGTGTCGGCCACGTCGCCGAATGAGGCTGGGGAATCGCTCCGGTACACGATCAGCAATCCGGATGGGCTGCAGGATCGTGTTGAGCCGACACCGGAACCTCGTCAGGCTGTCGAGCGGCTGGCGGGTGTGTTTGGCAAGCGGGGCCACCCATGGCGATACGTGAGGTACACGGCGCGTCAGCTGCCGAACTCCGAGGACTGGGACTGCGATATCGAGTTCAAGTACTGGTCACAGTGAGACCTGCATCTTGGCCGGTTTAACCCGCGAGCGTGGACTCGAACCAGTCACCGGCCGGCGCTCACAGCTCATCGGTCAAGACCCGCAGCTCATGAGGAAATGAACCGCCCCGGGTATTCCGGAGGCTCCAGACCTTGAGAGGATGGAGCGATGGAGAGACGGGGCAGGTATCCGGCAGAGGTTCGGGAGCGTGGCGTACGCTTGGTGTTCGAGGAGCAGGGGTCGCACGGCTCGCAGTGGGCGACGATCACGTCGATCGCCGGGAAGCTGGGATGCACGGCGGAGACGCTTCGACACTGGGTGCGCCAGGCCGAGCGAGATGCGGGCGAGCGGCCTGGGCTGACGAGCTCCGAGCGGGAGCGGCTGAAGGAGCTCGAGCGTGAGAACCGCGAGCTGCGGCGCGCGAACGAGATCCTTCGCAAGGCGTCGGCGTATTTCGCGCAGGCGGAGCTCGACCGCCGAGCGAAGTGATGGTCGGCTTCATCGAGGAAGAGCGAGCCGAGTACGGGGTCGAGCCGATCTGCGCGGTGCTGCCGATCGCCCCGGCAACGTACTACGAGCACCGGGCACGGAGGCTCGATCCGGACCGGCGCTCTGAGCGGGCGAGGCGCGACGACGGTCTGCGCTTTGAGATCGAGCGTGTCTGGAAGCAGAACTTCTCGGTGTACGGCGCCGAGAAGGTGTGGCGACAGCTTCGCCGTGAGGCAGTCGACGTGGCGCGCTGCACGGTGGAGCGGTTGATGCGCTCGATGGGCCTGCGCGGCGCGGTTCGCGGGCGAGCGTTCAAGGTCACGACGATCACCGACAAGGCGGCGGTACGGCCGCCCGATCTTGTCCAACGCGACTTCCGGGCCAGCCGTCCGAACCAGCTCTGGGTCGCTGACCTCACGTACGTCGCGACCTGGTCCGGCTTCGTGTACGTCGCTTTCGTCATCGACGCCTTCTCTCGCGGGATCGTGGGCTGGCGAGTCTCCAGCTCGCTGAGGAGCGACCTCGCGCTTGATGCACTCGAGCAAGCGCTCCACGCGAGGCCCGGCGGGGATTGCCTCGTGCACCACAGCGACCGAGGCGTTCAGTACCTTTCTATCCGCTACACCGAACGGCTCGCCGAGGCGGGCATCGAGCGATCGGTCGGGAGCGTCGGCGATTCCTACGACAACGCGCTCGCGGAGAGCGTCATCGGTCTCTTCAAGACCGAGGTGATCCGGCGGCGTGGGCCCTGGCGCAACATCGACGCGGTCGAGCTCGCCGTGCTCGCGTGGGTAGACTGGTTCAACAACCGCCGCCTGCTCGAGCCCCTCGACTACGTCCCGCCGGTGGAGTATGAAGCAGCCTACTATCGGACTCAGAGCGCCCAAGCCGCGGCAGATCGACTCATGTAACCGAGTCTCCGGGAAACCCGGGGCGGTTCACGGGGGCCGGAGTCTGGTCATGAGAGCAGGATCTGACCCTGGCGCATGAGGATGGGCTTGCGGCTGCCGTCCGCCAGCGTCTGGAAGAGGATGACCGTGACGGTGTACCGGCCAGTGCTCTTGAAGTCGTGCTTCGCTGAGTACATGAGAACGTCATGCGGCTCCTGGTCGCAGTCCTGGTCGTCCTTCACCGAGAGGCTCCCGTCACCCCAAGCAACAAGCTGGCCGAGGCAGCACCATTCGGCACTCGGATCGGTGATGACGACGCGGACAGCGACAGTCACGGGTTGGCCTCTGAAGGCGGCGAAACGGGGAGCCAGGGCGAACCTAACGTCGGTCTTCGTCGCGGAATGCCCGGTCTGGTCATAGCCGAACACGGCGGAGAAGGTCAGGGCGAGGAGTACGGTCGGAAGCAGGAGACGGGAGCAGCCCTTCTTCCCCGGCGGCTTCGATGGCTTCGGGGGCTTACGCCAATCCCAGCCCTTGGTGGCGGGTCGGGGCTGCCGGGGCGGGCTGGGGCGACGACGACCCATCAGATCCCTCGCGTACAGGGCGGACCGTGGCCCCTTTCGGGGCTCAGTGCATTCGAGGCCCGGCAGCGCCCCGCGACAGAACAGGTGTCCAGGCGGCACTCTCGCCCAGCTCCTTCAGGGCAAGTTCGAGGTCCATACGCAAGGCACCGGCGTTAGGGTAGCGGTCCTCCG
>DATJZG010000036.1:0-5388 GCA_035499295.1 Anaeromyxobacteraceae bacterium
TGCGTCGCCACCCACCACTGGTTGCCCTGGGGATCCTTCACGCCTCCGCTCCGGTCGCCGTAGAACTGGTTCGCCGGCTCCCGCAGCGAGGTCCCCCCGGCGCGGAGCGCGGACCGGTAGGCCTGGTCGGCGTCCGGCACGTAGAGGTAGAGGGTGGTCTGGGTCGGCTCCCAGGGGCCGCGAGCGGATCCCATCATCAGGATCGAGTCGTCGATGCGCACCTCGGCGTGGGTCACCGTGCCGTCCGGCAGCTTCGAGCGCTCCACCTCGATCGCCCCGAAGGCCTCGCACACGAAGTCGATGAGGCGCGGCACGTCGCGGACGACGAGATAGGGCGTGACCGCGTGGTAGCCCGCCGGCTTGTAGGGTACCTTGGCCATGGAACTCCTCCCCCGCCTCCCTGGCCGCATACCTAGCGGGAGGGCGCGTTGCCCTCAACGCCACCGCCGGGGGGCACACGACACCCTGCACCGGTCCGGGAATCCGGCGCTCTTCGATCCCGTCGTCCTTCCGCCGGGTGGCTGGAGAGGCGCCCCGTTAAGTATCCGGATGCGCGATGAAGAAGGTCATGCTCGCCCTGGCCGTTGCCCTCGCCGGGTGTGGCGACCTCAACGCGGGAGAGTGCGGCGATTACTGCGTCTGCTGGCTCGCGGGCGCCATCCGCTGCGTCGACGGACTGAACCAGGTCTGCGCCTGCGATCCCGCCGCTCCCGGTGAACCTTGCCTCGGCTCCCCGTACTGGCACACCTGCACCGGCAAGCCGGCCCCGCCCGGCGGCCTTCCCCCGGGCCAGGTCCCCGGCCCCTGCCCTCCGTGCCCGCCGCCCGGCCCCCCGAGCGTGCCCTCCCTGGACGCGAGCCTCGCCGACGGCGCCGCCGCGGCCGAGAGCGGCCTGCTCCCGGCCTCTCTCCTTTCTCGAGCGACTCCGGTCCGGTAGAGCGCGCCTCAGCCGCCCGCGAGCGGGGAGCGGTCCGCAATCGCGGCGGCCGCGCGCCCCCGCGAAGGCGAGGCGCTCCCGAGGTAGAGCGGGAGGCGCCGCGTCGCGAGCAGGCGGGCCTCCTTGGCGGCGAGACCCAGGGCGAGGAGGCCGAGGGAAGGGAGCGAGGCGAAGCGCCGGCCCCCGGGGAGCGGCCACACGAGCTCGCTCCTCTGGAACCCCTTCGCCACCCCGCGCTGGGCCCGTTCGATGGCGGCCTCGCGCTCCGGGGCGTCCGGGAGCGCCTCGGCCCGCTCGATGGCGGCGACCGCCTTCTCGCTCTCCTCGATCTTGCAGAGCGCCGCCTCGGCGGCGCCGGCGTCCAGGTATCCCCACTCCTCCTTCAGCCTCGTCATCCGGCGCAGGGCCTCGTAGCTCGCCGCCACGATCTCGTCCCGGCTCATCCACTCCGTCTCGTAGGAGAGCATGTCCTTCCAGCTCGGCGAGGCGAGCGCTGCGCGGTGATCCTCGAGCGTGCGGAAGCGGCGGCGGTACCCGTAGCGCTCCGGGTGCTCGTAGGCCGCGCTCCCCGGGTCGAGGAACGGACCGAGCGGCGCGACGAAGAAGGCGAGGCGGCGGTCCCCGGAGAAGCGCTCCAGCAGGCCCCGGCAGTAGTCGACGCAGCCCACCGCGTCGGCGTAGCTCTGCCCGGGCAGCCCGACCATGAAGAAGAGGTCGACCCGCCCCGCGCCCGCCGCGAGCGCCTTCTCGACGGTCCGCTCGATGGCCTCATCCGAGCAGCCGAAGCGGTGGTTCAGCTGCCGGATGCGCTCGAGGTGGCTCTCGAGGGTAATCTGCAGGCTCCAGCGCGGCAGCGCCGCCTGGACCCGCTCGAAGTAGTCGTCCTCCACCGGAGAGAAGATCTCGAGGAGGATCTCGTTCCCGGGCGGCCGCCTCGCCAGGAGCTCGAGGAGGCGCCGGGCGTACTCGCCGCCGGACTGGCGCAGGTCGTGGATGAGGAAGATGGGCCCCCGGCCGAAGCGCCCGATCCTCCGGATCTCGCGCGCGAGCGCCTCCGGGGACCGGAAGGCGGGCTCGGGCCGGTTGCAGATGGCTCGGTAGCTCGTGCGCGAGCCGCCGCAGATGGCGCAGTCCATGGAGCAGCCGCGCGAGGTCACGAGCGCCGTGATGGGGTACTCGAGCCAGCCGGTGAAGGGGACCACGTCGGCGAGGCTCGCGTACTTGAAGACCGATCGCACCACGTAGAAGATGTCGGGGACCGACTCGCCCTCCATCCGGGCGGGCACGTGGTCGAGCGCGTTCACGACCGGGGTCCCGTCGGGGCGCTTCCAGGTGAGGTTCGGGATCCCGTCGACCGGCCCGCCGAACATCACCGCGCGCAGGAGGCGCAGGACGAGCTCCTCGGTCGAGTCTCCCCGGAGGACGTAGTCCACGAACGGCGAGCGGACGAGCTCCTCGTGGAAGTAGGAGGCCGAGAGCCCGCCGAGGAGGACCGGGGTTCGGGGGTGGTGGCGCTTCGCGATCCGGGCGAGCTCGAGGGCGCCGTGGGCGTGCGGGAGCCAGTGGAGGTCGATCCCGAACATCTCCGGGCGGAGCGAGGCGATGGCCTTCTCGGCGTCGTACCCCGGCTCCGAGAGCATGCGGTGCGCCACGTTCACGATCCGGGCGTTGTGCCCGTGGTTCTCGAGATGGCTGCCGATGCTGGTGAGCCCGACCGGGTACATCTCGTAGGCCGGGCTCGAGAAGATGACGTCGCTGATGGGGCCGTACTCGGCCCGCCGGCGCCGGAAGTCGTACACGCTCGGCGGGTGCAGGAGAACCAGGTCGGTTCCGAAGAGACGCACGCTGACACCCCAACGCGGCTGCTCCGCCCGGGCGCGGCCGCTCGACGGCGAACGGCTCCGGCCCGGGCGGTCGCCGCCACCCGCTCCCTCCCCGGGCGGCTGGCGGCGCTCCTGTTGCGACGGCGTCTAGGACTGCTTCTGGGCCTCCTCCTTGGGGAGCACCGGGAAGAGCCGCGCACCCCAACCGAAGAGGAGGATGGTCGCGGCGACGAGGCCCACCGAGATGCCCCACTCGAAGATGCTGGGCACGTATCCGCTCGGGGCGATCTGCGGCATCGGGCCCTTCATGTTCATGGCGAACAGGACCGCGGCCGACCGGTTCAGGATGACGCCCAGGACGGACAGGGCCGAGCCGAGCGCCAGGAACCCCACCCGCCCGCGCAGCTGCCGGGTGGAGAGGAGGACGAGCGGGAGGAGGCCGCAGACGGCCACCTCGAGGAGGAAGAGCCCGGACCTGGGCCCCACGAGCGCCCGGCCGAGCTCTCCGCGGAAGGCGAGGTCGCCGAGCCGGACCACCTCGTAGACGAGGAGCGCCCAGAAGGCGACCTGCCCCATGGCGGCGAGCTGCGGCAGCCGCAGGGTGCGGCGGAAGCCCTTCGCGATCCACATCTCGATGAGGACCATGAGCGCGGTGCCGGCCGCCCCCGAGGAGGGGAAGTAGGCGACGGGCATGATGGGCGACCACCACACGGGGTCGAGCTTGTCGGGCATGAGCAGGAAGATCGACCCGAGCGAGCTCTGGTGCATGGTGGAGAAGGTGACCGCCGCGATGGCCAGCATGATGGGGACGTACTTCTCCCCCGGCCGCTGCCGGAACAGGTAGGCGAGGAGGCCGAACACCGCGAAGGCCGCGAGCGCGAAGAGGGGCTTGCGGGACATGAGGTAGACGAAGAGCGAGACGGCCACCACCACCCACACGGGCGAGTAGCGCCGCCAGAGCTCGGTCGCCTTGTCGAGCTTGAAGCGCTCGAGCGCCACCGGGACGAACTCCAGGGCCAGGATGGTGAGGTAGAGGGCGATGCACCACGACACCTCGAACATCGCCGAGTGCTCGGGGGCCTGGAAGGCGAGCTGCCAGAAGTGCCAGGGCAGGCCCAGGTCGGCGATGAGCGTCACCACCACGAAGGTGTAGGAGAGCAGGCCCATGAGCACGGCGCTCCGCCCCATGGAGTAGAGGTCGTCGCGCCTTAGCACGTAGATGAGCCCGGCCGTGGCGAAGGCGCCGGCGGCGATGCTGATCCACACGAAGTCGAAGACGATCCACAGGCCCCAGGCCCAGGTGTCGGAGAGGCCGGTGCTGCCTCCGAGCCCGAGGGCGAAGCGGACCACGAAGGAGAGGCCGGCGAAGGCGGCCAGCGCCGCCAGGAAGACGTTCGTCGGCGTCCAGAGCTTCGTCGGGAGCCGCTCGAACTCGACGTGGTGCTCCTCGGCCTTCGCCGGGGGCGGCGGGACCTCCTTGCGGATCGGGGGCTCCTTCCTCGCCACCTCGGCCCGGCGCCGGCTGAGCGCGTAGGTGCCGCCGAGCGCCGCGCCCACGGCGATCACCGCCGGGGGCACCGCCGAGAGCGCCACCTTGCTCCGCGCCGGATAGCTCGTCGTCCCCACCTCGGGGAAGCCGAGCTCCTGGAACGGCACCGCGGCGAGGTAGAGGGTGCTGGTGCCGCCCGCCTCCTTCTCGCCGTAGACGCGGTTCACGTAGCGGCCGGGGGAGGCCGCGATGCGCCGCTTGGCCTCGGCCAGCATGTCGTCCCGCTCGCCGTATGTGAGGGCGCCCGCCGGGCACTGCTCGACGCAGGCCGGCACCGCGTGGGCGGCGGCGAAGCGCTTCGCATCGTCCGCCGTGAGCGGCTGGCCGTTCCGGAGCGCCGGGACCGGGTGGAGGACCCGGTCGGCGCAGCCGGTGCACTTGTGGATGCTGGGCGCGAGCTTGTCCCACTCGACGGTGGGGACCCCGAACGGGCAGGCCCACATGCAGTACCGGCAGCCGATGCACTTGGAGCTGTCGTAGTCCACCGGCCCTTCCGCCGTCTTGTGGAGCGCGGTGACCGGGCAGGCCGAGGCGCAGGCTGGCTCGTCGCAGTGCATGCACTGGCGCTTCGCCGAGACGTAGCGGAGCCCTCCGGGGGCCTTCCGGTCCTCGATCTCGTGGAAGGTGACGACCGTGAAGGTCTTGGACGAGAGCACCTTCGGGTTCTGCAGGCCGAGGGTCCCGGTCTGCAGCTCGGTCTTCACCGCCGGCAGGTCGTTCCAGGCCTTGCAGCTCACCTGGCAGGAGCGGCAGCCGATGCACTTCGTCGTGTCGATCAGGGTGGCCCTCATGGCTATGCCCCCCTATTCGCGCTGCCGGCGCTGGCGAGCGCCTTGGCGACCGGTGCCAGGTTGACGAGACAGGCCTTCGTCTCCTGCGCGCCCGCCCCGGGGTCGACCGCGTCGATGGTGAGGTAGTTCGTGCTCGGTCCGGTCGAGAGCCCCTTGAAGCCCCAGTTGTAGGGCATCCAGACAATGGTCACTTCCTTGCCGTTCACCTGCAGGGTCTGCATGCGCTGGGTGACGACCGCCTTCACCACCACCTCGCCGCGCGCCGACCAGACGCGGGTGAGGTCCCCG
>DATJZG010000037.1:0-3611 GCA_035499295.1 Anaeromyxobacteraceae bacterium
GCAACTGCTTGCACGGCTCCGAACGGAGAGGCTCATCTTGAGTGGTGTCCCGTGCCGCCTCTTCTTCTTCGGAGTCCTCGGGACGGCAGCTGTGGGCTGTGCCGCGCAGCGCGGCAGAGCGGACGACCTGAACTCCATCGCCTACGACGGAAGAGTCTATTGCGGGCACTACTCGACGGGAGCGATGTGCCTCGTTGGCGACAGCGTCGTCTACAAGGACTACTTGACCGACGCCGGCGTCCGCGTGCGGTCTTACGCCATTCCCGGCGTCGCGGAGTACATGAGGGTCATCGAATTCCCCGACGGAGGGAGTGTACAACTGGAGCGGTGTATGACTGACCGCTGGAGCGATCCGTCGAGCATTCCGCCAGAAGTGCTCGCGGAGAACCCAGCTCCGGAGGTCAAAGGCTGCTACCCGTAAGAGCGGTCGGCTGTGGGCTTCAGACTCTCTCCGGCGGCAATCGCTATGGATTCGCTACGCGCTCAACGGAACGTCGCGGGCCTGCGCGGGAGGCGCTTGGCCCGCTCTGAACGTTCGTTTAGGGCGGTAGCTGGTTAGTGCCGCGCCTTCCGGACTGCCCTTGAAGTTCATCGCGCCCCTCCGAAGCGGCGCAGTATTGGCCAGCAGGTGCAAACGATGACCGACAAGTCGTTGGGCTACATCATCCGTCGCGCAGCGCCCAACGACGTGCGGGCAATCGCCACGGTCCACGTCCAAAGCTGGCAGAGCAGCTACCAAGGAATCCTGCCCCAGGACTTCCTCGCCGACCTCAGCATCGACAGTCGGATGCGCGGCTGGACCGGCCATCTCTCTGTCCCACGACGTATCACCCTCGTGGGGACCACCCCTGACGACAGGGTCGTGGGCTTTTGTGATGCCGGATCCAACCGCGACGAACCAAGGGCCTTCGACGGTGAGGTCTACGCCCTCTACCTGTTGGAGGAGGCCAAGCGGAAGGGGTTGGGGCGCGCGCTCTTCAATGAGGCCACTGCCTGGCTCAAGCAGAACGACTGGTCTTCGTGGCTGGCTTGGGTGCTGACGGAGAATGCGCCGGCACGAAGATTCTATGAGACGCTCGGGGGGCAACTGCTTTCCGAGAAGCCAGTCACAATTGGCGGCGTCTCGTACACGGAGGTCGCTTACGGCTGGAGAGCCGGATGAAAATGAACGCTGGACAGGGCCTCGCCAGGTGCGCTCGGCGGAACGTCGCGCTTGGGCGGGACGACCGCTCGCGCAGGGGGACAACGGGCTAGGTGTCATTCTGACTACCTGAATCCGAGTCTCCTAACTGTGCCATCCTCCGGAGCGCGGGCCTTCGTGTCCTGCCTTCAGTCAGCGACCGTAAAGTTACGCGCGATGGACTGTAACTGGTGGAAGTTCGCTGTGGACCTGGCCGGTGTTGCGACCGGGGTGGGGACCATAGTGCTTGCGACGTTCACGGTGCTGCTCGTGCGCTCCACGATGCGGACAAACCGGGAGACGGCGGCCGCGCTCCAGGTCCAGACGGAGCTGAACCGGGCGGCGCTGGAGGACCTGCAGGCAAAGGCGAGGGAGCGCCAGGAGACGGAGGACTTCCACGCCTGGCTCCTCCGAGCGCGCCAGCAGCACCCGATCCACTTCCTTCCGGAGCAGTTTCCAGCGGAGGAGCAGCGGTTCATCGAGCGCGGCGTCCGAGAGGGGCAAATTCTTCCCGACCCCCGGGGTGCTCACACTTGGAAGCGTTAGTCGCTCGTGCCGCTAGCGCTCCGGGCACTCCCAGAGAGGTGCGGCGATGCAGAGCTGCGCGCCTGGCACGAACTCCTGAGCGGATCAGGTTCCGATTCCAGGACGGGAAGCTCATCCGCCTGTAGCATCGTGGCGGATGAGAATCGCCCTCCTGGCCTTGCTGCTCTCCGCCCCCGCACTGGCTATCGAGAAGGTCTGACGGCGCTCGGTTGCACAGGGGAGCAGGGCGATCCGAATGGACCCGCGGCCTGCGCGGCGGCGGGCGGGAGATGCATCTGCGGGCCGAGTGGCTGTGACGGTGGCGTGATCGGGCCGCAGGACTGCAACCCGGACCGGAACCCGTGCGGCGGCGTCTGCTGCCTCCCGGCGAACGCGGGACCCTGAGAGCGATGGGGACGCTCGGAGCGCTCGGGTTGCTCGTGCTCGGCTGTGCGAGGGACGAGCCGTACTGCGTGCGCGACCTGCCGGACGGCAGGTGCGCCCACTACCAGCTGTTCACCTGTCTCGGCGACCCATGTCTCGGCGGTACGACAGAGCACATGACGAGCGACACGGGCGGCTGCGTGCGCGTGCAGGAGTACTGTCAGTGAGCCCGGACTGTAGGGAGGGGGCAGGGAACGACGCGAGCAGCGGCAGGTTCATCCGCCGACTCGTTCCGCCGCGGCCCTCAAGTCGTTGGCGTAGCGCTCGAACACCGGCCCGAAGTCGGGCAGCGAGCCCTTGACGAGCGGCAGCATCAAACCCGAAAAGTGCTCCTCCATCGCGAAGTCGGTCGAGCCATCATTGCGCGACGTCAGCGCAAAGGTCCGCACGCCCTTGAAGATTGGGGCGAAGCCACCGGTCCAGGTCATGCGCTCGCACGGCACAACACCCGATACCCGCGGAGTCATGGTGCGGTCCGTGCCGGGGACGTGGAGCCGGAGTTGATTGCCCTCGCGAATCTCGCCCTCGATGCTGGCGACCGTGGAATTCCAGAGCGGGAAGCCCCTTGCATCGGTCAGGAGACCCCAGACGCGCTCTGCGCTTGCCCGGATGTTGACCGCGACGCCGCACGCCATCGAGAAGGCGCCGCGCGTTTGCGTGATTCTCGGTTCTTGCATCTTTACCTCCTAATCGCTGATCAAGGCGATGAGGAGTCCACCGAGCGCGACTGCTTGGAGTCCTGCGCGAAACCAGATCACCGAGTCCCATCGGCGTTGGAGAGCACGGGTATCCGCCGGGACCGTGTGGCTGAGGGCGGCGGCACGCAATTGCTTGTTCACCGGTGCGCTGATGCTCAGGTAGACCACCAGCCAGCCCCCTAGGGCGACAAGGGCCACGCCCGCAGCGGCACGGGTGGTACTGGACTGCGCGAAGCCCACGGTCGCGGCCGCCGCGAGGATTGCGGCAATGCCTGGTACAGGCAGGCGGCGGTCGCCGTATTCGTGGATTCGGCCCATCAGCTCAGCGACCGAGGCGTCGGTCGACCGAGAGGCCGCCGGGGAGAGGACGAGCGCCGAGAAGACGTCCGTCCCGCAAATGACGCTCGTTCCGGCGATGCCGAGTAGAGCTGCAGCGGTGACCAGGGGGCTCATTGCCGCCTCTCGTTCGAGGGCTCGTGGCCGTCAGCATGAGCTAAGGCGTGCGTTCGCCGTTGCCAAGCCCTCGCGTCGCTCGCATTTCGATTGCTGGCCTGCTACCCACGGTTGCACGTCCTTCTTCGACTCACGCTCGTCCGAGCCGCTCCGGCGAACCGGCCCTCGATCTCAGAACAGGTCGTAGTCGGGGTAGGCCGCGAGCTGGCCGTGGGCGGTCCAGAAGAGCTGATCGAGATCGTTGGCGTAGCTCGCCTGCGTGCTGCGCGAGTTGACGAGGATCACCCAGTTCCAGCCGATCGCCGCGCGGA
>DATJZG010000038.1:0-20508 GCA_035499295.1 Anaeromyxobacteraceae bacterium
TGCGTGGCCTTGCGCTGCGCCTTCTTCATGGCGGTGCGCGCGACCCACTCCTCGAGCATCTGGTACTGCTTGAAGAGGTCGTGCTCCGGGGTCTCCCCCTCGGTGTGGTACGGCGCCTTGAAGAACACCGACAACTGCCGCTGGATCCCGCTCTCCCCGTTCGCCTCCGCGCAGTCCAACAGCCGCACGATGTCGATCGCCAACGGCGCCGCCAGGATCGAGTCCTTGCAGAGGAAGTTGATCTTCATCTGCATCGTCTCCCCCAGGAACCCCTCCAGGTCGATGTTGTCCCACGCCTCCTTGTTGTCCCCGCGCGGCTTGTAATAGTGGATGTGTACCTGGTGGTTCGGCACCGCGTACCCCAGGATGCTGTCCAGCACCTTCTTCTTGCTCGTCACCTTCGTCTTGTTCGCCGCCGGGTCGTCGAGCACCAGCCCGTCGTTGTTCCCGAGGATGTTCATCGAGAACCAGCCCCCCACCTTGAGCTGCCTCACCGCGAACGCAGGCGCCAGCGCCGTCTTCAGCATCGTCTGCCCCGTCTTCCCGTCCTCCCCGGCGATGGGCACACCCCGCTGCGCCGCAAGCTCCTCCAACGCCGGCACCTTGCTCAGGCTGGGCGTGAAGTTCGCGTGGGGAATCCCCAGCTTGCTCGCCAGGTACAGAAACTTCATCGCCGGGCTGATGCGCGCGTCGTTCGCGTCCAGCCCCGCCTCGAACGCCGCCACGCTCCGGTGCACGTCCCCGATCTCCGTGAACTTCTCCGTCGACGTCAGGTTCAAGAGCACCAGCCGCTCCACCCCCTGCGCCCGCTTGAACGCCGCGATGTGCCCCTCCAGCACCTCCAGCTCCTTGCGGAAGCTCCCGGCCGTCACCGCGTGCTTCCCCACCCCCGCCGTCAAGAACCGCGACGAGTGCACGCTCGGCCACGGGTGGATCGCCTCCAACTCCTCCTTCACCTGGTCGAGCAGGTGCCGCGGCACCACCTCGTGCCTCAACGCCGCCTCGTAGGCGCTCCCCCGCGTCAGGTCCCAGCCCCCGAACACCAGCCCGTCCAGCGGCGCAAGCTTCAGCCCTCGCACCAGCTCCGACTCCGTCACCATCCCGTTGCGCGGCGAAAGACCCCGCCGCATCAACGCCACCCCTGCTATCACCGTGCTCGCCACGGCGCCGTTCGACCCGACGATACACACCCCCAAACGTTGGTTCACGGCGCACGACCTCCAGTGTGGGATGCCTCGGCGAGGGGCCAGAGCAGCTCCCCCCGGCGGGAATCGATGATGCGTGGGAACTTCTGCTGCACGCTCTTCAGGTCCAGCGCCTCCATGAAGCGCCGGGTGGCTCCGCGCACCAGGGGCACGACCCTCGGTGGGAGGATCGCCACCTCTCCTTGGCGGTGCTCTCGGTAGACGCGGTTCTGCCGGCACAGGCTTTCGTCGACGGCGCGCGCAAATCCGGCCAGGTCCGCCGGAGGCCGCTCGAACTCGATGAAGATCTGGTAGCGCCCCTTGGCGGTACCGTCGACCCCCACCTCGGTGCAGGCGGCGAAGTCGACCGCCGCCGCGCCCGCCACGGCGGTGGCTGCGGCCACGGCCCGCTCGATCTCCAGCTGCGTGGTGAGCTCCTGGGTGAGGGACAAGACGCCGCTGCGGCGCCCGGCGAAGCGCAGCCGGTGGGGCGCCGTGGAGGTGAAGCGGACGTAGTCACCGATGGCATAGGCGAACAGCCCGGAGCAGGTGGTCACCACGACCGAGTAGTCGACGTCTCGCTCCACCTGCCAGAGGGGCAGGCGGGGGGCATCCGGATCCTGCTCGCGCCCGCGCGGCACGAACTCGAAGTAGACGGCGCGGTCCGGGATGACCTGGAGCGCGTCGTCGTCCAGGCTCGAGGTGGCGGCGAAGATCCCGCCCTCGGTGGCGTTGTAGTTGTCCATCAGCACCGCGGGCCGGCCGAGGCGCTCGGCGATGATGGGCCGGTACGGCCCGGCGGCCACGCCTCCCCCGAACAGCACCCGCAGGTTCGGCCAGATCTCCGCCACCGTCTTCACCTCGCGCCCGCGCGCGTGCGCGGCGTGGAGGAGGCGGTCGAAGAAGATGGAGAACCAACAGGTGGTGCCCGAGATGGCGCGCACGTCGTGGTCGAGGTAGGAGGCGGCCACCGCGTCGAGCTTCTTGTCGTACTCGGGGATGTCGCGGACCGGGGGTTTGGGAAGGGCCAGGGGCCTCGACGGGAGTGGCAGGTGGAGTTGCATCAGCCCCGGGTTCGAGCCGATGCCCACCTGTCCCTCGCGGCGCACCACCGCCGGAGGGAAGAGGCCGAGCAGGAAGCCGCCGGTCAGGTCCAGGTCCCCGGTGAGGGTGAGGTAGCGGGCCACCACGTCGAAGCCGGCCCGCTGCTGCCAGCGAATCTGCTCCCCGGAGATGGGGAGGAACTTGTGCATCGCCTCGGTGTTCGAGGTCCCCGACGATTGTCCGTAGTAGGGGATGAGCCCGGGCCAGAGGACGTCCCGCTCGCCGGCGCGCATGCGGACGAGGTACGGCTCGAACTCGGGGTAGCCGCGGATCGGCACCCGGCGCCGGAAATCCTCGTCGTTCCGGACCTCCCCCAGGCCGTGGGCGCGGCCGAACTCGGTGTCGGCGGCCTGGCGGCAGTGCGAGACGAGAATCTCGAGCTGCTTGTGGCGGACCCGCTCCGGCGAGCCCCCGATGTGGTCCCAGCGCGCGACCCGCGCGCGCGCGGCCGCGGACATGAGCCTTCCGGTGAGGAAGGATCCGGGGATGGTCCTGAGAGCCATCGAATGGGGGGTTCTAGCTCATATGGCGGGCGAAGTGTTTGACATTTCGCCAAGGAAACACTGCGAAACACTGCCCGAGCGCGCCGGAAACGCCCCGCTCGCGGAGGCCCAAAGGTTACCCGTTAACCACTTTGAAGTGAAAGGGTTGTCCAGGGCTTTCACCCATCCTATCCTCCGCACCCCGCCGGCGGCTCCGAGCGCGCCGACGCCCGAAGAACCCGATGCCGCCCCGCGCCCCTTCCCTGTCTGCCGCCGAGCGCCGCAGCGCCCTCGGCCTGGCGCGTGCGCTCATCCCCGGGACCGAGCGCATCCCCGCGGCGGACGACCAGCTCGTCGCGCGAAGCGAGGAGTTCCTTCGCGACCTCTCCCCCGCCCTGGTCCGGGTCTGGAGGATCGCCCAGCGCCTGCTCGCCGCCAACGCCTTCGCCCGCTCGGGCCGGGCGTTTCACAAGCTCTCCCGGTCGCGTCAGGAGGAGCTGCTCCTCAGCTGGGAGCGCGGGAAGGTGACGCGCGCGGCCTTCTCCATCGTCTCCTTCGTCTACAAGCTCGTCCACTTCGACGACCCGCGCGTGTACGAGGCCATGGGCGGAAGCAGGCCCCGGGTGCAACAGGTCGACGAGCCGCGCTGGCTCGAGCGCGTGCGACCGGCGGAGAGCTGGCCGGAGGGTGAGGTGGTGGAGTGCGACGTGGTGGTGGTCGGCACCGGCGCCGGCGGCGCCGTGGTGGGACGCGAGCTCGCCGACCGCGGATACGCGGTGGCCTTCGTGGAGCGGGGCGAGCATTACCGGCGCAACGCCTTCGACGGGAGCTCGATGACGGCGGTGAGCAAGTTCTACGGCGCCGCCGCCGCCGTCGGGAACACGGCCATGCCGGTCTTCTACGGCCAGCTCGTGGGCGGCTCCACCGCGGTGAACGGGGGCACGAGCTTCCGGACGCCCTCCTGGATCCTCGATCGCTGGTGCGAGGACATGGGCACCGAGGAATTCGCCCCCGACCGCATGGAGCGCTACTTCGAGCGCGTCGAAGAGTTCACCGAGGTGGCGCCCGCCGGGCAGCCGGCCATCGGCCCCATCGAGAGAATCTTCGTGGACGGCTGCACCGCGCTCCGCTGGAACCACGCCGCCATTCGTCGCAACACCCGCGCCTGCGACGGCTCCGGCTTCTGTGACTTCGGCTGCCGCAGCGAGGCGCGCCGGAGCACCGACGTCACCTACATCCCGGCGGCCCTGAGAACCGGGGCGCTCCTGCTCACCGGCCTCCGAGCCGAGCGGATCCTGCTCGAGGGGGGCCGCGCCGTGGGGCTCGAGGCCGTGGCCAACTCGGGCCGCCGGATCGAGCTGCGCGCGCGGGCGGTGGTGGTGGCCGCCGGCACCCTCTCGACGCCTTTCCTCCTCTGGAAGCAGGGCCTGTGCGGCCGCAGCGGCCAGCTGGGCAGGAACCTCACCCTACACCCCAGCGCCGGCATCTACGGCCTCTTCGACGAGGAGATCCGGGGGTGGCGCCACATCCCCCAGGGGTACTGCTGCGATCAGTTCCTCCGCCAGGGCGAGCTGCTCATCGCCTCCCAGCCCGACGTGAACGTCGCCCCACAGCTCTTCAGCTTCGGGGGCGCCCGGCTGATGGACGTCCTCGACGTCTTCTCGCGCGTCGCCTGCCTGGGTGTCCTCATCGCAGACGCCACCACCGACGGCCGCGTCCTGTTCGAGGCGCGCGGGCGGCCCGTCCTCAAGTACTCCATCACCCGCGCGGATCGCGACCGCCTGCACTCCGGCATGGTCCACGGCATGGACATGCTGATTGCCGCCGGCGCCAAGCGGCTCTGGCCCTCCCTGTGGTCGGCGCCGGTGCTCGAGCTCCGCGACGTCGAGCGCTTCCGGCGCACGCCTCCCGCCGCGAGCGACTTCGGCCTCATCAGCTACCATCCCCTCGGCACCTGCCGCATGGGCAAGGATCCCCGCAAGAGCGTCGTCGGGCTCGACCACCAGGCGCACGACGTGCGCTGCCTCTACGTCGTCGACGGCAGCACGGTGCCCGGGCCTCTCGGCGTCAACCCCCAGATCACCATCATGGCGATGGCGACGCGGGCCGCCGAGCGCATCGCGGACGCGCTCGCCTGACCGTCCTCCGTTGCCCGGGCCTCACCCGGCGCCGAAGAAGCGGCGGATCTTGCGCACGCGCCGCCGCCAGAGCAGCGGGATCCGAAGGGCACCCCCCAACTGCATCAGCTGGACGTCGGCGAGGAGGTTCCCCATCTCCCACAGCGACTCGTCGAAGGGCATCCAGAACGGCTCGGGCGCCCGGGCCCGGTCCACCACCACCGTACGCGGCCGCACGAAGGTGGTGAGGGACAGGGCGCTGTTGGCGATCCCGAAGCCGGAGGCGCGGGTGCCGCTCCAGGGGAGCTGGGGGATGGCCCCGGTGAAAGAGTGGTTGTTCACGTCGACCACGCCGACGTCGAGCTGCCGCGCCAGCCGCTCGGCGCGGGCGAGGTCGCTGGTCCAGATGGACGCACCGAGCCCGTAGCGCGAGCGGTTCACTCGCCGGACGGCCTCGGCGGCGCTCTCGACGCGGAGCACCGCCAGCACCGGGCCGAAGGTCTCGTCGCGAACGACGGCCATCTCGTCGCTGCACCGGTCGAGGATCGTCGGCGGGTAGAAAAGCCCCGCTCCGGTGGGCTCTCCCCCGCACACCACCTCCGCCCCGAGCCTCCTCGCCTCCTCCACCTGCGCCGCGACGACCTCGAACTGTTTGCGGTTCGCGAGCGGCGCGATCTCCGAGTACCTCGCCGGCCCTATCCGCAATCCGCTCCAGGCGGCCCGGAGCTGCGCCACGAACCGATCGGCGACGGGCACCTCCACCAGGGCGACCTCGATGGCTCCGCACGCCTGGCCGGCGTTGCTGAGGGCCCAGTGGGTGATGCCGGCCACCGTCCGAGGGAGGTCGCAGTCGGCGAGTACGATGGCGGCGTCCTTGCCCCCCAACTCGGCGCTGAGCGGGATACCGCGCTCCGCGCAACGGATCCGCACCGCCCGGCCGCTCGCCGGCGACCCGGTGAAGACGCAGCTGTCGATGCCGGCGTCGATGAGCGCGGCGCCCACGCCACCGTCCCCGTGCGCCACCGAGACGAGTCCGTCGGGCAGCTCCTCGGCGATCCGGTCCGCGAACCACTGGCTGGTCCGGGGCGTCCACTCAGAGGGCTTGAGGACGACGCCGTTCCCGGTCAGCAGGGCCGGATAGAGGGACCGGTACAGGTTCCCGACGGGGAAGTTCCAGGGGGCGATTACGCCCACCACTCCACGCGGCAACAGCTCGACGTACGCCTTCTTCCCTCCGAACTTCATGGGGCTGAGCCGCACCCGCCGGTGGAGCCCCGCGCTCTTCACCACCGCGATCCAGGAGTGGAGGAGGTCGAGGTGGCCGAGCCCCTCGTGGAAGAGCCCCTCGATCTCGAGTTTCCCCATCTCCTCGCGGGCGAGGGAAAGCGTCTCCTCGCGGCGGAGCAACATGGCCTTGGCCGCCCGCTTCAGCGCCGCAGCGCGCTCCGAGAGTCTCCGCTCGCGCCAGCTCTCGGAGGCCGCCCGCGCTCGCGCCACCATGCGCGCCAGCTCCGCCGCGGTGGCGGAGGGGACCGGCTCGAGCGGCCTCAGGTCGATGGGGGAAACGCGCACCGAGCCCGCTGGCGTCCGCTCCCCGGCCTGCGCCTGCGCTGTCGTGGTCACGGGAGGCTCCTCTCGGTCAGCGGCCGGACGGTCAAAGGCCTCGGTCGCCCCGTCCGTTCCGCGACCTCCATACGGGAACGGGTAGCGGGCTGCAAGCGCCGCGAGCGGCGCCCGGGCTCAGAGCCGTTCGTCGACGGGGTTCCCTGTCAGGGGATCGCGCCCGTGCAGGTCGACCTGCATCTGCGTCCCCAGCGTGACGTGCACGCTCAGAAGCTCGGCGCCGGAGACGTTGGCGATCCGGGTGTAGACCGCGGCCCGGCACCTTCCTTCGAGGTCTCGCCAGCTGGTGACGAAGATGTCGCGAGCAAGAGGGCGCAGGCGCATCGTGACCTGGCCCCCGGACGGCTTGCGCCGCACCACCCGCTGCTCCGCGATGCCGTAAGCGAAGAACTCGACCCACTTGAGCCCGTGAGTGCGGATCGGAGGGGCATTCTCGAACTCGCGCCAGTAGGGGAAGACCGGGGACTCCGCGGCCGGGGAGCACGCAGCGTCGAGCCGCATCCCGTAGTCGACGCGGTTGTGATCGTCGCTCTTGTCAATGAAGAAGACCGTGGGAATGTCCTGCGGCCCGAACTCGGGCTCGTCGCCGAGGGCGCCACCCGGAAACAGCAACGGGAGCGCCACGAGCGCCAGAAGCCGTGCCGCCGGGCGGCGCGGGGTCGCGGTCCGGGCGGCTAGCAGTCGACGTCTCGTGTGCATGGTGTCTCGCGCGGCCGGACCCGCGCCCGCTAGCCCGGCACCGTCGCTTCCCGGTCGCAGCTCCCCGCCGGTCTGTCGGAGAGGTCGCAGGAGCCCATGTGGACGTTGTTGCGGACCCAGGGGGTTCTTACCATACGGGCCATGCCCTGGACCTGCAACTACTACGTCACGCTCCGGTGTAACCAGCGGTGCGTCTTCTGCAACATCCCCCACACCAACAACGGTTCGCCGGCGCGCGAGCCCACGCTCGATCAGGTGGCGGCCAACCTCCGCGACCTGAAGCGCCTGGGCGTGAAGGTCGTCGACGTCACCGGAGGCGAGCCGCTGCTCTACCGCCACCTCGTCGAGATGCTGACGATGGCGAAGCAGAAACGGTTCATGACGAGCGTCACCACCAACGGAATGCTGTACCCCAAGTACGCGGAGAAGCTTCTGGGCAAGGTCGACGCCCTGCTCTTCTCCATCGACTCGACCGACCCGGCAGAGCACGATCGCATCCGCGCCACCCCTTCGTTCCACCTCGCCCTGGAGGCACTGCGAGTGGCGCGCGAGCTCAAACAGGCCCTCTACATCTCCCACGTCGTCACCAACGAGTCACTCTCGCGCGTGGACGAGATGGTGCGGTTCGCCCGGGACCAGGACGCCATCCTCTACCTGAACCCGTGCTTCTCCTTCTTCGGCAACGAGGGCCTCGACCGAGAGAAGGCCCGCGAGCTCGCTCGCTACTTCGGGAGGCCGGGCATCATCTTGGACAAGGCGAACCTCCGGCTCATCACCGCCGGGGGCAACGACCGGGAAGACCCGGTGTGCCGGGCGGTGTCCTCGACCGTCGTCATCTCTCCCGAGAACCAGCTCTGGCTTCCCTGCTACCACTTCAAGAAGGAGGCCATCCCCATCGAGGACAACCTGTACGAGCTCTACACCCGGCACCCGGCCGTGCAGGAGGCGAAGCGCCAGGAGGGGCGGTACGAGTTCTGCCAGGGCTGTACCGTCTACTGCTACATGCGGAGCTCGCTCGTCTGGAAGTACCCGCTCGACACCGCGGCGATGGCCGCGCACTACCTCCGGGAGCGGGTGCGCCAGCGCGCGCGGCGGAGCGTCTTGAACCTGAGGGCGCCCGCTCCGCCCTCTCCCTAGAGGAGCGTCGATGAGCCCGAGAGACGTGGCGGTGATCGTGGGCAGCCTTCGCAAGGAGTCGTTCACCCGCAAGATCGCAAATGCCCTGGCCGCGCTGGCGCCCGCGAGCCTCAAGTTGGAGACGGTCGAGATCGGGCAGCTTCCGCTCTACAACCAGGACGAGGACGGGCCGACGCCGCCGCCGGCCTGGGCGGCCTTCCGAGACCGGGTCCGGAAGTGCGACGCGGTGCTATTCGCGACCCCCGAGTACAACCGCTCCGTCCCGGGCGTCCTCAAGAACGCCATCGACGTCGGTTCGCGCCCCTACGGGAAGAGCGTCTGGCAGGGGAAGCCGGGGGCGGTGATCGGCGTATCCCCGGGGGCGCTCGGCGCCTTCGGCGCCAACCACCACCTGCGGCAGTCGCTCGTCTTCCTCGACGTCCCGGTGATGCAGCAGCCCGAGGCCTATCTGGGCGGGGTCGCAGGCCTGCTCGACGGGCAGGGGAACGTGGCGAACGACGCCACGCGCGATTTCCTGCGGAGGTTCGCCGAGGCTTTCGCGAACTGGATCGAGAGGATTGCGCCGAGGTAGCCGCCTGCCCTCCCACCGCTCCGGCGCCCGGGGGGACCGGAAGCACGTTCCCTCCTACGCCCCCGTGGCGCGGGCCGGGCGCGAGGGGGGCGCCGACCGACGCAGCGGGCTCCCGGGGTCCTCGTTCATCCAGCGCCAGGCGTCCCGGAGCGACCGCTCGACGGTCATCGAGGTGAAGCCGAGCTCGCGCCGGGCCTTCTCGTCGCTGATGCGGAACCGGGCCGAGATGGTGTGGACCGCGTAGGGGGTGAGGAGCGCCCGCCGCCCGGTGAGCCGTTCCCAGGCGGGCGCGAGGCGCGCGATCGCCGCCGCCACGGGCAGCGGCAGGACCACCCGGGGCGGGCGCTTGTCCGCCTCCTCTCCCAGGACCCGCATCACCTCGCGAACGGAGAGGCGGCCACCGGAGAGCAGGTAGCTCTCCCCTCGCCGCCCCCGCTCGGCAGCGAGGAGGTGCCCCCTCGCCACGTCACGGACGTCCACGAAGTCGTAGCCGCCGTCGACCACCGCGGGGAGCTTGCCCTGCGCGAACATGCGGATGAGCTCGCCCATCTCGGAGAGGCGGTAGTCGAAGGGGCCGAGGACGGCCGTGGGGAGGACGAGCACGGCGTCGAGGCCGTTCCGGGACGCCTCCGCGACCGCCGCCGAGGCCTCGGCCTTGGCCTTGCCGTACTCCCCGACGGCCCGTGCCGGATCGAACCCGGCGCGCTCGTCGAGGACGCCCCCGGGCGGCGGCTCGGTGAGCGCGTGGACCGAGCTCGTGTAGACGAGCCGCCCGACGCCGGCCTCGAGGCAGGCGGCGAGGACGTTGTGCGTCCCCTTCACGTTCACCGCGCGGACGGCGGCCGCCTGGATCGAGGAGATGCTCACGACGCCGGCGAGGTGGAAGACGATGTCCGCGCCCCGGAACGCCTGCCGGAGCGTCTCGGGCCTCGTCACGTCCCCCCTGCAGATCTCGACCGGGAGTCCCGCCAGGGACCGGCCCTCGTCGTCGGGGAGGACGAGGGCTCGCACGTGCTTTCCGCGGCGCAAGAGCTCGCGGATCAGCACGTTGCCGAGGTGTCCGGTCGCTCCAGTCACTGTGGGTGCGTGGTAGTCCACGGTCGCCTCGAGGCCTGCGAGCCTGGCACGTTAGCATTCCGGCGACCGGGTGGGGACTTCGACGGGAGCGCTGCCGCGGGTCCGGGAACGACCGGGTCCGGTGAGCTAGGAAACCTCGGCGAGAGGGACGAGCCACCCGGGCAACAGGGTGGGGTCCTCCTCCTCCGGACCGAGCTCGATGACTTCCGGGGCGAGCCAGTTGCCCGGGGCGGGTGGCTCGGAGGACGGGCCGAGCGCCCGGAGGATCTGCTGCTCCTCGCCCCTCAGCGCACGGATGCGCATCCCGGTCGCGAAAGCGAGATCGTCGATGGCGACGAGGTCGTCCGGGTCGCGCATCACGACGACCAGGGTCGTCCGACCGCGGCCGGGCTCGCGCGCGACGGGAACGGCGCAAGTTGCCCGCCACAGGCTCTCGGGGGCGAGTTGGGTCCTCTCCGGGAGCACCGCCGAGGTGTCGAGCTCGACGCCTGGCGAATCCGACCTGGGCGACAGCGGCTTCACGTATGGGGCTTCGGCACGTTCGGGCCGGAACGAAGTCCCGTGACCCCGCGACGATGAAGGCGCTGGACGGCCTACCCAACGCTCGGCACAGCCCACCGCGATCGACACCGACCGGCACCCGGAGGCTCCCGTGACCTTGCCCAACCGGGTTCCGAGGCCCCCTATAATTTCGCCAACTTGGGAAGGCCCAAAGCCCTGGCACGAGGCGCGCATAGCCCCTCTCCCATGGATGCTGGCGGAACCCGGCAGCTCGGGACTGCCGACAAGAGGGTGCTCGTCGTCGACGACGACCGGGACATTCGGGAATCGCTCGTCGAACTCCTCGAGAGCGAGGGCTACCAGGTGTCCTCTGCGGCGAACGGCCGCGATGCGCTCGCGGAGGCGAGGCGCACGCGCCCCGACGTCATCCTGCTCGACCAGATGATGCCGGTGATGTGCGGCCGCGAGTTTCAGGCCGCCCAGGCGCGGGACCCGTCGCTCGCGGGCATCCCGGTCCTGCGCATCTCCGCGAGCCCGGTCGACTCCGTGGGCGAGTTTCTCCGCAAGCCCTTCGGAATCGACGAGGTGCTCGGCGTGGTGCGCCGGCTGGCAGCGGGCCGGGCCTGCGCGGGATATGCGCCCGTGCCGTGACACCGGGAGCGCGACCCGGGATGCAGACCTCGACCCACAGGGAGCTGTGGCCCCGCCTCGGAGGGCGGCGGGTGAGACGCCTCTCGGCCCGCGCGGGGGCCAGGGAGCGGGACGACTCACCGCGCTGAGGGACGACATGGAAGCTCTCCCGACACGGTCCTCCGAGGCATACGCGCTCGCACCGCCGAAGCGGATTCTGGTGGTCGACGACGACCCGGCCATCCGGGCGGTGCTCGCCGCGTTCCTGGAGATGGAGGGCTACCAGGTCGCGCCCGCCAGAGATGGGCGCGACGCGCTGCTCAAGGCGAAACTCGAGCGGCCCGACCTCGTCGTCCTCGACCTCATGATGCCTTCCATGAGCGGATGGGGCTTCCTCTCGGAGCAAGCGAAGGACCCGACTCTGGCGGGGATCCCGGTGGTGGTGGCTTCCTCCTTCACCTGCCGTCTAAAGGTCGCGGCGCATCTGCAGAAGCCCTACGGGCTCGAGACCCTGCTCGCCACCATCCGGCGCCTCGCCGCCTAGGAAGGTTCGGCTCGGCCAACCGACACGCCGCTCAGAGGGCGAAGCCCCCTAGGGCACGTACTCCGCGTGAGGGCAGGGAACGCCTGCGTCGACCCTCGTCAGGCAAATGCGCCCGTTGCCCGGCCCCCCCCGGTAGTCGCAGCGCTCCGCCATCGCCGGAGTGCAGTCCTGGGGGTCGAGGATCGTCCAGCCGCCGCTCGGCCCGTCGGCGACGCCCTCGGCCACTGCGGCCGCGAGAGCCTCCATGGCATGCTGTCGTTCGCCGGGCGACATCCGGCGGATCGCGTCGGCGGCCTCTTCGAGCGACATGTGCTTCATGGCGACCCCCTCGTTACAAAAGCTAGACTCACGCGACGGCCTTCGGGAAGCCCCCCGGCCAGGGGGCGGTGCGGAATCCGCTCAGGGTGTTGACTCGGGGCGGCTGGATGCCCAGGTTGAGCTTGGCTCCGGTGATCGCGGCGAGCCCCCTAGCGGGTTCCCTGGCCCGTCGGGAAGCGCGAACGACGCGCCGCGTCGCCGGGGCCCAGCTCAGGCACTTTCAAGGACTTGGGGACGCGACGAAAGGCGGCAGCTCGACGTCCCAGCCGTCCACCGTGGCTTCCTCGCCCGCCGGGGAAACCTCGTATCCGGGCGCCGAGACGTCGAGCCGGTAGCGCCCGTCGAAGACGAGGAAGGCAAACCACCCGTCCGGGTGACTCTGTGTCTCGGTGAGAACGACCTCGTCCGTTACCCTCGTCAAGGTGACCGACGCGCCACCGACGGGGGCGCCCGAGGCGGTGACGATCCTGCCCCTCAACCCGTACGGCGCGATCCCCTCGGTCGTCGTCGGGTCGGAAACGGTCCCCCCGCACGACAGGGCGAGCGCCGCGGCGCCGATCACGGAGGCGATCCCCCGAATTCCACCGCTCGCCGGTCGCCGCATGACGTCGCTCCGCGGCTCGATCGCCGCCCAACGACATCAAAGCACGTCTGGGCCGCGGCGCAGGCTCGCCTTTCGCTCGCCTTTCGCTCGCATTGCGCGCTCGGGCGCGGTTCGCGACCGTGGCACGGAGACCGCGCCCCCCGGCCCTTTCGCGGCGTCGGGCCGCGCGCGTGAGAGGTCGGCGCGCGGCCGGGCGATCCAGGCTCGGTTTCGCGTTGACTCACTTGCACGTATGGAGCGGGGCTCGGGGGCGGTCGCCTCCACGAGCCCCGTCGCTCACCGGCGCGTCGCGGCTACTTCTTGTCGAGCCACTCGCCGACGCCGCCGTGGTGGGAGCAGGCTCCCTCGTGATGCTTCGCGTGAGAGTAGGTGCCGTCCCTGCACTTCGCGATGGCACCGGACGGATCCGTATCCACCGCCTTGCCGCTGCCTCCCGACGCGGCCGGGGGGGCCTTGGCCGCCGTCGCCGGCGCCGAAGGGGCGCTAGGCGCGGCGGGAACAGCGGGAGCGGGTGCCGCTGTCGCGGCGGCGGGGGCCGGCGCCATCGCGGCCTTGGCCTTCTTGTCGATTCCGCCATGGCCGCTGCAGGCGCCCTTGCCTCCCTTCGAGGTCGTTCCGTCCTTGCAGACGACCTGCCCGGCCTCTGCCGCCGCGGCAGGCGCCGCCGGCGCCGCAGCCGCCTCGCCCTTCGCCTCCTGCGGGGCCTTCGCCTTCTTCTCGACGCCCCCGTGACCGCTGCAGGCGCCCTTGCCTCCCTTGGAGGTCGTTCCGTCCTTGCAGGTGACCGTCTCGCCGGCCGCCGGCGCCTGGGCCTGGGCGGCTGGCGCCGGTGCCGCTTCCTTCTGCTCCGCCGTCGCCTTCTTGTCGATCCCACCGTGGCCGCTGCAGGCGCCCTTCCCTCCCTTGGAGGTCGTTCCGTCCTTGCAGGTGACGACGTCCTGCGCCGAAGTGGTGATCGAGAAGCCGATCGCAAAAACCAGTGCGCAAACACGCAAGAGTGACAAGGGGCCCTCCGAGAGCATGAGATTGACGACTGGTGCGACCGCGGCAGGGTTGCCGAGCGCGCCGGCCCGTTGCAATCCCCGTTCGGGTCAGCCCGTACGGGGCTCCAAGCCGGCGCGCCGATCGCCAGCCCGACGAGGGATCCCGGCAGCCCCCGCGAGAGGGAGAAAGTTCGGCTCGACGCGCTCGCGCCTCTCGCGGCGGGCTGCGGACCGGGTCGTCGCCGGTGCCGGCCCCGGGCCCCGGGCCTCGCCCCCGATCAGGGTAAGTGTGACACCCGACCGCCGGCAAGGCGCGGGCGCGCTCATTTCGTGCAATAACTCACAGTGTCGGCTTTCCCACTTCCGCTCCCGGGCGGTATCCTTTTCGGGCAATCGCGGGCGAATCGATGCACCCACCAGCCACCCCCCTCGCCGCCCGCCCGACGTTGCCGGCCAGGATCGATATGCGCAGGGTCTCGACCCGGACCAACCGCGCCGGCTTCCGACGGGTGATGGCGCCCATCTACCACCGCCCCATCACCTGGTTCGCCCTCGGCATGCTGCGGCGCTCGGCGGACGGGTCGCTCGGCGGTTTCCGCGCCTACTCGGACGAGAAGCAGAAGGAGGGGAGGCTGCTCGAGGTCGAGGTGTTCCTGCCGGAGGGCGCGAGCGTCACCGTGGTCGCCCAGGTGGCCTGGGTCGAGCCGCTGCCCGAGGGGTCGGTCGCGCGCTTCGACGTCGGGCTCGAGTACGTGAAGGCGAGCCCGGGCGACCTGGAGCGGATCGGCACGGTCCTCGAGGCCTGAGCGCTAGCGAGCGTCGCGCCACGGCTCGCTCGCCCGCAGCGCGGCCAGGATGGCCCGCGAGCTCGGGGAGCGGTTGAGCGTGTAGAAGTGCACCCCCGGGGCGCCGCGCCGCAAGAGGTCCGCGCACTGGAGGCTCGCGTACGCCACCCCGAGCTGCAGCGACGCCTCCGGATCGCCGCGCCGGACCTCCATCGCGGCGCGGAGGAGGGGCGGGATGCGGGCGCCGCACATGGCCGTGAACCTCTCGATCTGGTCGACGGCGGTGAGCGGCATGATGCCGGCCAGGACCGGTACCTCGATGCCGGCCGCGCGGGCGCGCTCGACGAAGCGGAAGTAGTGGGCGTTCTCGAAGAAGAGCTGGGTGACGAGGAAGTCGGTGCCGGCGCTCACCTTCGTCTTCAGATGGTGGAGGTCCTGCGCCAGGTCGGGAGTCTCCACGTGGCCTTCGGGATAGGCGGCTCCGCCGACACAGAACCTCCAGCGCTCCGGCCGGGATCGAACGAAGGCCACGAGCTCGCTCGCGTACCGAAAGCCTTCGGGGTGGGGAACGAAGGCCCGCTCGCCCCGGGGGGGGTCGCCGCGCAGCGCCAGCAGGTTCTGGATCCCCGCATCGGCCACCTCGTCGAGGACGTGGCCGATGTCCTCCTGGCTGGAGCCGACGCAGGTGATGTGCGCCACCGCCTCGACCTCCACGTCTCGCTTCAGGCGCTTCACCAGCTCGACGGTGCGCGCTCGCGTGCTTCCGCCGGCGCCGTAGGTCACCGAGACGAAGGCGGGCCCGAGCGGCCGCAGCGCCTCCACCGTCTGGAAGAGCTGCCTCTCGCCCTCCTCGTTCTTCGGCGGGAAGAATTCGAATGAGAACACCGGCTCGCCGCGCTCCCGGGCGAACCGGAGGATGTCGGTGACTCTCACCGGGGCGAGAGTAGCCGCCAATGCCTCAGGGCGCCAGATCCTCGGGCGGACGTTGACAGGCGGCGGCCGCCCGGCCATGACTCGGGCTCCGGATGAGCCGAGCCAAGCCCACGCCCCCGGCGAAGCCCCCCCGCTACATCACTCCCGAGGGATTTCGCCGGGTGGCGGAGGAACACACTCGCATCTGGTCGGAGCTCCGCCCTCGTGTGGTCGCCGAGGTCGAGGCGGCGGCGGCGCTCGGCGACCGCAGCGAGAACGCCGAGTACATCTACGGCAAGAAGAAGCTGCGCGAGCTCGACCGCCGCCTGCGCGAGCTCGCCGAGCGCATGGACTCGCTCACCGTGATCGAGCCCCGTCCCCACCCTTCTGGCCGCGCCTACTTCGGGGCCTGGGTCACAGTCGAGGGCGAGGACGGCGTGGAGCGCTCGTACCGGCTCGTCGGCCCCGACGAGTTCGACGCCGCCGCCGGCCTCATCAGCGTCGAGGCGCCGCTCGGCCGCGCCCTGCTCGGCAAGCGGGACGGAGACGTGGTGGTGGTGCTCCGGCCGGCCGGGCCGCTCGAGCTCACGGTCCTCGACGTGCGCTGGACCCGTCCGGAGCAATAGCGTGGGACCGACGGCCGACCGCGGCGAGCAGCGGGCGATGGTGGAGCGCTTCGCCCGGGAGCGTCCCGAGGCCCTCCTCTACGACGCGCAGTCGCCGGCCCTCCTCGACGTGTTCTCCGGCAAGGCGCTTCCCCTCGACTGGACGCGCGTGGAGCGGGTCGCGGAGGGGAGGAACTCGGAGACCGGCGCCCCCTACCTCTCCCTCCTCCTCGAGAACGAGCGCCAGGTCCTGCTGGCCGACGTGGGCATCGCCTTCGCGCCGGACACGGCGGCCACGGGCCCCCTTCCCGGGCTTCCTCCGGTGGTGTGCTTCCGGGACTTCGCCGCCACCGAGGGGCGGCTCACTCACTACCTCCTCGACCATCCGGACGACCCGCCGACCCGATCCCACCTCGACCTGTTCTTCTTTCTCCTCGCCGTCCTCGACGGGGCGAGGGCGGTGGGCTTCGAGGTCTCAAGAGAGGAGCGGAGGCTCGAGGGGCTGCTCGGGGAGATCGAGGCCCGGCGCGGCGCTTGACGGCCTTCGTCAGGCCCCGGCGGGCAGCCGGGCCAGCTCGAGGATCCGGGCCCAGAGGGCGTCTGATCCGGTCCCCTCGACCGCCGAGAAGGTCACCGCCTCGCCCCGGGGAAGCCCGAGCTCGCTCTCGGTAGCGCGCGCCGCCGGCAGCCGCTTGCTGCGCGGGAGCTTGTCCATCTTGGTGATCGCCACCACCACCGGACGCCCGCCGGCTCGCAGGAAGGCGAGCGCGTCTACGTCCGACGGCTGGGGCGGGTGGCGCCCGTCCACGATCAGCACCACCGCCCGGAGGGGCTCGCGCTCGCGCAGATAGCTCTCGATCATCCCCGCCCAGCGGTCTCGCTCCGCCTTCGACACCTTCGCGTACCCGTAGCCGGGGAGGTCGGCGAAGGTGAGGCGCACCACCTTCTCTGCCCCGGAGGCCTGCACCTCGAGCGCGAAGAACTGGAGCGCGCGGGTGCGCCCGGGGGTGGCCGACACGCGGGCGAGACCGGGCTTGCGGGCGAGCGCGTTCAGCATCGACGACTTGCCGACGTTGCTCCGCCCCACGAAGGCGAACTCCGCAAGCGCCAGTGCCGGCCACTCGTCCCGCCGGGTGGCGGTGCGGAGGAACGACGCCGAAAGGACGCGTAAGGCCATGTCGCTAAGGTTTCCCGCCTCGGCGGCGCCGCCTGGAACCCATCGGTCTCTGCCCTCCCTAACGGGACCGCGGCTCGGCCGGGCGCGGGGTCTCCGGCGCGGGCCTGCGGGCCGTGCGCGCCGCCCGGTCCCCACCGTGCTCGATGAGCTGCAGCCGCCGGGCGTACTCGAAGCGCTCCAGCGCCGGGGTCGACTCGTTGTGACAGCGCAGACAGGTGCGCTCGCCCGGGTCCACGAGCCCCACCAGCCTCGCCAGCTCCCGGTCGCGCATCACGTAGCTCGCCGCGTAGAACTGCCCCGGCCCGTGGCACGCCTCGCAGGAGATCCCGGAGATCCCCCTCTCGGCATCGGGGGAGTGGCAGGAGACGCAACGAGGATCGGTGCGGTTCTTCGCCGGCAACGCCTCGAACGCCCGCGCATGGGCCGTCTCCCGCCACGACTCGTACGCGATGGGGTGGCACGCCTTGCACGTCTCCGGGCCCACCAGTCCCTGCGAGAGGGTGATCGCCGGAGCGAGGAGCGCGAGCAGGCAAAGGGAGCGCATGGCGGCGGCGAGGGTATAATGCGCCATGATCTCGCGCCAGCTGGCAAACGCCCTCCTCCTCGCGGCCTTGGCCCTCCCGGGCCCGGCGCTCGGCCGCTCCTGGCAGGGCGTCACCCCGGGCGTCACCACCCAGGCGGAGGTGGTCGCCCGATTCGGCGAGCCGTCGACGAAGGGCAAGCTCGAGGGGAAGACCGCCCTCGTCTACAAGGGGGACCAGGCGATCAGCGGCACCCGCCAGGCCCAGTTCTTCCTGGGCGAGGACGGCGTGGTCACCGAGATCAACGTCTTTCCGGCCACCCAGCTCGACAAGGACTCGGTGGCGGGCACCTACGGCAAGGACCCCCAGAAGACCTTCACCGACGACTTCCGGCCGGTGTGGATCTACCGCCCCATCGGCGTCATGGTGTTCTTCGGGAAGGAGGGCCAGGTCGAGGCCATCCGCTTCAGGGCCTCGGAGCGCTCGGGCGAGGCCGGAGCGCCGCTCCCCGCCAAGGCCCAGCCCCCGCGGGCCGCGGCCGCCCCGCCGGCCCCGCGGCCTGGGGAGTAGGCGTCGCACCCCCGGCATGCGCCTCGTTGGGCTCACCGGTGGAATCGCCAGCGGGAAGAGCTCGTTCGCGAACGCGCTTCGCCGCCTGGGGGCGCCTGTCATCGACGCCGACGAGCTCGCCCGCCGCGCCGTGCTGGCGGGAACCCCCGCCCTAGAGGAGGTCCGGAGCGCCTTCGGCGACGGCGTACTCGGCCCCTCCGGGGAACTCGACCGCAAACGCATGGCCGCGCTCGTGTTTGCCGACCCCGAGGCGCGGCGCAAGCTCGAGGCCATCGTCCACCCGGCGGTGCGCCGTGCCGTCGCCGTGGAAACGGCCCGCCTCGCCGCGCTGGGTCACGCCCTCTCCTTCTACGACGTCCCGCTCCTCTTCGAGACCGGCCTCGACCGGGCGGTGGACCTGGTGGTGGTGGTGTACGCCCCGCGCGAGACCCAGAAGCGGCGCCTGGTCGCGCGGGACGGGATCTCCGATGCCGAGGCGGAGGCCCGCCTCGCCGCTCAGATGCCTATCGAGGAGAAGGCCCGCCTCGCCGACGTGGTGGTGGAGAACGACGGCGACCTGGCGAGCCTGGCCTTGAAGGCGGCCCCGCTCCTGGCGGCCCTCCGTTCGGGCCTGTCGCGCAGGCTTCCCAATGCCCCCGCGGCGCGCTATTGACCAAGTGTGGGGGCGGAGCGCCCAGGCACCATTCTCGTCACCGGCTACCCCGGCTTCATCGGGCGCCGGCTCGTGCAGGGACTGCTGCGCGGCGACCGGGCGGACCGGCTGGTGCTCCTCGTCGAGGCGCATGCCGCCGACCAGGCCCGCCGGGAGCTCGCCTCCCTCGAAGCGCGCAACGCCGAGGTCTGGGAGGGCGACGTGGTGCGCATGCACCTCGGCCTCTCGGGAGCGGAGTTCAAGTCCCTGGTGCTTGACGCCACCGAGATCTGGCACCTGGCGGCGCTGAGCCACCTCGACGCGGAGCCGGCGGCCATCCGCCGCGTCAACGTGGAAGGCACTCGTGGCGTGCTCGAGCTCGCGCGCGCCTCGCGCCGGCTGCGGCGCCTCAACCACTTCTCTACCGCCTTCGTCTCCGGGGACCGCCAGGGGGTGATTCTCGAGGAGGAGCTGGAGATGGGGCAGCGCTTCCACAACCCTTACGAGGCGAGCAAGGCCCGGGCGGAGGCGCTGGTACGGCGCGCGATGGGGGACGTGCCCGCCACCGTCTACCGGCCGAGCATCGTGGTGGGCGACTCGCGCACCGGCGAGATCGACCGCTTCGAGGGCCCCTACTACCTCGCCATCCTGCTCGTCACCTCGCCCCTCGCCGTCCCGCTGCCCCTGCCCGGGGATGGCGTGGCTCCGCTCAACGTCGTCCCCGTCGACTACGTGGTGGCCGCCGCGCTCGCCATCGGCCGGAACCCCGACGCCGTGGGGAAGACGGTCCACCTGGTCGATCCGGCCCCGTTCTCGGCGCGGCGCGTCTACGAGATTATCGCGGCGCGCGCCAACAAGCGGCTCCCGCCGGTCTCGCTCCCCCACCGGCTGGTGGAGGCGGTGCTCGGGCTCCCGCTCCTCGAGCGCTTCTCGCGGCAACAGCGAGCGGCCATCGAGTCGGTGAACCACCTGGCCTTCTACAACCCCATGAACCTCCTGCGGCTGCTGGAGGGCACCGGGGTGCGCTGCCCGCCCATCACCGCCTACCTCGACCGGCTCATCGCCTTCGTGAGGCGCGAGCTGGAAAAGCGGCGCCAGATCGAGGCCGACGCGGCCACCGAGGACCCGCTCGACCCGCGGGAGAGCGAAGCGCCGAAGGCGGAGGCCAAATGAAGAGGCTCGCGGATTTCCGGGTGGGGGACACCTTCGAGCTCACACGCTCGGCCGACCGCTACCGCCCCATCTACTACGCGGCAGTCTCCGGCGACTTCAACCCCATCCACATCGATCGCGAGGTGGCGCAGCTCGCCGGCCTCCCCGACACCATCCTGCAGGGCATGTGCACGATGGCCTGGCTCGCCGACGCCTGCACCTCCTACTTCGGGGACCCAGGGCGGTTCCGCCGGCTCCGGGTGCGCTTCTCCCGGCCGGTGGTCTCCGGCGACACCGTCACCTTCCGCGGCCGCTGCACCTCGGTGGAAGGAGGACGGGTGCGGGTCGAGGTGGAGGCCTCTAACCAGCGCGGAGAGGAAGTCCTGAAGGGCGCCGCCGCCGAGGCGTCCTTCGAGGAGTAGCCATGGCCATCGACCCCCGCCACGTCGGCCGCCGCTACGGCCCCTACCGCCACCAGGTGTGCGCGGAGCGCGTCCGCGACTTCGCCACCGTCGTGGCCGGCGGCGCCCCCGGCCCCTACGGGGCCGCCTCCGGGGCGCCACACCCAAGGTCGGCGGCCG
>DATJZG010000039.1:0-8055 GCA_035499295.1 Anaeromyxobacteraceae bacterium
TGTGAACCGCCCCGGGATCTCCGGAGGCCGGTTTACTGGAGTCCAGCCCGCATGGCTGGGTTCTCCTGACTGCTGAAGAACGCCGCCTCGAACTCGACCGGGGGAACGTAGCCGATCGGGCCGAGGAGGCGACGACGGTTGAACCAGTCCACCCACTCCAAGGTCGCATACTCGACGGCGTCGATGTTGCGCCAGGGTCCCCGGCGCCGGATGACCTCGGTCTTGTACAGGCCGATGACGGTCTCGGCGAGAGCATTGTCGTACGAGTCGCCGACGCTACCGACCGATCGCTCGACCCCGGCTTCTGCGAGACGCTCCGTGTACCGGATCGACAGGTATTGACCGCCCCTGTCGCTATGGTGCACGAGGTCTTCCGCCGGCGACCTCGCGTGGAGGGCCTGCTCCAAGGCGTCGAGGGCGAGGTCGCTGCGCAGCGAGCTCGACACGCGCCAGCCGACGATGGTGCGAGCGAACACGTCAATGATGAAGGCCACGTAGACGAACCCCGCCCAGGTGGCGACGTAGGTCAGGTCGGCCACCCAGAGCTGGTTCGGACGCTCTGCCCGGAACTCGCGCTGGACCAGGTCCGGCGGGCGCGCTGCCTCGGAACCTGCCTCGGTCGTTACGCGGAACGCCCTCCCCCGAACCGCGCCGCGTAGCCCCATGGCGCGCATCAGGCGCGCCACGGTACAGCGCGCCACGTCGACCCCTTCCCGGCGAAGCTGCCGCCAAACCTTCTCGGCACCGTACACCGAGAAGTTCTCCTGCCAGACTCGCCGGATCTCGACCCGCAGCAACTCGTCGCGCTTCGCGCGTTCGGGACGCTGCTCCGGGTCCCTCCGGCGCGCTCGGTGCGAGTAGTAGGTCGCCGGGGCGATCGGCAGAACCTCGCAGATCGGCTCGACCCCGTACAACGGCCGGTGCTCCTCGATGAAATCGATCATCACTTCGGTCGGCGGTCGAGCTCCGCCTGTGCGAAATACGCGGAAGCCTTGCGAAGGATCTCGTTGGCGCGCTTCAGCTCCCTGTTCTCGCGCTCGAGCTCCTTGAGTCGCTCACGCTCGGTCGTCGTCAGCCCGGGGCGCGTACCGGTGTCCCGCTCCGCCTGCCGTACCCACTGTCGCAGCGTCTCTGCCGTGCATCCCATCTTCGCGGAGATCGACTGGATCGCCGCCCACTGCGACTCGTGCGCCCCCTGCTGCTCGAACACCAACCGAACTGCCCGCTCCTTTACCTCCGCCGGGTACCTGCCCTGTCTTCCCATCGCTCCATCCTCTCAAGCATCGGAGCCTCCGGGAAATCCGGGGCGGTTCAAGGTGGTCCAGACGCCAGCTGCCCAAGTCATCGACCTCGATCACACGGCTGAGGACCAGGCTGAGTTCCTGCGGGTCGCCATCGGGGTGATGCGTGGCGTTGACGCCGGGGTGTTCGTGCCGGTGAGGTCGTGGGCGTGCCGTGGCTGCCCTTACGCGCATGTCTGCCGACGCACCAGGCCGAAGCCAGCAAGGGAGGCGTAGGGATGCAGTTGGGAATGCTGGGCCAGAACTGACCGGCTTCCCCTTGTCTTTGATCAGCAACGATCGACCGGACTGCGTGCCTCTGCTCTAAGATAGACACCTCCCGCTGCTATCCCTTGATGAGGCGCCACTGACGGCCCCGCGGTCCACTGCCTGGCGTCCCTCCGAAACGAACCGGAGCTCGTCCGACACCGCCCCCTTCTCCCCGGCCCAGATGACGCTGGCGATATGCCTCGGCGCTGGCGCGACGGAGGGCTCAGAACGGCTGACCCTCTTCGTCCCTGGTGCAATCTGAGAAGCCGTGATTGGACACGGTCGCTTGGCCACACCAGTAGCCGCTGGAGGTGCCCCCGGTCAAGACGATGCCGCTGCGGTCGCGGAGTTATCAGCGCAGCGGGCTCCGTCGAGGCTCTCTCGCTACAGGGAGTAATGGCTCATACCGAAGTGGAGCGGGATAACCGCGCTTCTACGGAGGAGGCACCACGCTGTAATAGACGCCACCGGGGCCCTCGAACGCCCTCATCCAGTTGACTCCGCACTGGTAGTAAGCTCGCCCATTCGCAGTCAACGCATTGCAGCCACTTGGCAGCGTGGAGATGTTGGTGCCGATAGGCAGCTGGGTCGTAAGCAAGCTTGGTGCTGCCGGAGGAGGGACGTAGACGGGCGCCGGAGCGACGTAGACCGGCGCCGGAGCCACGACAACCACGGGCCGAGGTGCGACGTAGACCGGGGCCGCCCGGACGACCACCCAGGCGCGAGCTTCAGGTGAAGCGGCCAGCCCGATCAAGGCGAGAGCACCTGCGACGATTTGATTGATTCGCATGCTTGGCCTCCTTACTGGGCCGCGCTCGCAGCAGCGCGGAACTCGACTTGCGTAGCGCCCGCTGGCTTCGGCAGGGCGAAGGTGGAGGGCGGCAACTTTGGGTCAAGCCGCCAGTCCAGGTACTCGATGTAGAAGTGCGGCTCGTGCGGGTCATCCACATACACCACTGCCTCCTTGACCGGCAGCGCTGTCTTCGCGTCGAGCCATAGCTGCAACTCGAGGCTCGGGTTGGCCAGCGCGATGTGGTCGGTCTTGTGCCCGGCAACGGTGGTGTGGCCCACCAGCGCGATGTACGTGAGGTCCTTGGTGATGGCGGCGAAGGGATCAGCGACCAACAGCTCGTCGACCGGGAAGGAGAGGTTCGCCTGTTCGTAAGCGGCAACGATCATGGCATCGATTGTGGAAGGCGCCGTGGCGGTCGCCCAGCGCCCATTGCCCGGCGCATAGACCGTCATCGACTTGCCGTCATAGGCGAACCGGAACTCGGGCAGGTCGCCAGTCCTCGTTGCCGCCACCTTGTCGGGGCGCTCCACCGCCACCCGTACGTCGTTGAAGACAGTTACATCCATTCTGCCGTCCAGAAGCACGTCGCGACTGGTCCGGGCCCTGAAGCTGAAGCTCTTCGCTCCCGCCAACCGGTCGCTCATCCTCCGTAAGAGGACCAGAGCCCTTTCGTCCTTCACCGGTGCGGGCGCCGAAGCGGGCCCAGCGGGAGTCGGAGGTGGAGCGGTGTCGCCTAGCGCGCCGAGAAAAACGGCTGAAACCCATATAGCAAGTGGCATGCTGTCTATCCCCTCATCCTTTCGTTTGATTGTCCGTATCGATCAGAGCTCGACCACATCACTCGCGCTAGCGCTGCCTCAAGATCGTCAGTCGTAAGGTTGCTCTTCGCCTTCTGCTTGGTCGCGCGGTCTGCTGGCATGGGCTGATCTGGCCCGAGCTTGACCGTCAGCTTGTCGATCTTGCTGTTGAAGCGGAACGGCACCTGGTAATCCTTCTCGTTGACCGAGAGCAATGGAGGAGCGAGGCAGACGGAGGCTTTTTGCTGTGATGAGACTCCCAGATGTTCTGGATGGCCCGTAAGCATTACTCCTTACTTTAGCAGAAGCCCAGCCCGGTCCCTTGAGCGGGCGACGCAGGAAGCGAATGTCCTTTCCAGCAGGCTCGTATCGATGCTGCCTGCCGCACCAATCACCACGATCTGAGTGCGCCGTGCGCGTTGACCCCATTCCTCTTGAATTGAAATGTCCACGCGCCTGCCGACGACGTGCAACACCACCCGCTGCTGTGGCGCTCCGGTGCCTGGACCCGGAGGAGCCGGACGGGCCGTGGGGGCCGGCCTAACTTGGATCGCGAACTGGTGGGCCTGATCCGAAGGATGTCGAGGACGAACGTGACCTGGGGCGCACCGCGCATCCGCAATGAGCTCGCGAAGCTCGGCATCAAGGTCGCGGTGTCGACGGTCGCCAGGTACATGGTGAAGCAGCGGAGGCCGTCGTCGCCATCCTGGCGAGCGTTCTTGGACAACCACGTGAAGGACCTGGTGGCGATCGACTTCTTCACGGTGCCCACAGCGACGTTCGGAGCGCTGTTCGGCTTCCTGGTGGTGGCCCACTACCGGCGGCGGGTACTGCACTTCAACGTGACCGCGAACCCGAGCGCAGAATGGACGGCGCGGCGGTTGGTGCAAGCCTTCCCCGAAGAGAGGACTCCACGATTCCTGGTGCGGGACCGAGACGGGATCTACGGGGACCGGGTTCGGCGCACGCTGGACGTCCTTGGTATCGAGGAGGTGGTCGCGGCGGCGAGGTCCCCGTGGCAGAACTCGTTCGCGGAGAGGCTCATCGGTTCGCTGCGCCGCGAATGTCTGGACCACATCGTACTACAACCGGGCGTCTTGAGGTTCATCGATAAGCGGCCACCTCTCTCGAGCCACGAGTGCCCGACTCGGGAGTATTTCGGATGCTAGACGGGCGACAAAAACCCGTACACGCGGACCGCGTCGCCCGCTGCGGGTCGCACTCTCCCGCCACGGACATCCGTCCCGACAATGCTGGCTACCGCAGCGGAACGCGAGTGGACCGGCTACTGCTGACCGGTGAGTGCCTTCACATTCATTACCTTCTTGATCTGCTCCTCCGTGAGGAGCCTTTGCTCTCGGACCAGCTGCAGAACGCTCTTGTTGGTCCGCATCGCCTCGGCGGCAAGCTCGGTGGTCTTCTCGTATCCCAGCAGCGGATTCAACGCAGTCACGATCCCCACGCTACGGTCGAAGTGCTCTTCGCAGACGGCTCGGTTGGCCACGATCCCGTCCACGCACTTCGTGCGGAACGAAGCGATGCCGCGAATCAGGATGTGCTGCGACTCGAGGATGGCTATCGCGGCGAGCGGCTCATAGGCATTCAGCTGTAGCAGGCCGAACGAGGTGGCAAGCCCCAACGCAACGTCGTTCCCCATCACCTTGAAGGAGATGCTATTCATGAGTTCCGCCATCACCGGGTTCACCTTGCCGGGCATGATTGAAGAGCCCGGCTGCACCGGCGGAAGCGCGATCTCGGAAATCCCCGTCCGCGGGCCGGAGGAGAGGAACTGGAGGTCACTGCTCACCTTCACGAGCTTGGCACCCAGGTTGCGCAGGGCCGACGAGTAGGCCGCGAAGGCGTGCAGGTCCGAGGTCGCTGCGATCAGGTTCGGCGCCAGCGTGATCTTCTTGCCCGTGAGCTTGGCGAGGTGCGCCACGCACTTATCCGAATAGCCCTTCGGCGCGTTGAGTCCCGTGCCGATCGCCGTGGCGCCCATGTTCACGACGTAGAGTCCCTCCTCCGCCTTTCGCAGCGCCGCCAGCTCCGTCTCGATGGCAGCGGCGAAGGCGTCGAACTCCTGCCCCAACGTCATAGGCACGGCGTCCTGCGTCTCGGTGCGCCCCATCTTGATGATGTCGGCAAACTCCTTGCCTTTGGCTCGGAACGACGCCGCAAGCTGTTCCACCTCTGGCATCAGCTCTTGGTTGTAGAGGACCATCGCGACCTTGAGCGCGGTCGGGTAGAAGTCGTTCGTCGACTGGGACATGTTGAGATCGTCGTGCGGCTCGATCTTGTCGTAGCGGCCCTTTGGCAGGCCCATTGTCTCCAGCGCGATGTTGGCGAGGACCTCGTTCGCGTTCATGTTCGTCGAGGTGCCGGCGCCTCCCTGGTACATGTCGACCGGGAACTGGTCGAGGTACTTGCCGTCCATGACAGCGAGGCACGCCTTCTCGATGGGCGCGAGCTTCGCTGCGGGCAGGGCCCCCACGTCGTGATTGGCCCGGGCGGCGGCGAGCTTCACCAGAGCGAGCGCGCGGACGAGTTCGGGGAAGTGCTTCAGGGTGATCCCGGAGATCTGGAAGTTCTCGAGTGCGCGGGCGGTCTGCACCCCGTAGTAGGCGTCGGCCGGGATCTGCTTCTCACCGAGCAGGTCCTTCTCCACCCGGAACTGAGATGCCTTGGCCTGCGCACGGGCAAGGCCGGGAAGGGCAAGAAGCGAGAGAGCGAGCGTGGACGCGAGGATACGGCGCATGACTGGACCTCCGTTCGTGTTCACTTCAAGAGAACTGATGACAGTCCAACCGCGGCGAGGGTCGCCGTGGCCGTCGCGACCAGGCCCGGAATCATGAAGCTGTGGTTGACAAGCCACTTCCCGATCCGGGTCGTCCCGGTCTGGTCGAACGACACCGCGGCTAGGGTGGTACCGTAGGTCGGCAGGAAGAAGTACCCGTTCACAGCCGGGTAGAGCCCGACGAGAAGCCAGGGGGAAAGGCCCAGGGCCACACCGACCGGCATGAGCGTCACCACTGTGGCCGCCTGGCTCATGAGGAGGATGGAGAGAACGAAGAGCCCCAGGGCGAAGACCCACGGGGCCTGCTGGATGAGACCGGAGATCCCGGCCACGAGAGCCGTCCGGTTCCCCTCGAAGAGGGACGATCCGAGCCAGGACACCCCGAGGATCGAGACGAAGGCGGTGACTCCGCCCTTCATGATGCTGCCCTTCACCGCCGCCTCCGCGCTCGCCTTGAAGAAGATCATGCAGAGCCCGGCCACAGCGAGCATGACGATCATGATGATTGCTGCGGTGTTGATCTCCTGGGGCTCTCCCTTGATGATCGGCTGAGGCTTCAATCCCGGGAAGATTCCCAGCACCACCACGAAGGCGATGGCGGCGAGGAAAAGCGCCGTCGACCCGCGCGCGCGCAGCAGCGCCTTCCCGGTGATCGCGGGCAGCGCCTCCGAGGGCTTCACCTTGCCGCTGGCGAGGCGCTCTTGGTAGCCGGGATCGGCCTCGAGCGGCTTCCCCCTCCAGGCGACCGAGATGGCGCCGAGGATCACGGCGAGCAGCGTGGACGGCATGACAACCATCGCGATCTGCGGGAGTCCAATGTTCGACCCGCCGAGCACCGCGAGCAGCGCCACCGTCGCCGCGGAAACGGGCGAAGCCACGAGCCCCTGCTGCGCGGCGATCACGCTGATCGACATTGGCCGCTCGGGCCGCACCCCGGCCTTGCGCGATACCTCGGCGATCACCGGGAGGAGCGCGTAGATAACGTGCTGCGTGCCGGACGCGGCGATGAGGACGTAGGTCACGAGCGGGGCGACGAAGGTGATGTACTGCGGCCGGCGCCGCATGACGCGCTCGGCGACCAGGACCAGGTAATCGAGCCCGCCTGCAGCCTGGACGCCGGCGAGTGCCGTGATGACGGCGATGATCATCCCGAGAACGACCGTCGGCGGGCTGCCGGGCGGCATCTGGAACGCGAAGACAAAGATGACGAGCCCGATCCCCGCCACTGCGCCGAGCGCGATCCCGCCGAGTCGGGCGCCGACGACGATGCACGCGATCAGGATGCCGAGTTCAATCCAGAGCATCGCCTGCTACCCTTTCTGGACGCGCTCCCGCGCCCTGACAGCGCACCCATCGTGGCGGCTTCCTTCCCGCCACTGATTCCAGCGCCGGCCGATGCGCCAACCCGCGCTATGTGGGCTTCCAGAAGTCGAGGCTCGAGAAGCTGAACTTGAGCGAGATCTGGAGACGGAAGTCGTTGCCGGTGGCACCGCCGTTGTCCTTCCGCTGGCCCCACAGGAACTCCGGGCCGGCCATGAAGTTCCGGAAGGGATGCACGAGCAGGTTCACGTTCGTGTACTGGCCCATCTTGAAGGCGCTCGACGGCTGCAGGCTAGTGGGGAAGATGATCGTGGTGCTGTAGCCGATGGAGCTCGTCAGGAGCGCGCTCCAGTAGACGTCCAGGTAGGCCGCGATCCCGAGCATGGGCACCGCTCTCCCCGTCGGGTCTACCGCGGTGCCACCTCCGGCCACGTCGGGGGTAGCGTCGTTCATGTAATTCTCCATCCCGGCACCGCCCACCACCGCGACGAGCAGGTTCAGCTTTTCCGGAAGGAGCTTCACTGTCGAGCTGGCGTTGAGGCCCCAGCCGAGAGTGCTGCCCTCCGGGACGGGGGGGTTGGGCGTACCGGGAATCGGCTCGTATCCGAGATACCGTAGGATGCCGGAGAGCTGCACATAGCCCCATCCTTGGGCGAATCGATATTGAGCCGTCAGATCCGGCAGCACGTTGTGGGGTTGATATTGCGCCACGTCCGAGTAGTTGGGGATGTCGGCGCCGGGCCGCTCGATGGCGATGGCGAAGGAGTGCTCTCCCCGAATTGGTGTGTAGCGGATCTGCAC
>DATJZG010000040.1:0-93645 GCA_035499295.1 Anaeromyxobacteraceae bacterium
CGCCTAAATCGTGCCACCCCTCATTCCCGTTCCCTCGGCGCCCGAAGCGAGGGCTCCGAGCCCCGCCGAGAAGCCCGCCATCCTCATCGTGGACGACGAGGTTCGCTCCCTCGAGGCCCTCTCCCGGACCCTCGACGAGGACTTCACCGTCTACACCGCCCCGAGCGCCGAGGAGGCGCTCGCCATCCTCAGGCGGGAGTTCATCACCATCGTGCTCTGCGATCAGCGGATGCCGGACACCTCCGGCGTCGACTTCCTGAAGCGGGTGCGCGCCGAGTGGCCCGACGTGGTCCGGGTCATCATCTCCGGCTACACGGATGCCGAGGACATCATCGCCGGCGTGAACGAGGCCGGGATCTGGCAGTACCTGCTGAAGCCCTGGCACCCCGATCAGCTCCTGCTCACGCTCCGCAACGCCAGCGAGCTCCACCGGCTGCAGCGGGATTACCAGCGCCTCTCGCTCGAGCTCCGCGAGGGGCTGCCGGCACTGAAGAAACGGGTCGACGCGCAGCGCACCCAAGCCCGCCACCGCTTCGGCGCCGAGCGCATCGTGCGGGCCCCGGACAGCCCCATCGAGGCGGTGTGCACCCTCGTCGAGCGCCTGGCGCCGCACGACATCTCCGTCCTCATCACCGGCGAGTCCGGGTCGGGGAAGGAGCTCGTGGCCCGCGCTGTCCACTACGGCAGCAACCGCGCCGACCGGGCCTTCGTGGTGCAGAACTGCGGCGCGCTCCCCGACTCCCTGCTCGAGAGCGAGCTGTTCGGCCACAAGCGCGGCTCCTTCACCGGCGCCTTCGAGGACCGGGTGGGGCTCCTGCAGCAGGCGCACGGCGGCACCATCTTCCTCGACGAGATCGGGGAGATGACGCCGGCCTTCCAGGTGAAGCTCCTGCGCGTCCTGCAGGACGGCATCATCCGCCCGGTGGGGAGCTCGAACACCATCTCCGTCGACGTCCGGGTCATCGCGGCCACCAACCGGGACTTGGAGGAGGAGGTGCGGGCGGGGCGCTTCCGCGCCGACCTCTACTACCGCATCGCCACCGTGACCCTGGCGGTGCCCCCCCTGCGCGAGCGGGTGATGGACATCCTCCTCCTCGCGCAAGCCAGCCTGGAGCGAGGCAAGCGCCAGCTCGGCTCCCGCGTGGAGGGGTTCACCGAGGAGGCGAAGGCCTGCCTCAAGGCCTACCGCTGGCCGGGGAACGGGCGCGAGCTGCACAACGAGGTGATCCGGATGCTGGCGCTCGCCAACGGCCCGTGGCTCGGGCCCGAGCTCCTCTCGCCCCACGTCCTGCGCGCCGCCCGGGGGGAGGCGGAGGAGCGAGACCTGGCGCGGCTGGCGGAGGTCGATGGCAGCCTCAAGGAGCGTCTCGACAAGCTCGAGGCGCGCATCATCCAGGAGACGCTCATCCGCCACCGCTGGAATCGGACGCGCGCCGCCCAGGAACTCGGGCTCTCCCGGGTGGGGCTGCGGTCGAAGCTGGCCCGCTACGGGCTGAACGAGAGCTAGCCCCATGCGCCCCCTGAACGTGCTCTGGGTCCAGTCGGGGGGATGCGGCGGATGCACCATGTCGCTCTTGTGCTCCGATCTCTCCGACGCGCTCGGCATCCTGGAGGGAGCGGGCGTCCACTTCCTGTGGCATCCCAGCCTGTCGCAGGCGAGCGGGTCCGAGGCGCTCGAGGTCCTGCGCGCCTGCGCCGAGGGGGAGGTGCCGCTCGACGTCCTCTGCGTCGAGGGCGCCGTGCTCTGCGGGCCGAACGGGACCGGGCGCTTCCACCTCCTCTCGGGCACCGGGCAGCCGATGATGTCCTGGGTGCGCCGTCTGGCGGAACGGGCGGGCCACGTCCTGGCGGTCGGGACCTGCGCCGCCTACGGGGGAATGACCTCCGCCGGCGCGAATCCCGCCGACGCCTGCGGACTGCAGTACGACGGCGAGAAGGCCGGTGGCCTCCTCGGCGCCTCCTGGCGCAGTGCCTTGGGCATGCCGGTGGTGAACGTGGCCGGCTGCCCCGTCCACCCTGGCTGGATCGTGGAGACGCTCACCGCCCTGGCACTCGGCGGGTTCCGCGCCGACGACCTGGACCAACTCGGGCGCCCCCGCTTCTACGCGGATCAGCTCGTCCACCACGGCTGCCCCCGCAACGAGTTCTATGAGTTCAAGGCGAGCGCCTCCAAGCCCTCCGACCTCGGCTGCCTGATGGAGAACATGGGCTGCAAGGCCACCCAGGCGCACGCGGACTGCAACACCCGCCTGTGGAACGTCTCCGGGTCCTGCCTGCGCGGCGGTTACGCCTGCATCAACTGCACCGCCCCCGGCTTCGAGGAGCCCGGCCACGAGTTCGCGCGGACGCCCAAGCTGGCGGGCATCCCCATCGCCCTGCCCATCGACATGCCGAAGGCGTGGTTCCTGGCGCTCGCCGCCCTCTCCAAGTCGGCAACTCCCCGACGCGTCCGGGAGAACGCGGTGGTGGAGCGGGCGGTGGTGCCGCCCGCCATCCGCAAGGGACGAAAGTGACCCGCCTTGTCGTCGGTCCGTTCAGCCGGGTCGAGGGCGACTTGGAGGTCACCCTCGAGGTCGAAGACGGGGTGGTGCGGCAGGCGCGGGTGAGCTCCTCGCTCTTCCGGGGCTTCGAGCAGATCCTCGCCAACAAGGCGCCGCTCGACGCGCTCGCCATCGTCCCGCGAATCTGCGGCATCTGCTCGGTGTCCCAGTCGTCGGCGGTGGCCCGAGCGCTAGGCGACGCCGCCGGTCTCGAGCCCCCGCACAACGGTCGGACCGCGTCGAACCTGATGCTGGCCGCGGAGAACCTCTGCGACCACCTCTCGCACTTCTACCTGTTCTTCATGCCCGATTTCGCGCGCCCCGGCTACGCGCAGCGGAGTTGGTTCCCGCGCGTGCGCGAGCGCTTCGAGGCGATGCGCGGGGGAGGCGGCGTCGAGGCGCTCGCCTCCCGGGCCCGGTTCCTCGAGCTCGTCGCCACCCTGGGAGGGAAGTGGCCCCACTCGCTGGCGCTCCAGCCGGGGGGAACCTCCCGGGCGGTGCAGGAGGCGGAGAAGGTCCAGCTGCTGCTCGTGGTGCGACAGTTCCGCCGGTTCCTCGAGCGCACCGTCTTCGGCGACGCGCTCGAGCGCGTCGGCACCCTGGAGAGCTTCGCGGCGCTCGCGGCCTGGCGCGACGCGCGCCCCGCCGCAACCTGCGACTTCCGGCTCTTCCTCGAGGTCGCGGGCGACCTCGGTCTCGAGCAGCTGGGGCGGGCCGGAGACGTCTTCATGAGCTACGGCGCCTACCGCGGAGCGGAGCGGCCCCTGTTCGCCGCCGGGGTGTTCGACGGCGCCCTGCACGGCCTCGACCCCGCCGTCATCCGCGAGGACACGAGCCACGCCTGGCTCCTCGACGACGCCCCCCGCCATCCGGCCGAAGGAGCCACCCAGCCGATGCCCGACAAACCCGGGGCGTACACCTGGTGCAAGGCGCCCCGGCTGGGCGGGAGAGCGGTGGAGGTGGGCGCGCTGGCGCGGCAGGTGGTGGATGGCCACCCGCTCGCTCGGGACCTGGTCGCCCGGGCGGGGGGCAACGTCTTCTCGCGGGTGATGGCGCGCCTCCTGGAGCTCTCGCTGGTGGTGCCGGAAATGGAGCGATGGGTCGCCTCCTTCGAGCCCGGCGGCCCCTTCTGCGCCCAGGCAGAGATCCCGGACGGCTCCGGGGTGGGGCTGGTGGAGGCGGCCCGCGGGTCGCTCGGCCACTGGCTCTCGGTGGGGAACGGGCGCATCAGCGGATATCAGATCGTCGCGCCCACCACCTGGAACTTCTCGCCGCGGGACGCCGAGGGGCAGGCCGGGCCCCTCGAGCAGGCGCTCCTGGGAACGCCCGCCGGCGGGCAGCTGGGAGAGGTCGCTGTCCAGCATGTGGTGCGGTCCTTCGATCCGTGCATGGTCTGCACGGTCCACTGAGCGAGCGGGCGATGGCCGAAGGCAGCGATCCGAGGCACAACACCATCGACGCCGGGGACCCGTTCGACGCCTGGGAGCTGCCCGAGGCTGTGGGCGAGGAAGTGTGGATCGACGTCATTCGCAAGATGGACGAGGTCTACAACGACCTCCTGGAGTACGAGGTGGCGCTCGAGGAGAAGAACGCCGCCCTGGAGGAGTCGCAGCGGTTCATCGAGAGCGTGCTCGGGTCGATGTCCGACATCCTCCTCGTCTGCGGGCGAGACGGGACGATCGAGGAGGTGAACCGCTCCCTGGTGCAGCTCACCGGGAGGAGCGCGGAGGAGCTGCGCGGGCACTCGGTCGTCGACCTCTTCGCCGACGAGGGTTCGCGCGGCAAGGCGACGAGCGTCTTCGTCTCCCCCGCCGGCGAGGCGGAGCACGACCTGGAGCTGCAGCTTCGCGCCGCCGACGGGAGCGCGCTGGCGGTCTCCCTGAACGGGACGCCGCGCAAGAACGCTTCGGGAAAGCTCCTCGGGACCGTGTTCACCGGGCGGCCGGTGGGCGAGCTGCGCCGCGCCTACGGGGCCCTGCGCCAGGCCCACGAGGACCTGAAGCGGACCCAGCAGCAGCTGCTCCAGTCGGAGAAGATGGCGTCGCTCGGCCGCCTGGTGGCCGGGGTGGCGCACGAGCTCAACAACCCCATCAGCTTCGTCCTCGGAAACGTGCACGCGATGCACCGCTACACGCAGCGCCTGTCGCGCTACCTCGAGCTGGTGCACGGGGGGGCGGCCCCGGAGGAGCTGCGCGAGCTCCGGGTCCAGCTGCGCATCGATCGCATCGTCGGGGACCTCGAGCCCCTCATCGCCGGCACGGTCGAGGGCGCCGAGCGCACCCAGGACATCGTCGCCGCCCTGAAGCGCTTCTCCGCTGCCGATCGCGTGGAGCAGCAGAGCTTCACCCTCGCCTCGGTGGTGGAGCGCGGCGTGCACTGGGTGGGGAAGGCGGCGGCCAATCGCCTCCAGGTTCGCCTGAGCGTGCCGGAGTCGTGGAGAGCGATCGGGTCCCCCGGGCAGATCCAGCAGGTGGTGATGAACCTCGTCGAGAACGCCTGCGACGCCACCAGCGCCGAGGAGGCGCCCAGGCTGGAGGTGACGAGCCGGGAGGAGAACGGCGACGCGGTGCTCGAGTTCCACGACAACGGGCCCGGGATCGCCCCCGAGGACCTGCCCCGCATCTTCGACCCCTTCTTCACCACCAAGCCGGTGGGGAAGGGCACGGGCCTCGGTCTCACCATCAGCTACAGCATCGTGGAGCGGCACGGCGGCAAGCTCACGGTGAGCAACCACCCCGCGGGCGGCGCGCAGTTCGCCCTGCGGCTGCCGCTCGCGAAGTAGGGATCGGGGCGGGGGGCCGCGTCGGGCCGGGGGCGCCCCTTGGCCCAACGGGCGACGCCTCGCACCGCCACGGTCACGAGCGGGCCCGCGCCCCGGCGGCTCGACAGGGGCCACCGATCTGTGGCAATCCACTACCCCCATGCTGCGCAAGATCGTGGAGATCGACGAGGCGAAGTGCGACGGGTGCGGGCAGTGCCTCCCGTCCTGCGCCGAGGGGGCGATCGAGCTCGCCGGCGGCAAGGCGCGGCTCGTCTCCGAGGTCCTCTGCGACGGGCTCGGCGCCTGCCTGGGGGAGTGCCCGCGCGGTGCCCTTCGCGTCGCCGAGCGGGAGGCAGCCGACTTCGACGAGCGCGCCGTGGCGCGGCGGCTGGGGAGCCGGCGCGCGACGGCTCCGGGCCCTCGCCGCCCCTCGCTCTCGGTGGTGGCGGAGCCCGCCGCGGCGGCGGGCGGCTGTCCAGGCGCCCGAGGCCGCGAGCTCCCCCCGCGCGCGCGCGGCGAGGCGACGAGCCGGCCCGGTGGAGCGCAGGGGAGCAGCGAGCTCAGCCACTGGCCGGTGCAGCTCGGGCTCGTCTCCCCGCGCGCGCCCTGGCTCGCCGGAGCCGACATGCTCGTGGCGGCGGACTGCGTTCCCTTCGCCTACGCCTCCTTTCACCAGGACTTCCTCTCCGGCCGGCGCGTCCTCGTGGGATGCCCGAAGCTCGACGACCTTCCGGGCTACGTGGAGAAGCTCGCGGAGCTCTTTCGCGAGGCCAGGCCCCGGAGCGTGACGGTGGTGAAGATGGAGGTGCCCTGCTGCGCGGGAATCGCCTCGGCCACCAGGGAGGCCCTGCGCCGGGCGGGGGGCGAGGTCCCCTATCTCGAATCCACCATCGGGGTGCAGGGCTCCCGCCTCACCTAGCGGAGCGGCGGCCCGCGCCATGTCGAAGCAGCGGCTCACGCTCTCCGGCCTGGTCGCTGCCACCTTCTTCATCGTCTCCGGAGGCCCGTACGGCCTCGAGGAGGTGGTGAGCGGCCGCGGATACGCGGGCGCCGTATTCCTGCTCGTCGTGCTCCCGCTCGTCTGGAGCCTGCCGGTGGCGCTCGCGGTGGGGGAGCTCGCCTCCGCCATCCCCGTCACCGGCGGCTACTTCGTCTGGGTGCGCCGCGCCCTCGGTCCCTTCTGGGGGCTGCAGGCGGCGTGGCTCTTCCTCTCGGTCACCATCTTCGACCTCGCCATCTACCCGGCGATGTTCGTCGCCTACTCCTCGCGGCTGTGGCCGCGACTGGGGGCGGCGGTCGACGTGGGAACCCCCGGCTGGGCGGTGGCTCTCGCGATGATCGCCGCGGGCACCGCCTGGAACCTCCGAGGCATTCGCGCCATCGGGCGCGGCTCGGAGCTCTTGGCCGTGCTCGTCCTCGCGCCCTTCGTCGCCATGGTGGCGATGGCGGCCCTGGCACTCCCCTCCGGGGGCCTCGGGCGGCTCGCCGCCGCTCTTGCCGAGCCGCCCCCTCCCGACTCCTCCGGCCTGGCGACCGCCATGCTCGTCGCCATGTGGAACTACATGGGGTGGGACAACACCTCGACGTTCGCCGGAGAGGTCGAGGCGCCGCAGCGGTCCTATCCTCGGGCCATGGCCCTGAGCCTCGTCCTCGTCTGCGCGAGCTACCTCCTCCCGGTGCTCGCCGCCGCCACCACCGGCATGCCGGCGTCCAGCTGGACGCCCGGCAGCTGGGTGGACGCGGCCGAGGGGATCGGGGGGCGCTTCCTCGCGGCGTCGGTCGTCGTCGGAGGCGCCGCGGGGGTGGCGGCGATGTTCGGGGCCATCCTGAACTACTGGTCTCGCCTCCCGGTGGCGCTCGCCGAGGACGGTTGGATGCCCCCCCGGTTCGCCCGGCGCAGCGCCGCCACCGGCTCGCCCACCGTCGCCATCGTCCTCGGGGCCATGTTCTGCGCCGCGGTGGTCGGGCTCGGCCTGCGGCGCCTCGTGGAGATCGACGTTCTGCTCTACGGGGCGGCGCTGACCCTGGAACTCGCGTCCCTCGTGGTGCTGCGCGTGCGCGAGCCCAGGCTCTCCCGACCCTTCCGCATCCCGGGGCGGCTCGCGGGCGCGCTCCTCGCCGCCTCGCTTCCGGTGGCGCTCCTCTGCCTCGCCGGATGGCAGAGCCGGGACGAGCCGGGCGCGCTCGGCCTCTCCGCCCCGGGCCTTGCCGCCCTCATCGCGGCCCTGGGCCCCGTCTGGTACGCGGCGCGGTCGCCGATCCGGAGCCGCCGCCGCACCTAGGAGCTACAATCGGGCCTGGGCGCGCCCCGCGCCGGAGGAGGAGACTCGCCATGCGCCTCGCCACCTCGATCGCCCTCGCCGGCGCTCTCCTTCTCGGTCTCTCCACCCGGGCCGACGACAGCGGGGAGGTGCCGATCACGGTGGCGGTGGGAGCGGTCGCCCCCATTCCCGGCCCCGTTCGGCAGGTCGTCTGCGACGACGGCGCGCTCGTCGAGATCGTCGACACCGGGCAGGGGCCGGGGTTCAAGGGGCTCAAACCCGGGACGACGCTCTGCTCGCTCGTGGACCCGGTGTCCTACCGCCGCGTCTACCGGGTGACGGTGGTCGCGTCGCCCGCGCCCCCGCCGCCTCCCCCTGGGGGGTCGCCCGGCGGATCGAGCGGACGGTAACCACGCTGCGCGCGGCTCGGTCCCGAACGGGCCGTCCCGATTGGGGGCGCCGCCCCCACGATGCCCTTACCTTTTCGGCGGCAAGACCTAGGCTTCGAGGAGGGGCTCCGCTCTCGCCGGGCCGAAGGAAGCCCGCCGGTGGAAGGAGGAATGCATGTCCCAGTGGCACAGGATCGTCTGCGCCGTCGACTTCTCGGAAGCTGCGCGCGTGGCGATGGAGGAGGCGGCCGACCAGGCCGCCCGGTTCCAGTCGGAGCTCCTGCTCGTGCACGTCGACGAGTCGGCGGCCTCCGCGGGTGACATGCCGCCGGCCCCCGCGGCACTGCTCGCCTCCCGCCACGAGCTCGAGAGGAAGCTCGAGGCCTGGCGGACCGAGGCCGAGCGCCGCAGCGCGAGGCCCGTCGTGGCCGAGGTGGTGGAGGGATCGCCCGCAGAGGAGATCGTGCGCCTGGCCACGGCCCGCAACGCGGACCTGCTTGTGGTGGGCACGCACGGGAGGCGTGGCTTGCGCCACCTCGTCATCGGGTCGGTGGCGGAGAGGGTGGTGCGCACGTCCCACTGCCCGGTCCTCGTCGTCCCGAGGCAGTCGTGAGCGGCGCCGTCCGCATCGCCTGGCGCCACCTCGAGCCCTCGGAGCCGGTGGAGGCGCTCGTGCGCAAGAAGGCGGCCCGGTTGCAGCGCCTGCACGAGCGGATGACGAGCTGTGCGGTCACGCTGGAGCTGGCTCAACGCCGCCAGAAGCAGGGCAAGCACTTCCGGGTGCGCATCGAGATCGGCGTGCCCGGGGGCAAGCGCCTCGTCGTGGGGCGCGACCCGAGGGAGTCGCGCGTGCACGAGGACCTGGTGGCCGCGGTCCACGCCGCCTTCTCCGAGGTGCGTCGTCAGCTGGAGGACCGCGTGCGCAGGCTCGACCACCGCGTCAAGACGCGCCTGCCGCCGCCGCGCGCGCGGGTGGCGCGGGTGTTCCCGGAGGAAGGGTACGGCTTCCTGCGCACGCCGGAGGGGCGGGAGATCTACTTCCACGAGAGGAGCGTGGTCGGCGGCGGCTTCGACCGGCTCGAGGTGGGCGTCTCGGTGCGATACGCGGAGGAGATGGGGCGGGAGGGGCCCCAGGCGAGCAGCGTGGTCCCGCTGCGCGCCGCCCGGAGGGCGGCGGGCGCTACCCGCGCCGCCGCGGAAACGGCGCACCCCTGATGGAGGCGTCGAGGATCTCGAGGGGGTGGGCCGCGGCGATCTCCGCCCCCTGCTCGCGCAGGATGCGCTGCACGTGCAGGGTGCAGCCAGGATTGGCGCTGGCGAGGTAGGCCGCACCGGTGGTGAGGATGTTCTTCACCTTGCGGGAGCCGATCTCGTTGGCGGCCTCGACCTCGACGAGGTTGTAGATGCCAGCGCTCCCGCAGCACTGGTCCGACTCCGGGACCTCGACGAGCTCCAAGCCCGGGATGGCGCGGAGCAGCGCCCGCGGGGGCTCCTGTACGCCCTGGGCGTGGCCGAGGTGGCAGGGGGAGTGGTAGGCGACGCGGCCGGGAAGGGAGTGCCGCTCGCTCCGCTGCGCCCGTTCGGCCAGGAACTCGGTGACGTCCTTCACTCGGCGAGAGAAGGTGGCCGCCCGTTCCCGGAAGGCCGGATCGTCGCGGAACAGGTGGGAGAGGTCCTTCAGGTGGGACCCGCATCCGGCGGCGTTCACGAGGACCGAGTCCGCGCCGGTCTCCTCCAGGCGAAGGATGAGGGCCCGGGCCATCTGGCGGGCCTCCTCCTCGCGGCCGGCGTGGGTGGAGAGGGCTCCGCAGCACCCTTGGCGCGGGGGGACCACCACCTCGAACCCCTCGGCCGAGAGGATGCGCAGCGTCGCCTCGTTCACGCCGGGAAAGAACACCCGCTGCACGCAGCCGGTCACCAGGGCCACGCGCCCGCGTCGCTCGCCCCGGGCCGCGGTGAAGGCGGGGAGCCCGCCCGACACCTCGTGCCAGCCCACCGCCGGGGCGAGCCCGTCGAGCTGGGCGAGGAAGGGTACCAGCTTGACGAGCCCCAGGCTGCGGGCGAGCCAGCGAAGGCCCGAGACGCGGTAGAGCCACAAGAGGAGCGCCGCCACGCGCAGTCGGCCTGGATAGGGGAAGAGCGAGAACACCAGCGAGCGCTTCAGTCGCTCGAGCGGTCCGCGCGCCTTCGCCTTCTCGATGGCGCTGCGCGCCTCTTCGATGACCACGTCGTAGCGAACGCCCGAGGGGCAGGCGGCGAGGCACGCCATGCAGCCCAGGCACCGATCAAGGTGGTGTACCACCTCCGGAGTGGCGGATAGGCTCCCGTCGCGCAGGGCGCGGAAGAGGTCGACCCGCCCGCGAGGCGAGTCCATCTCCTCTCCCCAGGCCAGGTAGGTGGGGCAGACCGGCAGGCAGAAGCCGCAGTGCACGCAGTCGTGGACCGGGTGTCGCTCGGCCATTCGCTAGATGCCTCCGACGAAGCGCCCGCGGTTCAGGCGGCGGTCCGGGTCGAGCCGTCCCTTCAGTCGCTCCATGAGCGCGAAGGCCGGGGGCGGCGCCCCCCACACGTCCACGGCGGCGCGCAGGTCGTGGGGGGCCTCGCAGACCACGAGCGAGCCCCCGAGCGGGGCCAACGCCTCTCGGGCTTCGGCCGTCGCGGCGGCGACGGCAGCGACGGCCGACGGGCGCCCGGCGACGTAGCCCAGCCCAAGCGAGGGGTAGAAGACCGCCCCGGCGGGCGAGAGCTCGCCCAGGAGGCGCGTCAAGGCGGTTCGCGCCACCGACGGGAACCCCGAGGGGGGAGCGGACACCTTCGCGCGCAGCGGGCCCATCTCGCGCACCGCCTCGTGTCGGCCCCAGAACGCCCGCGCCTCCGGCTCGCCGAGTCGCTCTCCTGCCGCTCGCTCCCTGCGCCCCAGGTCGAGAAGACGCTCGGCTTGCTTCGCCACCCCGGGCGCGAAGCCCTCGAAGCGCACCCCGAGGTCGAACCGGTCGGAGTCGGCGATGGCCGCGAGCGAGGTCGGCTCGAGCTGCGCCGCCCGACACGCTTCCGCGAGCGACGAGACGCCGGCGGAGTCCAGGGCGGGGAAGAGGACGGTGGCGGCGGCCTCGGGGACAGGGTGAAGCCGGAAGGTCGCGGTGGCGACGAGCCCGAGGGTGCCGAGGGCGCCCACCAGGAGCCGCGCCACGTCGAAGCCCGCCACGTTCTTCACCACCTTGCCGCCGGCTTTTGCCGGGGTCCCGTCCGCTCGGACGATCGACACGCCTAGGATGAGGTCGCGCGCCGACCCGTAGCGGGCGCGGCGGGGGCCGAAGGCGTTCGTCGAGAGGATCCCTCCCAGGGTGGCGCGCTCGGGCCAGGGGGGATCGAGGCCGAGCCACTGGTGGTGTGGGGCGAGCACCGCCTGCAACGCGGCGAGGGTCGCCCCGGCCTCGACGGTGACGATCTGGTCGGCGGGGGCGTGCTCCAGCACTCGGTCGAGCCGGCTGGTGCGCAGGACGGCGTCGAGGTCGCTCGGCGCCGCGCCCATGCCGAGCTCGGTCCCACCCCCGATGAACCCAAGCGTGAGGCGGTCGCGGGCGCAGCGCGCCACCGCGTCCTCGGCCTCCTCCAGGCTCTCGGGCTCGAACACCAGCCTGGGGATCACCCCGAGGATGGCGTCGGAGTCTTTGCCGGGTCGCTCGGCCATCACCAGCGCTCGATGAGGCCGGCCTGCTCGGCCGGATGGGGCCCCTCGCGCTCCAGCCTCTCGCCGCACAGGCGCGTCGCCGGAAACACCTTTCCCGGGTTGAAGGAGCCGTCGGGGTCGAAGGCAGTGCAGACGAAGCGCATGGTCTCGAGGTCGTCCTCCGAGAACATCTCGCGCATGTAGGCGGCCTTCTCGGCCCCCACTCCGTGCTCGCCGGTGATCGAGCCCCCGTAGCGCACGCACATGCGCAGGATCTCTCCTCCCAGGTGCTCCGCCTTGTGCTCCTGGCCGGATTCCCGGGCGTCGTAGAGGACGAGCGGGTGGAGGTTGCCGTCGCCGGCGTGAAAGACGTTCGCCACCCGCAAGCCGTGGTCCTTGGCCATCGCCTCGATCTCGCGCAGGACCGGGGCGATGTCGGAACGCGGGATGACCCCGTCCTCCACCAGGTAATTCGGGGAGATCCGCCCCACCGCGGCGAAGGCGCTCTTGCGCCCCTTCCACATGAGCTGGCGCTCGGCCTCGCTCCTCGGCAGCCGAACCTCGAGCGCCCCGGCCCGGCGGGCGATGTCCACCGCCCGCTCGGAGGTGTGCTCAACCTCCGCGAGCGGGCCGTCCGCGTCCATGAGCAGCGCCGCGCCCACGTCGGGCCAGTCGAGACCGGTGGCCGCCTTGGCGGCCACGATGGCGAGCCGGTCCATCATCTCGATGGCGGCGGGGACGATGCCGGCGGCGATGATCTGGGACACCGCCTCGCCGGCCTCGTCGGTGGAAGGAAAGGTGGCGAAGAAGGTCCGCGTCGCCTCGGGGCGCCGCAGGAGGCGCAACGTCACCTCGGTGACGATGCCGAGGAGCCCCTCGCTCCCCACCAGCACCGCCAGCAGGTCGAGCCCGGGCGCATCGGGCGCCGGTCCGCCCAGGTCGACGACGGTGCCGTTCTCGATCACCACCCTGGCACCGAGGACGTGGTTCACGGTGAACCCGTACTTGAGGCAGTGGGCCCCGCCGGAGTTCTCGGCGACGTTCCCGCCGATGGAGCAGATGCTCTGGGACGACGGGTCCGGAGCGTAGTAGAAGCCGGCGCCCGAGACTGCGCGGGTGACGTCGAGGTTGATGACTCCTGGCTCCACCCTCATCCAGCCGTCCCGCAGGTTCACCTCCAGGATGCGCCGCATCCGCGAGAGGCCGACCACCACCGAGCCGGGCACGGGCCGGGCGCCGCCGGAGAGGCCGGTGCCCGAGCCCCGCGGCACGATGGGCCTGCCGGCCGCCCGCGCCAGCCGCACCACCTCCGCCACCTCCTCGGTCGAGCCCGGCAGGACCACCAGGTCGGGCCGGGTCCTCCCGTGGGTGAGGCCGTCGCACTCGTAGGTGAGGAGGTCGGCGGCCGCCGTGAAGCAGTGATCCGGCCCCACCACCGCCCCCATGCGGCGACCCAACTCGGCGATCGATCCCCGAGGGTCCATGGGCCGGAAGGTCGTCAGGCCTTGTCGTAGACCTGCAACGCCGCCCCCGCGGCGGCCCCCGGGGCGAGCCTCTTCCCCTGGCGGCGAAGCTGCTGCTCGATGGCCGAGAGGACCGCGAGCACGTTCCCCTGGCAGGACGACTCGCCCATGAGGCCGATGCGCCAGACCTTTCCAGCGAGCGGGCCGAGCCCGCCCCCGATCTCGATGTCGTGCTCGTTCAGCAGGGCCTTGCGCACCGCCGCCTCGTCGACGCCCTCGGGGACGGTGACGCAGTTCAGGGAGGGGAGGCGGTGCCCCTCCTGCGCCTGCGGCCGAGCGCCGAGCGCCTCCAGGCCGGCCATGAGGGCGGCGCTGTGGCGCCGGTGCCGGGCAAAGCGGCGATCCAGGCCCTCCTCGGCGATGAGCCGCAGCGCCTCGCGCAGGGCGTAGACCATGGTGATGGGCGCGGTGTGATGGTAGACGCGCTTCCCCTCGGCCCAGTAGTCCGCGATCATCCCGCAGTCCAGGTACCAGGACTGTACCTTGCTCTTTCGGGCCCGGATGGAGTCGAGCGCGCGCGGCGAGAGCGTGAGCGGCGCGAGCCCGGGAGGGCAGGAGAGGCACTTCTGGGTTCCGCTGTAGACCGCGTCGGCCTGCCACTCGTCCACCGACACCGGCACGCCCCCGAGGGAGGTGACCGTGTCGACGACGAGCAGGGCGCCGTGGTCGTGGCAGATCTTGCCGAGCCCCTCCATCGGCTGCTGAGCCCCGGTCGAGGTCTCGGCGTGAACGAGCGCCACCGCCTTCACCGGCGCGTGCTTCTTGAGCGCCTCCTCGATGGTGCCGAGCGGGAAGACGTTGCCCCAGGGCACTTCGAGCTTCACCAGTTTCCCGCCGCAGCGCCCGACGATGTCGCACATGCGGTTGCCGAAGACGCCGGAGGCCCCGACCACCACCGTGTCGCCGGGCTCGATCACGTTGACGAGGGCGGCCTCCATGCCCGCCGAGCCGGTGCCGGAGACGGCGATGGTGAAGGGGTTCTTGGTCGCGAACACCCAGCGCAAGAGGCCCTGCACCTCGTTCATGATCTCGAGGAACTTGGGATCGAGATGGCCGAGCAAGGGCGTCGACATGGCGCGGTACACGCGCGGATGAACCATGCTCGGGCCGGGGCCGAGGAGCAGCCGGACCGGGGGAGAGAGTTCGGAGGTGGCGGGGGATGCCATTGCGTTCGTCCTCTTCGATGTCTGGAGCCGGTCTCTTCGTCCGGCGGGGGGGAAGGCGCATGCATCATACCCCGCTGCCGCTCGCCGCCGGAAGGGCTGCGCCCGGGCCGTTTTTGTCCTAGGCTTCCGACCCTCGCCGAACGAAGGGGAGGAGCCGTGAACGCCGCCGCCGTCTTGCTCGCCCTCGCCGCGTCCGGTCCGGCCGAGGAGCCCTCCGCGCCCATCCTCGCTGCGGGTCGGGAGGGGCGCTCCTACGACCTCCTCGCCGAGCTCACCGACGGCGTGGGGCCCCGGCCGGCCGGGTCCCCGGGCGCGGAAGCCGCCGTCCATTGGGCCGCCGACTGGTTCCGCCGCTCCGGCTTCGAGGTGCGGCTCGAGCCGGTGAAGGTGAGGCGCTGGGTTCGCGGCGAGGAGCGCGCCGAGGTGCAGGCCTCCGACCAGTGGCGCAGCCAGACCCTCGCGGTCACCGCCCTGGGCACGAGCCCGCCCACGCCGCCGGGCGGGGTGGTGGGCCAGGTGGTGGAGGTCTCGAGCTTGGAGGAACTCCGGGCGCTCGGCGCGGGAGCGCGCGGCAGGGTAGTCCTCTTCCAGCACGACATGAAGGACGCCCCCGGGTACGAGCGCTTCGCCCGGCTGCGGACCCGGGGGCCGGCCGAGGCGGCAGCACTCGGGGCGGCCGCTGCCCTGGTGCGGTCGCTCTCGACCGCCACGCTGCGGTGTCCCCACACCGGAGCCACCGTATTCCCGCCCGGGGGCCCGCGCATCCCGGCGGCGGCGGTCGCGGTGGAGGACGCCGAGTTCCTGCACCGGCTCGCGGCGAGGGGGCCGGTGGTGGTGAAGCTTCTCCTCACCTGCCGCGAGGGAGATCCGGCAGAGGTGGCGTCCGCCAACGTGGTCGCCGAGTTGCGCGGCCGCGAGCGTCCGGAGGAGATCGTGCTCCTGGGAGCGCACCTCGACTCCTGGGACCTGGGCACGGGCGCGGTCGACGACGGGGCCGGGGTGGCGATGGTCATGGACGCGATGCGCATCGCCAAGGCCCTCGGGCAGCCCCCGCGCAGGACCCTGCGTGCGGTCCTCTTCATGAACGAGGAGAACGGGCTCGACGGCGCGCGCGCCTACTACGAGGCGCATCGCGCCGAGGGCGCGAGACACGTGGTCGCCCTGGAGGCCGACGCCGGCGCGGGCAAGCCCACCGGGGTGAGGGTCGCTGCCGGCGAGGGAGCCCTCGAGCTGGCGAGGGTCTGGGCCGGTCCGCTCGCGGTCATCGGGGCGGAACAGGTCCGCCCGGGCGGCGGCGGAGCCGACATCTCGCCGCTCTCGCACCAGGGCGTTCCCTTCCTCACCGTCGCCCAGGACATGAGCCATTACTTCGACTGGCACCACAGCGCCGCGGACACCCTCGACAAGGTGGATCGGGGGGAACTCGGCCTGGCGACGGGGGCGCTAGCCTGGCTCGCCTGGTCGGCCGCCGAGTCGGAGGCGACGCTTCCCCGCCCGGCACCGCCCCAGAGCGCGCCCTCCGGGCTGCGCGAGCGCCCCCGGCCGGACCGTCCGGGGGGCGGCGATGGCGGCGGTGCCGCTCCCTGACCTCGCCGAGGCCACCCCGTGGCGCCCTTGCGCCCGCGCCCGCAGGCCTTAATTCTTCCTGGGGGACATGCGAGGACCGGGACCGAACGAGCCCTGCTGGTGCGGCAGCGGCAAGAAGTACAAGAGGTGTCACCGCGACGGTGACGCCGTAAGTGGGGGTCCGCCCGCCGGAGCCCGCTCCGGAGCGGTGCGACCAGGGGTGGTGAGCCCGCGCCGACCGGTGCCCTCGCACATCCCGCGTCCGAGCTACGCGGAGACCGGTCGCCCACGAGCGGCCGAACGGATCGCGGACCCGCAGGAGCGAGTCGCGCGGATGCGGCGCGCCGGGCGCGCGGCCGGCGAGGTGCTGGCGGAGGTGGGAAGGGCCGTCCGGGCCGGGGTGACGACGGACGAGCTCGACGCGATCGCCCACCAGGCCTGCATCGCCCGGGGTGCGTACCCGAGCCCGCTCAACTACCACGGGTTCCCGAAGTCCCTCTGCACCTCGGTGAACGAGGTGATCCTGCACGGCATCCCCGACAGCCGGCCGCTCGCGGACGGAGACATCGTCAGCCTCGACGTGACCCTCTACCTCGACGGCGTTCACGGGGACTGCTGCGCCAGCTTCCCGGTCGGGGAGGTGGACGAGGAATCCCGCCGACTCCTCCGGGTGGGCGAGGAGTGCCTCCTGAGGGGCATCGAGGCGGTATGCCCCGGCCGGCCCATCTCCGACGTCGGGCGCGCCGTGGAGAACCACGCCGCCGCGCACGGGTACGGCGTGGTGCGATCGTTCTGCGGTCACGGCATCGGGGAGGACTTTCACACCGATCCCCAGGTACTGCACTACTACGATCCCCGAGCGAACCAGGTCATGGAGGAGGGGATGACCTTCACGGTCGAGCCCATGCTCACCGCCGGCAGCTACCGCCACGTCATCTGGCCAGACGGCTGGACCGCGGCCACCGCCGACGGGAAGCGCGCGGTGCAGTTCGAGCACACCCTGCTCGTGACCGGCGAAGGTGCCGAGATCCTGACCGCGCGCCCTTGAGTCACCGTTCCGGAGGCGGCGGGCGCGCGCCCCAGCGGAGCCAGAGCTCCACCTGGCCCACCGCGTAGCCCACCGCCGCGTCGACGCGCAGCGGGCGCGGGCCGAGGGAGAAAGGGGCGAAGCCGCGCCACTCGAGCTCCCTCGCCTCGTAGGAGGTGAAGCCGCCCTCGGGCCCGATGGCCAGGACCGCCCGCCCGCGCGGCGCGGGGAGGCCCTCGAGCGGACCGGGCGCGGCGGGGTGGGCGAGCAGCCGGCGGGCGGCGCTCGGGAAGGCGGAGTCGAGCTCATCCTCCACGAACGGCTTGAAGAAGCGGCGCACCGAGACGCGGGGGAGCCGGGTGTCGCGGCCTTGCTCCAGCCCGAGCTTGAGCGCCTCCGCCATGGACTCGGCGCGAAGGGACGGGGAGCCGAAGTAGCTCTTCTCCACCCGGTAGGTGCCGAGGAGGACCACGTCCTTCACCCCCATCGACGCCACCGCAGCGAGCACCTTGCGCAGGATCTTCGGACGCGGGAGCGCGAGGAGGAGCGAGACCGGGGAGGGATCCGGCGGAGCGCGGGTGAGCGAGGGGCGGATGCAGAGCTCGGCCGGCGACGTCGACAGGACCTCGCCCTCCCCCAGGCTGCCTCCGAGGAGGCCGACGGCGATGCGGTCCCCGGGGGCCACCCGGAGGACCTCGAGGGCATGGCGAGCCCTTCGCCCGGACAGTCGCGCCGTCCCGTCCGGCTGGAGATCCCCCTCTTCGAGGAGCACGAGGTTCATCTATGATGGGCGGCGATGGAGAAGCCGCCCTACTGGTACCTCATCTCGGTGCTCTTCAGCACCGTCCCCCTCACGCCGTCCCTGGCCATGAGCCTCTACGAGGTGGCGAGGGCCCTCCACCGGAGCGGCGAGGGCGCGGGAGAGGTGATCGAGGAGGGCACCGAGGGCCGGGTGAAGAACCTCCACAGGTCCTTCGCCCTGGGCGCCATCTCCGGGCCCGGGTTCGAGGCGGAGCTCGACCTGCCGAAGGGCAAGGGGAAGGTCCGCTTCCTCCTCACTCGGGAGGGGCTCGAGCACGGCAAGAAGCGCGAGCGCACCGAGGCCGCTCTGCGGAACTGACCCGGGCGAGGGGCGGCGCGCACGATCACGGCCCGCGCCGCGCCCGCCTCGGACCTCGCCTGCGGGCCGCCGCCTTTCGCGAGGCCGCCGCCTCGAGGAGGGTGTCCTTGCGCCGGTACGCGAGCCCGGTCAGGAACGCCACCGCCTCGCCACCGCGATCGGTGACCCGGACCTCCACCGACGAAAGCTTCGGGGACAAGGCCACCTCGCGGGCCTCGGCCCAGAGCGAGCCCCTGCGCCCGGCGCGCACGAACTGGATGTTGGCGTTCACCGCCACCGCCACCGTTCCGTGAGAGTTGGAGCAGGCCGCAAAAGCCAGGTCGGCGAGGGTGAAGATGGCGCCCCCCTGGGCCACGTCCACTGCGTTCAGGTGCCGCTCCCGCACCGAGAGGCGAGCGCGGGCGTAGCCGGGCCGGACCTCCTCGAGGCGGACTCCCGAGGTGCGGGCGAACCGGTCGGCGAGGAAGAAGCGCGCGATGTCGGGTGCCTCCGGGCCGGCGGTGCCCTCTCCCCTCGAGCTCGTCGCCCGCGGGGCGCCTCCCCGACCGGGCGCCGAGGGGCGGCGCGCCCTTCCTCCGCGGCGAGGGCGGAGAGCCCCGCTGCCGGGCGGCGGGTTCACGGCGCTCCCCGCCCGAGCCGGAACGAGAGCTCGTAGGGGAAGATGTCGACGATCTCGCCGGCGCGGTGGCGCTCCTGCATCTCCCGCCAGAAGCGGGCGGTGAGGAGCTCCGAGTGCGCCTCCACGAAGGCCTGACGGAGGGGGGGCTGCAGGCCGAGGAAGGGCAGGAACTCCTCGGGGAAGACGTCGTTCTCCCCCACGTAGAAGGAAGGCTCCGAGCTCCCCAGGTCGTCGTCGTCGGAAGGCTGCGGCAGGTCGCGGAAGTTCACCTCGGTGAGGAGCTGCAACTCGTCGTAGTCGTAGAAGATGACGCGCCCGGTGCGGGTCACCCCGAAGTTCTTGAGGAGCAGGTCGCCGGGAAAGGTGTTCGTCGCCGCCAGGTCGCGCAGCGCACGGCCGAAATCGAGGATGGCCCGCCGGGCGCTCGCCTCGTCGGTCTCGCGCACGAAGAGGTTGAGCGGGGTCACGCGCCGTTCGGCGTAGAGGTGGCGGATGTCCACCTGGTCCCCGTGGAGGCTCACGCATTCGCGGCACTCGCCCAGGAGCTCGTCCAGGACGCGCGGGTCGAAGCGGCTTCTCGGAAACCGGAGGTGCTCGAAGTCCTGGGCGTCGACGAGGCGCCCGGCGCGGTCGTGGCGGAAGACGAGCTGGTACTTCTTCATCACCTCGCTGCGGGTGACGTTCTTCGGCGGCTTGAACCGGTCGCGGATCACCTTGAAGACCACGTCGAGAGAGGGGAGGTTGAAGACCGCCATCACCATCCCCTTGTCGCCGCGGGCGGGCTCGAATCGATCGGGGGACCGCTCCAGGTGCGCGAGCAGCTCCCGGTACAGCTCGGTCTTGCCGTGCTTGTTGAACCCGATGCTGGTGTAGATCTCCGAGAGCCGCTTCGCCGGCAGGATGCTCTTCACGAACGTCACCAGTCCACTCGGCCGATCGCACTCGACGTGGAAGTAGCTTCGCGTGAACGAGAAGAGGACCGAGGCCTGGTTCTCGGTGAGGAGCACCGCGTCGAGCCGGATGCCGCCCTCCTCGTGGAGGAACGCGAGGATGAGGGGCACGTCGGTGGCTCCCTGCCGGAGCCTCCCCACCAGGTAGGCGCCCTTGCCGCGGTAGAAGACCGGCCGGAGCACGTCCACCGCGTCGTAGCCCCGGCCCGCCAGGTAGGCGTCGATCTGACGCCCGGCCCGGTCGGCGTCGCGCCCCGCGCTCTCGAAGCGCGCCAGCGGCCAGGTGTCGGCGAGGACCCTGCGCATCAGGGAGCTCGTCGCCTCGGCGGGGTAGCTCCGGAACAGGGGCTGGGCCGGGTTCGGCAGCGGGGACTTGAGCTCCGAGGCCACGAACTCCACCTTGGGGTCGACCCCCACGGTGGAGAACACGCGCCGGGTCACCGAGTTGAAGAAGGTCTCGGCGAGCTCCATGTCCGGCCGGGTCGAGATCCGCACCAGGTAGAGCGGCTTCATCATCGCCCAAAGCTGCCGGTCGTTCGATGCCGAACCGAGCCGCTCGCGCAGACGCGCCACCGCCTGTCCGACGTCCTCGCTGCGCAGGTCGAGTCGGTCGAGCGCGTCCTGCTGGGCGCCCTTCCAGTCGCGCGCCTCGAAGCGGTCTCGCGCGCGGCGCGTGATGGACTGGAACCTCCCCTGATAGGCGTCGAAGGCGTCGTGGATAGCGCCGGCACCCCAGTGGGCGAGGCCGGCCTGCGCCTCGATGCTCCGGGTGTCGGTCTCGGCGGCTTGCGTCACGGGGGTCCTTTCGGGGTGATCCGGGTCCTCCCCGACTCTAAACCAGCACGGTCCGTTTCTCGATGTCTCTCGACGGAGGCGGCCTCGGTCGGGCGCGAAGCGCGCTCGGCGCCCGAGACCTGCGGTGCGGTAAGATGCCCGCCATGCCTTCCTGGAAAGCCCGGATCCCCGCAGGGCTGGCGGTGGCCCTCGCCTGCGCCACCCCGGGCGGGTCACCGGTGGTGGTCGACGCCGGGGCCGACTTCGGGGCCTACCAGACGTTCGACTTCGTGCCGGTTCCCGCGCAAGCGGGCGCCGCGCTCGCCCCCACCCTGACCTACTACGGGATCGACGGGGTACTCGCCCGGAACCTGGGAACGGTGGGGCTCGTCCGCGCGGTCGGCGGCACGCCCGACCTCCTCTTCGCCTACTTCGCCGGCGGCTCGCCGGTGGACACCGAGGCCTGGGGCTACTCCGTCGGCGCCGGCGCGACCATCTCCGTCTCCGACGTGTCGGCTTCCTCGCTGGTGGTTGACGCGGTCGACGCCCGGACGCGGAAGCTCGTGTGGCGCGGAGTGGCGCAGGGCGCGCTCGCGGGCGCCGGGAGCGCCGACCCGGCGGTGCGCCAGATGCTCGCCTTCTGGCCGGCGCGGTCCCGGTACTGACGGGGCGGTAGGCCCGCGGCGTCCCCGCCGGCCCTGCTACCGGCCGAAGTGCTCGTCCGCGATCTGACGGGCGAGCGCCATGGAGCTCGTAAAGGCCGGGGAGATGGGGTTGAGGACGTGGAGGGTGTCCCCGGCGCGCTCCACCAGGAAGTCCATCACCAGGGATTTCGTCCGCCAGTCGACGAGCTGAGGCCGGATCCCGACTTTCTCCGCCGACTCGACCTCGGACGCGTCGAACTCCTTCACCAGGCGCGCCGCGTCGCGGTGGAGGAAGGCGGGGATGTACTTTCGCGGCTCGGAGAGCGCCACCGAGCGGAAGCCGGGGTTCCGGAAGAAGAGCACCAGATCCTCGAGGGCGATGCGGGGAGCGTCGCCGTCCACTCCCCGGAGCACGCCGTAGTTCTCGCGCCCGAAGGCCGGGATCGCAGTGGGCCCGAGGTAGACGTCGCCGTGCACGCTCCGGGTGAAGTGGACTCCCAGGAAGGGATTGCGCGGGTCGGGGACGGGGTAGATGTTCCCGTTCACCGTGAGCCGCGCTCCCTTGCGGAGCTTCCGGTAGATCCCCTTGAAAGGAATGAGCCGGTACTCGTGGCCGACCCCGAAGTGGCGGGCCAGCTCGTCGCAGTGCGCTCCGCCGGCGTTGACGAGGCGGCGGTAGGCGACGTCCCCGAGCGGGGTCCGCACGCTCCTCGAGCCCGCGAGCCCGACGACCTCCACTCCCGTGCGAATGCGGGCCCGCCCGCTCCCCTCCACGTCTGCGCGCAGGGCCGCCAGCACCGCCCGCGGGTCGACCACCGCGGTGAGGAGCGAGCGGAGTGCCCGCCCCACGGTCCGCGCCGCCGGCTCCAGCTCCGCCAGCCGCCGCTCGTCGATCATCTCGACCGGCGCGCCGTTCGCTGCCGCTCGCCGGGCGAGCTCGTCGAGGGCCGGCAGCTCGCTCTCGTCCCGCGCCACCACCACCTTCCCGCACTCGAGGAGGGGCAGCCCCTTCTCGCGGCAGTACGCGCGCATCAAGCGGTTCCCCGCCAGGCAAGTGCCGGCCTTGCGGCTGTCGGGGGCGTAGTAGATGCCGGCGTGGAGCACGCCCGAGTTCCTCCCGGAGGCGTGGCGCCCGAGCTCGGGCTCCTTCTCGAGCACGAGCAGGTTCTCGGCGCCTCGGGCGAGGAGCTCGCGCGCAAGAGTGAGCCCGATCACCCCGCCGCCCACCACCAGGATGTCCGCCGTATCCACCGGCATGGACGAGGATGATAACCTACCACACCACCGACAGCCGGGAGGTGAAGCGTGTTTCGAGCCATCCTCGTCGAGAAGACCGACGCCGGGCAGCAATCTCGCATGGTGGACCTGGAGGAGTCGCGCCTGCCGGAGGGCGACGTGCTCCTCCACGTCGAGCGCTCCACCCTGAACTACAAGGACGCGCTCGCCATCACCGGGCGCTCGCCGGTGGTGCGCCGGTTCCCCATGGTTCCGGGCATCGACGGCGCCGGCGCGGTGGCGGAGAGTTCGCACCCGGCGTTCCGCAAGGGGGACCGGGTGCTCGTGAACGGCTTCGGCGTGGGCGAGGCGCACTGGGGCTGCCTCGCCGAGGTGGCGAGGCTGAAGGGCGACTGGCTCCTCCCCGTCCCCCCGGCCTTCAGCTCGATCCAGGCGATGGCCATCGGCACCGCCGGCTACACCGCCATGCTCTGCGTCTTGGCGCTCGAGCGCCACGGGGTGAGCCCGAAGCAGGGCGAGGTCCTCGTCACCGGGGCGGCAGGTGGGGTCGGGAGCGTGGCGGTCGCGGTCCTGTCGCGGCTCGGATACCGGGTGGTTGCGTCGACCGGCCGCGCGGCGGAGGCGGACTACTTGCGGGGGCTGGGAGCAGTGGAGGTCATCGACCGCGCCCTGCTCTCCACCCCGGGCAAGCCGCTTCAGAAGGAGCGATGGGCCGGAGTCGTGGACTGCGTGGGCGGCGCCACTCTCGCCAACGCCTGCGCCAGCACGCGCTACCGGGGAACGGTGGCGGCCTGCGGGCTCGCGTCGGGGATGGACTTCCCGGCCACTGTCGCGCCCTTCATCCTGAGGGGTATCACGCTCGTGGGCATCGACAGCGTCATGGCGCCCATGGAGGAGCGGCGCGAGGCCTGGCAGCGCCTGGCCAGCGACCTCGACCCCTCCAAGCTCGGCGCCATGACCCGCGAGATTGGGCTCAGGGACGCCATCGGCGCCGCGGACGAGATCCTTGCCGGCAAGGTGCGCGGCCGGCTGGTCGTCGACCCATCGCGCTAGTCCCCTCGCTGGCGCCGATCCGAGGCGCGAGCGGCCTCGAAGAAGGAGACGAGGCGGCGCGCCAGCTCACCCGGGACCACGGTCTCGAAGTCGCCGTGGCCGGCGCCGGGGACCGCCCAGAGCGTGGCCGACGGGCCCGCCGCGGCGCGGATCCGCTCCGCCTCCTCGGGCTCGGTGAGCCAGTCACGCTCCCCGTAGACGAGTAGCACCGGGCGGGGTGCGAGCGATCCGATGCGGTCGATGAGGCGGACCCGCCGCGGGTAGACGCCGAAGAGGCGCATCACCGCGCGCACGCTCCGCACCATGGCGGGGCCGCCGGCCCGGTACTCCACCTCGAGCTCGTCGTCGAGCGAAGGAGTGGCCCCCTCGACGGCGATGGCCCGGAGGCGACGATCTGCGGCGGCGGCGAGGCCCACCGCTGCCCCGCCGAGCGAGAAGCCCACCGCGCCCACCCATTTCACCCCCGGCTCGCCGGCGACGAAGTCCGTCGCCGCGGCCACGTCCGATTGCTCCCGGTCGCCGCCGCTCGCCCGGCCCCCGCTCTCCCCGTGCCCGCGCAGGTCGAAGACGAGGACCCCGAAGCCGCGGGCAGCGAGGGGGAGCGCCTGCGAGAGCATCTGCTCGCGGTTCGCGCCCCACCCGTGAGCGAACACGACGGCGGCGTCCCCCGCCCCCGGCCTCCACCACCCGCGGAGGGCGACCCCGTCGGCGGCGCGGAAGGAAACGTCCCGGAAGCCCTCCAGCTCGGGGCGGCCCGGGAGGGAGGTGACCGGCAGGCGAGGCGGATGGACCTCCTCCCAGCCCTTCCAGGCGCCGCGAGCAGCGAAGAGGACCGCGGCGAGCGGCGGAAAGGCGGCGGTGACCCAGAGGGCCCGGCGCCAATTCCGTCTCGCTCGGTCCGAGGCCATGCCCCAGTTTGCCTCCAACCTGGCCCGGGATCCTCCCCTTTGTGGTGGCCGGAGGCCGGCGCCTCCGGGCCGGTGACGAAGCGGGCGAGCCGCGTTAGAAGACCGCCGTGAGGGCGCTCCGGGCGATCGCGCAGGCCACGCTCGCCGCGGCCGCTCTCTACGTTCCGGCCGCGCGCGCGTACGAGGAGGCGCTTCACCAGTTCATCGGCGAACAGGCCTTGCCCCGCGACCTGCCCCGCGACCTCGCCCGCCCCGGCGCGGCGGATGCGGAGGCGCTCCGGCGGGCCGTCTGGAGCGCCGGCGCCCGGCACCCCGACGCGGGCGTGCGGGCGAGCTTCCTGGCCCGCTACCCGAGCGACGTTGCCTTCGACGAATGGGACCTGAAGGAGCTCGCCGGCCTCACCCCCGAGGCGCGCGTCGAGGGAATCGACGAGTTTGCCGACCTGGGAGCGGACGCGCGCGGCGTGGCGAGCGCGGCCTCGCGGCAGCCCGACGAGGACCGCCGCAACGTGGAGCGATTCGCCCACGACCGCGAACGCCGGGTGCTCCGGGACGATTGGGGGAGGCCGCTGCCCGCCGACCCCGCCCAGCTCGCCATGGGTGCGCTCACCGGGCTCTCGAGCCAGGCCCACGCCCACTACGGGCTTCCCCACCTCGCCTTCTCCGACTCCCCGGAGGTCCTGAAGGCCGAGCCGCGCCGCTTCGCCTACCCGCCGGACGCGAAGGCGTTCGCCCCGGACTTCGCCGAGGCGCACACCGACCTGGCGCTCGGTGCCGCGGCCCTGGGGACGCCCGGCGGGCGCGCCCTGGCCTGGCGCCTCCTCGGCAACGCCCACCACTACCTGGAGGACGTGGCGAACCAGATCCACACCCTGCAGGCCGTCTACCCCTTCTTCGTCGACGCCAAGATCGAGAGCCTGAAGGAGGAGGTCCTGTCCGCGGGCGGCCTGCTCCGGAAGCGGCCCGGCTTCGTCGAGATCGGGATCGGGATCATCAAGAACCACCACCTCTTCCTCGAGAACCTGTGGGCGAAGAGGGTGCGGGAGGGCGCCGCCGGGCGCCCCGAGAGCCCTCGGGTCGCAGAGGGGATCGCGTCCATCGCCCGGGGAGATCCGTCGCTCGAGCGCGCGCTCGACGCCCAGGCCCTCCGGCCCGACGCGGAGTTCGCCCGGGCCATCGCCGAGGAGGTGATCGAGGAATCGAGCTACGAGGGCGGCGAGGTCTACCTGCTGGCGCGGGACCTGGCCCGCCCGCGCCTCTCCCGCGCGCGCTACGAGGTGGCGGACCACTCCGACCCCGACCGGGAGCTCCGGCCCTCCCCGGATCCGCTCCGGCTCGATCGATTCTACGAGCTCGAGGGGCGCGGACTCGCCCGGGCCGGCAGCGCCGTGCGGCGCCACACCCGGCTCTTCCGCGAGGCGCTCGCCGCTGCGGAGTCGTCGGAGGCGGCGCGGCGGGCGCTGCTCGAGAGCGCGCTCGCGCGCTTCGTCCGGAACGGGATGGCGGGAATCGAGGCGCGGGAGGCGAGGCTCGCCAGCTACCGGCCCGCCCGGCCCGCTGAGGCGTCGATCGATGGTTGGGTGGTGGCGCTCCTCGCCGCGCTCTTCGCGGCGGCCGCCTGGGCGGCGCTCCGCGTGGCGCGCCGGCTTCGGCGCCGGTGAGGGGACCGCCGAGCGGATCGCCTTCGGGCGGGCGCGAGGTGGGGGGGCTGCCCGCCTTAGCCCTCGCCGAACTCCGCGCGGAGCCGCTCGGCCACCTCTTCCGGCCAGGCCATGGAGAAGCGCTCGCCGAGGAGCAGCTGGAGGTAGCTTGCGTCGGGGACGTGCAACAGGTTGTCGAGGTAGAGCCGGGGCAGGAGCCGCGCCGAGAGCCAGTGGGCACCGGTTCGCTCCCCGAACCGATCGGGGAAGAGGGTGAGGTTGAAGCTCCACAGCCCGGCGCGCGCGAAGGCGCGCAGTGCCCTCCGCAGCCCCTCGGCGAAGGCGAGGACGTCCTCGTCGGAGAGCTCGGTGACGGTCGACTTCCCGGGCAGGACGGCGCGACAGTCACCGAGCACGCCGACGGGGGCGAAGGGGGCGAACCACGTCCAGTTCCCGGAGGTCCCCGCCCGGCGGCCGGCGGCGCCCTCTGCCTTGAGGAGGTCGGCCGCGAAAGGCCGCCCCCGCTCCTCGAGCCACGACCTCTCGGCGGCGAGCTCGCGCCGCAGCGCGTTCCCCGGCTCCGAGGTCGCGACCACCTGCAGGTGAGGGTGGATCTGCGTCCCGCCGGCGGGCGGCATGTGGTTCCAGGTGACGAGGCCGTAGAGCCCGGCGCCGCCGAGCCGCGGGGCGATCGCCCGGAGGAAGTCTCGAGCGGCCCCGAGCCCGGTCGCGACGAGAGAGCTCGGCACGTCGCTCATGGGAACGAAGTGCTCCTTCCCGAGGACGGCGACGGCGGAGAGGTCGTCGTAGGGAAATAGGTTCGGGAACACCACCGCCTCGCCGCGCCGGAATCGCCCGCCCGGCACGAGGCTCTCGGGGAAGCGCGGCGTGACGAGCTCGACCCGGTCCGGGCAGAAGGGGCAGGTGGCGCGGCGTGCCTCGGCGATCGCGCCAAGGTCGGGCGGCGCCGCTGGCGGGGGCGCGAAGTGGCAGATCCGCGCCGACTCCCCGGTCAGGGGATCGTAGCGGATCTCGCTCTCGATGGCGGAGAGCGCGAAGTCGCGGCGCGGGTCGTGCAGCTGCGTGGTGCGCCGATCGCGGCGGAAGGAGAGGGGCTCGTTCACGGACGCGAGGATAGCCCGTCGGCGGCGGGGAGAGCGCCTCCGGGAAGGCCGGGCGCTCGCTGCCGGCCGGGGCCCCATGAGGGTGTCAAAGGAGAATCCGCTTCCGGATAGGCTCCACGTTACGAACTCGTCCGGCTGGCAGGACCGCTGGCAGCGACGAGCGAGACCGGACGAAGACATCCATCATTGGGGGAGACATGCCGCAGAAGATCGACTTCGCCAAGCTGAGCCTCAAGGACGCCCTCGACCTCGCGATCCTGGTGGAGGATGAAGCGAAGCAGCGATACGAGGAGTTCACGAAGCTCACCGGCGGCCGATACAAGGGCGACGCGGGGGACGTCTTTCGCAACATGGCGACCTACGAGGCGCGCCACGGAGCGGCGCTTCAGGAGCGGCGGCAGAAGCTCTTTGGCAACGCCCCCTCCGCGGTGAGCCCCGACGCCCTCGATGACGTCGAGGCGCCCGACCGCGGGAAGCCGCGCGTCTTCATGTCGGCGCGCCAGGCGATGGAGGTGGCGCTCAAGTCCGAGGAGAAGGCCTGGGACTACTACGATGCCGCCTTGAAGGGCGTGAAGGACCCCGAGGTGAAGAAGCTCTTCGAGGAGCTCCGGGCCGAGGAGGTCCAGCACCAAGACTACCTCCGAAAGGCGCTCGCCAACCTGCCTGCCGGGCCGGACGTCGAGGAGGACGAGGCCGACGCCCCCGGCTCCGACGCGGGCTAGGACCCCTGAGAAAGGGCCTGGCGGCGTGTCCCCTGCCGCCCTTGTCGCCGCTCAAATCGCTTTCGAACGCCCCAGTCCGTGTCCCGCGGACATGGTCATATCTTCCTGCAAATCCGGTGATTTGGCTCTGCTCTAGGTGTACCCCGGATGCGGGGCTGTAGCGCTTGAGCAGAATGGATTACATGGTTCCCCGAACGGGGGAGGCGCCTTCTCGCACGGTTCGCTGTTCCGTCCGGGGGTAGCGACCGACCTAGCGAGGGAACGCCGGGGGCGAACCCGGCCTTGCCTGGAAGGGGACGGCATTGACGGGCCCGGCTGAGCAGGGCGCTCCGAAGCGCCTTTCGGAAGCGGAGAGGCAGAAGGTCCTCGTGGAGTGGAACCGGACGGCCGTTGCACACCGGCCCGAGGCGACCATCCACCAGCTCTTCGCGGAGGAGGCGGCCCGGCAGCCCGGCGCGCCGGCGGTGGTGGCCGGCGACGCCGTCCTCAGCTACGGAGAGCTCGACGCGCGCTCCAACCAGCTCGCCAGGCTCCTTCGCGAACTCGGAGTAGGCCCGGACGCGCCGGTGGGGCTCGCGGCGCGCCGGACGCCGGACGTGATGGTGGCGCTGCTCGGGATCCTGAAGGCGGGCGGTGCCTACCTGCCGCTCGACCCGGCCTACCCCCGCGACCGGATCGCATGGATGCTGGAGGACGCGCGGGTGCCGGTGGTGGTGGGAGACTCCCCCTCCACCGCCACCCTTCCCGACTCGACCGCCGCCCGGCTCCTACTCGACGCCGATGCGGAGCGCATCGCGGCGCAGAGCCGCGAGGCGATCGAGGGCGGAGCGACCGCCGAGAGCCTCGCCTACGTGATGTACACCTCGGGCTCCACCGGCCGCCCGAAAGGGACCTTGATCCGTCACCGCGCGGTGAACCGGCTGGTGCGCGCGGTCGACTACGTCGCGCTCGGCCCCGGCGAGACCTTGCTCTTCGCCGCGCCCCTCGCCTTCGACGCGTCGACCTTCGAGATCTGGGGCGCGCTCCTCAACGGAGGGCGGGTCGTCGTCCACCCCGAGGCCGTCCCCACCGCCCGCGGCCTGCAGGAGTCCATCCGCCGCCACGGTGTCACCACCATGTGGCTCACCGCCGCGCTGTTCAACATGGTGATCGACGAGGACCCGGAGGCGCTCTCCGGGCTCCGGCAGCTCTTGACCGGTGGCGAGGCGCTCTCCGTCCCGCACGTGCGGCGGGCGCTCGAGGCCCTGCCCTCGGTGCGACTCATCAACGGCTACGGCCCGACCGAGTGCACCACCTTCACCACTTGCTTCACCATCCCGCGGCCCCTCCCGGAGGGGCTCCGCTCCATCCCCATCGGCCGGCCCATCCGCGACACGAGCCTGTACGTGCTCGACGCCGAGCGGAACCCGGTCGCGCCGGGAGAGCCGGGCGAGCTCTACGTGGGAGGGGAGGGGCTCGCGCGCGGATACTTGAACCGCCCCGACCTCACCTCCGAGCGCTTCGTGCCCGACGTCGTCTCGGGAGCGGTCGACTCGCGCCTGTACCGCACGGGCGACCTGGTGCGGTGGCTTCCCGACGGGACCGTCGAGTACCTAGGGCGGGCCGATGAGCAGGTGAAGATCCGGGGGTTCCGCATCGAGCCCGGGGAGATCGTGGCGGCTCTGCTCGCCCACGCCGCCGTGAAGACCGCGGCAGTGGTGGCGCGCGAGGACCGGCCGGGCGCGAAGAGGCTCGTCGGCTACCTCGTCGGCCGGTCCGGAGCGGAGCGGCCGAGCCACGCCGAGCTGCGCGAGCACCTCGCCAAGTCCCTGCCCGAGGCCATGGTGCCCTCGGCCTTCGTCTGGCTCGAGGCCCTGCCGGTCACCGCCAACGGAAAGCTCGATCGGCGCGCCCTGCCCCCGCCTCCGCCGACGCGCCCGGCGCTGGCGCAGGAGTTCGTGGCCGCGGCGACCGAGCTGGAGGCGAAGCTCGCAGCCCTGTGGGGCGACGTCTTGGGCGTCGAGCCCGTCGGTCGCGACGACGGCTTCTTCGAGCTCGGCGGCTCCTCGCTCTTGGCGGTGCGCATGGTGACCCGAGTCCGCGAGGAGCTCGGCATCGACGTCCCGCTCGTGAACCTCTTCGACCAGCCCACGCTGGCCGGCTTTGCCGCGGCCGCCGCCGCGGCGGTCCACCCCGCGAAGAGCGCCGCCGCCCCCGAGCCGGCCGAGGCGGGGCCGCAGCCCCGCCGCCGGGGCCACGGTGACATCGCGGTGGTGGGGATGGCCGGGCGCTTCCCCGGCGCCCCTGACGTCGACCGGTTCTGGGCAAATCTGCTCGACGGGGTGGACGGGACCACCTTCTTCTCCGACGCCGACCTCGACCCGTCGGTGTCCGCCGAGCAGCGGCGCGACCCTGCCTACGTGCGGGCGCGCGGCATCCTCGAGGATGCCGACCTCTTCGACGCTGCCTTCTTCGGGATCGGCCCGCGCGAAGCGGAGCTCACCGACCCGCAGAACCGGCTCCTGCTCGAGACGGCCTGGGAAGCCCTGGAGCGCGCCGGCCACGTGCCCGGCTCCTTCCGCGGTCCGATCGGCGTCTTCGCCGGCAAGTACAACAACACCTACTTCGAGCGGAACGTCTCCACCCGTCCCGACCTCATCGACGCCTTCGGCGCCTTCAACACCATGGCCGCGAACGAGAAGGACTACATCGCGACCCGGGCGGCGTTCAAGCTAGACCTCACTGGGCCGGCCATCTCGATCCACACGGCCTGCTCCACCTCGCTCGTCGCCGTCTGCGCGGCCGTGGAGAGCCTGCGGCGCGGCGAGTGCGATCTGGCCCTGGCGGGTGGCTCCTCCATCACCGTCCCGGTGAGGAGCGGCCATCTCTACCAGGAAGGCTCGATGCTCTCCGTCGACGGGCGGACCCGCCCCTTCGACGCGCAGGCGAGCGGCACCACCTTCAGCGACGGCGTCGCCATGATCGTCCTTCGGCGGCTGGAGGACGCCCTCGCCGACGGGGACCAGATCTACGCGGTCGTCCGCGGCACCGCGGTGAACAACGACGGCGCTCGCAAGGCGAGCTTCACGGCACCGAGCGTCGAGGGGCAGGCCTCGGTGGTGTCGATGGCCCAGGCAGACGCCGGCGTCGACCCGCGGAGCGTCTCCTACGTCGAGACGCACGGAACCGCCACCCCGCTCGGCGACCCCATCGAGGTGGAGGCGCTCTCGCGCGCCTTCCGCCGCCAGACCGAGGACCGCGGCTTCTGCGGCATCGGCTCGGTGAAGAGCAACGTGGGCCACCTCACGATCGCCGCCGGTGCCGCCGGCTTCATCAAGACTGCGCTCGCGCTGCACCACGAGGTCCTGCCCCCCACCATTCACTTCCAGAGCCCGAACCCGGCGCTCGGGCTCTCGAGGAGCCCCTTCTACGTGGTGGATCGACTCACCCCCTGGAGACGCGGCACGGCGCCGCGGCGCGCCGGGGTCTCCGCCTTCGGGGTCGGCGGCACGAACGCGCACGTGGTGGTGGAGGAGGCTCCGCCCTCCGAGGCCTCGCTCCCGGGGAGATCGCGCGAGCTCCTCACCGTCTCCGCGCGCACGCCCGAGGCCCTGGAGGCGACGTGCGGGCGGCTCGCCGGCTGGCTGAAGGGCCATCCGGACGCGCCCCTCGGCGACGTCGCCCACACGCTCCAGACCGGGCGGGCGGGGTTCGCGCACCGGCGCTTCCTCGTGGCCGCCTCGACCGCGGAAGCCGCCGCCCAGCTCGCCGAGCCGAAGAAGCTCCCCGGCCGCAAGCTCGACGCCAAGGCGCCGGCGGCGGTCTTCCTCTTCCCCGGCCAGGGCTCACAGTACGTCCGCATGGGCGAGGAACTCCGCGGCGAGCCCATCTTTCGCCGGGAGCTCGACCGGGTGTGCGACATCGTCCGCCCGTTCCTGGCGAGGGACCTCCGCGACGTCCTCTACCCCGTCGCCGGGGGCGAAGAGGCGGCCGCCGAGATCCTGAAGGCCACCGCCTACACCCAGCCGGCGCTCTTCGCCATCGAGTGGGCGCTCGCCTGCCAGTGGCGCCACTGGGGAATCGAGCCGGTTGCCATGGCCGGTCACAGCGTCGGCGAGTTCGTGTGCGCCGCGCTCGCGGGGGTCATGTCGCCCGAGGACGCCGCGGCCCTCGTCGCGGAGCGCGGCCGCCTCATCGGCGCCCTCCCGCCCGGGGCGATGCTCTCGGTCAACCTGTCGGGTGACGCCGCCCAGGCGCTCCTCGACGACCCGATGCTGGCCATCGCCTCCGAGAACGCCCCGGGCCTGTGCGTCGTGGCCGGCCCGGCCGAGGCCGTGGCGCGCGTGCAGAAGCGGCTCGAGGAGGAGAAGATCGTCTGCCGGCCGCTCCACACCTCGCACGCCTTCCACTCTCCGATGATGGACCCGGCCGTCCCGGTTTTCGCGGAGCGCGTGCGGCGCGTCCGCCTTTCCGCCCCGCGGATCCCGTTCGTGTCCACGGTCACCGCGGGCTGGATCACCGCCGAGCAGGCGACCGATCCCGCTTACTGGTCGCGCCACCTGCGCGAGACGGTTCGCTACGGGAAGGCGGCCTCCGTCCTGCTGGCCGATTCGGGGCGCATCTTCATCGAGGTGGGCCCGCGCACCACGCTCACCACGCTCACGCGACGGCAGGTGAAGGACATCCTGGCGAAACCGCTCGTCTCCTCGCTCGGCGACCAGGCCGGGAACGGAGCGGAGTGGACGGCGCTGCTCTCGGCGGTGGGTCAGCTGTGGGCCAACGGCGTGCCCTTTGACTGGAAGGCCTTCCGGGAAGGCGAGCGCCGCCGCCGGCTGGTCCTGCCCACCTATCCCTTCGAGCGCAAGCGCTTCTGGATCGACCCGGCCGCCAAAGGCCAGGCCGAGGTCGCAAAGAGAGAGGTCGCGGCCGCCGCGCCCGCTCCCGTCGCCGCGGCGCCCCCTCCCGCCGAGTCCGTGGCATCCCCGCCTTTGGCAGCTTCCACCCCAATCGCAACGACACCGCAGGAGCCGAACATGACCGCTGGTCGCAAGGAGAGCATCGCCACCGCCCTTCGGGAGCTCTTCGAGGAGGTCTCGGGGCTCGAGATGGGAGACTCGGACTCCACCTTCGTGGAGATGGGCATGGACTCCCTCTTCCTCACCCAGGCTGCGCTCCAGCTGCAGAAGAAGTTCTCGGTCAAGATCACCTTCCGCCAGCTGATGGAGAACTTCCCCGGTATCGGTGCCCTCGCCGATCACCTCGACACGGTGCTGCCCGCGGAGATGTTCGCGGCCGCGGCGCCCCCGCCGGCGGTGGCGGCGCCAGCGGCGGCGGCTCCGGCAGGGGTGGCGGTGCCGGCGGCGGCGGCTCCGGCAGGGGTGGCGGCGCCGGCGGCCCCCGTGTCCTTCCCGGCCGCATCGGTGGCGGTCTTCACCGCGCCGCCGCCCTCCAGCGCGGTGCCGGGCTCTCTCCAGCACATCGTGGAGGAGCAGCTGCGCCTCATGAGCCACCAGCTCGCGCTCCTCGGCGCCGGGCCCGCCCCGGCCGCGCAGGCCCAGGCGGCGGTGCAACCGGCGCCGGCACCCCAGGCGGCCCTGGCCGCGCCGGCCGTGCCCGAGGCTCCCGCACCCGCCCCGGTGGCGGTGGCCGCAGCGAAACCGGTGAACGGCGCCCTCGCGAAGCCTGCCAACGGCACCGCCCGTCCGGCCGACGCTCCGGAGGAAGGCGCCACTCCCGCCGGCTACGACGTGAAGAAGGCGTTCGGCGCCATCGCCAAGATCCACCTCACCGCCGACGAAATGTCGCCCCGGCAGCGCGCGCGCCTGGAAGCGTTCATCCGGCGCTACGTGGCGCGCACCAAGACCTCGAAGCGGCTCACCCAGGAGAACCGGTCCGTCCTCGCCGATCCACGCGTCGTGACCGGATTCAAGCCCACCATCAAGGAGATCGTCTACCAGGTGGTGGTGGATCGCTCCCAGGGCGCCCGCGTCTGGGACGTAGACGGGAACGAGTACATCGACTGCCTGAACGGATTCGGGGCGAGCTACTTCGGGTGGCAGCCCCCCTTCGTCACCGAGGCCGTGAAGCGGCAGCTCGACCGGGGCCACGAGATCGGCCCCATGACGCCGATCGCCTACGACGCGGCGCGCCTCCTGTGCGAACTCACCGGGATGGAGCGCGCCGGGTTCTGCAACACCGGCTCGGAGGCGGTGATGGGCGCGATGCGCATCGCCCGCACCGTGACGGGGCGCACCGTGGTCGCGAGCTTCACCGGCTCCTACCACGGCATCTTCGACGAGGTGATCGTGCGCGGCACGAAGAAGCTGCGCGCGGTCCCGGCGGCGCCGGGCATCATGCCGTCGTCCTCCCAGAACATGCTGGTCCTCGACTACGGAACCCCCGAGGCGCTCCAGATCCTCAAGGACCGGGCCGGCGACCTCGCCGCCATCCTGGTAGAGACGGTGCAGAGCCGCCGCCCGGACTTCCAGCCGCGCGAGTTCCTGCACGCCCTCCGCGAGATCACCCAGAAGTCGGGAACCGCACTCATCTTCGACGAGGTCATCACCGGATTCCGCATCCACCCGGGTGGCGCCCAGGCGCACTTCGGCATCAAGGCGGACATCGCCACCTACGGAAAGGTCATTGGCGGCGGGTTCCCCATCGGCGTCATCGCCGGCCGGCGCCCCTGGATGGACGCGCTCGACGGCGGCCCCTGGCAGTACGGGGACGACTCCACCCCCACCGCCGGCGTCACCTACTTCGCCGGGACCTTCTGCCGCCACCCCCTCGCCCTGGCCGCCATGCGCGCGGTGATGGAGCACATCAAGGCGCAGGGGCCCGCCCTGCAGGAAGGCATGAACCAGAAGACGGCCAAGCTGGCGAGTGATCTGAACGCGCACTTCCAGGCGGTGGGCGTGCCGCTCGAGGTCCGGAACTTCTCGGCACTGTGGAAGGTCTTCTTCACCCAGGACCTCCCCTACGGGGAGCTGCTCTTCCCCATGCTGCGCGATCGAGGGCTCCACATCCTCGAGGGGTTCCCGTGCTTCCTCACCACCGCGCACGGGGAGGCGGAGGTGGCCTTCATCGTCAAGGCGTTCCGGGACGCCATCGCCGAGCTGCAGGAGGCGGGCTTCCTTCCCGAGGCGCCGAAACGCCCCTCGACCGATCCTTCCACTCCCCCCGTGCCCGGCGCGCGGCTCGGTCGTGACCCGGGCGGCAACCCCGCCTGGTTCGTCGAAAACCCCAAGCAGCCCGGTCAGTGGCTGAAAGTGAGCGACGCGTAAATGAGCTCCGGCAATCCGGTCGGTTTCGATCCGTTCGCGGGCCCCTCCATTGCCCAGGTCGTCCCCACCACCGAGTCGCAGCGGGAGATCTTCACCGCCACCCGGCTCGGCGACGAGGCTTCGCTCGCCTTCAACGAGTCCGGCTCCCTGCGCCTTTCCGGCGCCCTCGACGAGGAGGCCCTCCGGGGCGCCTGGGGTGACTTGCTCGGCCGCCACGAGGTGCTGCGGTCGACGGTGAGCGGGGACGGGCGCACGCTGCTCGTCTCCCCGCCGGCGCCGGCGGACCTGCCGCTCCTCGACTTCTCGGCGCTCCCCGAGGCCGAGCGGGCGAGCAAGCTCGACGCGCTGAAGACGGCGGAGGTGGAGAGGCCCTTCGATCTGGAGAAGGGCCCCCTCGTCCGGGCCACGCTGGTGAAGCTGTCGCCGGCCGACCACCTGCTCGTGTTCACCTCCCATCACATCGTCTGCGACGGGTTCTCCACCGGCGTCATGTTGAGGGAGCTGGGAGCGCTCTACACGGCGCGGCGGAACCGCCGGCCGGCGCAGCTGCCCGAGCCGTTTGGCTGGGGCGCCTGGGCGAAGGAGCTCGAAGACTGGCAGAACACCGCCGGGCACGCCGCCGACGAGAAGTTCTGGACCGGCCGCTTCGTCGAGCTGCCCCCCGACCTCGATCTTCCCGCCGACCGAAGGCGTCCGCCGGTGAAGACCTACGCGGCGGATCGCTACGATCACGCGCTCGCGCCGGCGCTCGTCGACCGGCTCCGCAAGGCGGGCGCGAAGAACGGAGCCAGCCTGTTCGTGTCCCTGCTCGCCGGCTTCGAGGCTCTCCTTTCCCGGCTCTCCGGGCAGGCCGACCTGGTGGTGGCGATCCCCTCCGCGGGCCAGGCCGCCGGCGGGCACCCGACGCTCGTCGGGCACTGCGTGAACACGCTCCCGGTGCGCGTCGCCGTCGACGGCGAGGCCCCGTTCGCGAAGCTGCTCGGTGCGGTGCGCACCGCCATGCTCGACGCCCAGGACCACTCGCTCTTCACGCTCGGCGAGCTGCTCCGCAAGCTCCCCATCGCCCGCGACCCGAGCCGCCTTCCGCTCGCCTCGGTGTGCTTCAACCTGGACCAGGGGCTCTCCGGCCCGTCGCTGGGCTTCGAGGGGCTCGAGGTGTCCTTCGGCTCTAACCCGCGCCGCTTCGAGAACTTCGACTTGTTCGTGAACGCGGTCGAGCTCGACGGGGGCGTGACTTTCGAGATCCAGTACAACACCGACCTCTACGAAGGCGCGACGGTCCGCCGGTGGGCGGCGGCGCTCGAGACGCTCCTGGGCGGGGCCGCCGAGGCGCCCGAGACCCCGGTCTGGAAGCTCCCGGTGCTCCCGGCGACCGAAGCCCAGAAGCTCGACGCCTGGAACGACACTCAGGTCGCCGTGCCCCGCAAGAGCCTCCGCGAGCTGGTCGAGGCTCAGGTCGCCCGGTCGCCCCAGGCGGTCGCCGTCGTGCACGAGTCGGGGCAAGAGCTCACCTACGCCGAGTTGGACCAGCAGGCGAACCGGCTCGCGCACAGGCTTCGCGAGCTCCAGGTCGGGCCCAACACCCTCGTCGGCCTGTGCCTCGAGCGCACGCCCGACATGGTGGTGGCGATGCTCGCGGTCGCCAAGGCCGGTGGCGGCTACCTCCCGCTCGATCCGACCTACCCCGCCGATCGCCTCGCCTTCATGCTTTCCGACGCCAAGGCGCCGGTGCTCCTGACCCAGGAGAAGCTGCGCTCGCTCCTGCCCGATCACCAGGCCAAGGTCGTCTCCCTCGACGGAGAGGCGGAGGCCCTGGCGTCGAAGCCGGCGACGGCTCCGCCTCCCTCGCCCCAGGCATCGCTGGAGGACGTGGCCTACGTCATCTACACCTCCGGCTCGACCGGGCGCCCCAAGGGCGTCCTCGTGCCGGTGCGCTCGGTCGTGAACCTGCTCCACTTCACCCGCGAGAAGCCGGGGATGTCGGCCAAGGACACGGTGGTGGCCATCACCACCCTCTCCTTCGACATCGCCGTCTTCGAACTGTGGCTGCCGCTCGCAGTGGGGGCGCGCATCCTGCTCGCCTCGAAGGACGCGGGGGCCGACGGCGCCCTGCTCCTCGACCTGTGCAAGAGGTTCGGCGCCACGATTCTGCAGGCCACCCCGGCGACCTGGCGGCTGCTCATCGGAGCCGGATGGTCGAAGGACGTCGCGCTCAAGGTGATCAGCACCGGCGAGGCGCTGCCCCTCGATCTGGGTGAGCAGCTGGTGGAGCGCTCCGACGACGTCTGGGACATGTACGGCCCCACCGAGACGACGGTGTGGTCCACCTGGTGGAGGGTGCCGCGCCCGCTCGGGCAGGTGCTCATCGGCAAGCCGCTGTGCAACACGCAGCTCTACATCCTCGACCGGCACCTGCAGCGGGTGCCCATCGGCGCGGTGGGCGAGCTCTACATCGCCGGCGACGGCGTAGCCCTCGGCTACCACGACCGCCCCGATCTGAACACCGAGCGATTCCTCCCCGACCCCTTCCGGGCGGGAGGCCGGATGTACCGGACCGGCGACCTCGCCCGCTTCCGGGACGACGGGGAGGTCGAGTACCTAGGACGCAACGACCACCAGGTGAAGGTGCGCGGATTCCGCATCGAACTCGGAGAGATCGAGGCGGTGCTGGCGAAGCACCCCAACGTGAAGCAGGCGGTGATGCTCGCCCGCGAGGATCGGCCCGGCGACGTGCGCCTCGTCGCTTACGCCACCGGCAAGGAGGGAGCGGCGCCCAACGAGGACGAGCTCCGCGACCATTGCAAGCGGACGCTCCCGCAGTTCATGGTGCCGCAGCACTTCGTGCGGCTCGAGGCCTTCCCGCTTACGCCCAACGGCAAGGTCGACAAGAAGGCCCTCCCCGCTCCGGACGGCTCGGCCTCGCGGACCGAATACGCCCCGCCGGGCACCGAGGCGGAGAAGCGCATCGCGGCCATGTGGGCGGAGGCGCTGGGCCTGCCCCGCGTCGGGATCCACGACAACTTCTTCCACCTGGGGGGCCACTCCCTCCTCGCCTCGCAGATGATCGCCCGCCTGGCCCGGGAGGACGGGGTGGCGGTGCCGCTCCGCAAGATCTTCGAGGCCCCGACGGTGGCGCAGTTCGCGCCCCTGCTCGCCGGCAGCCGCAAGGCCGAGCGCATCCCGCGCCTGGACGGCAACGGCCCCTGGCCGCTCTCGCTGGTGCAGCGCCGGCTGTGGATGCTGGAGCAGCTCGATCCCGGCCGCATGGTCTGGAACCTCCCCTCCGCCTTCCGGCTGAAGGGGCGCATCAACGTCGCGGCCCTCGAGAAGGCGGTGGAGGAGTTCGTCCGCCGTCACGAGACGGTACGCGCCAAGGTCCGCTGGGAAGGCGACGTCCCGGTCCAGGACGTCGGACCGGTCCCGGAGGTCAAGCTGCCGGTGGAGGACCTGACCCACCTCGCGCTCGAGGCCGATCGCCTGGAGACCGCGCGCCGGCTCATCGTGGACGACGTGCGCCGGCCGTTCGACCTCACCGCCGGCAAGCTGTACCGCGTTCGGCTCTTCAAGGTCGGTGAGGACGATCACCTCCTGATGTGGATCCCGCATCACTTCGCCTGGGACGGGTGGTGCTTCGACCTGTTCCTGAAGGAGATCGACGCCCTCTACGACGCCTTCCGCCAGGGGAAGCCGCCCGCGCTCAAGGCGGCCCCGGTTCGGTACTCCGACTTCGCCGCCTGGCACGAGAAGTGGCTCGAGACCCCGGAGGTGAAGAAGCAGGCGCAGTGGTGGAACGACCTCCTCGGCGAGACGCCCACCCCGCTCGAGCTGCCCATCGATCGCCCCCGCCGGCCCCGGCAGGGCGAGGACGGCGACAGCATCCTGGTCCACGTCCCGGCCCAGGACGTGGAGGCGCTCAAGGCCTTCGGGCTCGCCAACGACGCCACCATCTACATGGTGACGCTCGCCGCCTACGTGGCGCTGCTCTCGCGCTGGAGCGGCCAGGACGACGTGGTGGTCGCCACCCCGGTTCGCGGGCGTGTCCAGCCCGACGTCGAGGACGTGGTCGGTCCGTTCGTGAACACCCTCGTGCTCCGCAACCGCCTGGACGGCGACCCCACCTTCCGGGAGCTCGTCGCCCGCGTGCGCGCCAGTTCGCTCGACGCCTTCTCGCACCAGGACGTCCCCTTCGAGCATCTGGCCATGAGCCGGAACCCCGCCTACCGCGCCTTCTTCTCCTTCCAGGACGCGCGCGGCCGGCCTCGCCGGATCGGGGACCTGGACATGGTCCAGTTCCACGTGCTGCAGCCGGCGGCCTCGACCGACGTGAGCCTCTGGGTGATGGAGAGTCCAGCGGGCCACCTGGCCGGCGGGCTCACCTTCGCCACCGCCGTCCTCGACCGCTCCACCATGGAGCAGTTCTTGAAGGAGTGGAACGTCCTCCTCCGGGACGCGGTGGCCCACCCGGACAAACCCGTCTCGCAGCTGGCGCTGCAGGGGGCCGAGGAGCGCAGGCATCTCCTCGCCCAGGGTGAGGGGCCGGCCCTCGCCGGAGCCATGTCCTCGGTGGCGGCGCAGATCGACGCGCTCGCCGAGAAGGATGCGCAGGCCCCGGCGATCTTGGTCGGCGGCAAGGCGATCTCGCGCGGCGAGCTCGACCTGCGGGCCCGGCGCATCGCCCAGGGGCTGAAGCCGATCTCGGGCGGGTCCGAGCCGGTGGTGGCGGTGGCGATGGAGCGGTCCGCCTCGGCCATAGCCGCGGTTCTCGGGGCCTGGAAGGCCGGAATGGCGGCCCTGCCGCTCGACCCGGCGCAGCCCCCGGCGCGCCTCGCCCGCGTCGTCGCCGATGCGCGGCCGGCTGCGGTGGTGGCATCGCGCTCCGAACTCGGCAAGCTCCCGCAGGGGACCTGGCGCACGCTCGCCATCGAGGACCTCGAGTCCTCCGAGCCGGCTCCGCGTCAAGCCGCCCCGGGGCTCGACGCCCTGGCGCTCGTGCTCTACACGCCCGGCCCGGGCGGCGAGCCCTGCGGAATCGAGTTCACTCAGGGGTCGCTGGCGGCCGGCGTGGTGTCGTGCCGCGGCGCGCTCAGCGTGGCGGAGGGCGAGGTGGTGGCCTCGGCGGCGCCGGCCGGCAGCCCGAGGTCGGCGCTCGAGACCTGGCTGCCGCTGGCGACGGGCGCGCGACTGGCGCTCGCTCCGCGCGAGGCGGTCCAGCCGCGAGCGCTCGCCGCCTTCCTCCAGGGAGTGGGCGCGAGCCTGTTCGTCGCCCCCGCCTCGACCTTCCGGCAGCTGCTGGCGGTCGGATTCGCCGGCGGCTCCTCGTTCCGCGCGGCGGTGGAAGCGCCGCTCGACGACGAGCTGGCCGCCGCCCTTGCTCCCCGCGCCGACGCGGTGCTCGAGGTCCTGGGCGCCGCGGAGGTGGCCGGCATGGCCGCCGTTCGCCGCGTCGACCCCGCGGGCAAGGGGAGCACCGCGGTGGCGCCCGGCTTCCGCCTGCGGGTCATCGACCGGGTGGGCGAGCTCGTCCCCGAGGGCGTCCCCGGCGAGGTCGCGCTCGGCGGACCGGCCCTCGCCCGCGGCTATCGCGGCCGCCCGGCGCTCGGCGCCGAGCGCACGGTGAAGGTGGACGGCGAGCGGCTCTGGCGCACCGGCGAGCTGGCGCGCTGGCACGAGGGTGTCTTCGCCCTCAAGGGGCGGCGCGACGGGCGCAGCGAGGTTCGCGGCGTCCGGTTCGAGCCGGCCGAGCTGGAGGCGGCGCTCATGGCCCACGCGGCCGTCGCCGACGCCGCCGTGGCCGCCCGGGAGGACCGCCCCGGCGAGGTCCGGGTCACGGCCTACGTCGTCCCCCACCCGGGCGCGGCCTACACCGACTCCGAGCTCCGCGCACACCTGCGCTCGTGCGTGCCCGAGGCCCTCGCCCCGCAGCACGTGGTGGAGTTGGCCTCGATCCCGCGCCGTCCGGGTGGGGCCGTGGATCGGGCCGCGCTCCCCGCGCCGGCGCGCGCGGCGGGTGGCCCGAAGGTCGAGCCCCGCACGGAGGCGGAGAAGCTCGTGGCGTCGCTCTGGCGCCAGGCGCTCGGAGTCCACTCCGTGAGCGTCTCCGACAACTTCTTCGAACTCGGGGGGCACTCCCTGGCGTGCCTGCAGATGCTCTCGCGGCTGGAGCGGGAGACGGGGAAGCGGCTCTCCCCGCGGGCGGTGCTCCTCGACTCGCTCGAGCAGTTCGCCGCGCGGGTCACCGCCCCCGAGGGCGCGGCCCGCGTCGGCTAGGAGGACGCGTGCAGCCGGTCTCCTTCGGGACGAGCGATCGTCAGCTCCTCGGGATCTACTATCCGCCCGAGGGTGAGCAGCCGCGGGACGCGGCGGTGCTCCTGTGCGGCCCGGCCCCGCAGGAGTACATGCTGACGTACTGGGCCACGCGGAAGCTCGCGACCCTCCTCGCTCGCCACGGGTTCCCGGTGATGCGGTTCGACTACTTCGGCACCGGGGACTCCGCGGGCGAGACCGAGGAGGGACGGCCCAGGCTCTGGGTCGAGGACGTAGGCGCGGCAGCGCGGGAACTGCTCGACGTCTCGGGCGCCTACGCGCTCTCGGCGGTGGGCCTGCGGCTCGGGGCCTCCCTGGCCGCGCTGGCCGCCTCCGAGGGTCTCGACCTCGAGGACCTGGTCCTGTGGGAGCCCGTGGTACAGGGCTCCGCCTATGTCGACGAGCTCCGAGCCATCGCGGCGAGAAAGTACTCTGAGTTCCTCTTCCCGCCCGATCAGGGTCCGGGGTCCGGCCAGCTCCTCGGCTATCAGTTTCCCGGGAGCGTCGAGGAGGAGACGCGAGGCCTCGACCTCCTGCGCACGCTCCCGCGCGCCCGCCGCCGGGTGGTGATGGCGGTCTCGGAGGAGCGGCCCCTCTACCTGTCACTCAAGGCGCGGCTCGAAGAGGAGGCGGCCCGGGGCGGGCCGGCGCTCTCCTGGCGGCACGAGCCGGAGGAGGCATCGGGGAGCCTCGACGGTGCGCTTCTCTCGAACACCATCCTCAACGCCATCGCCTCGGCACTGGAGGAGGCATGAGGGAGCGCGCCTTCGTCTTCGGGGCCCACGCCAACCTCTTCGGCGTGCTCGCCGAGCCGGATCCGTCCGACGCGATGGCGGGCTCGCCGGCGGTCCTCCTCGCTAACATGGGCGTGAACCACCACGTCGGGTCCAACCGGCTCTGGGTGGACCTCTCGCGGAGGCTGGCGCGGATGGGCTTCCACGTCCTGCGGTTCGACCTCTCCGGGCTGGGCGACAGCCTGCAGCGTCCCGGGGCGCACGGCGACCTGGAGCGGGCGGTCCTCGATCTGCGGGAGGCGATGGACTTCGTGAGCCAGAAGGGGGGGCCGCAGACGTTCGTGGTCATGGGGCTCTGCTCCGGGGCCGACTCCGCGCACGCGGTGACGGTGGCCGATCCCCGGGTGACCGGTGCCGTCTACATCGACGGCTTCGTGTGGCGCACGCCCGGTTTCTGGCTCCGGTACTGGACGAGCCGCAAGCTGGAGGCGGCGCGCTGGCGTCGCTACTTGCGCCGGCGAGCAGCCCGGCAGCGCGGCGGACCCCGGGAGGCGGGGGAGGCACGGGAGATCTACCAGCGGGAGATGCCGACGCCGGAGCAGTTCCGGGCCAGCCTCGGGGCGCTCCTCGGACGCGGAACCGCCGTGCTGGCGATCTACACCGGCGGCCTCATGGACTACGCCTACGAGGGACAGATCCGGGAGATGGTGGGGGAGCTCTCCCGCCACCCGCTCTTCGCGACCGATTACTTCCCGCGCGCCGATCACCTCTTCACCGACGTCGGCGAGCACGAGAAGCTGCTCGTCTCGCTCTGCTCCTGGATGAAGGGCCGGGCGGGGCGGGCGCGGGCCGAGGAGGCCAGCGCGTGAACCGCGCCGACGCCCCCGAGCTCTTCGCGGAGCTCCACGGCGTCCAGCTGTGGCGCCTCGATCTCTCCCAGGCGCGACCCCCCGATCCCGGCGAGCTGTCCCCGTCGGAGCAGGCGCGCGGCGACCGCCGGCGCTCGGAGGTCGACCGGAGCCGGTTCGCCGCCTCGCGCGCGGCCCTGCGCCGCCTCCTCGCCGCTCGGACCGGCACCGACCCGGCTCGCCTGCGGCTCGAGGAGGGCCCGCACGGGAGGCCCATCGTCCCCGGCGGCCCGGCCTTCAGCATGAGCCACACCGGCGACCTGTGGCTGTGCGCCGTCGCCGACGGGCGCGAGCTCGGCATCGACGGCGAGCAACTGCGCGAGGTCCCCGAGGCCCGCGACATCGCCGAGCTCTGGTTCACGAGGGCGGAGCGAGAGCGCCTCGCCTCGGAGGAGGCCCGCGGGGTCCCGGGGGCGTTTCTCAGAGGCTGGGTGCGCAAGGAGGCCTTCCTGAAGGCCCTGGGAGTGGGGTTCTCGGTCGAGGGCGCCACCGGCGTCGACCCGGACCCGGCCGAGTGGGCCGTCCTGGACCTGGACCCAGCCCCCGGCTATGTGGCGGCTCTGGTGGTGAGCCGCTCGGAAGCTCCGGCGCCCCGCGCCGGAAACGGTCACGTCTGAAGGGAGGCCCCATGTTCGGAAGGCTCTGGAAGGACGCGGTGGAGATGGCGCGGGCGGCCAAGGTGGAGCCGAGCGCCAAGTCGGCCGTGAAGCTAATGCTCTCCACCGACTCCTACCGGATCCTCTTCCTGAACCGCATCCGGGAGGCCGCGCACCGCTGGCACATCCCGCTCGTGAATCACCTGCTCCGGGTGGCCCAGACGGCGGTGTTCGGAATCGAGATCGACCGCGACGTGGAGATGGGGGAGGGGGTCTACCTCGTGCATCCCCTCGGGGTGGTCATCGGAGGCGACTCGAAGATCGGTGCGCGCGTTCGTTTCTACGGCAACAACACCGTCGGGACCGTGCACGACGACGGCTACCCGGTGGTCGAGGAGGACGTGTGGATCGGGGCCGGGGCCCGGATCCTGGGTCCCATCCGCGTGGGGGCGAGGAGCCGGATCGGCGCCAACGCGGTCGTCCTCACCGACGTCCCCCCCGATCACGTGGCGGTCGGGGTCCCCGCGAAGATCCACCCGCGCAAGGACCTGGCGCCCTTTCCGGCACCGGTGAAGGAGAGCGCCTAAGGCCCGTCCCAGTCGGAGGGAGGGCGGCGGTGGGGGTACAATGCCCCCGCGATGGCTCGCGCGCTCGCGCTTCTCGTCGCGGTGGCGGTCGCCCCGGTGCTTCCCGGCGAGGCGCTTGCGGCCTGCCCGGTCGCCGCCTCCGTATCCGCTGCCGAGCTGCCGGCGCAAGCGCGAGAGACGCTGCGCCGGATCGAGCGCGGTGGACCCTTTCCCTTCCGGCGCGACGGGGTGATCTTCTCCAACCGGGAGAGTCTCCTGCCGCGGCACGGACACGGTTACTACCGGGAGTACACGGTGCCGACGCCGGGGGATTCGGACCGCGGCGCCCGGCGCATCGTCGCCGGAGCCGGCGGCGAGCGCTACTACTCCACCGACCACTACCGGAGCTTCCGCTGCATCGAGGGAACGCCATGATCGACGTCCGCGCGCTCGTCTCCCAGTGCCGCTCCGGCGTCCACTGGGTCGGGGCCGAAACGGATTCGGCGGCGATCGCTCGCACCGCGTCGCGGTTCGGATGGGACTTCGCGCTCCTCGACGGCGACGAGGTGATCGACAAGGGGTCCCTTCTCGACGCGGCGGCGAAGGGCCTGAGCTTCCCCGCTACCTTCGGGCGCAACTGGGACGCCCTGGAGGACTGCCTCTGCGATCTGTCCTGGCGCACGGGGAAGGGCACCCTTCTCCTGTGGGCACCGGTGGACCCGATCCGGAGCCAGGACCCGGGTGCGCTCGAGACGGCGATCGACGTGCTCAGAGCCTCGGCGAGTTGGTGGGCGCGCGAAGGTCGCCCGTTTCTCGCGCTCCTGGGCGGAATGCGGCGGCCCCGCGGGCTGGGCGAGGACCTCGGGCCGGGCAGGTCGCGGAGGCTCTCCCGGTGAGGAGCGGGGTCCGCTTCGTGCTGGTGCGCCCGCGGGTCCCCGAGAACCTGGGAGCGGCGGCCCGGGCGCTCGCGAACTTCGGGTTCGAGGACTGGGCCCTGGTGAGGCTCGGCACCCACGACTTCGCGAAGGCCCGCCGCGTGGCCGTTCACGCCGAGGGGCTCCTCGACCGCCCCCGCATCGTCGGCACGCTGGACGAGGCCGTGGCCGATTGCACCTGGGTCGTCGCCACGACCTCGCGGCGCGTCCGCGGGCGACGCCCTCTCGACCCGACGGAGCTCGGGCGACGGCTGTCCGTCGAGGGGCAGCGCGGCCGGACGGCGCTCGTCTTCGGCGACGAGAGGGACGGGCTCTCGGCGGACGAGATCCGCCGCTGCGACGAGATCTCGACCATCCCCACGCGCGGGGGCCAGCCCTCGCTCAACCTGGCGCAGGCGGTGGCGGTCTACGCATTCTCCCTGCTCGAGGCGGCCGAGGGGCCCCGCGCGGTGCCGGCCGACCCGCCGGGCGCGAGCGATGGCGAACTCGGCCTGCTGGAGGAGTCGCTCCGGGAGGCGCTGCGCCGGGGCGGCTTCCTCGTCGGCCCGGAGCGCCACGCCGTCCGGGAGCTGGCGGGTTCGGTGCGGCGCGCCCGCCTCACGAAGTCCGAGGTGCGCCTGTGGGTCGCGGCGCTGAGGCGTCTGGCGCGCCCGGGCCCGTCAACGCAGGACGAGCGAGCGCGCCAGCCGCGAGAGCACGTCCCGGGCGGCGGAGATCTGGCTCGGGGGGAGTCCCTTGAGCGCCCGCCGGGCACGGGCCTCGAGCGTTCCCGGTGAGACCCTCGCCACCCGCCGACCCTTGCTCGTCAGGTTGAGCACCGCCCGCCTCGAGTCGCGGGGGTGCGGGGTGCGAAGGACGAGGCGGCGCTCGGTCAAGCGGCGCAGGACGCCGGTGAGGGAGCTCGGGTGAAGATGCATCACCCGTGCGAGCTCCCCGGCGGAGATCCCCGGCACCTGCTCGATGAGACGCAGCGCGAGGAACTGGGGGCCTGTCGTTCCCAGGCGCTGCTGCATCTCGCGCGAGGCGCGCGCGAGCGCGTGGTCGACCTCCCAGAGGGAGCGGAGGAAGACGAGGACCGGATCGAGCCGCTCCACCTGCGACTGGGCCGCGGGCAACGGCAACGCGCGCACGGCCGGAGTTCTGCTTCCCATTCGCCCCCCAGGCGAAGGGGTATCACACCATTTGCCAGAGGTGAAGTCTCGCCGGCACTCGTCGTCTCCCTCGGCGGGTCGCGGCTTCACCCACCAGGCCCGGGAAGGGGGCGCCCTCGCGCTCGACCGGCCCGCTGGAATAACATCCGAGCCCGATGGCCACGGTACGCCCCCGGCGCAGTGCCCTCTACGTGCCGGGCTCGAATGCCCGGGCGCTCGAGAAGGCGAGGGGCCTCCCGGCGGACGTCCTCATCCTCGACCTGGAGGACGCGGTCGCCCCGGGCGCCAAAGAGGAGGCGCGGCGCCTGGTGGCCGCCGAGCTGGCCCGGCCCGGCCGGCCGCGCCAGGAGCGGGTGGTGCGGGTGAACGGACTCGGCTCCCCCTGGGGGGAGGCCGACCTCCGCGCGCTGGCGCGCGGGGGCGCGGACGCGATCCTGCTCCCCAAGGTGGAGAGCGCGGACCGGGTCCGCGAGACGGAAGCGCTCCTGGCGAGAGGGGACGCTCTGCCCTCGGTCCTCTGGGCGATGATCGAGACGCCGCGGGGCGTCCTTCGGGCCCCCGAGATCGCCGCCTCGTGCCCCCGACTGGCCTGCCTCGTCGCGGGAACGTCGGACCTGGTGAAGGATCTCCACGCTCGTCACACCCCGTCGCGCCGGGAGGTGCTGACGAGCCTATCGCTCGTCGTCCTCGCCGCCAGGGCGCAAGGCTTGGTGGCGCTCGACGGCGTGCACCTCGACCTCGACGACGACGCGGGCTTCGAGGCTTCCTGCCGACAGGGGCTCGAGCTCGGGTTCGACGGGAAGACGCTCATCCACCCGAAGACCATCGAGGCCGCGAACCGCGTCTTCGCCCCCGAAGAAGGAGCGGTGGATCGGGCGAAGCGCGTCATCGCCGCCCATGCCGAGGCGGCGACCCGCGGTCAGGGGGTCGTCGTGGTCGACGGCCGCCTGGTGGAGGCGCTGCACGTCGAGGAGGCGCGGCGGATTGTGGCGCTCGCCGAGGCCATCGCGATCTCCGGCTGAACTGCCGGAGGCCGCCACCCGGGGCGACACGCCTCAAGGAAGCGCGAAGGTGAAGGTCATCTGGACCTTCGTCCTGCTGAGGCGGATCGGGTTCGCGAGGAGGAAGTCCGCCACCTCTCTCATCCAGCCGGTCGCGATCAGGCTTTCGACCACCTTGTGCGCGTTGAGCTCCAGCCGCTGCTCGACCAGCGGGGTGAGGAGGACTCGACTGGGACACGGCGCCGGCGCGCGGAATGCGACCTGGGCGGCGAGGTCCGTGTCGGTGGCTGCTCCGCGGGCGCTCGCGCCACGCGCCAGCAGGGCCACTGCCGCGATCGTGCGAAGGATGACGGACCAATTCCTCATCGGGTCTCCCGGGCGAATCGCGCTCGCCTGCTCGCGCTCTGCAGGTAGAACGGGGAGTGACCCAGCCCTGACAGCGTCGCCCCACGCGCATCGGGAAAGACTCCCGAGGCGGCGGCGCTCCTTCTCCAGGAGGAGCCACCTCGGGTGCGGGCGAGAGGGCCGGGGAAGGAGTGGAGGCGGGAGATGCGCGGGAGGCGGCGCCTGGACGCATCGCCGCGCCGCTTCACGGGGGGGAGGGGATATGAGTCTCCGGCGGTCTTTCGCCCGCGCGACTGGCCGGGGGGGACTGCTCGAGGGCTGCGCGATCGGTGTCCTGTGCCGCGGGATTAGGCTCGGGCGACAACGACCTCGAGGAAGGTGGTGGGAGTGCTGCCGAGAGCGGCGCGCAGGCACCGAAGGTAAGAGCGGATCCCGAAGAGCCGAATGATGGTGACCGAGTGCTTCACAACATCCTTGCCGGTGATGACGCCGCGCATTTGCAACCTCCTGCCGCATGGAGGTTGGAGCCGCTGGAACCTGACTCTTCCGTTAGGGGCGCAGGTGGGGATGCCGCTCCCGTCGCCCGCCCTGGGCCGCGTCGGGTGCCGAGCCGACCGTCGGTCGCAGCCGGTGCGGGCCGGCAGGCCCGACGTCGCCCGAGCGGCTTGGAAGCCGGCTCGCCCCACCGCCCTGTCAGATCGGGACCGTCGTCCTGTCTTCAGTGGCGAAGGCGAAGCGTAGGCCGACCAAACTCGATGGAGGACGCCATGACGAAGACCCCGAACCCCTTGACCCTGACGGTTCCCCGCAGCCACCCGCTCCGCGACGTCGCCGTGGTGGCGTTTCTCGCGATCATCCTCGGTGCCTTCGTGGCCCAGATCGCGTCGACTCCCGCCGAGGCCGCGAGCGCGCCCACTGCGTTCGCCGGCGTGACGCTCTCCCCCCGAGCCTAGGAAACACTCTCTTGCAATCCGTTCGCGGGCGGTGCCCCAGTTGGGGCGCCGCCCGTGCGCCCCTGGGGCTGCTAACGGGGACTGGCGCGCCAGTCAGATTCGCCGTGCCGAGGTGTCATGACGTTGGCGCGCGCTCGATTCCGGCCCGCGCCGACGACGAAAGGTCTCGCGACGTGGTCAAGAGGAACCCAACCTTCCTGCGGCTCCCGATGCCGAGAAGCCACTCGCTTCGAGACGCGTTGGTCTTCGCCCTCGTAGCGGTCGCCTTGGGCGCCTTCACGGCGCGGGTGGCCTTCGGTCCCCCGAGTGCTCTCGGCGGGCCTTCGGTGCAGGCGGTCGCGGAGACCCGGGGCGCCTAAGTGAGTAGGAACGCGGCTCTCGCGCCGGAGGACGAACCGGTCCTCCGCCGCCAGGTGCCCGGCCGTCCGAGGGAAGCGCGCCCGGGCGGGTGGCGACCACCCGCCAGGAACCGCCCCAACCCCGCGCAGGGGCGCCGCCCCCGTCGCCTCTGGAACTCGGGTCGGTGGCGGTGGCCGAGGCAGCCACACCCGTTTCGCGCGAGGGGGAGATCTCGTATGGGGCGCGGAGGAAGCGAGCCGCTCGACCTAGGCCGCGCTCGACAGGACGGGCTCCGCGGGCCGGTCCTCGCCGAACCTGAGCGCCCGGCGAACTTCTTCGTAGATGCGCCTTCGGAGCAGGAAGTCCTTGTGCGCGCCCGCGACCTCCACGTTCTGGATCTGCGGCTGGCCCTGGGCATCGACGACGGCAGCGGGGTACGGGACGATCGCGTCGCTGCGGGAGTAGAGCGAGACGAGGCGAACGTGAGCGGGCCAGGCCCCCTCCTTCAGCCTGCGGATGAAAGCGCTTCCCGAAATCATCTGCAGGACGGAGGGGGCGAGGGCCGCGATGGGCAGGCCCAGCCACGCCCAGGGCGTGCCGCGGTGCGGCGTGCCCATCGTGACCACCGTCTTCACGAACCGGTGCCCGCCGAGGCGCTTCACCCAGTAACTCGCCACCAGGCCCCCCTTGGAGTGGGCGATGACGGTGAGGGGCTCGAGCTTCGGGTGGCGGGAATAGAGGCGTTCCACACGCGCTCGCACCAGCTCGGCGAGTGCGTCGATGCGGCGGGTGTTGAATCGCCCGGCGAGTCCGCCCAGCCGGACGGAGAGGACGTGGTAGCCGTCGTTCCGCAGCCTGCGCTCCAGCACCTTGAGCGTTCTCGGGGTCGAGAAGAGGCCGTGCAGGAGGAGCACCGGGCTGCAACCGAGGCCCAGCTCCGCCTCCTCCGCAGTCTCGCGGGCCCCGAGCTCGGCGCGGACCGCAGGCGACTCGCGGCGCGGTCGGACGAGGACGGTCTCGAGCGAAGGGCGGAAGAGGGGGGCGCAGGCGGCGTCTGCAGTCGCGAACGCCGGGATCGAATCTCTGGCGATGGCTGCGTCCATGTCCGAACCTTCGGGAAGCGAGGAAACTGCGAGTAGGTCGCCCCCGGGGGTCGCTGGGGTTCCCCCGGGCCTTCCGAGGCGTTGACATGGGCACGCGCTCTTCCTGACCCGCCGGGCGCGGTGCACTCCGTCGGGGGCGGGGCCGGCGAGGCATCGCGGCAAGAGCAAAGGGAGGGGGAGGCCCGCTGCGGACCGAGGGGCTCGCCACCCCGCTCCAGGGGAGCTCGCCGCGTCGCGTTACCGCCCGCGGCGGGGTCCGCGACGCAGGACACAGAAGCCTGGCGCTCGGGCGCACCGCGTCCGAGCGCCAGGGGGATCGGCTGGTTCGATTCGACTCAGGCGAAGGGGCAGGTGCCCCAGGCTAGCTCTCGAGCGGGCGCCACTTGTGCTCGCGGTGCTTGTGGCAGCGATCCTCTCGCTCGTACCGCTTGTAGTAGTAGTCGTCGTTGTCGTAGTACTCGCCGCAGCCGCCGGACGCGGTGTTGAGCTCCTTCTCCGAGAGCTTCTTCAGCGTATTCTTGGTCTTCATGGTCATTCCTTTCGGTTGGTGGTTTGTGGTTGTGGAGGTGAGTTCGTTCAAGATCTCCGACATCCAAGGGGGAGACAGGCGAGCGGGAAGCATCTGACAGGGGGAAGGGCGGTCCAGGCGGCCCCGGCCGCGGGCAAGAACGGGGAGGGCGCCGCCGAGCCTCGTGGCCGAGGCTTCGCGATGTCGGGGGCGGCCCGAGGCAGAAGAGGCGATCGGCGATCCGTGGGTCGCGCCCCCGTCGCTTAGGGCCGGGGACGGACCCGCTCAGGGCCCGCCATCTCGAGCGGGAGCGGGCTCGGCTCTCGCCGGGGCCGCCCCCTCGTCGGCCGTCGGCGCCCGGGCCCGCATCGCGTCCGCCAGCGCCCGCGCGTCGAACTCGTACAGGCGCGCGAACGCTGCTTTGTTCGCGCCCCGGGTGGCCGGCGCCGCCTCTCGGATGACGGCGAGGACGCTGCTCGGGCCCCCGACGTCGACCTCCGCGAACGGTCGCTGACCCTTCGAGGGGTCGTGGCGAAGGGCGAGCCCCAGGAGCGGAGAGGCGCTCCCCGCGGAGACGGCCCCGAGGTAGGCGAAGGCGTCGGGACGGGCTCGCGATGCCGCCGTTTCGAACAGCACCGCCACGAAGGAGGTGTCCGGATCCATCCGGCGCACGTCCGCCTCGGTGAGGGCGACGGCCTGCCCGGGGATGCGGATGCTCGCCCCGTCCTTGTCGGCGCCCGCGAAGAGGAGGACGCGCTTGCGCTGGGCCTTGGCGACGTTGGCCGAGCCCACCAGCGCGTCGGTCGAGCGCACCCGCCCTTCGTCCTGCTTCATCCCGCGCCGGGCCAGGACCGCGGCGAGCCGCCTCGCGGACTCCTCGAGCTCCCCGCCGAGCGGGGGCTCGAAGCCGCTGGCCCTCGCCTCCTCCGGAGACGACGGCAGCAGATCGAGCACGGCGACCTCCCCGAGTGAGAGGCCACGGAGGCCGAGGAGGGCCCGGACCTGGTCCCGGACCGCTCCCAGGTCGCGGCCTGCGATATCGACCTCGAGGACCGCCTTCACCGAAAGCTTCCCGCTCCTCGACAGCGGTCCCGACAGCCCGGTGGGATCGTCGAGGACGAGCATCTCCGCCTTCGTCCGCTGGGAGAGGGCGCGCACCGGGTGCCCCTCCCAGCGCAGCGCCGTGGCGCTGAACATGACCCGCTCGTCCTCGGCGGTGGCGCGGATGACGTGACCCCGGCTGGGGCTAGCGCCGGCCCCGTCCGGGAAGGCCTGGCACAGCGCCTCCGCGAAGTTGGGGGCGGTCCCGTAGACGTACCAATAGGCAGAGACGTTCTCGGCGCGGAACTGGTCGCCGATGTGGCTCCGCAGCGCCTTGCGCGTGCTCTCGAGGAAGCGGGGCTGCGCCGACGTGGAGTCGAGTTCCTGCAGCGCCTTCTCGACGTTCAGGTCCAGGGCCTCCTCGACCGGCACCCGCTTCACGAGAAGCACCGTTCTACCGGGGCCGTCGCCCACGCGCAGGGCGTGCACCGCCGCCTTGGCCTGCTCGAACATGGCGTCCCGTACCACGAGGGCCCTAGGGGCGGCGCTCCAGGCCTGCGCGGCTACCGCGCGGGGAGCTCCCAAGGCAGCGAATAGCGCCAGTGCCGACGCCGGTCGCCAGAAGGCCCACGCGATGCCGCCGTTCCTGCGGCGCGAGCCGGGCGGCCCAGGCGCTTCCGAGCTCGAAGGGGCGCCAGCCATCCGCAACCGAGCCCTCCCGGGGCGCCGTCAGTCGACGAGTCCCTGCTCCCGCGCCATCTTGGTGAGGCGATCCTTGAGCCGCTCGAACCGCTTCATCAGCGTGGCCGGCAGCACCGGCTCGCCGCTTTCCGACAGGATGTCGCCGATCTCGGCCCACGAGAGCCCCTGGTCGACGCGCAGGACGAGGAGCGACTGGTCCTCCACCGAGAGGGACTGCCGCAGCTTGTCGAGCGCTTGCTGCTGGCGCGCGACCCGGACCACGGTCTTGGTGCGAATCTCCTCCGCGAGCGCCGAGGCCTCGCCGGTCGCGAACTGGCGCCCGTGCCGCCGCCACGCCTCGTTGCGGAGGTTCAAGGCCGCGTACCACGCCACCCGGTAGGCCCAGGTCTTGAGCGAGGAGTCGAACCGGAAGGAGGGGAGGCCCTTCCAGACGTTCTCGGCGAACTGAGAGAACGCGTCGGCGGCGTCGCTCTCGTCCCGGAGGACCGATCGCAGGTAGCCGAGTACGTTCGGGCCCAGTTCCTGGAGCGCGGCGGTGGCGGCCCCCGCCGTGTCGTTTGCCCGGAGGCGCTCCTGCACGCGCTCCTCGATCGACATGGCGCGATCATAGCCACCGCGTACTCCCCGTGCCATCCCTGTACCTTCCCGGGCCGGGAGCCCGCAGCCGGTGCGGTTTGCGGAACGGTCGAGCGGAACGGTAGCATGCGATCATCGGTGGACGCATCGAGGCAGCGCGATGCGGGCGCTTCGCTGGCCGGCGAGGGACGAGTTGGATCCGTTCGTAGTCTGGGTCGAGAACGCCGACACGGGCTCGAAGGTCGAGTACGCGTTCAGCCGCTCTCCCGTCCGCTTTGGGAGGAGCGGTCGGAACGACTTGCCCATCGCGAGCCCCGTCGTGTCAGCGTGGCACGGGCTCATCGAGTTCGAGGCCGGGCAGATCCGCTACACCGACCTCGGCTCCACCAACGGCTCCATCCTGAACGGCGAGGACCTGGTTCCGCACCAGGCGGCCGCGGTCGGTCCGGACGGCGAGGTCGTCATCGGGCCCTTCCGGTTGACCTTTGCGATCCGGGAGCCTCCGGCGCGCCCTGCGGCCGGGGCGCCGGCGCCCGCCCCCTCCGGGGCGGCCGCCGAGCCCGGTAAGGTCAGGCCGGGGAGCATCACCGTCCTCATGCAGCAGTTGGCGCACGCTCCGGTGGAGGAGGGGGGACACGACTGGCGGGACGTGCTCTTCCCGGGCGCCAGGATCGGGCGCTTCGAGCTCGTCCGGGAGCTCGGGCGGGGAGAGTTCGGCATCGTCTTCGAGGCGAAGGACGTGCAGCTCGGCCGATTGGTGGCCTTCAAGGCGGTGCGGCCGGGGCGCCACTCCCAGGTGATGTTCCGGCAGGAGCGGCTGCAGCGCGAGGCGGAGGCCGTGGCCCAGCTCGCTCACCCCAACATCGTCAGCCTGTACGACGCTGGCACCTGGAAGAGCGGCCCCTACCTCATCCTGGAGCTGCTTCGAGGCGAAACCCTGCAGTCCCGCATGCAGCGCGGGCGACTGTCGTTCCCCGAGGCGCTCGAGATCGCGATCCAGATCGCCTGGGCGCTCGACCACGCTCATGCGGCGCACGTGGTCCACCGCGATCTCAAGCCCGCCAACGTCTTCCTGTGCACCGGCGGGCGGGCCAAGGTGCTCGACTTCGGCATCTCGCACGTCTTCGGCGCCGGGGACCTCCGCGCCGTCGGAACCCCCGCCTACATGGCCCCGGAGCAATGGCGCGACGGGCCTCAGGACAGCCGAACGGACGTCTACGCGGCGGCGGCCATGCTCTACGAGACGCTCTGTGGCCAGCTGCCCTATCGGGTCACGAAGGGCTGGAGTGCCGTGCTCGACGAGGGAGCGAAGCCGCAGGTGGAATCCCTGGAGGCGCCGCCGGCGCTCCGGGCGCTGTTGCGGAGCGCCCTCTCCGCGGACCCGGGCCAGCGCCCGGCGGACGGGCACGCCTGGCTGACCGCGCTCCTCGCCATCCAGCGCGACTTCGACAACACCCAGCTCGTCGACCTCCTCCTCGACAAGGAGGAGGAGCTCCACGGTGCTCAGCTGCTCGCCAAGAAGGAGCGGAGCACCGAGAGGAGGAAGCTCCTCCTACTCGCCGGACTGGGCGCGGGAGCCCTCGTCGTCCTCGCCCTCTTCGCCTGGTGGGCCCTCCGCTGACTCGGGCCCTCACTCGAGCATCTTCATCGCGGTGGCGAGGCTCCGGTGCATCCGGTTGAAGGCGGTCGCCAACACCGAGATCTCGTCGTGCCCGCGGATGGGCAGCTCCGGCATGTCCATCTGGCCCTTGCTGATGTCGTCTGCGCGCGCCGCGAGCAGGCTCACCGGGCGGATGACGGCGAAGTAGAGAAGGGTGTCGAGCACCACGAGCGTGATGAGGCCGACGACGGCGAGCGACACGATCAGCTGCCGGAACGCGCGGTCCGCCTTCTGAATGGGGAGCGACGCCGGCACCGACACGATCTGGGCGGCGATCACGTCCCCCTCGGTCCAGCCGAACCCGTTGCCGCTGCCGTACACCTGCAACATCTCCGCCGGCGCTTCTCCCGGGGTCGAGTGGCACTGCAAGCAGGGCTTCGCCGCTCGCATGGGGCGCGCGAGGTACAGCGACCTCCCGAATGGCGTCATCCGCTCCCCGTCGAAGGGCGGCATGTCGGTATGGCTCTTGAACTTCTTGATGATGTCTTCCTCCCAGTCGACCGCCCGGTCCCGCGGGTTGGTGGGGTTGAGGGCGGCCTCCTTGTAGGCGTACTCGGGGTACTTCTTCCTCAGGTACCCGAACATCTCGGTGGCGGAGTAGGCCGGGACGGACTGGGGCCGGAACACGCGCTTCGCCGTCCCGAACCCCTTGCGGGCGCAGATCTCCCGAAAGACGTCGTCCTGCGAGAGCTCTTGGCCGCGGGACTTCGAGGACTCCTCGAGAGCGGGCTTCACCTGTTCCTGCGTGTAGCTCCGCATGGCGAGCGCGGTGTCCATCATCAGTTCCGCCTGGTCGTGAACTTCCTCGCGGGCCGCCTTCTGCAGGAGATCGTCGAAGAGGTAGGCGGCGAGACCCAACCCAACGCCGAAGACGACGACGAAGATGAGGCTGAACTTCGCGAGCAGTCGCATCGGACCCCCGGGGAGCGGGTGAGGCCATTTCCATAGCGGGGCGCGTCGGTCCGCCCATTGCCCCATCGGGGTGCAAGTGGATGCACCCGCAGCGGAATGGGGGGGCTGCCAAGGCGCCCTGGGGCCGCCAGCTGCCTCCGGCTTAGGGCGCGGAGTCAGCGCTCTCGAGGGAGTGGAGGAACGCCGCTCGATCCGGCTCGTTCGGGATCTCGCGGGCGAGGAGCGCGTACAGATCCTCCGGGCTCCGCGCCACGGCGGAGGCTCGCTTCACCACCACCCGCGCCACCGGCCCGATATGGGCGGCGAGGGCCTTGCGGGCCCTATCGAGGAGCGCCGGCTCCCAGACCACCGCCGTGGGGGGCCTGGGCTCGACCGGCGCCGGGGTGGCCCTCGCTGCGCCGAAGCCCTTCAGGAACTCCGTCCGGTCGTCCTCGGAAGGGATGAAAGTGGCGACGATCTCGCAGAGCTCCTCGGCGCTTGCCGCGGTGGCTCCGGCCTTCTTCACGAGAAACGGCGCCACGGGCCCGAGGAAAGCGACGGCGCGGCGCTCGATGGTCTTCAGGACATCCGGGATGATCGCCGTCGTCGGCGTCGGCCGGCTGGCCTCGGGCGTGCCGCGCGGCGTCATGCGCTGCAGGGTCGATTGGGAGTCGGGAACCACCGGCCGGCCCGGCGTCTCTCGCGGCCTCCCGATGGGAGGCGACCGGCGCGGCAGCACGATCGTCGGCCCGCACTCCGCCGGATCGTCCGAAAGCGGTGGCGGCTGGACGGAGCAGCGCAGGAGCTCCTCGCGCATCGCCACGGCGCTCTGCGGCCGGTCCTCCCTTTGCGGAGAGAGCGCCCGGAGGACGAGTGCCTCGAGATCCGCAGAGACCGGCCCCGGGCGGAGCGCGCTCGGCGCCTTCGGGACCTCGGTCATCTGCTTCTGCGCGAGTTGAACCGGCGTGGCGGGGTCGAAGGGCAGCCTGCCCGTCAGCATCTCGTAGAGGACCACGCCGACGGCGTAGAGATCGCTGCGCGCGTCCAGGTCTCCGCCGGTGAGCTGCTCGGGGCTCATGTAGCCCGGGGTCCCGCACACGAGCCCGGCCCGCGTGAGGGTCGAGGCGGGCGCGCCCGCGATCTGAAGCTTGGCGATGCCGAAGTCGAGGACCTTCACGAAGTCCGCGGCGTCCCGCCGGGACTCGATCATGACGTTCTCGGGCTTCAGATCCCGGTGGAGGAGCTGGTTCGCGTGGGCCTCCGCGAAGGCCGACAATATCTGGGCCCCGATGTGGACAACGCGGTGCTCGCGCAGCGGCGACTCCTCCGCGATCACGCGCGCCAGGCTTCTGCCGGAGACGTACTCCATCACCATGAAGAGCGTGCCGTCGTCGGTCTGACCGAAGTCCGTCACCGCCACCACGTTGGGGTGGCGCAGCTTGGACACCGCCCGCGCCTCCCGCTGGAAGCGCCCCACGACTCCCGGGTCGGAGAGCAGGCCCTGCTTCACGATCTTGACGGCGAACGGGGCGTCGAGGGCGATGTGGAGCGCCTTGTAGACCTGGCCCATCCCTCCGTCAGCGATCCTTTGCTGGATGAGGTACATCCCCTTCAGCGTCTGCCCGACGAAGCGATCCGGGGCGCTCGAGTCCGCGGCTGCGGGCGCGAAGTTGGCACCGCAAAAGACGCAGAAGAGCGCCCCGGTGACCGCCTCGCGGTGACACTTCTCGCAGACCGGCATCGGCACTGGAATATAACGCTCGAAGATGCACGGCGCGGCCGAAGGGGCGCGCCTTTGCGCACCTGGCCGCTGCCCGGCGCGACGCCCTGGGGAAAGGGCCGGCGCGAGTCCGCCCCTGCCACCCGACAGCCCCTGGAGGGTAGCGTCAGGCGCCTTCCACGGTGAGTGGCGCGAGCCCCGCGTGGCCGACCGGAACCGGCGCTGGAGAAAAACCACTTACTTCGGGTGGCCGAGCCGCTCTCGTGACGCGACGCATCGCAAGGTCGCTTCCCATCGCCAAGGGGCGCGCGGCATCCGGTCAGATCACCCCGGCCGCGCTGTCCATCTGCGCAGGAGGTCGACATGCGCGGGGCCACGACGAGCAGCAAGGTAACCCTGGTGCTGGACCCCGAGGTGGTGAGGGCCCGGAAGCGGGAGGCCTTCCTCGAGACGCTGCGCCGCGCGTCGCACCTGGCCCCCGTGCGGGTCGCTTCGAAGACGACGGGCGCCGAGGGGCAGAGCCGAGCAGCCGACGCGGCCCCGCAGTCCCCGCGCCCGCGGGCACAGACCGAGTTGCTGTACGTGGTCGAGGAGCCGAAGCCGAAGGCCAGCACCGGGCTCTTCCGGCGGGAGGCCATGCAGCATCGTCTCGCGTCCGAGGAGGGACGGGGGATCGTTCGCGTGTCCCCTCCGTGGACCTGGGTCCTCGTGTGGACGGTCGTCGCCGCGCTGGCGGTGGCGGTCGCGGCTTCGTTCGTCGGGGAGGTGGAGGTGACCGGGCGAGGGCGCGGCATCATTCGCCCCACCATGGGAGTGCGCCCGCTGACGAGCCAGCTCACCGGGACCGTGGCGCAGGTCGAGGCCCGGTCGGGCGAGCGGGTGAAGGCCAACGCCACCGTCCTCCGGGTCGAATCCCCGAACGTCCAGGCCCAGCTCCTCGAGGCGGAGCGGCAGTACGAGGCGGTCCGGACCCAGTACTCGGGCATGGCGATCCAGCAGGACCGGCACTATGCCGAGCAGGTCGAGCACCTGAGAGCGCGCTCGAGGAGGCTGAGCGAACAGATCGAGAGCCTGAAGGGCTCGGCCGCCTACTACCAGCGCCGCCTGCAGGCCGATATGGACCTTCTCAAGAAGGGGCTCGTGAGCGAGATGGCAGTGGCAGAGTGGCGAGAGTCGCTGGCGCAGGCCCAGCGCCAGCTGAGCGGCGCCGAGCTCACGCTCGACCAGACCCGCCAGGAGCTCGCCTCCATGGAGGGCCGCCGTCAAGACGACCTCTGGCAGCGGCAGCAGGTGCTGAGCGCCGCGCAGAACAAGCGCGACTCGCTGAGCGTCGTCGCCCACCAGAGCCTGGTCGTGGCCCCCGAAGACGGCACCGTCGAGGCGCTGCTGGTGAGGGTGGGAGAGACCGTCCAGGCCGGGCAGGTGGTGGGCAAGCTCATCCCGCAGGGGTCGCCGATCGAGGTCGTGTCGTTCCTCGCCGAGCGGGACCGGGCCTTCGTCAAGGTCGGGGACGAGGTCCACCTCGAGCTCGACCAGCTGCCGCACGCGGAATACGGCACGCTCCGGGCGCGAGTGGTGCGCATTGGCGACGATCTCGCCTCCCCGGCCGAAGTGCACGACGCCCTCGGCGAGGAGCAGAAGCTGGACGGGCCGAGCTATCGCGTCGAGCTCGAGATCACCGACACCGGACCCGCCGACGCCGCCCAGGTGAAGCTGCGCACGGGCACGTTGATGAACGTTCGCTACACCCTGCGCCGGCAGAAGCTCGCCACGCTGTTGTTCAACCCCCTCGAGCGGTGGATGCGCTAGTGGGCCTGTTTCGTCGCCGCGTCAGGTACGTGCCGCAGATCGAGATCACCGAGTGTGGAGCCGCCTGCCTCAGCATGGTCCTGGGGTTCTACGGGCACCACGCTCCGCTCTCCGAGGTTCGGCAGCGGTGTGGCGTCTCGCGAAACGGCGCCGACGCCGCGGCCATCGCACGGGCCGCCCGGCGATACGGGCTTTCCGTCGACGGGGTCCGGGTGGAGATGGACCAGCTCGACCAGCTGTCGCTCCCGGCCATCCTCCACTGGGACTTCGAGCACTTCGTGGTCCTGGAGCGTCTCACCCCGCGCCACGCCCACCTCGTCGACCCGGCCGCCGGGCGCAGGAGGATGGGGCTCGACGAGATGGGGCGCCACTTCACCGGCGTCGCCCTCGCTCTCGCGCCGACGCCTTCGCTTCGCCCTCGCCCCCGCACCCGCCCGAGCCTGGCACGCTACCGGGAGATCTTTCGCGAATCCCTCCCCAGCCTGCTGCAGGTCTTGCTCGCCTCCATCGGCCTGCAGGTGGTGGGACTCGTCTTCCCCGTCTCCACCAAGATCCTCCTCGACCGGGTCGTCGTGCCGCAGCAGCGGGCCTGGCTGTGGGGGCTGTGCTTCGCGCTCGCGGCCGCGGTCCTCGCCAAGGCCCTCCTCGCCCTGGTGCGGAGCTACGTCGTGCAGGGGCTGCGGAACGTCCTCGACCTCACCCTCATGAACCGCTTCCTCCGGCACCTCCTGCACCTCCCGCTCGGCTTCTTCTCGCAGCGGGAGGCGGGCGACCTCGTGCAGCGCGTCTACAGTAACGCCACCATCCAGAACCTTCTCAGCAGCCAGTCCATCTCGGCCCTCCTCGACGTCTTCCTGCTCCTCGGCTACTCGGGGTTGATGCTCGCCTTCGACCTCCGCCTCGGCCTCCTCATCCTCGGCTTCGGCCTGGTGCGGGTCGCTCTCCTCCTCGCCCTGCGCGAGCGCAACCAGCTCGCCATGGCGTCCGAGCTCACCGCCACCGGCCGGGAGTTCGGGGCGCTGCTGGAGGCGCTCACCGGCCTGGAGACGACGAAGGCGAGCGGCGCCGAGGGGCGCATGGTCCAGCGCTGGGCGCACCGCATGACCGGCCGGGTGAACAGCGCGCTCGAGCGCCGGAAGCTCGGCATCTTCGCCGGCCACACCACGGTCCTCCTGCAGGGGCTCAGCACCGCGCTCGTGTTCCTGGTGGGCGGCGAGGAGGTGGTGGCGCAGCACATGACCATCGGCACCTTCGCCTCCTTCCTGGTGCTGCAGAACCTGTTCCTGTCGCCGCTCGAGTCACTCCTCGAGACCGTCGGGCAGCTCCAGTACCTGGGAAACCACCTCGACCGGCTGGACGACGTGCTCACCACCCCCCCCGAGCACTCCGGCCATCTCGACCCCGGTCGCCTGGCCGGGGGCATCGAGCTCCGGGACGTGAGCTTCACCTACTCGCCCACAGAGGCGCCCACGCTCCAGGACATCTCGGTGCGCATTGCGGCCGGCGAGAAGGTGGCCATCGTCGGCCCCTCCGGCGCCGGGAAGTCGACGCTCGCCCGACTGCTCCTGGGGATGCACCTGCCGTCGAGCGGAAGCATCTCGTTCGACGGTCGCGACCTCGCCAAGCTCGACCTGCGGAAGGTGAGGGTGCAGATGGGCGTCGTCCTCCAGGAGACCTTCCTCTTCGACGACAGCGTTCGCGCGAACCTGAGTTTGAACGACGAGGAGATCCCGCTGGAGCGATTGCGGGCGGCAGCGAGGCTGGCCTGCGTGCACGACGTCATCGAGGCCATGCCGGAGGGGTACGCGAGCCGGGTCGGGGAGAACGGGGCCGTCCTCTCCGGCGGCCAGCGCCAGCGCCTGAACCTCGCGCGCGCCCTGGCCCACGACCCCGCGGTGCTCTTGCTCGACGAGGCGACGAGCTCGCTCGATCTCGACACCGAGCGACAGGTCCACGCCAACCTGGCCGGCCTGGGCTGCACCCGGATCCTCATCGCCCACCGGCTGGCCACGGTCCGGGACGCCGATCGGATCCTGGTGCTGGACGGGGGGCGGATCGTCCAGGAGGGGACCTACGACGAGCTCGCCAGCCGAGAGGGTATCTTCCGCTCGCTCGTGCAGGCCAAGGAGTTTGCCCATGCCTAGGCTCGCCCCGGCCGCCGGCCGTCCTGCCGGGGCCGGCGAGAGGGAGGGCGTCCCTTCGCTTTCGTCGAGAGCGGCTTCCCCCGCGTGGAAGGGCTTCGGCGCCGTGGAGGCCATGTGGCGCCTGCTCCGGCTCCACGGGTACGAGGGAGGCCTGCAGGCCTTCCGCGAGGCGCACGACCCCGGCGGCTCCGGCGAGGCCCTGGTGGAGCCGCTCGCGAGGGTCGGCGTCCAGGCGCGGCCGGCGATCATCGAGGCCGACGAGCTCGCCTACCTCGACGCCCCCACGCTGCTCCAGCTCCGAGATGGGTCGTGGGTGGTGCTGCGGGAACGCGGCCGGGGCACGGCCCAGATCGAGGGCGCCGCGGGCCTCCGCACCGTCGCCCTGTCAGAGCTCGCGCCCGAGCTCTCCGGCTACGTCCTCGACGTCTCCCCGTCACTGCCCGGCGGGGAAGGGCTCTGGGCCCGTCTGAAGGTCCTGCTCCTCCACCACCGGCGCACGCTCGTTCTCCTGGCCGCGGCGAGCCTGCTGCTCCAGCTCCTGGGACTGGCGGTGCCCGAGATCACGGGCGTCGTCATGAACCGGGCGCTGCCGGACCGCGCCCTCTCCACCCTGCGCCTCGTCGCCGTCGGCATCGTCCTGGTGGCCGCCTTCCAGGCCTGGATCGGATGGGTCCGGGAGAGGGTGCTGCTCTTCATCGTCACGCGGATGGAGGTGTCGAGCGAGCGCGGGCTCCTCGAGCACCTCTTGCGGCTTCCCTTCCCGGTTCTGGAGCGCATGACCCTCGGCGAGCGGCTGCAGGCCTTCACCGGCCTGAGCGGTGCGCGCGACGTGCTCGCCGAGCGTGTCCTGGCGGCGGTGCTCGACGGCGTCACCGCGGTGTGCTTCGTCATCGCCATGGCCGCCATGCTCCCGGCCGCGACCCTCTTCGTCATCGCGGTGGCCGCCGCCATGGCCGTCCTCGCCACCGCGGTGGCGAGCGCCCAGGCGCGCCACCAGGCGCGGGAGATCGAGGCCCAGGCGCGCGAGCGCGGATACCTCTCCGAGCTCGTGGCCGGCATCGCGACCGTGAAGGCCGCCGCGGCCGAGGAGCAGGGGCTCTCGCGCTGGCTCGAGCGCTTCCGCGGGGAGCAGGCCCATTCGCTGCGGCGGCAGCGCGCCGGCCTCTGGAGCGACGTGGGCCTCGACACCCTCAGGCAAGGGCTCTACGCGGCGCTGCTCATCTGGGGAGGGAGCCTCATCCTGGCCGGCAAGCTGCAAGCGGGCACGCTCATCGCCTTCGTCCAGCTGAGCGCGGGCTTCCTCGGGGCCGTCTTCGGGCTGGTCCGCGCCCGCCTCCTCTTCGCGCTGCTCCGGCCCCAGCTCGAGAAGACGCAGGAGGTGTTGAGGACCGCCCCCGAGAAGAGGAGCACCCGCCGGTCCGCCGGGGGTGCGCGCGCCGTGCCGGTGGTGATGGAGGACGTCTGGTTCCGCTACGGAGCGGAGCGCCCGTGGATCGCGAAGGGGTACTGCGCCCGCTTTGAGGCGGGCGCGAAGCAATTCATCACCGGGCCGTCCGGGTTCGGCAAGAGCACCCTCCTGCGCCTGCTCGCAGGCCTGTACCTCCCCGAGGAAGGCACCATCAGCATCGGGGGGACGAGCCCCCAGGCCGCCGTGAACGACATCCTCTACCTGCCCCAGTTCGTCCATCTCTTCAGCGGGTCGGTCCTCGAGAACCTGCGACTGCTGTCGGGCGGGGCCCCGGCCGAGAGGCTCTTCCACGCGGCGAAGCAGACCGGGCTCGACTCCCTGGTGGCGTCGCTGCCCATGAAGTACCAGACCCTCGTGGCGCCCGGAGGGAAGAGCCTCTCCGGCGGCCAGCGCCAGCTCATCGCGCTGACGGCGGCGGTGGCCTCCGATCGCAAGCTTCTTCTGCTGGACGAGGCGATGTCGAACATCGACCCCATCCGCGCCGCCGCCCTGTGGAAGCTCCTCGACACCGTCCCGGCGACCGTGATCGCGGCCCAACACGAGGGGTGAGCGGGCTCCCGCGCCTAGAGCGTCCCACCCATGGCGCGGTTCAGGTCGGCGCGGGCGACCACCAGGTCGACCACGGCGCCGACGACCGTGAGCCTGGCCTGCGCGAGCTTGAGCGTGGCATCCCGGACCTCGAGCTGGCTCCCGACGCCCGCCTCCAGCTTGTCCCGCGCGAAGCGCAGCCCCTTGTCGGCCGCGTCGAGCATCTCCTGGGCCGTCGCGACCGACGCGACGAGAGCGACAACCTGCTCGCGGGTGCTGGTCACCTCGTAGGAGACCCGCTGCTGGGCCTGCTCCTGGAGCGCCCGCGCCCGCCGCGCCTGGGCCTCGGTCTTCTCCACGTTGGCGCGGGTCTCGCCACCGGCGTAGAGGTTCCAGGCGAGGACGACCTGCGCGACCGCGGTGTACTGGGTCCCGGGCACGAAGAGGCCGTAGTGCGTTCCCAGCTCGGGGGTCGACTTGGTGTAGCTCGCCTGCAGCGAGACGTTCGGCCAGTACTCGCCCTGCACCCGGGCGATGTCCAGCTCCGCCGCCTGGGTGGAGAGCCGCTGGGCCGAGAGGAGGGGCCGAGCCTTCAGGGCCTTCGCGAGTGCGTCGGCCAGCGGGGGCGGCTCGTCCAGCGGCGGGAGGCCGGGGCCGGCGACCGGGCCCGGCGCGACGACCTCGAGCCCGGCGTCAGAAGGGAGGCCGAGCACCACCGCCAGGTCCGCGCGGGCGCGCACCAGCGCCGCGCTCTGCACCTGGACGGCAATCCGATCGTTCCCCAGGTTGACGCGGGCGTTGTAGGTGTCCGCCTTGGTGCCGCGCCCGGCGGGGAAGAGCGCGTCGGCCCGCCCCACCAGTTCCTCGGAGAGCGCCGCGGCGTCCTTGCGAACCTGGAGGGCGCGCTGCTGCTTCACGACATCGTAGAAGCGTCTCGTCACCTCGAAGGCCACCCGCAGGGAGTCCTCGTCGTACTGGTGGCTCGCCGCCGCAGACTTGGCGCGGCTCGAGGCGATGAGGTTCCAGCTGGAGAGCCCGTCGAAGACGGTCCAGCTGAAATTGAGCCCGAGCTGGTACTGGGGAAAGGAGTTGGCGCCGTAGAGCACCGTCTCCCGGACGAAGGGGGGAGGCGGCGGGACGTTCTGCACCACCTGCACCTGGTTCTGCTCCCCTTCCCACTGGTACCCGAAGCTGCCGTTCAGGTCGAGCCGGGGCAGGATGCCCTGGTAGCTGAGGCGCACCTCGGCGTCGGCGACGTCCCGGTCGCTGCGCGCCACCTCCAGCTCGGCGTTTCGCTTCGCCGCCATCGACAGGGCGTCGTCGAGGGTGAGCGGCGAGGGCAGGGTCGCGAGGGACAGCAAGGAGACGAGGGCTACGCCACCCATGGGACCTCCTCGGCAGAGCCGGCCAAAGGGACGCTGTCCCGAAGCGGGGCACCGCCCTTCGGATTCCCCCGGGAGACGCGGTGACGGGTGATGGCCGGCGCAGCGGTCACTGACCGAGCTCCCTCCTGGCTGGAGCACACGCCGCTCGGGGGTTTGACAGCCAGTTGCATCCTCTCTTAAGGAAGCGGGCCGGACTCGTCCGCCCGGTCGCCGCCCTGGCGCCCCCCAGGACCCAACTGGGAGGTCGAGGATCGGCGCGGGTCCCGACCCCGCCGGTCGCCAGCCCGGGCTTCCGGGGGAGTCGCGAGATCTGCCGGTGGACCGGGCGGTGACCGGCCCCTTAGGATTCCGGAGCGTGATCCCGGTGAGCATCGACACCGTGCGGCGGGCGCTCGAGGCGCGCTCCCCGGCGAGGCTCTCGAGGCCGCTCCCGCACCGGTCGTCCGTGGCCATCGTTCTCCGCCCGGTCGAGGCGGGTCTCGAGGCGCTCTTCATCCAGAGGGCGGAGAGGGTCGACGACCCGTGGTCGGGTCAGGTGGCCTTCCCCGGTGGCAGGGCGGGGCCGGGGGAGAGCTCCGTGGGCACCGCCATTCGCGAGACCGCCGAGGAGGTCGGACTCGACCTATCCACCGCCGCCGATCTCCTCGGTGGGCTCGACGAGATCCAGGCTGTCGGGCGCCGGCTCGCGCTCGAGCTCTCCATCCAGCCCTGGGTGTTCGCGCTCCACGGGCCGATCGGTCCGCTGCGGTGCTCGGACGAGGTGGCGAGCGCTCACTGGCTCAGGCTGTCCGAACTGTTCGACCCGGCGCGCCAGCGACCGTTCCTCTACGAGCACGAGGGAGCGACGATCCGGCTCCCGAGCGTCCACGCGGGTGCCCTCGTCATCTGGGGGCTCACCTACCGCATGCTGCAATCCCTCGCCGAGGTGGTGGACGGCGGGGCGGCCGGCGCTCCCTGACGAGCGGAAGTCACGGTGCGATTCCGCTCGTCCGCTGGCGCGGCGAGTTCACCGCTCCTCCACCTGGAGGGTGGCCTTCGGGAGGAGCACGTAGAGCAAGGGGGCGACGAGGTAGGTGACGAGGGACGCGTAGACGTTCACGAGCGCCGCGAGGATGGCGAGCGGGTACAGGACCTCCGCGCCGCGGGTGGTGCGCGAGCAGCGCCGCCGCTGCTCTCGTCGACGCTGCCGTCCATCGGATCGCTCCGGAAGGCGACGTACCGGAACGTCCCATCGGAGGCGAGCGCGCAGGCGGGCATCACCACAGCGTAGGACATCACCGACACCGGCTCGAGGGGGTATTCGGCGATGAAGCGGATGACGAAGGAAATGAGGCAGATGCAGAAGAGGAGGAGCAGGTTCCAGTACCGGGACCGACGGTCGTATCGGGGCACGAACTGGCTGACGAGCTCGTGGTTGAGCCAGTAGATGGCGATGGTAAGGAAGCTGAGGCGCGAAGGCGACGAGAGACGGGGCGACGCGAGCGAGGCTCGCCAGGACTCGACCTGGGAGTGCCCCTCGCGGATCTGCGGCACCCGCACCTCGAGCACCAGGAGCGTGGCGACGATGGAGAACGCCCCGTCGGTGAAGGCGTCCATCCGGTTCGGGCTAATGTCCCGGGGGCTCTGCTCGTGGCGCATGGCGCTCATCTATCCACGGACCGTCGACTCCTCATGCTCGCCGGGCGGCGGGGCGGGGGCCCTCCGCCCCGAGGCGGGAGCGTCCCCCGGTTGGGTCCTGTCGAGGCCCTGCGCGCCGGGGTCGGCGACCGGCGCGCGCTTCAGGGGAGGATCTCGAGGACCCGGGTGCGCATCCGCGAGCGGTCCTCGATCTCGGTGGTCGTCGGCACCTCGTAGCGGGCGATCTCGGCGACGCCCTCCGCCGGCGAATAGATTCGCCCGGGGTCCCCGGCCAGGACCCGGCAACCCCGCGCGGCCAGGCGCCGGGACCAGGCGAGGAAGTCGCGGGCGAGCCTCCGCTCGTAGAAGACGTCGCCCGCCAGCACCAGGTCGACGCCGGAGGCGTCCTCGCCGAGGGGGGAGCCGCAGCGGAAGTCGAGCGCTACTCCGTTCGCCTCGGCGTTGAGCCGCACGGCCGCGTCGCAATAGGGGTCGAGGTCCCAGGCGAAGGTCCTCGTTGCTCCTGCGCGCGCGGCCGCAATGGCCACGACGCCGCCGCCGGTGCCGAAGTCGAGCACCGAGAGCCCGCGGACGGTGGAGGGGGAGTCGAGGAGCAGCCGGGCGAGAGCCTGTCCGCCCGCCCAGGGAAAGGCCCAGAACGGGGACTCGTCCCAGCCGCTGAGGTCGGCGGCGGTGGCGTGCCACAACGGGGTCAGCTCCGTCGCCTGGTGGACCGAGATCTCCGGGACGAGCGGGACCGGGGCGAGGGCGGTGTGCGTGCGGACGAACTCGACGCGGTGGGCGAACGAGCGCTGCGGCGAAGCCCACACCGGCGATGGCGCGTCGACCTTCGTCACCCCGCGGGCTCCCGCTCCGGCGTGGCGTTGAGCCAGCTGCGGAGGAGCGTCCACGCCACGCCGAGCACGGTGGGCCCGAGGAAGACCCCCACGAACCCCCAGGCGAGCAGGCCGCCGATCACCCCGAGGAAGATGACGGTGAGCGGGAGGCCGGTGTGGTGGCTGATGAGGAAGGGCTTCACGACGCCGTCGATGACATTGTTGATGAGGATCCCCCACACCACCGTCAGGACCGCCCAGGTGGGGTGGCCGCTGTAGCCGAGCCAGATGGCCGCCCCCACCCATACCAGGCTCGTCCCGAGCTGGGCCATGGCGAGCACGAACGCGAGCAGACCGAGGAGCGAGGTGTGGGGCACGCCGGCGGCGAGCAGCCCAGCCGTCTGCAGCGTCGCGAGGCCGAGGGCGGTGCCGACGACTCCCAGGGACACCGATCGGATGGTGTACGCTGCCTGGTCGAGGAGCCCGACCGCCTGCGCTCCGCCCATCCGGTCTGCGAAGCGGCGGGCGAGCAGCACGCCGCTCGCGCCTCCGGCGAGCATGGGCCAGGCGATGACGACGGCGACGAGCAGCTGGACGAGCGTGAGGCCCAGGCCGAGCACCCGGGCGACGACCCAGGTCCCGACGCGAGCCACCTCGGGCCGATAAGTCTGGAGTACCTCGCCCGCGTCTTGGGCGAGCGCCTCCCAGGTCCCGTGGAACTGCTCGCCGCCCGCCGGGATCTGCCGCACCCAGGCGGGCGGCGGGGGCAGGCGCCAGGTGGACGGCTCGGCGAGGAGCTTGGCAGCCGCGCGCACGCTCGGCAGGGCCGCCGCGATTCCCAGGGTCACCGGCAAGATGAGGACGACGACGAGGAGCAGCACCGTTAGCGCTGCGGCGAGATTCTGGCGCCCGCCGACCCGTGCGGTGACGCGCCCTAACACCGGCCAGAGGGTGACGGTGATGAAGAGGGCCCAGAGGAGGATGAGCCCGAAGGGAGCGACCACTGCCAGCGCGGCGACGATGAGCGAGGCGACCACCGCGAGAGCCAGCGCCAGCTCGAAAAAGTCCCTGGCGGGCCGCATCCGGCTCCTCTCCCTCACTGGCGGAGCTCTTATCGGGATTGCCGGGCCGGGGCAACCGCGCTCGCCCCACGGGTCCGGATTGCGCCGCCGACGCCCCGGGTGCAACATCCCCTGCGCTCGTCGCGCCGGGGGAGGGCGCGGCTCGCCGGGAGGGAGAGGAGGCGTCATGCCCAGGTTCGCGGCCAACCTCACCATGCTCTTCAACGAGGTGGACTTCCTCGATCGCTTCGGGGAAGCCGCCCGAGCCGGCTTCCGGGGGGTGGAGTACCTGTTTCCCTACTCCCACCCGCGCGAGGCGATCGCCGAGCGGCTGGCGCGCCACGGACTCGAGCAGGTCCTGCACAACCTTCCCGCCGGGGACTGGGCGAAGGGGGAGCGGGGAATCGCCTGCCACCCGGAGCGGAAGGGCGAGTTCCGGGAGGGGGTGGGGTTGGCGGTCGAGTACGCTCGGGCGCTCCGCTGTCCGAGGCTCAACTGCCTCGCCGGGATCGCGCCAGCGGGGGCGGAGCCTGGCCAGCTGCGAGAGACCTTGGTGGCGAACCTGCGCTACGCCGCCGCCGAGCTTGCCCGGGCCGGGATCGATCTGCTCGTCGAGCCCATCAACACGCGCGACATCCCCGGCTTCTACCTCTGCCACACCGCGCAGGCCATCGCCCTCCTCGAGGAGGTGGGCGCGCCGAACCTCAAGCTGCAGTACGACGCCTACCACATGCAGGTGATGGAGGGAGACCTGGCGCGCACCCTGGAGGCGAACCTCTCCCGGATCGGCCACGTGCAGATCGCCGACAACCCCGGGCGCCACGAGCCCGGGACCGGCGAGATCAACTACCCGTTCCTGTTCGGCCACCTCGACCGGATCGGCTACCGCGGCTGGGTGGGCTGCGAGTACAAGCCAGCGGCGGCCACCGGGGCCGGCCTGGCGTGGTTCGGGCCCTGGCGGGCGATGTAACCGGGAGGAGACCCATGGACATCGGATTCATCGGGCTCGGAATCATGGGCCGGCCCATGGCCCTGAACCTGCTCAAGGGTGGAGATCGGCTTCACCTTCACTCGAGGAGCGGGGTCCCACCGGAGCTCGTCGGCGCAGGAGGGCAGGCGTGCGCCAGCCCTCGGGAAGTGGCGGAGCGGGCCGAGATCGTCTTCACCATGCTGCCGGACACCCCGGACGTGGCCCTGGTGCTCTTCGGGCCGGGCGGCGTCGCCGAGGGGCTCGCTCCGGGCAAGCTGGTGGTGGACATGAGCTCCATCTCGCCGCTGGAGACGAAGCGCTTCGCGGGCCGGGTGCAGTCGCTCGGCTGCGAGTACCTCGACGCCCCGGTGTCCGGGGGGGAGCTGGGCGCGAAGAACGCCACCCTCACCATCATGGTCGGGGGCGACGAGGGCGCCTTCGCGCGGGCGAAGCCGCTCTTCGATCGCATGGGGAAGAACGTCACCTTGGTGGGCGCGAGCGGAGACGGACAGACCTGCAAGGTCGCCAACCAGATCATCGTGGCGCTCAACATCGAGGCGGTCGCGGAGGCGCTGGTGTTCGCGTCCAAGGCCGGCGCCGACCCGGCCCGCGTCCGCCAGGCTCTGCTGGGAGGGTTCGCTGCCTCGCGGGTACTCGAGGTGCACGGCGAGCGGATGCTCAAGCGGACCTTCGATCCCGGCTTCCGGATCGAGCTCCACCAGAAGGACCTGGGCCTGGCCCTCGCCGGGGCGCGCGCCCTGGGCGTGTCCCTGCCCAACACCGCGACGGCTCAGGAGCTCATGAACGCCTGCGCGGCGGCGGGGAACGGGAAGCGCGACCACTCGGCGCTGGTGACGGCCCTCGAAGGGCTCGCGCACCACGAGGTCGGGGCGGCGCCGGAGGCGGCGCCCCGCAAGCTGCCCCGCTGATCCGAGCGGGCCCGGCCGGGCTGCGGTCAGCCGCCCGTGGCGGCGAGCTCGCGCGCGAGCTCGACGACCGAGAGGGGAGAGGACCCCTCGGCCTTGTTGTTCACCACCACCAGGACCTCCTTCCCGCCCCGAAGCGCGGCCCGTGCCAGGGACGCGATCGATCGGCGGCTGGCAGGGTCGGGGGCGACGAGGTGGTCGAAGGGAGCGTAGAGGTCGCGGGCCTCCTCGTAGCCGCGTCCGTGCCCCAACATCCAGCGCACCACCAGGGCCGGCTGGCTCTCGACCCCGAGGAGCGCCGCCTGCTCGGCCAGCGAGGGCATGGCCGGATGGATGGTGAAGGCGTGGGCCGCCCCGGTCGAGGCGAGCGCCGCGGCGTAGGCCCGGCCGAGCAGTTCCCGGTTCCGGATCTCGACCGAGTAGAGCGGGCCGCGGGGCAGGACCGAGAGGAAGCGCCTCAGCCGATCCGCGAAGGCAGAGGGCTCGCCCGTCACTGAACGTCCCAGGGGAGGGAACTGGAAGAGGAGGGTCCCGAGCTTCGCCCCGAGCCCTTCGAGGGCCGGCCCCACCACCTCTTCGCGAGCGAACGAGGGTTCGAGGAAGCGGGGGTTCCGGCCCGCTGTGCCGCGCGCTCCCCCGCTCGGCAAGGCCGGAAACGTGCAGTCCTGTGCGGCCTTCACCAGGAAGCGGAACCCCTCCGGAACCGCACGCGCGTAGCGCTCGAAGTCCGCCGCCGGGAGCGGCGCGTAGAACGTCCGATCGATCCCTGCCGCGCGGAGCAGCGGATGGCGCGCGTACGCCTCGAGGCCGACGCGCGCGAGCGCGGACTCGTCGGCGGGATACCGGTAGACGATCCCGGTCCAGCCGGGAAACGACCAGGAGGAGGTGCCGAGTCGCAGGCCCTTCGGAATGCGCGCGGCGAGGGCGAGGTACTCCGGGAGAGGCTCGACTGGCTCGACCCGCCCCTCGTCCCGGTTCCCTCCGCCAGGAAAGAGTTCGAGTTGTCGAGTCCCGGGCACGGAGGATTTTCAGTTAGCGGAGGAAGGCGAGAATGCACAACGCCGCGCCGCCCAAAGTCGGTGATTCGACGCGCGTCGAGCGACGGTGGGTGTAGGTCGCACAGGGATCGCCGAAAGCACTGTGGAAGGATTACTTACATCCCATTGGGTCGTGAGAATGTCATCACCTCCCGTGAATACATGACAACTCAGATGGTGCCAATTACTATCGGATTGGTGGTCCCGCGATTATGAAAAGCAGTGAAGAGTGTAATCCTTTTGGGTCGTGTCGACGGTATGGGTGGGCCGCGGCGAGTGCGCGAGCCGCGGCATCGGCGAGAGGAGGGAACCGTGGGCGCTTCAATCACACAAGGACGCACTTGGCTGCAACGGCTGTCAGCGGGTCTCATCGTCGCGGCGGGCCTCGGCTGGCCGCTGGTCACGGACATCGGCGCTCCCGCGCCGCGGCGTAGCTTCCACGCCCCCGAGGTAGTGGCGGAAAGCCCGAGGGACGGGATCGAGGAGCGGTTGGCGGCGGAGGCGCTCCGTCGGATGCCCGAGCTCGGGGAGGAGGGAGCTGCCTGCCTCGCGTCGGTGATCGTCGAGGAGGCCTCCGCCGCCGGTCTCGATCCGGTGTTGGTCTTCGCCATCATCGAGGTGGAGTCGAGCTGGGAGCCGGAGGCAGTCTCCCACCGAGGAGCGCTCGGCCTCATGCAGCTCCGGCCGGGAACCCTGGAGAGCGAGGCCAGGGACGGCGGGTTTGCGCTCGGCGATGCCCAGGACCCTGTCCTCAACGTCCGCGCCGGAGTCCGCTACTTCCGGCGCATGATGAGAGCCTTCGGCAACACCGATCTCGCGCTCGTGGCCTACAACGCCGGGCCGACTCGACTGTCGTCGTACCTGCGGGCGGTGGGCGAGGTCCCGGACGTGCTCCTCTCCTATCCGCGCCGCGTCCGCCGCGAGGAGCGGCGCCTGCGGGAGGACCTTCACATGCCTGCGCAGGAGGTCCTCGCCACCAACGTGCGCCGGTAGTCGTCGCGCCCGGCGCCGGGTCCGCGAGCGAGGATTCCGCGCCTCCGGGCGCCACCCCTCGCGGGCGCAGGGAGCCAGGGTCTTCCCTTTCCTCCGGGCGGATCCGTCAGGAGCCGCGCGCGCACAAGCGCGCAGGAATGCTCCGTTGACACCCATCCGCCGTCCCTTCACCGTGGGGCGCGGTGCACGACCAGTGCATCGGAAGGGGGCCACTCGAAATGCAGAGAAACGGATCGGGAGCGTTGTTCCTCGCGGTCGCATGCCTCTTTGCGGTGCCGGCGAGGGGCGCGGAGCTGTCGGTCGACGGGTACGCCGGATACCAGAACGGCTTCGGGCTGCGCGCCCTCGGGACGGTGGGCAATCTCCTCCACAACCTGCCCATCGGGTTCGACCTGGGCGTCGGCATCACCTGGGTCAGCGCCGGGGATCCGTACCTGGCGCGTGCGGTCTTCGTGAACGACGCGACCAACGGGACCCCGCAGACGAGCGCCAGCGTCTGGGACCTGCGGATGGACGTCATTTGGTTCTTCCACCTTTCCGGGACGGAGCAGACCGGCGTGTTCCTCGGGCCGCGCCTCTCCCTCTACAGCGGGGACTTCCATTACGTCGGGGGGAACGAGGATTTCACCGTGACCTCCAACAACTGGGGCGTGGGGGCCGGGGTTCGCGGCGCCATCCCGCTTTCCAAGCACTGGGGGCTCGCCGTCACGGCCGGGCTCGACTGGTACCCGGTGATCACCTTCTACGGGCACGACACCACCTACTCGTCGAACGGCTACAGCGTGAACCCGAAGGCGAACTACACCTTCTCCTCGGCGTACGCCGCCATCAACCAGGCGTTCCTGGTGCCGAGCATCCTCGTCGGGGTGAGCTGGAATCAGTGATCCCGCGCCCGGGTCGGGGACCCGCCCTGCGGCGCGGCCTCGGGGCAGGGGCGCACTCCGCGGTGGAAACCGTCCCGGAAGGCGGTGTAAGAGTGCGCTCCGCCAGGCGAGGAGGCCCACCCGACATGAGGCGCCAAGAGACGGCACGTCCCGCTTCCCCAGAGGTCCTGACGAGGGCGGAGCGCGGGCTCCTCCGCGCTCTCTCCTCCCCCGCGCGCATCCAGGCGTACCTCGACGAGCTCGCCTACCGGCCGGAGGACGATCCCGGTTGCCCCCGCCGGGTCATGCGCGAGGGGAAGGCGAACTGTTTCGACGGAGCCGTCTTTGGTGCCTTCGCCCTGCGCCGCATCGGCCACGCGCCGCTTCTCCTCGACATGTGGGCGGTGCGAGACGACGATCACGTCCTCGCGGTCTTCCGGGAGGACGGTCACTACGGCGCGGTGGCGAAGTCGAACTTCGTCGGCTTGCGCTTTCGCGAACCCGTCTACCGCACCCTGCGCGAACTCGTCCTCTCCTACTTCGAGGACTACTTCAACGCGGCGGGGGAAAAGACGCTCCGGTCCTGGTCCAGCCTCCTCGACCTGAGCCGGCTCGACCACCTCAACTGGGCCTTCCGCGACGAGCCGCTCCGCTACATCTCCGACCGCCTGGACGCGCTCGTTCACCGCCGGATCCTGACGAGGAAGATGGAGAGGCGTCTCACCCCGGTCGACCCGCGCTCGCTCCGGGCCGGCATGCTGGGAGTGCTCGCCGAGGGGCTCTACCAGGAGTCCTGAGGGCGGCGCCGCGCCGACGCGGGCGCGCGGCCCCCGCACCGACCCGGTCCCGGCGGGGTCCTCGGGTCTCCGGAGCGGCCAGGGTGCGCCGCGCCGCCGACGATGCACATGGGCTGGTCTCCCGTCGCGCCCGGTATTACCTCACCGTCATGAGAGGGTCGCGGAGGCGCCCGGCGACGCCGGAACTTCGATCCGCTCCGGCGGGGACGCGCGGCCCGTTCGCGCGGGCGGGCCCTTCCGGTGGAGCGAGAAGGAGGAACCCATGAAGTCGGAGCTGTTCGTCGACGTGCTGCGGAAGTTCCCGCTCGCCGTGAGCGTCGTGACGGTGGGGAGGGGGGGGGCGGACAACGCCCTCACGGTCTCCTGGGCTGCGCCCGTCGCCTTCGACCCGCCCCACTTCATGATCGCCGTCGACGCGCGCCACTACAGCGTCGACTTCCTGAAGAGCACCAAGAACTTCGCCGTGAACGTGCTGCGCGAGGGGCAGGAGCGCCTGGCGGGGTACTTCGCGCGTCAGAGCATGACGAGCGAGGAGAAGCTCGAGGCCGTTCCCACCCGAGACGGAGCGACCGGCGCCGCCATCCTTGCCGAGGCGCTCGCCTACTTCGACTGCGAGATCGTGGCGATCGGCGAGGTCGGGGACCACCTCATGGTCGTCGGCAAGGTGGTGGACGCCGCGGTCTTGAACGACGGCAGGGCGATGCAGACGAGCGCGGGCCTGAGGTACCAGAAGTCACAGCCCGCCTAGCGCGAAGAGGGTTGGCTCGCGTTAGTCACCTCCGAGTGTCGGGGTCTCTACCCCGCTCCGCCTGACGCACTGCGTGCCGGGCCGGCCCGAGGGCCGCCGAACGTCGAACCTCTCCGGCGAGGCGAGCCGGACGCGCCCCCGGCCAGGCGAAGCCGCAGAGCTCGTGCCGTAGGGGGTCGCACTGCTTACGTTAAGTCGTCGTTTGCGCCCCAGAAGGGCCGCCGCTTTAACGTTGCGTACTACGAGTCCGTCGGTGAATCCCGTGGGTCTACATCCCCTGGGGGTATTCGCATGGGCTCCAGCCTCGCCAAGGTGACGTCCTCTCGACTCGCGCTCGCAGCGCTCCTCTCGGTCGGGGTGACGCATCCCGGGGGGGCGGCCGCGCAGATTCCGGGCGAGAACGTGAACATGGTGTCCGGGGTGCAGTGGCCGGGCGGGGACCCCTTCCTGCAGCGCCAGAACGAGCCCTCCGTCGCGGTCTCCTCCGCCAACCCGCTCCACCTGCTCGCGGGCGCGAACGACTACCGGAGCGTCGACCTGCCGAATCCCAACTCCCCCGACGAGACCGGCGACGCCTGGCTCGGGGTCTTCAAGTCCTTCGACGGCGGGCAGACGTGGCAAAGCGTCCTCCTGCCCGGCTACCCGCAGGACACCTCGGCAGACGCGCTGGCTTCGCCGCTGCACCAGAACTCGGCCGCCGCGGACCCGGTGGTCCGGGCCGGCCCGAACGGCATGTTCTACTACAGCGGCATCACCTTCAACCGCGGCAGCAACGTGGGCCAGGTCTTCGTCGCCCGCTTCATCGACCTGAACAACAAGGAGAACGGGGACGTGACGCAGAACGCCGACCCCGTCAAGTACATCGACGCCCACCAGGTCGCCGCGGGCGGGACCTACTTCGTCGACAAGCCCTGGCTCGCGGTGGACAAGCCCCGACTCCTCTCCGGGACCTGCACCATCCCCGCCAACCCGGCGAAGGGCATTCCGGCCCAGAGTTTCAAGAGCGGGAACATCTACCTCGCCTACACCGAGATCACCAACTCGACGAACGAGAACGTGACGACGTCGAGCAACATCGTCTTCAGCCGCTCGAGCGACTGCGGCGTCACCTGGAGCGCGCCCGTCACCGTGAACGACGCCACGAGCACCTTGAATCAGGGGGCCTCGATCGCCATCGATCCGGTCACCGGGTTCATCTACCTCGCCTGGCGCCGCTACGCGTCGGGAACGCAGACCGACGCCATCATGGTGGCTCGCTCGTTCCGGGGCCTCGCCTTCACCAAGCCGCGCGTGCTCGCGAACATCATCCCCTCGGACCAGGACGGCTCCCTATCCGCCTTCCGCGCCGAGGGCTTCCCCACCGTCGCCATCTCCGTCGACCCCACGGGGATCTGGAGCTGGGCCCACGTCGCCTGGCCGCAGCGCCCGGCGAGCTGTCCCTACCAGGTGGCCGGGTCGCCCTGCGATACCCAGGTGGCCATCACCACGGCTTCGGTGTACGTCCCGCTCGTCCTGAGCGAGTTGCTCGACGACTGCCACGGGTGGACCACGCCCGCGCCCGCCGACACCACTCCGGTCGTCGACGATTACGGCAACACCTTCACGCGCGGCCACCAGCTCATGCCGCAGCTGACCTTCTCGCAGGGACAGCTGATGCTCGTCTACTACGACAGCCACCTCGACCACACCCGCGGATACTTCGACCCGAACAATCCCTTCCAGCTCGGGACGAACGGGGGCTTCTACACGGAGGAGCGCGGGCCGCTGGGCGAGCTCGTCAGCAACCCGGCGCTCGTCTACACCCCCACCATCGACGACGCCGGTCTCTCGCTGCGCCACACCCTCGACGTCCGGGTCGCCCAGGCCGCCGCCGGCCCGAACCCCACGTTCGCTTCCGTCCGCCTCACCCAGTTCCCCTTCGGGGAGCGCGGGGACGAGGTGCCGGGCGAGACGGCTCCCGGATTCGCGGGGGCGATTCCCGTCGCGGACTCGAGCGGGCACCTCCTGTTCCTGCAGCAGCTGCAGGTGAACCCTCCGAACCTCCCCATGTTCGCGCAGGGGACGACCGCGTTCATGGGGGATTACATCGACATCCAGGGCCCGGCCTTCGTGCCCAACGGGCAGGGCGGATGGAGCTTCAACACCGCTCCCACCTCGGCGCCGGTCTTCCACGCCGTCTGGACCTCGAACCAGGACGTGCGCCCGCCGCCCAACGGCGACTGGACGAAGTACACGCCGCCGGGCGGCGGCGGGGCGAGCGTCTTCGACCCCAGCCAGACCACCCCTACCTGCGTGACCGGGTACGAGGGGACGCGCAACCAGAACATCTACACGAGCCGCATCACCAGCGGGCTGCTCGTGACGAGCCCGCAGAACGTGAAGCCGCTCAGTCCCACCGTCACCCGCGCCTTCGTCGTCGCGGCGAAGAACGCCACCCCCGTCGACCGCTACTTCCGCTTCACCGCCTCGCCGCCCTCGGGGGTCACCGCCTCCTTTCGCAACGACAGCGTCTCGCTGCTCAGCTTCGACGTCACCATCCCGGCGCACTCCGTCGTCTACCGCTCGCTCTTCGCCACCTCGGCCACGGCCGCGGCCACCATCCCGGTGACGGTCACCGAGGTCAACCCGGCCAACCCGGCGGGCTGCCTCGGGGCGATCCCTCCGACCTGTGCCCTCGTCGCCGGCGGGCTCTCCGGCTCCGTGACCTTGAACCCTCCCGGGTCGAACCCGGCGCTGGTCCAGCCGGACGGCACCGATCCCAACTCGCAGAACATCGCTCTGCTCGAGATCTACTCGCCGTCGCTGGCCCCGAGCACCACGGTGTCCGCGACCAACCTTTCCAACACGAACCTGTCGAACACCAACCTCTCCAACACGAACCTCTCCAACACCAACTTCTCGAACACCAACCTCTCCAACACCAACTTGAGCAACTCCAGCCTGTCCGCGGCGCACATCTCGAACGCGGACATCGCCAGCACCAACCTCTCCAACACGAACCTGTCGAACACCAACCTCTCGAACACCAACCTGTCCAACGCGTCGATCTCGGATGCCAGCTACGCGGTCACCAACACCGGGAACACGACCGCCTCCTACCACGTGCAGATCGTCGGCAGCGCGCCGAGCACACCCCTGCAGCTCATCCTGGCGAAGAACTACACCACCCCGCTCGGATACCAGTGCCAGCTGCTCGAGCAACCTCACCCCGTCATCACCGCCAGCATCGACGACATCCGCCCCGCCATGGTCCCCTTCGGGACGGCCATCAACGCGAACATCCCGGACCCGAGCGGGACGAACGCGACCATCGCCCTCGCCCCCGGGGAGACGGCCATCATCACGCTCCGAGGGGTGCTCTCGGTCCCGGCCATGACCGAGCTCACCTCCCAGATCGCCCCGGTCGTGATCGCGCACGCGGGCGGCACCGTCACCACGGCGCTCCTCATCCAGTCGGACGGCTCGAGCCTTCCCACTCCCCAGGTGGGCGTGGCCTACGCGAACGCCACCCTCCAGGCGGCTGGCGGGAAGGGCACCTACACCTGGGCGGTCATCGGCGCCCTCCCTCCCGGGTTGACGCTGAGCGGGAACCAGCTCGTCGGGACCCCCACCCAGACCGGCTCCTACGCCTTCGGCCTGCAGGTGACGGACCAGTCGAGTCCGCCGGGATCGGTGACGAAGCAGGTCACCCTCACCGTGGTTCCTGGGCCCACCACCACGGCGCTCGCCGCGAGCACCGCCAGCTCGGTCTTCGGGCAAGCGGTGACGCTCACCGCCACGGTGGCCGGCCAGGCGGCCGGTTCCCCGGCTCCCACCGGCTCGGTCACGTTCCAGGACGGGTCGAGCGTGCTCGCGACGGTCGTCCTCGCCTCGGGCAGCGCTACCCTCGTCCTCCCCTCCGGCGGCCTTCCGGCCCTGGCGATCGGAACCCACTCCTTCACCGCGAGCTACGGCGGTGACAGTCGGTACAACCCGAGCACCACCGGCGCGGCCGTCACCGACGTGGTGGCCCTGGCGCAAACGGCCACCTCGGTCGCATCCTCCTCGGCGCCCTCGGTCTACGGCCAGCCGGTCACCTTCACCGCCACGGTGGCGGTGTCGGCACCCGGCGCCGGTGCCCCCACCGGCACGGTCTCCTTCACCGATGGCTCGAACCTGCTCGGCAGCGTCGCGCTCGGCGCCGGCGGCACCGCGACGCTCACCACCGCCCTTCCGCTCTCGGTCGGGTCGCACGCCATCGTGGCGACCTACGGAGGGGACTCGAGCTTCGCCGGCAGCGCGTCGACGAGCCTCTCGCAACAGGTAACCCCGGCGAGCACCGCCACCTCGGTCGCCGCCTCGCCGAACCCGGCGGTGGCGGGACAACCGGTGACGTTCACCGCCACCATCGCCCCGACGGCTCCCGGCGCCGGGGCCCCCACCGGGACCGTCGTCTTCGCCGACGGCGGCCAGGCGATCTCGGGTTCGATCGCGCTCGCGGGCAATTCCGCCACCTACACCACCTCGGCTCTCGCGGTCGCCAAGCACGCCATCACCGCCGTCTACTCCGGGGACCCGAACTTCCTCGCCAGCGGCTCCGGCCCCATCGCCTTCACCGTGAACCTCGCCTCCACGGCGCTCTCCGCCCAGGCCTCTCCGACCGCGCCGGTCCACGGCCAGGCGGTCACGCTCACCGCGACGCTCACGGTCGCGGCGCCGGGCGCCGGGACGCCGACCGCCTCGATCCAGGTGGCGGACGGCACCGCGCCGCTCGGCACCGCCACGCTCACCGGGGGCGGCGGCTCCTTCACCGCCACCATCTCTACCTCGGCGCTCGCCACCGGGAGCCACGTCCTCGGCCTCTCCTACCCCGGGGACGCCAACCTGGCCGCGAGCAGCGCCTCCGTCGCCCTGACCGTCGCGAAGGCCCAGACGGCCACGACGGTGGGCGCCGTCGCCACCGTCTCCTACGGACAGGCCACGTCGATCGCCGCCACGGTGGCGGCCGTGGCGCCGGGCGCCGGCACCCCCACCGGCAACGTGGCCTTCTACGACGGGTCGACGTCGCTCGGAACGGTCAGCCTCGTCGGCGGCGCCGCCACCCTGTCGGTCGCTCTGGGCGCTGGTTCGCACTCCATCACCGCCACCTACCTCGGCGACGCGAACTTCGCGGCGAGCGCGCCCTCGGGCGCGGTTGCCGGGATGGTCCTCCAGGCGGGGACCGCGACCACGCTCGCCGCGGCACCGAACCCCTCGAGCTACGGCCAGCCGGTCACCTTCACCACGACGGTGGCGGTCCAGCCGCCGGCAAGTGGGGTGCCGACCGGAACCGTACAGTTCAAGGACGGGACGACGCTCCTCGGCACCGGGACCCTCGCTGCCGGCACTACCGGGAGCGCCACCGCCTCCTTCACCGCGGCCGGGCTCGTGGGTGGGTCGCACTCCATCACCGCCACCTACCTCGGCGACCTGGCCGGAAACTTCGCCGGCAGCACCTCGGCCCCGCTCGGCCAGGTCGTGAACGCGGTGGTGGCGACCGGGACCTTCTCCTCGTCGGCCAACCCCTCCACCTACGGGCAGTCGGTCACGCTCCGGGCCACGGTGGCGGGCGGCGCCACCGGGACGGTGACCTTCACCGACGGCGGCGCGGCCCTCGGCGCGGCGGTTCCACTCTCCGGCGGGTCCGCCTCGCTGGTGGTCCCGCTCTTCTCCGGCGGGCAGCACTCGCTCACCGCCCTCTTCACCACCGCCGACACGAACTACCTGAGCGCCACCCTCGGCGCCTTCACCCAGGTCGTCAACGCGGCGGCGACCGCCACGGCGCTCACCTCCTCCAAGAACCCCATCCTGGAGCTCACCCCCCTCACCCTGACGGCGACCGTCACGTCGTCCGCCGGGGTTCCCACCGGGACGGTGACCTTCAAGGACGGGAGCGCCGTCCTGGGAAGCGCCGCGCTCGGCGCCTCCGGGGTGGCCACCTTCAGCACTTCCTCGCTGCAGGAGGGCGTCCACTCCTTCACCGCCGTCTACGGCGGATCGGCGAGCTTCGCCGCCAGCACCTCGAGCGTGCTCAGCGAGACCGTCCTCGAGAACTACAGTTGCAAGGGGTTCTTCCAGCCCCTCGCCACCGCCGGCAGCCTCGCGAAGCCGTCCCGGTCGGCGGCGCAGAAGTACGGGAGCACGGTGGCGGTGAAGTGGCAGCTCGTCACTCCCAGCGGCGCCTACGTCACCCGGGCGAGCGCCAACCTCTCCCTGCAGGCGGTCTACGACGCCGGCTGCGCCGGCAACCCGGCGAGCGGGGCACCGGTCGTGACGCTCTACGCGGCCGCGACGGGGGTGGCGAGCGGGAGTAGCTACGCCTACGACACGACCGCGAACCAGCACGTCCTCAACTGGGGCACCGCCGCGGCGCCGAGCAAGGGGTGTTACGACGTCATCTACACGCCCGACAACCAGACCCCGCAGATCGTGACCATCGTCCAGCTGAAGTGAGAGCGGGACGCGAGTCGCTCCTCGAACGGGAAAGACGCGGCAAACTGGGTTAGGCTCCTCCGAGACCCGGGTGCGACGCGCCATGTCTGGTGAGGGAGAAGGGCGAGATGGGAAGAGCGGGGTGCCGGCGGAGGCCGCCGGGAGGCCCAAGCTGACCTTGGCCGGTTTCGTGGCCGAGCTGCAGCAGCGGCGCGTGCCTCGGGCGGCACTCGCCTACCTCATCGCCGTGTTCGCCCTCCTGCAGGGGGTCGAGCACGTCGTCCACATTTTGGAGCTCCCGCACCGGATCCTCACCATCTGCATCGTCCTGGGCGCGCTCGGCTTCCCGCTGAACCTGCTCCTGGCATGGCACTTCGACATCGCCCCGCTGCGCCATGGGGAGGCGGTGACGGCGCACCCGGGAAAGACCTCCCTGTTCAGCCCGGAGCGGCGCATCGTCCTGAAGAAGCCGACCTGGGCGGTGATCGGCGTGATGGCGGTGGTGGCGGCGGGGATGGCCGGGTGGCGCTATTGGTCGGTCGTGAGCCGGCCGCCGAAGCCGCCTCCCAAGGCGCAGGCGGTGCTCATCGCCGACTTCGAGAACCGCACCGGCGAGGGGGTGTTCGACGGGACGCTGGAGCCGGCCCTCGGCCTCGCGATGGAGGGGGCCTCCTTCATCTCCTCCTACAAGCGGTCCGACGCGAAGCGCATCGCCGACCAGCTCAAGCTGGAGGGCGCGGGCCTGGGGGAGAAGCGCGCCCGGCTCGTGGCTCAGCGCGAGGGCATCGGGGTCGTCACCTCCGGCCGGGTGGAGCGAGAGGGGAGCGGCTACCGGGTGGCGGTGCACGCGCTCGACGCCTTCACGGGAAAGACGATCGTGAGCGCGGCCGAGGAGGTGCCCGGCAAGGAGGGGGTGCTCGGGGCTGCCACGCTGCTCGCGGCCAAGGTCCGCACCGCGCTCGGCGACGCCACCCCCGAGAGCGTCCAGCTCAAGGAGGGCGAGACCTTCAGCGCGGCGTCGCTCGAGGCCGCGCACGAGTACGCGCTCGGGATGACGCTCGCCTCGAGCGGCAAATGGGACGAGGCGACCAAGCACTACCTGGAGGCGCTCCGGCTCGATCCCGGGCTCGGCCGCGCGTCCACCGGGCTGGCGGTCATCGAGTACAACCGGGGGCACCACGAGGAGGCGAAGAAGTACTTCGAGCAGGCCATGGCCCACACCGACCGGATGAGTGAGCGGGAGAAGTACCGCAGCCGGGGGCTCATGTATCTGTTCCAGCGGGACCCGGACAAGGCCATCGAGTCCTTCTCCGCCCTGGTGCGGCAGTTCCCCGCCGATAACGCCGGCCCCGCCAACCTGGCCATCGCCTACGAGTTCAAGGGGGACTTCGCGCGCGCCCTGGAGATGGGGCGGCGCGCCGTCGAGATCTCTCCCAAGAACGTGCCGCAGCGGAACAACGTGGGGTTCTTCGCCACCTACGTCGGCGACTTCGACGGGGCCGTCCAAGAGCAGCGCAAGGTCCTGGAGCTCAACCCCGCCTTCGTGAACGGCTACGTCGGCCTGGCACTGGCACAGATCGCCTCCGGGGCCCGCGACGACGCGGTGGCCACCTGGCAGCGGCTCGCGACGCTAGGGGGCGACGGCGCCTCGGCCGCCGCCGAGGGGCTCGCGGACCTGGCGATGTACGAGGGGCGCCTCACGGACGCGCGGGCCATCCTCGAGAAGGGGATCGAGGCCGACCTGGCCGGGAAGGCGGGCGACGCAGCCGGCCGCAAGCTCTGCATGCTGGCGGACGTGGAGCTGACGCTCGGGCGGGGGTCGAAGGCCGCCGCGACCGCGGAGCGTGCGCTCAAGGCCAGCAAGGACGACGCGGTGATCTTCGCCGCCGGCATGGTGCTCGCGCGCGCCGGAGAGGACCGGAGGGCGCGCGCCCTCGCCGACGAGCTCGACCGGCGCCTGGAGGCCGAGCCCCGGATGTACGCGGACCTGGTGCGCGGGACCGCCGACCTCCGGCGACGCAGCTATGCCGACGCGGTGGCGCGGTTCAAGAGCGCGGTGCAGCGGGCCGACACCTGGCTGGCGCGCTGCACCCTCGGGCGAGCCTACGAGGAGGCGAGCGCCTTCACGCAGGCGCAGGACGAGCTCGAGGGATGCGACAAGCGCCGGGGCGAGGCGACCGACGCCTTTCACAACACCAGCCCCACCTACCGCCTCTACCCGCTCGTGAAGTACCACCTCGGGCGGGCGTACCAGGGTCTCGGCAATCCGGCCGCGGCCGATTCCTTCCGGGCCTTCCTGACGATCAAGAAGACCGGCGAGGACCCGAGCGTCGCGGACGCGAAGCGCAGGCTCGGCGCCGGCTGACTAGGCCAATGCGCGGGGTGCCGAGCGGGGGCGCCGCTGTTAAGAGGTGCGAGGGCGGCCCTCTTGCCGCCCCGAGGTACCGGACCGATGGGAATGTTCGCGAAGACGCGCATGGTCGTGCCGGAGGAGGCGCTCCCCGGGCGGGCCGAGCGGATGGCGGTCGCGGAGCGCCACTTCGTCACGGGGAAGCCCCTGGAGCCGCCCTTCCCGGCGGGGCTCGAGGTGGCCACCTTCGGGCTCGGCTGTTTCTGGGGCGCGGAGCGCCGTTTCTGGCAGACGCCGGGTGTGTACGTCACGGCGGTGGGCTACGCCGGCGGCACCACTCCGAACCCCAGCTACGAGGAGGTCTGCAGCGGCCGCACCGGACACGCCGAGGTGGTTCGGGTGGTCTTCGACCCGAAGCGGGTTCGCTACCCGGACCTGCTCAAGGTCTTCTGGGAGTCCCACGACCCCACCCAGGGAATGGCCCAGGGGAACGACGTGGGGACGCAGTACCGGTCGGCGATCTACGCGCACGGGCCGGAGCAGCGCCGCCTGGCCGAGGGGTCGCGAAAGGCGTACCAGGCGGAACTCGACCGCGCCGGGCTGGGCCCGATCACCACCGAGATCGCGGACGAGAGGGAGTTCTACTACGCGGAACCCTATCACCAGCAGTACCTGGCGAAGAACCCCGACGGTTACTGCGGACACGGCGGGACGGGAGTGACCTGTCCCGTCGGGGCGATCGGCACCGGCCCCTGACCCCGGGGGCTAGGGTCGAGCCGCGAGCGCCTCGGAGCTCCGGAGTGCCGACTCGAGGTCGCGGACGATCTCCTCCACCGTCTTGAGTGCGCCCACCGATTCGTCCGGGATGCGGGTCACGCTCTGGCCGGTGTAGTAGAGCCCCTTGTCCAGGTCGCCGAGGATCGCGGCTCGCAGGAGCGCGTCTGTGATGCAGAAGCTCTCCTGGAAGTTGCTCGTGCGGCACTTGCAGAGTTCCTCGGCCAGGCACTCGATGCAGGCCTTCTTGCGGCCCATGTAGCCCGACGGGCCGAAGAACCAGGCCTTGGACCTGGGCGGGAAGGACCTGCCGGCGGCGAGCCCGTCGGTGAAGGAGTTCCGGACCGCCCGGGCCTTCATCCCCTTCACGCAGCTCGTGATGATGGCGACGTCGTCGCCGCCCTTGCCGAGGTGCATGGCCTTGAAGTTGGGGTGCGGGTCGCCGTCGCTCGAGGCGATGAAGCGGGTGGCGAGCTGAACTCCCACCGCCCCCTGTGCAAAGTAGCGCCCCAGGTCGGAAGCGTCGATGCCTCCCGCGGCCACCACCGGGAGCGAAGTGTGGGCGCGGACCTCCTCCACCAGGGAAGGCAGGGGATGGTCGATATCGCCGATGTGGCCGCCGGCCTCGGCCCCCTCGGCCACCAGGAACTCGGCCCCCCACTTCTCGTACATGGCGGCGAGCCGCCCCGAGGAGACGATCCCGGCGAAGGGCGTCGCCGCCTCGCGGCACCAGCGGAGGATATCGCGGGAGATGCCGGCCCCCTGGACCACGAAGGAGACCCCCTCGTCGAGCGCAGTCTTGGTGAGCAACTCGAAGTCCGCCTTGTTGATGGCGGCCATGATGTTCACGCCCACGAAGCCCCCGGGCGCCTCCGCCTTGGCGCGGCGGATCTCGGCGCGCAGGTGCTCCGGCGTCTTGATCACCGCCGAGACCGTGCCCACCCCCACGAAGCGGTCGCTCCGCACCGCGGCCACCTTCCCGGCCAGGCCGTCGGAGGCGTGGATCCCCATGCCTCCCTGGACGAGCAGGCGCTTCCCGGAACCGACGACGTCGGCGATGGCGGCCCGACTGAGCTTGGGGGCGGGCGCGAGGCGCTCGACCGGGGCGGCGTCAGGGCACTCGAGGCTGTGAGCAACGCTGGACATGGTGATCTCCCTCGCCGCCGAAGCGGTCCCGAACACTCTACGGGGCCTGTGTCACCCCACTGTCACGGCTGTGCAAATCCGCGGGGGTGCGTCGTTGGCACACCGCAGCGGACGCGCGCTCGCAGGCGCCCGCACGCGACGGATCAAGACGTGGGGCGCTGGTCGAGCACCCGCCGCAGGACGCCCGCCAGCTCCGGGAACTGCCATGGCTTCTGAACGAAGGCCGCCGCCCGATCGAGCTCCCCGTGCCGCGCCACTGCCTCGTCGGCGTAGCCGGAGATGAAGACCACCCGCGTCTCCGGGTGGCGCTCGACGAAGACCCGCGCCAGCTCCGGCCCCCCCATTTGCGGCATCACCACGTCGGAGAGCAGCACGTCGATCTGTCCCCCGTGACGTTCCGCCAGGGCGAGCGCCTCCCGGCCGTCGGCTGCGGCCAGGACGGTGTACCCCTCGGCGGAGAGCTGCGACAGGAGCAGGTTGCGGACCTGGCGCTCGTCCTCGACGACGAGGACGGTCTCGGCCGCCCTTCCCGAGCGCGAGCGCAGGACCTGGGGGACGGGAGAGGGAAGCGGCTCCGCTTCCGCCAACTCGCGGGGCAGGAAGATCTCGAAGGTGGTGCCGCGCCCGGGCTCGCTCTGCACCCCGAGGAACCCGCGGCTCTGCCGCACGATGCCGTAGACCGTGGAGAGGCCGAGGCCGGTCCCCTTGCCCTGCTCCTTGGTGGTGAAGAAGGGGTCGAAGACGTGGGGCAGGGTGGCCTCGTCCATGCCCAGGCCGGTGTCGGAGACGGTGAGCCGCACGTACGGCCCCGGGGCCCCCTCGGCGTAGCGGCGCGCCTCGGCCTCGCTGAGGACCACGTTGGCGGTGGAGATGGTGAGCCGGCCGCCCTTGGGCATGGCGTCACGCGCGTTGACGGCCAGGTTCACGAGCACCTGCTCGAATTGGCCGGGGTCGACCCGCACGCGCCACAGTCCCGCGCCTCGCGGCGTGCTGAGCTCGATGTGCTCTCCGATGAGGCGACGCAGGAGCTTCTCGACGCCTGCGATGGCGATGTCGAGCGCCACCACCTGGGGCTTCAACACCTGCTTGCGGCTGAAGGCGAGCAACTGGCGGGTGAGGTCGGCTGCGCGCGCCCCGGCCCGCTGGATCTCGGCGATGTCCTCCTTCACCGGGTCGCCGTCCTGGAGCCCTTCCAGCGCCAGGCCGGCGTAGCCGTTGATGGCGGTGAGGAGGTTGTTGAAGTCGTGGGCCACGCCGCCGGCCAGCGTCCCCACCGCCTCGAGCTTCTGCCGGTGGCGCAGCTGCTCCCGCAGCCGCTTCTCCTCGGTGACGTCGCGCCCGACCAGGAGCAGGTTGACGATCTTGCCCCCGGGATCGCGGACCGCGGAGATGATGATATGCGCGTCGAAGGGCGCCCCGTCGCGGCGGCGGCTTGTCATCTCGCCCTTCCACATGGGCTCGTGCGCCAGGGCGTCCATGACCTCCTTCGTGACCCCGCTCGAGCCCGGGCCGCCGTAGAGGTCCACCAGCGGGCGCCCGCGGAGCTCCGCGGCCGAGAAACCGGTGATCCGCTCCAGGGCCGGGTTCACGTAGTCGATGAGCCCGGCCGGATCCGTGACCGCGATGGCCTCCGCCGCCTGGTCCACCGCCACGGCCAGCAGGGCGTGCGCGGCCTGCAGCCGCTGCCGCTCGGCCACCTCGCGCTGAAGAGCGTTGTGCTTCTCCGCCACCTCCTGCTCGCGCAGCAGCGACTCGTCGAGACGCGCCTGCAGCACCAGACTCTTGGTGTTGAGGAACACGGCGAGCAGCACCACCCCCAGGACGGCGGCCACCGCCACCGTCAGGTTCACGGCGGAGGCGGTGGGCGAGAGGTCGCCGACGAGGTCCGACACCCGGTCCACGTCGAGCAGCGAGAAGGGCTGCCCTGGCACGGGGACGCGCATGGCGACGTACTCCTCGTCGCTTCGGTCGCCCGACACCTCGACCATTCGCCCGTCGGTCGGGATACTCTGGATTCGCCGCGACAGCACCGGGAGCGCCGGGTCGTGCCCGACCGGCCGGTAGGCGCGCCCTTCGGCGTCGAGGACGTAGAACGAGAAGCGATCCGAGCCTGCCAGGCGCTCCAGCGTGCGCAGCACGGCGTCGGGGCGTAGCCAGGCGACGAGGTGCCCGGCGTAGCGCCCCTTGAACCAGAAGGCCCGATACAGGGTGAGGCGGCGGCCGTCGGGCGAGAGCCGGACGCCGTCCGGGATGGCTTCCGGGTCGAACGGCTCCACCCAGGGCGTGCCGTCGAGGCCGGCCGAGTCGGCCAGGGGCGTCCCGTCGGTGTCGAGGAGGGCGACGCGCTGGAAGGCGCGTTCCGGGTCGGCGCCGGGAGGCTCGGCCAAGGAGGCGAGCCGCTCCTGGATGGGCACGAGGCTCAGGGCCAGCCCGTACTGCATGCTCATGCCGAGGTCGCGGTTCTCGAAGAACGCGGCCACCTCTCGGGATTCGGCGACGTTGCGGATGTCCTTATCGGCCGCGGAGAAGAGGTTCCCGAGCGCCACCGCGTGGAGCTGTGCCTGCTGCACGTGCTGGCGCAGCAGGTTCTCGCGCACCGTCCGGGAGGAGCGGTAGTTGAGGACGAGCAGGTAGCCCACCATGCCCACGAGCGCCACGCCGGCCGCGACGACGGCACCGGTGCGCCGCGCCAGCCTGCCGCTGCCCTTTGGCGACGGAGCTGGCGTGAGGGGAGACATGCCCGCGCCGCTCTTCCTACCGGGCGGCGATGAAGAAGTCGGGGAAGTAGATGGGGGCCTCCGGGAAGTACTTCTGCACCAGCCGACGGTAGGTGCCGTCGCGACGGACCTCGGTCAGGAAGGCGTCGAACGCCTCCCGGAGGTGGGGCGCTTCCTTGCGGAAGGCCACCCCCATCTGCTGACGCACGCTGATCGGGCCGATGACCTTGAGGCGGCCCGGCCACTTCTGCAGCGCGATCATGGCGTCGGCGACGTCGAGCAGGGCCAGCTCGCCCTCGCCGTTGATGAGGACCGGGGCCACCTCGTCGAGCCGGACCTTCTTCAGCACCAGCTGTGCCTGGGTCGCCTCGAGCTGGTAGAGCGAGGGGTCGAGACAAGTGGCGGAGACGCCGAGCACGGAGCGCCGGGCGAGGAGCACCTTTACCGCCGCGATGTCGCGCTCCACGTTGCCCGACGGCTTGATGGGCTGAACCGGGGAGTCGGCTCGGGCCACCACCCACACCTGCGTGGGGAAGACCGGGGTCGAGAAGGTCGCGACGCGCTCCCGCCAGGGGAGGATGGTGAGGCCGGTGGCAAGCATGTCCCCGCGAACAGGGCTCGCGGGCGCTCGCCCCAAGTCCGCCGCCTTGGCGGAGACCTGCCGGCCCGTCAGGTCGGGCAGCGCGGCGGGCCAGTCGGTCTGGACGAACTCGTAGCGGACGCCCAACCGCTGCGCGAAGAGGCGCACGAGCTCGACGTCCATTCCGTCCCCGCTCCCGGTGACGAATCCCGCGTAGGGGATCCCGAGGTGGCGGAGCACGCCGCGCTCCTTCACCGCCTCGAGGTCGCCGCCGTCGCCGGCCAAGGGGGCCCCGAGGGGCAGCGCGGCGAGACAGGCCGCGAGTAGCAGCTTTGCCGCTCTTTGCACACACGAGTAGTTCATGCGCTCGAGACGATGCGAGCCGAGTGCCGCGAGAGTTGCCCTGATCTTCACGTTCAGGCCAGGGTGCGGCGAGACCCTGGGTCGGCTGAGTTCGGAAAAAAAGTCACCGGCGCTCTGGGCATGCGGGAACGGCAGGCTGGTCTCGGGCCGCCCGGCCCTCCCGGGACTCTTGCCGGAGCGAGGCTTCCTACTCCTTCACGATCCCATCGCTCGCGCAGGCGGCGATGCAGGCCTCGCCTCCGGCGCTGGCGCACTCATCGCACTTCTCCGGGTCGACCTCGTAGTGGTCGTCCCCCTCGCGGATGGCTGCGGTGGGGCACTCGACCTCGCAGGCGCCGCAGCTCGTGCACTCGTCGGTGATTCGGATTGCCATCTCGCCTCCGCGCGGCTCTCCTGCACGCGGCAAGCCAACACGGGGGTGGGTCCCCCACGATTTTCGCGAACGACGGCGAAGAGTTGGGCGCCGTCGGGCAGGCGGCGAGGGCTGCGCCTCGCAAATCCTGCGGGACGGCTCGGGCCGGGTGCAGGGAGCTCACCGCTAGCTAGCGATGCGCGAGTTCGCTCGCCTCGCCTTCCGCGAGGTGGCGGAGCGCCACCGAGTTCATGCAGTAGCGCAGGCCCGACGGCGGCGGCCCGTCCGGGAAGACGTGGCCCAGGTGGCCGCCGCAGCGGGCGCAACGCACCTCCGTTCGCACCATCCCGTGGGAGCGGTCTTCCAACGTCTCCACTGCGTCGGCCGAGACGGGCCGGGAGAACGACGGCCACCCCGTCCCCGACTCGAACTTCTCGCCTGAGCGAAAGAGCGGGTTGCCGCAGCCGGTGCACACGTACGTTCCGGGGTCCTTGGTCCCCACGAAGCAGCCCGCGAAGGGCGGCTCCGTTCCGCCCTTCCGGAGCACGGCGTACTGCTCGGCGGTGAGGCGCTTGCGCCACTCATCGTCTGTGAGGACGAGCTTTTCGGCCATGGACTGAATTTCTTAAGGCGGCGGGGCGCAGCCGTCCTCGCCCGGACGGGGCGGCGCGGACGCCCCCTTCAGGCGGCCCGCGGCTCGCCCGCGACGCGCTCGACCACCTCCCTCAGGAGGGTGAAGTCGAAGGGTTTCTCGACACAGGGGTTGGGCGCGTGCGCGAGGAACTCCCGGGCCCGGTCGGTGAAGGCTCCCCCGGTGATGAAGACGAAGCGGGCGGCGAGATCGGGGTCGAGGTGGCTCACCCGCTCGTGCAGGTCCATCCCCGTCATCTGCGGCATCATCAGATCGCAGAGGAATACGTCGAAGCGCTCGCGGCGCTCGAGCCGCGCGAGCGCGTCGGCCGCCGATGGGGCGGTGACGACGTGATGGGAGCCCCCCAACGCACGCGAGATGGCGCGCGCCACCAGCGGGTCGTCGTCGACCACCAACACCCGGGCGCGCGCGTCCCGCGGCCGCTCCGGCGCTCGCACCTCGGGCCGCGCCCCGGGGGTCTCGGCCGGTCCGCTCGGCGGCAACAGCACCCGGAACGTGGTGCCGCGCCCGACCTCGCTCTCGACCGCGATCCGGCCCCCGGAGTCGGTGACGATCCCGTGCGCGATGGCGAGCCCCAGGCCGGATCCCTCGCCGGGCGGCTTGGTGGTGAAGAAGGGCTCGAAGATGCGGGGCAGCACGTGCGGAGGAATGCCGGCGCCGCTGTCGCGGATCTCGATGCGGGCCCAGCCGGACGGCTCGGTGCCGGCGTCGACGGCGATGACGTTGTCGGCGGCCTTCCCCTCCGGGATCGCCTGGGTGGCGTTGAGGAGGATGTTGAGGAAGACCTGGCCGAGCTCGTGGGTGTGGACGGAGACCGGGGGCATTGGCCCGATCCGCACCTGGAGGCGGGCGCGGTGCCGGATCTCGTTGTCCGCGATGCGGATGGCGGCGGCGAGCTCCTCGCCGATGTCGGCGGGGGCCCGGCTGCGCGCGCTCGGTCGCGAGAAAAGCTGCAGGCCGCGCACCACGTCGCGCACGCGCACCGCCCCTTCCCGCGCCTGCGCCAGCGCATCGGCCACATCGGGCTCCACCGGGCCGCTCGCCGGCACCTCAGAGAGCAGGTAGTCGAGGTTCGCGAGCACATAGGCGAGAGGGTTGTTGATCTCGTGGGCCACGCCGGCGGCCAGCGTTCCCAGGCTCGCCATGCGCTCGGAGCGCTCGAGCTGGGCCTGCAGCTTCCGGCGCTCGGTCACGTCCGAGATCACGCCGGTGACGCGGCGGGCTCCGCCCCGCCTGTCCCGCTGGCTGGCGCGCCCCCGCATGAGGAGCCAGCGCACGCCCCCGGCCGACTCCGGCGTGCGGAACTCCGCCTCGAAGAGCGGAGCCTCCCCGGAGCGATGGCTCTCGAGCCGGGCGCAGACCTCCGGCCGGTCGCTCGGGTGGGCGAGGGCGCCGAGGACCTCCTGCGCGTCCCCGGTGAGGAGGGGGTTGGGGATCCCCATCTCCCCTGCGGGGACGTCGATGGAGAGGCGTCCCGCGGCGAGGTCCCAGTCCCACACGTAGTGGGTGCCGGAGAGGGCCAGCCGGAAGCGTTCCTCGCTCTCCGCCAGGGCGTCCCGTGCGTCGGTGAGCGCGCGATGCTGCCGCACCTCGTGTCGCCACCAGAGCGCCAGGGCGACTCCGCAGGCGACCAGCAGGGCGAGCAGCAACGCCGCGATCCACACCGCCGGTCCGAGGATGGGCGCCTCGATCTCGGCGAGGTCCATGCGGGTGGCGAGGCTCCAGTCCGATCCGGGGATGCGCCGCGCCGCGGCGAGGATGGGCGTGCCGCGGTAGTCCACTCCCGCGAACACCCCCTCCTCTCCCCGCGCCGCGCGCACGGCGCCGCGGCGGAGGTCGGAGAGCGGGATCCGCGTCTTGAGCGCCCAGCCCCTCAGGTACCGGGGCTCGGTGACGAAGAGAGCCGCGTCTCCGTCGGGCCGAACGATGACGCTCTCGGCCGTGGCGCTCGGGACCGGCCAGCTGCCGACGACCGAGGCGAGAAAAGGGCCCGCGTCCCGCCGCGCGTACACCAGGGCGGTCGGGTCGCCGGCCCTGTCCCGCACGGCGAGGGCGATGTCGAGGCGCGGCGACCCCTCGGACGGGTCGGCCACGAGAGCCGACTGAGGGCCCGGGCTGCGGAGGGCGAGCGCGACGAGCGCGGGGTCGTACGGGGGGGAGGGCCGTTCGGTCGCCACCGACTCGAGCACCGGCTGGCCGTCGCCTGTCAAGAGCGCCAGCCGGTCATAGCCGTGGCGGACGAGGAAGTTGTCGAGGATGGCCTCGGCGTGCTCGCGGGTCACCCCGCGCCGCAGCGTGCGCAGGGCGGCGACCTCGGTGACGAAGGGGTAGGAGGCGACGTAGACGGCGTCCTTCTCGCCGTCGGCCCGCCAGGAGGCGATGGCCTTCACCTTGAGGGCAGCGACCGAGTCGAGCTCGGCGGCGCCTCGGCGCCGCGCTCCCTCTCGCATGGAGTCGTGCAGGAAGAGGCCGGCGACCACGATCCCGAGCGCGGCCAGCGCGAAGACCGTGAGGGGCACCCGCAGCCGCGCCCCCTCCTCCGTCGGGGCGCGAACGAGCAGATTCGGCGGTGGGCTCACGCACGGTCATTGTGGCACCAGCCTTCGAATCCCGAAAGACGGGGATCCGGGCACCGGGTGCGCCGCTGTGCGCGCGGCGCCCACCGCGGAGGGCTCTTCGCCTCCGGGCAGTGCGGCCGGTCGCCTCGCTGGCCCGCGGGAGCGGGGCGAAGGAGCCGAAGTAGACGGGCCGGGGCGGCCCGACCCGTATAGACTCGGGCCGTGAGCGAGAAGCGCTTGAGCGCGTTGGTGAGCGCGGCCAAGGCGGCCCAGGCGAGCGACCTGCACCTGGAGTCGGGACTCCCCGCCTGCCTTCGGGTGCGGGGACAGCTGCGCAGCGTCGGCGACCCGATCGACGGGCGCGAGCTCTCGCAAATGGCGCGCGCCCTGGTGGGGGAGGAGCGATGGGCCGGGTTCCTGGAGCGCCGCTCCTGCGACCTGGCTCGCACGCTCGAGGGCGTCCGCTGTCGCATCAACGTGCTCTGCACCTCGCGCGGGGTGGGCCTGGCGATCCGGTTCCTGGCGGCCTTCCAGGCGACCCTGGAGCGCCTGAACCTCCACCCCGACCTGGCCCGCCTCGTGAGGCCCCACCACGGCCTGGTCATCGTCAGCGGGCCCACCGGCTCGGGGAAGTCGAGCACGCTCGCCGCCCTGGTCCAGGAAGTGAACGCCCGCGAGACGCGCCACGTGGTCACCCTGGAGTCTCCCATCGAGTATGTGCTCGCCCCCCGCCAGTCCTTCATCCGGCAGCGGGAGGTGGGCCGCGACACCCCCACCTTCGAGCAGGGGCTCTACGACGCCATGCGCGAGGACCCCGACGTCCTGGTGGTGGGGGAGCTCCGGGACGCGGAGACGATGCGGCTCACGCTCAACGCCGCCGAGACGGGTCACCTCGTCCTCACCACCCTGCACTCGTCCAGCGCAGCCGAGGCCCTGCAGCGGATCGTGGGCGCCTTCCCGGCCGAGGTGCAAGGCGGGGTCTGCGCTCAATTGGCGGACTGCCTCGTCGCCGTCGTCTGCCAGCGCCTGCGGTACCTCCCGGAGTGGAACACCCGAGCCGCCGAGTGTGAGGTGGCGCTCGCGACGCAGAGCGTGAAAGCGATCGTCCGCCAAGGGCAATTCTTCAAGCTCCAGACCGCCCTCGAGACCGGTGGCAACGAGGGCTGCTGGACGTTTCAGCGATACCGGGAATGGCTCGACAAGCGCAGGGAATGGCGCGAGCCCTTCTCAGGCCCGCCCGAACCCGAACCCCGGCTCGAGGACGCGAGCGTCCTGGATGCGCCGGTGCCCCCGCGGCAGCGGGGCGCTCGTGCGCCGGCGGTGAGTTCGCCCGCGAAAGGACCGCCGCCGGGGTCTCCGCAGCAGGAGGTCCTCGAGATCCAGCCGGGGGACGAGGACCTGGCTCGGATCCTCTCCGAGCTCGAGAAGTCGGACGACTGACCTTTTCGCGCCGCCCACGTCGGCGCGCTCCAGGGCGGAGTCGCGGGGGGGGGCCACGGGGGCGCCCTTGCCCGGTCTGGTGCCGCTCAAGGCG
>DATJZG010000041.1:0-3823 GCA_035499295.1 Anaeromyxobacteraceae bacterium
TGACGAGGCGGCGCAGATGCGCACCCTGGTGAAGCTCCTCGCCCAGTCGGTCGATGCGCCGCTCATGATCGACTCCACCGAGGCGGACGTGGTGGAGGGCGCCCTCAAGACCACCCCCGGCCGCTGCATCGTCAACTCGGTCAACCTGGAGAAGTCGGGGGAGCGGGTCAAGAAGGTCTTGCCCCTCTGCAAGCGCTACGGCGCGGCGGTGGTGGCCATGACCATCGACGAGCGGGGGATGGCCCAGACGGCGGAGCGCAAGGCCGAGATCGCCCGCCGCACCGTGGCGGTGGCGCAGGAGTACGGCCTCGGGCCGGAGAGCCTGGTGTTCGACGCCCTCACCTTCACCCTCGCCACCGGCGGCTCGGAGTACCGGCACAGCGCGGTCGAGACGCTCGAGGGCATCCGCCGCATCAAGGCGGAGAACCCCGGCGTCCTCACCACCCTGGGCGTCTCCAACGTCTCGTTCGGGCTTTCCCGGTCCGCGCGCGAGGTGGTGAACTCGGTCTTCCTCTACCACGCGGTGAAGGCCGGGCTCGACCTGGCGATCGTGAACCCGAAGGACATCCGGCCTTACCCCGCCATCCCGGACGCGGAGCGCGAGCTCGCCGAGGATCTCGTCCTCGATCGTCGCGAGGACGCCCTCCCTCGCCTCCTCAGCCACTTCGGCGATGCGGGGCGGCAGGAGAAGACCGCGGCGGACCCCCTCGCGGCCGTGGGGGACCGCCCCGCCGAGGAGCGGATCCACCTCCAGATCCTCCACCGCCGGCCGGAGGGGATCGAGGCGCTCATCGACGAGGCGCTCACCCGGCACGGCCCGGTCGAGGTGCTGAACGAGGTCCTGCTCCCCGCCATGAAGGACGTGGGCGATCGCTTCGGCGCCGGGGAGCTCATCCTACCCTTCGTGCTCCAGTCCGCCGAGGTGATGAAGAAGGCGGTGGCCCACCTGGAGAAGTTCCTGGAACGCACCGAGGGGGTGACGAAGGGCACCGTGGTGCTCGCAACCGTGTACGGCGACGTCCACGACATCGGCAAGAACCTCGTGAAGACCATCCTCTCGAACAACGGCTTCACCGTGCACGATCTGGGCAAGCAGGTGCCCGTCGCCACCATCCTGGAGAAGGCGCTAGAGGTCGACGCCGACGCCATCGGCCTTTCCGCCCTGCTCGTCTCGACTTCCAAGCAGATGCCCTTCTGCGTGGCGGAGCTGCACCGGCGGAACCTGTCCTTCCCGGTGATCATCGGCGGCGCCGCCATCAACCGGCGCTTCGGCTACCGGACCCATTTCACCCAGGACGGTACCCCGTACGCCGGCGGCGTCTTCTACGCCCGGGACGCCTTCGAGGGGCTGGATCTGGTGGAGGCCCTGGTCGATCCGGCCCGGCGGGACGGGCTGAGACACGAGGTGCTGCAGAAGGCGATCGCCGACAAGAACCGTCCGGCCGAGGTGCCGCTGCCGGCGCCGCCCGCCCGCCGGTCCCCGAGCGTCCGGCCCGCCCCGCGCGTTCCGGCCCCGCCGTTCTGGGGGCCGCGGGTGGTGCCCGCCGGTTCCATCCCCCTCTCGGAGCTCTGGCCGCACCTCGACCTGGCCGAGCTCTACAAGCTGCAGTGGGGTGTGAAGGCCAAGGGGGCCGAGTACGAGCGGCTCATCCGCGAGCAGTTCGGACCGCGGCTCGAGGAGCTGAAGAGCGAGGCGCAGGCCCGCGGTTTTCTCGTGCCCAAGGTGGTGTACGGCTACTTCCCCTGCCACGCTCAGGGAAACGACCTCGTGGTCCTCGACCCCGTGCATCGCCGCTCGGAGCTCGCCCGCCTCAAGTTTCCCCGCCAGCCGGACGACCGAACCCTGTGCCTCGCGGACTACTTCCGGGAGGAGCCGGGGACCGACGTCGTCGCCTTCCAGGTGGTCACGATGGGCGACGCCGCCGCCCGGGTCGCCGAGGAGGCGCAGGAGCGCGGAGATTACAGCCGCGCCCTCTTCCTGCATGGACTGGCGGTGGAAGCAGCGGAGGCGCTCGCCGATCGCTGGCACGGGGAGGTCCGAAGGGAGCTCGGCTTGGCTCCCGAGGAGGGCAAGCGCTACTCGCCCGGTTACCCCAGCTGGCCCGAGCTCGGCGACCAGCGGACGATGTGGAAGCTGCTCGAGCCCGACCGCGCCATCGGGGTCTCGCTCACCGAAGCGCACCAGATGGTCCCCGAGCAGTCGACGAGCGCGATGGTGATCCACCACCCCGACGCGATCTACTACCTGGTCCGGGGGGCGACGGCAGGGGCCGCCTAACCTGCCCAGGGGCTCGCGCCCCGAGTTCCTTCGCCCTTCCTCTGTGCTCGTCCGCCGGTGCCCGGGTCCTGCCCCGGGTGGACCGCCGCTCGGGACGTCCTCGGTCGGCGCCGCAAAATTGACACGACTCTCGCTCAGTTTCGTCTGGGCTCTCGACGCCCTCGGGAGTCTTCCCGTCGAGCTCGTCCTTAGGGCGGTGGCTCTAGGCCTCGCGTCCCTGCGAAGGGGTTAACGACGGGCCTTTTGCATCTGGAACTCCAAAACAAGCCCACTGAAACGCTCGTCGGAGGCCTCCCGCTTGGGTCGCCCCGGCCACCCGATCCCTGAGATATCCACAGGCCGTCCACGCGGTTTCCACTCGGTTCTTCCTCAAGTTTTTGGGGGTTTTCCACCGAACTTCGACAATGAAATCCGTGGGTCCCGACTGCTAGAGTCCAGCCCCCGATGCCAGAGGATCCCGCTCGACGCCCAGGCGAGGCCGCCGTCTCGGCCCTGCGGACCGCACGCGACCTCCCGCACAGCGCCGATGCCGAGCAGGCCGTGCTGGGAGCGATCCTCACCGACGAGGCCGCTTTCGACCAGGTAGCTGCCCTGCTTCGCCCCGGCGACTTCTACCTCCTCGCGCACCAGCACGTGTACGGAGCGTGCGAGGAGCTGGCGCGGGAGGCCCGGACCCTCGACCCGATCCTGGTCCAGCAACGGCTCGATGCCCACGGGCTTTTGGGCTCGGCGGTTCCCCACGAGCTCCCCCTCTCCTTGGCTCGGGCCATCGGGTCCGCGGCCAACGTCGTCCACTACGCGCGGGTCGTGCAGGAGCAGGCGCTGGCCCGGCGGATGATGTTGACCGCCCAGCGCATCGTCGAGCTGGGGTACGAGTCCGGGCCCGACATCCAGCGCTTCCTCGACACCGCCCAGCAGGAGGTGTTCGGGGCGGCGCAGGGTGCGAGCGTCGACACGCTGAAGCGGATCTCCGAGCCCACCCTGCGAGCGCTGGAGGGCATCGAGGCCGTCCAGAAGCGGGTTCAGCAGGGTCTCTCGCCCGTCACCGGGGTTCCCACCGGGATCCACACCCTGGACCGGACCACGCTCGGTCTCCAGCCCGGTTCCCTGACCGTGCTCGCCGCCCGCCCTTCGGTGGGAAAGACCGCCTTCGCCCTCAACGCCGCGGTCCACGCCGCCACCCGCGCCGGCAAGAAGGTGGCCTTCTTCTCGCTGGAGATGCCGTCCGACCAGCTCGCCCTCCGGATCCTGGCTGCCGAGGCGAAGCTCGACTGGCGCCGGCTGGCGCAGGGCCAGCTCGGTCGCCACGACTGGGACCGGCTCGCCACCCAGGCCGACCGCGTGGGCGCGGCCTCGATCTGGCTCGACGACAACTTCGTGCTCACCCCGGTGGAGCTGAGGTCGAAGTGCCGCAAGCTCAAGCGCGAGAACGGAGGCCTGGACCTCGTGGTGGTCGACTACCTGCAGCTCATGCACGCGCCCAGCGACCGGGCCAACCAGTCGCGGGAGCAGGAGATCGCCACCATCAGCCGCTCGCTCAAGGCG
>DATJZG010000042.1:0-2760 GCA_035499295.1 Anaeromyxobacteraceae bacterium
CGGCCAGTGCACTTTGCAGGCTGATGATCTCGTCGTGGTCCGCCTTGGCCTGGGTGATCAGCTCGTCGACATGCGACGACAGGACTGCGTACCCTGCCGTCCGCTCGGCGCTCCCTTCCGACGACTTCGCCACCCCGAAGACGATTCCTCCCACCGCGGTGATCAACGCCGCGATTGCCGTCAGCATTGCTGGCAGCCGATCGGAACTCGAGCTGGACCCGCTCTCTGCTTGTGGCATGGCGCCCTCCAGAACGGTCGACCCGAAGACGACGGCCGGGCGCCATCACCCACAGCGGTGAGAACCCCAGGGCAGCGGCCGTCCCGTTTGGCGGACGGTGGGTTGGACCGGCAGGCTCTGACGGCATCGCGGCTGGGTGGCTTCACTGTCCCAGAAGCGGCTGCCCGCACTGACTCCAGGGACCCGCCCGCGCTCCGCCTTACGGGGCGGGCGGTGGACTGCCGGGGTGGCATCTGATTCATGGATCGATCTGCAGCTTTGGAGCGGGTAACGGGTCGTTACTGCTCAGGGACTGGGTGTCGCAGCATCGGCTCGTTCCCCAGTTGGCGGAGGCACTCGCCGCCGCTCAGCTGCCAAGGGAGGAACCAACGGGGATGAAGTTCTTCCTGGGTTCGGGCGGCGGTAACGACATCGCCGAGGTCAAGGTCAAGAATGTGCCGCACCCCGAGCTCTCGGCCGCTCTGGCGAGGCTCCCATGGCCGAGATATGCGGAGCCAGCCTACGCCCGGACGTTCGTGCTCTTCGTCCATCGGCACGAGGCGGGCAGTGTCGAGGCCGTGTAAGCAGCGCCAGGCCAGCCGGGGTGAAGACGCCGACTCTCGGGAGGGTCAGCCGGGGGAGGTCGGGGCGGGCGCCCGAAGATGCGGAGAACTCAGTGGGGCCTCCGAACAGCGGCAGCCCGCGTGAGCTCGTTGCCTTTGTTGTCCCAGAACAGTCCTCAACCCGCTCACAGCTCGAAGGAGAGCGCGATCCATCCCGATGCGGCGCCGCGCATCGCGGCACGCGCCAGGAGGAGGTTGCTGCCCCGGGCGATGACCGTCGAGGGCACCTCGCCGTCGCGCACCCACAGTCGGACCGTCTCCACCACCGCAAGGAGCGTCAGGTGAGGCAGCAGCGACAGCTCCAGGCCCAAATGGCCCCGGGCATAGACGTGGTGGGCCTCGCGGAGCGACCGAGCAAAGAAGCTCCAGTGCACGCGCTGGGCTGCAGCGCTCATGTTGCCCGGAAGGGCGATGCCCGCGTCGCCGTCCGCGACCAGCCAGAGGCGCCGGGGGAGGAGCGCGAGCGCCAGGCGGAGCTTCACCCCGGGCGCCTCGAAGCCTTGCGTGAACCCCATTCCGACCTCCACCCGCTGCGCGTGGACCAGGGGAACCAGCCCACCCTCATCGAGGCGGATCTCGGGAGCTTCGACGCGGTGCAGGAAGAGGCCCTCGGTCGGTCCGGCCTCGCCGAGTCCCGCGGCCGCCAAGCAACTCGAGAGCAGAAGAGGTAGCAGCACGGGACACCTCCGCGGTGCGCTCGTTGCGCGCATCCGGGAGGGTTCCACTGCACCGCCGATGCCCTGTGCTGGGTCGACCCAATCGTCCGAGAGGAGAGGTGTCGCCCTTCGCGCACACCCGGGTGGGAGATGCGGCGGCGGTTACAGACGGGCGGCGGATGTGACGACGGCGATGTACGTGCACACGCTGGCTCATCGCCACGGACACCGGGACCGAGCGACGCGTCAGCCGACCTGCGGAGCTTCCATCCTCCCTCTGTCGGCGCCGACGAGGCGCCGGGGGTGAGTCCCTTGCTGCTCGATGTTCCCCCTCCCGCCTGAAGGCACTTCTCAGCGGCGTCGGGAAGGCCCCTCCGAAGAGGGCCCGCGAGGTGCCGGGGGAATCGAGGGAGGCTGCTCCGTCTTCAGGCTGCCCTGCCGTCCGGCGGCTTCACAAGAGGAGTGCCGGGTGGCCACTCCTAGATTCCGGATGCCATCATGACTGCGCTCTAGGAACCCTCGGGGAGGACGACACATGGCGGAGCGCATCGGAGTTCTTGGTTCGGGGCAGGTGGCGCAGGTGCTGGCCGCCGGCTTCAAGAAGCACGGTTACGAGGTGAAGATGGGGACGCGCGAGCCGGCCAAGCTCGCGGACTTCGCCGCCCAGCAACGCCTCTCCGCCGGCAGCCTGGCGGACGCCGCGGCCTTCGGCACTGTCCTCGTTCTGGCCGTCCATGGCACCGGCGCCGAGGATGCGCTGAAGCAGGCTCGCGCCGCCAACCTCGCCGGCAAGGTGATCATCGACGTCACCAACCCAATCGCCAAGGAGCTGCCAGTGCACGGCGTGCTCCGTTTCTTCACCGGCCCGAATGACTCCCTCATGGAGCGGCTACAGAAGGCCTTCCCCGCGGGCCGCTTCGTCAAGGCGTTCAACTCCGTGGGCAGCGCCTTCATGATCGACCCGAAGCTGCCCGGTGGCCCACCCACGATGTTCATCTGCGGCAACGACGCGGCGGCCAAGGCCGAGGTCACCGTCATCCTCGAGACCTTCGGCTGGGCAGTGGAGGACATGGGGATGGTCGAGGGCGCCCGTGCCATCGAGCCGCTCTGCCAGCTCTGGTGCATCCCGGGGCTGCTCCACAACCGCTGGAACCACGCCTTCCGGCTCCTCAAGGCATGACCTCCGGAGGGCATCACGCCGCATCCCGCGGTGGCCGGCGCTCCCCCAGTGACCCCGCGCCGAGTAGCCCTGGCCGCAGCGGGC
>DATJZG010000043.1:0-33429 GCA_035499295.1 Anaeromyxobacteraceae bacterium
TCGCGGTGAAAGAATCCGGGCCCGGCCCCTTCCGCGTTCCCGCAGCGCCCTCCCCCCGCCTCCCGGAAAGAGCCCCGAAGACCTCCCCGGGACCGGGGGGACGTTTTCCCGATGTCTCTCCGGACCCAGACCAACGGGGGATCCGGCCGTTCGGCGCCTTCGGCCAAGCGCTTGAAATCACGCGGGATCTGTCGGCGACCTGCGGGGCCGCCGGGGCGGCGGCTCTCCTAGGGAAGGGCCCGGTCGAGCGCCTCCCACTCCTCGACGGTGAGCGTCTCCCCGCGGCGGACGGGGTCGATCCGGGCCTCGGCGAGCGCGCGCTCCATCTCCTCCTGCGGCGCGAGGTGCGCGGCCTGGAGGGCGTTCCGGAGCGTCTTCCGTCGCTGCCCGAAGCCCGCTTTCACCAATCGTCGAAATCGCCCGGGGTCCTTGGCGGCGGGCTCCCGCGCCCCGAAGTCAATCGCCACCACCGCGCTCTCCACCCGCGGCGGCGGGTGGAAGGCGCCGCGCGGCACGATGCGCTCCACCTCCACCCGGGCTCGCTGCTGGAGGAGGACGGAGAGGAGGCCCCATTCCTTCCCGCCCGGGCGGGCGGCGAGCCGCTCCGCCACCTCGCGCTGGACGAGCAGGACCGCCCGCGCGATCGCATCGGCCTGGTCGAGGAGGGAGAAGAGGATGGGGGCGGTCAGGTGGTAGGGGATGTTCCCGGCGACGCGTAGCGGGCGCCCGCCGCCCGGTGGGGCCGGGGTCGCGAGAAGGCGGAGGTCGATCCGGGCGGCGTCCGCCTCCTCGAGGTGGAGGGCCGGGCCGAACTCGCCGCGGAGCACCCGGGCCATGTCCCGGTCCCGTTCCACCGCCACCACCTCCGCTCCCAGGGCGAGCAGGTGGGCGGTGAGGTGCCCCAGGCCGGCGCCGAGCTCCACCACCCGCTCGCCCGGGCGCCCCACCACCAGCCGGGCGATCTCCGCCAGGACGGCGTCGTCGGCGAGGAAGTTCTGGCCCCAGCTCTTCTTCGCCCGCAGGCCGTACTTCTCCAGGAGCTCGCGAGGGGAGGGATGGCCCATCAGAGCCGCCAGGCCGCGTCGGCATTCAGGTCGAGCGCCTGACGCTCGCCGCGGGCGAGCGCCTGGGTCCCCGCCACCGCCACCATGGCCGCGTTGTCGGTGCACAGCCGCGCCGGGGGGAGGAAGAGCCTCACCCCCTCGTACTCGGCCGCCTTCTCCGCCGCCGCCTCCCGCAGCCGGCTGTTCGCCGCCACGCCGCCGGAGAGGACCACGCGCTCGAGCTGGTTCTCCCGCGCAGCCCGGAAGAGCTTGGCGACGAGCGCCCGCACGATGGCCTCCTGGTAGCTCGCGCACACGTCGGCGAGCGCCTGCCCGGTCGGGACCCCCTCGCGGCGGACGCGGTGCAGGAGGGCCGTCTTGAGCCCCGAGAAGCTGAACTCGAGCGGGCCGCCCTTCACGATCGCCTTGGGGAAGGGCACCGCCTTGCGGTCGCCTCCCTTGGCGAGCCGGTCGATGGCCACGCCGCCGGGGTACGGGAGCCCGAGGAGCTTCGCCCCCTTGTCGAAGGCCTCCCCGGCCGCGTCGTCCCGGGTCTGGCCGAGGAGCTCGTAGCTGCCGAAGCCCCTCGCCAAGTAGAGCGAGGTGTGGCCGCCCGAGACCACGAGGCCGAGGTAGGGGAACTCGGGGACCTCCTCCCCCAGGAAGGCGGCGAGGAGATGCCCCTCGAGGTGGTTCACCCGCACGAGCGGCTTCTCCCACGCGAGCGCGAGCGCCTTCGCCACCTGCACTCCCACGAGGAGGGCGCCCACGAGCCCCGGGCCGGAGGTGACGGCGATGCCGTCCAGGTCGCGGGGCCCGAGCCCCGAGCGGCGCAGCGCCTCGTCCACCACCGGCATCACCTGCACCACGTGGTTCCGGCTGGCGAGCTCGGGCACCACCCCGCCGAATCGGCGGTGGATCTCGATCTGGGTCGCCACCACGTCGGAGAGGGCGCGGCGGCCGTCCTCCACCACCGCGGCGGCGGTCTCGTCGCAGCTCGTCTCGATTCCCAGGACCTTCACCGTGGCTCGCCCCTCGCCCCTCGACACGGGCGGGCCCCTGTTCTAGCCGAGCGTTCCGCCGGGCGCGAGCAAAGCCGGCCGGCTCGCTACCTCAGCCGCTGCAGCACCTCGCGGACCTCGGCGGCGTGGGCACCGCCGGGCGCCACCTGCAGGTAGCGGCTGTAGGCGGCCCGCGCCGCCGCCCGCTCCCCCTCGGCGAGTCGCACCTCCCCGAGGGCGAGCCACGCCGGGCCGTTCGCCGCGTCGAGCGCCACCGCCCGCTCGAGCGCCTCGAGCGCCTCCCCGGGGCGGCGCGCGTCGTAGAGTGCCCGCCCCAGGCCGGCCAGGGCCTCGCTCGTCTCCCGCTCGGCGAGGGCGCGCCGGTACTGGGCCACCGCCGCGAGATAGGCGCCCGACTGGTACTGGCTCTCGGCGGCGGCGAGCGCCTCGCGGTAGGCGGCGTCGCTGCCCGCCCCCGGGGCGGGCTCGGCGGGAGGAGCCGGGGGAGCCGCCTCCGCGGGCGCGGGCCCGGCCTCGCGCGCCGGGGGCGCCTCCGCGCTCCCTTCCCTCGCCCCCTCCTTCGGTTCCTCGACCTCCGGGGCCGCGACCGCCTCCACCCGGGCGCGCTCCTCCTCGGCGCGCATCCGGCGCCGCTTCGCCAGCACCCCCGCTGCCACCGCGACGAGGATGCCGAGGACGAGGAGCCAGACGACGAAGGTGCCCGAGGAGCGGCGCGACTCGGTCTCCTCCGGGCGCACCGCGGCCGTCCGCCGCGCCGTGTTGCGGGCCGGCGGCGCCGCCTTGGGCGCCTCCGGCGCGAGCTCGGCGGGGGCCGTCGCGGGCGGCGCCGCCGCGCTCGCCCCCGATCCCTTCGCCGGAAGCGGGGGCGGGACGTCCCGTCGGGGCACCACCTCCTCGGCCTCCTTCGGCAGGGGCACCCGGGCGACCGCCTCCTCGAGCCGGGAGGCGGGGGCGGGGCCCGGGTCGGACGGGAAGGCGATCGCCGGCTCGACCGGGCCGGCGAACCAGTCGACTCCCGCAGGCTCCGGGGTGACCCCGTCCCGCTCCGCGGCGGCTCCCCCGGTCCGGGCCTCGCGGATGATCCCCTCGAAGTAGAGGCGGGAGATGATGGCGGCGGCGCCGAGGTCGTCGCGCCCCGACGCCTCGACGACCTGCTCCAGGGTGCGGTGCCCGTCGAAGAGCTTCAGAGTCGAGTTGACGTCGTCGGGGATCTCCGCCAGCCGCAGGGCCAGCATGTCGCCGTCGACCTCCAGCACCCGGTCGAAGGGGGGCATCTGCTCGGCGAGTCTCCCCCACTCGTCGAGCTGCCGCATGCCCTCGAGGAGGAGCGAGCGGGTGGAGAGGGTGATGCGGGCCTCGCGCTCCACCGGCCCGAACTCCGCCGCGAAGTTGCCCTCGCTCCAGTGGAGCAGGCGGTAGAAGGCGGGGGCCCCGGCGAGCGCGCCCAGCTCGCAGTCCACGATCTGGCCGTCGCGAAAGTAGACGATGGCGGTCCTCCCCCTCGGGTCCTCGACGCGCATGGTCCCGCTCTTGCGGCCGAGCTCCAGGGTCTGCACGATGTCCACCATCCCCATCTCTCCCAGGCTCCCGGTGAACCCGGCCTTGCCCTCCTTGCCCTCCTTGCGCTCCCGCTCGCGGCGCTGCAGCAGCATGCGCGCTCGCGTCGCGATCTCCTTGATGTAGATGGGCTTCGTCAGGTAGTCCTCGACCCCGAGCTCCAGGCCGCGGATCTTGTCCTCCACCGACTTCTGGCCGGTGAGGAACACGAAGGGAATGCCCTTGAAGCGCTCGTCGTCGCGCATCCTCCGGCAGAGCTCGAAGCCGTCGACCTCCGGCATGCGCGTCTCGGAGAGCACCAGGTCCGGGGCCGAGATCTCGCACTTCTCGAGCGCGTCTCGTCCGTTCGAGGCCGCGGTCACCGAGAAGCCCGCCTTCTTCAGGCTGACCTCCGTGAGCCTCAGCGACTCGGGATCGCCGTCGACGAGCAGCAGGTGCTGGCGGGCCAATAGGGCTCCAGTGTAGGAGGCGGCCCACCGAGCCGGGCCCCTTCCCGGATCGTGGCGTCACCCGGCGGGCGCGTCAAGAAGGCGGACCACCGGCGGTGGAGCGCCGGGTCACTTCTTCGAGCCCGCCCGCTCCTCGGCCGCGCCCCGCCGCACGCCCTCGATGAGCCGCAGCTCCCGCAGCGCGTCGGCGTTCTTGGGGTTCGCCTTGAGGGCCGCCCGGAACATCTTCTCCGCCCTGGCCTTGTCGCCCTCCTGGCGGGCCAGCACCCCGGCGAGGCTGAAGGCCCGGTCGCAGCTCTCGTCCTTGGTGGCCTCGGCGAGGAGCTCCTTCACCCGGCCGCGGTCCGTGCCCTTGGGATCGGCGAGGAGGGTGGCGGCGAGCGCGGCCCGGTACTCGGCGAGCGGATGGGCGTTGATGGCGGCCTCGAAGAACTGGCGCGCCCGGGCGTAGTCGCGGGTGCGGTGGCAGGCCTCCCCCTTCTCGAAGTCCATGCGCGCTGCCTCCGCCAGCTCCTTGGAGGAGGGGGCCCCCGCCCGCGAGAGGTACTCCTGCCGCCTCGCCTTGTCGGACAGGGTGGCGTAGGCCTCGTTGAGCGCGGAGAGCAGGTCCTTGAGCGCGGGCTGGAGGTCAGCGAGCCCGGGAAGCGTGTACTTGTCGGGGTGGAACTGCTTCACGAGCTGGTGATAGGCGCCCTTCACGTCCTCCGGGCCGGCGGTCTTGGGCAGCCCGAGGCGCGCGAAGAAGTCCTTCTCCCGGATGCGAGGCAGGACGAACTCGAGGGCGCGGCGCATGGCGCGCTCCGCCTGGCTTTGCTCGGGGCGGGCCCCCGCGGCCTCCTTCATCGCCTCCGGCCGCGCCGGGGCCGGGGCGGGCATGGGGCGCAGCCCCATGTTCTGCATCGCGCGCGAGAGGAGCCGCTGGCGGCGCGCCCGCGCCTCCTCCGGGTCGCTCCGCTTTCCCGGGGGCGAGGGCGCCGCCGGAGCGGCCGGAGCGGCGGGCCTCGCCGGAGCGAGCGCGATGTCCGCCAGGTCCACCACTCCCACGGGCTCCTCCCGCGATGCCGCCCGGGGCCCGCCCGATCCCTCGGCGAGGCCCAGGAGGAGGAGGGCGGCGAGCGCGGCGCGCGCCCTCTCGGGCGCGAGCCCGCTCGCCGAGACGAGCGGCTCGACGGAGCCCGGCAGGCCGGCGACAAGCGCCTCCTCCGCCAGCGTCCAGCCGAAGGCCTGGGCCTGGTCGGGGTAGGCGGCTCCGAGCGAGATCGCCTCGCCCGCCTGGGCGAGGGCCGCGGCGGCGAGCGGACCGGCCTGCGGGGTCGAGAGCGCGTCCACGATGGCGCGCAGCGGACGGATGCGGATGGGATCGGTCCAGGGGGGGACCGGCACCTGCGCGTCGAAGTGGTAGCCGCCCTCCTGGAGGCCGGCGATGAGGGAGATGTAGCCTTCCTGCTGCTCGGAGAGGGCCGCGTCGAGGGTGGGGCGGTCGATGACCCCGAGCTCGACCAGGATCTCGCCCTGCGGCCGCCGCGCCCGCGCCATTTCCGCGAGGCAGCGCTCCAGAGCCTCCATGTCGATGAGCCCCTTGGCGAGGAGGAAGTGGCCGAGGGGCCGGAACCCCACGAAGACCTGCGCCCCCGCCGGCACCCCCTCGCGGAAGAAGAGCCGCGAGGCGCCGCCGCCCTGCTCCACCGTGAGTGAGCCGGAGAGCCGCAGGTTCCAGATCTCGATGAGGATGGCCGCGAGCGGCGTTCGGGAAAGGTCGCCGGGCGCCTCGAGGAATGACATCACCTTCATCTTACTCCGCGGCAAACCGGATCGCCGCGTACACGGCCACCCCGGCCGCCACCGCCAGGTTCAGGCTCCGCTTCCCCTCCAACATGGGGATGGCCACCGCCCGCCCCGGATGGGCTGCGAGCAGCGCCGGGGGCAGACCCAGCTGCTCCTGCCCGAAGACCAGGAAGTCACCGGGCGCGAAGCGGGCCTCGAAGAGGGTGCGCCCGGCTCTGGCGGTGAAGAGGTGGAGCCGCTCCCACCGCCCCCGCAGCGCCCGGGCCTCGAAGTCTGCCCAGTCGCGGTAGAGTTCGGGGGAGAGCTCGGCCCAGTAGTCGAGACCGGCGCGGCGCAGCGCCTTGTCGGAAAGGGAGAAGCCGAGCGGGCCGACGAGGTGCAGCCGGCTGCCGGTGACGGCGCAGGTCCGGGCGACGTTGCCGGTGTTGGGCGGGATCTGCGGGGAGACGAGCACCACCTGGAGCGGCGGCGAGAGCGGGGCGAGGGAAGGCATGGCGCGCATCGGCATCGTGAACAACCCTCTCGCCCGGCGCAACCGCCGCCGACCGGAGACCCCGCGGCTCCTCCGCCGGCTCCTGGGCGCGGACGGCGCGCTCGTCGACGCCGCCACCGAGGAGGCGGTGGCGGAGGCGCTCGCCGGGTTCCGGCGCGCGGGGGTGGAGGTCCTCGCGGTGAACGGCGGCGACGGGACGCTCGCACAGGTGGTCACCGCCCTGCCCCGGGACTTCGGTCCTCCCCCCTGGCCGATGCTCCTGCCGCTCCCGGGCGGCTCCATGAACAACGTCGCCCGGGCCCACGGCCACCGCGGGTCGCCGCAGCGCGTCCTGGAGCGGGTGCTGGCGTCGCTCCGGGCCGGGGGACCGCTCCCCTCGGTGGAGCGGGATCTGCTGTCGGTGGAAGCGGACGGGGGGGGGCCCCGGCTCGGCTTCCTCTTCGCCACCGGGGCGGCGGTGCGGTTCCTCGACCTCTGGTACGAGGGGGAGCGCCACGGCCCGGCCCGGGCCGCCTGGGTCCTCCTGCGGCTCCTCGCCTCGGCCCTCTCCGGCGGGCGCCTGGCGCGGGAGATCGCCCGGCGCGAGCCGCTCCGGGTGGTCGCCGACGGGGACGAGTGGCCGGCGGGGGAGTGGCTCTCGGTGCTGGCCGGGGCGGTACCCGGTCTCGGGCTCGGATCCCGTCCCTTCTCCCGCTGCGACGAGCAGCCCGGCTTCTTCCACGCGGTGGGGGTCACCGCCTCGCCGCTGCGGCTGGTGCTCGCCCTCCCGTCCCTGTGGCGCGGCCGCCCCTGGCGGCGCCAGGTGGCGGTCGACGCGGTGGCTCGCGACCTCGCCGTCGAGCCCGTCGAGCCCCTGCGCTACACCCTGGACGGGGACCTCTACCAGGCCGGCTCCTCGCTACGGGTGCGCACCGGGCCGCTCGTCGAGGTGGTCGTCGATCCCACCTCCGCGCCACCGCACCGACTCCCGGTCGCCGGATTGACCGCCCGCGAAGGCGCGCGCTAACCTCGACCCCGTCCATGCGCCTCGCCGCCATCGGCGCCACCGACGTCGGCCGCAAACGCACCCACAACGAGGACGCCTTCCTGGTGCTGCAGGAGGAGCACCTCTTCTGCGTCGCCGACGGCATGGGAGGCCACGCCTGCGGCGAGGTGGCGAGCCGCATCGCGGTGGAGGAGATGGCCGAGTTCTTCCGCCTCACCGGGCGCGACGAGGAGGCCACCTGGCCCTTCAAGGAGGACCGGGAGCGCTCCTACGACGAGAACCGCCTGGTGGTGGCCATGCGGCTCGCCAACCTGCGAATCCACGAGCGGGCCCGCTCTGACCACCGCCTGGCGGGCATGGGGACGACGCTCGTCTGTGCCCACGTGACGCGCGGCGGGCAGGCCCTCTTCGGCAACGTCGGCGACAGCCGTGCCTACCTCTTCCGCCAGGGCGAGCTCCGCCAGGTGACCGAGGACCACTCCCTGCTCGCCGACTACATCCGCCACACCAAGCCGAGCGCCGCGGAGATCGAGGCCTTCCCCCACAAGAACGTCATCGTGCGCGCCCTCGGAATGCGCGAGGCGGTGGAGGTGGACGTGGTGAAGGAGGAGGCGCGCGAGGGCGACCTCCTGCTCCTGTGCTGCGACGGGCTCTCCGGGATGGTGAGCGACTCCCGCATCGCCGAGATCCTGCGCGCCAGCCGCGGCGACCTGCGGCGGGCGAACCAGACGCTCGTCGACGCCGCCAACGACGCCGGGGGCGCCGACAACATCACCTCGCTCCTCGTCCAGGTGCTCGAGTCCTGAGGGGCCGCGCGGATCCCGCTCTCACGCGGGAACGCGCAGGTCGCGAGCCGCCACCGCGTCGACGAGGCGCTCCCCGGCGCGCACCGCAGTGCCGTCCCACACCACCGCCCGGGCCACCTCCGCTCCCCGCTCGACGAGGCAGCGGGAGCCGAGCACCGCGCAGGGCCCCACCGCCGCGCCCGCGCACACGCGCGTCCCTTCGCCGACAAGGACGGGAGCGAGCAGCACCGACCCCGCTTCCACCCGGGCGCCCCCGGCGAGGAAGACGCCCGGCTCCCGCTCCTCGAGCCCGGAGCGAGGATCGGCGGCCGGGAGCGCCGCGCCCGCCCTGCCGGAGAGGAGGTCGAGGTTCGCGGCCAGGTACCGGGCCGGCGTTCCGAGGTCGTTCCAGTAGCCCGGGGCGACGAGGCCCCGCACCCGCCCGGAGGCGAGGAGCGGCGGGTAGACGTGGCGGTTGATGTCGCACTCGAAGGGCTCTTCGGGGACCCGGTCCAGGATCTCGGGGGAGAGGAGGTGGACGCCGGTGAAGTGGAGGGGCGTGAGCTCCTCCCCTCCCGGACCCCGCCCGGCGATGCGGCGGACCGCCATGCCCGGGTCCACCTCGACCGCCGCGTACCCGGACCCCTCCGGCATGGGGGCGAGCACCATCGTGGCCGCCGCTCCCCCGCGCCGGTGGGCGTCGAGGAGGGGCGCCAGGTCGAGGTCGAAGAGCACGTCCCCGTTCCAGAGGACCACCAGCTCCGCCCCGGCGAGGAGCCCGCGCGCCTCCCGCAGCGCTCCCCCGGTGCCGGCGATGACCGGCTCCTCCGACACCGAGACCTCGATTCCGGTCGCCCGGGCGGCGCCGCGGGCGGCGCCCTCCATCTCTCGAGGGAGGTGGTGGGTGTTCACCGCGGCGCGGCGAACGCCCCCCCGCGCCAGGCGCGCGAAGGTGTATTGCACGAGCGGGAGCCCCGCCACCGGGACCGCCGGCTTGGGAAGGAGCCCGGTGAGGGGCCGGAGCCTCGTCCCCAGGCCGGCGGCGAGCACCATGCCCACCGGGACGGCCACGGGAGGCGCGGGGGGGCAGCTCACGGGAAGGCGGGCTCGACGAGCGCCGCGACCTCCTCGAGGAACGCCCGGTCGTCCGGACCGAAGGCGGCCGGGTGGTCGCTGTCGACGTCGATCTGAGCGAGGTAGCGCCCCCCGCGGCAGACGGGCACCACCACCTCGGAGCGCGTCTCCAGGTTGCAGGCGAGGTAGCGCGGGTCCTTCGCCACGTCGTCCACCACCACCGTCTCGCCGGTCCGGGCCGAGAGCCCGCAGATGCCCTCGCCGATGGGGATGCGCACGTGCTCGGTGTCGCGACCGGAGTGGGCGACGAGCCGGAGCTCCTCGCCCTCGAGCCGGTAGAAGTAGACGCCGGTGTGGCGCGGCAGGGCCTGGAGCGCCCTCGACACCTCGAGCAGTGTCTCCGGGAGCGGACCCCGGCGGAGGAGCGCGCGCCGGACGCGTTCGCGGACCTCGTCGCGATCGGTTCCCATGGTAAAGCGCAGCATAGCCGATGTCCCCCGCCACGCGCCTGCGGCTCTTCTACTTCGCCTACTACGGTAGCGTCGGCGCCTACCTCCCCTACTTCGCCCCCTACCTGCGCGGCCTGGGCTTCAGCGGGGAGGCTATCGGGACGGTACAGATGGTCGGGCCGCTGCTCGCGGTGCCGGTGGCGGTCGGCTGGGCCACCGCCGCCGACCGGCTCGGCGCCCCGGCGCGAGCGCTCCGGCTCGCAACCGCCTGGGCGCTCGCCGCCATGATCTTTCTCCCCTTCGCGCGTGCACCGCTCGCCGTCGGGCTCGTCCTCTTCGCGCACGGCCTCGCCGACCGCGCCGTGGTTCCCCTCGTCGACTCGGTGACGGTGGAGTGGACCGGCGCGCGCCCCGGACCCTCCTACGCCGGCATCCGGCTCTTCGGATCGCTCGGGTACATCGCGCTCGCCCAGGGCGTGGGGCTCCTGCTCACCGCCCGCGGCGACCGGGGCGGAGACCCGCTCGTCCCGGCGGCGGTCCTCGCCTGCGTCGCAGCCTACGCCCTCCTGGCCCGCGACCTCCCCTCCCCGCCGCCCGCGCGGGAGCGCCCCCGGTTCGGCGAGATGGTCGCCCTCCTCGCCGACCGGCCCCTCCTCCTCCTCGTCGCGGTGTCGGCGGTGCACTGGGCGGCCTGCGCCCCCTACCACATGATGTTCGGGGTGCGGGTCCGCGAGCTCGGGATGTCGGCCGGGGTGACCGGCCTCGGGATGTCGGTGGGCGTGGGAGCGGAGGTGCTGGCTCTCCTCGCCTATCCCCGGCTCGAGGCGCGCCTCCCCCTCCGCGCCGTCCTCGCCCTGTCCTTCGGAACGAGCGCGCTGCGGTGGTTCCTCCTCTCCCGGGCCACCGCCGCCTGGGAGGTGGTCCTCCTGCAGACCCTGCACGCGTTCACCTTCGGGCTCTTCTGGGGGGCGGTGGTGAGCGCGCTCTCCCGGGCCGTGCCCTCGCGCCTGCGCGCCACCGGACAGGCGCTCTTCGCGGCCGTGGTCTTCGGGTTGGGAAACGCGGTCGGCTACCAGCTCTCGGGGCTCGGCTACGACCGCCTGCGCGGGGCCGGCCCCCTCTACGCCTTCGCCTCCCTGTTCGAGCTCGTGGCCCTCCTGCTCGTGCTCCTCGTGCCGCTCCGGGCCGTCGCCCCGGGGCCTCCCCGGGCAGAGGCCGCGTGAGCGGAGGGCGACGGGCCTCGCCGCCCGTTCGCCGCCGGTGCATGCCACCCGGGGCGCAGCCGGCCCGCGCGGCCTGGCGTAAGCTTTTCGGGAACCGATGGCCTCCATCGACCCCATCTCCTACGTCCGATCGATCCCGCCCTTCGACGCCCTGCCGCAGCCGCTCTTCGACGAGGCCGCCCGGGCGCTCGAGGTGGGGTACTACCCGGCCGGCACCCGCCTGGTCCGGGTGGGGGGTACCCCCCTCCGGTTCCTCTACGTCATCCGCAAGGGGGTGGTGCGGCTCGAGCGCGACGGCCAGACGGTGCAGGTCCTCGAGGAGGGGGAGACCTTCGGCTACACCTCGCTCCTCACCCGGCGCGCCAGCCTGGACGTGCTCGTGGAGGAGGACCTGCTCGCCTACCAGCTCGCCGACGCGGGGTTCCAGAAGCTCCTCGCCGACGCCCATTTCGCCGGCCATTTCGCGGCCGAGCTGGGCGAGAGGCTGAGGAACACGCTCGAGCGCTCTCCGGTCGCCACCTTCCACTCCGACCTCTCCTTCCCGGTCGAGCGGCTCCTGCAGCGGCCGGCGGCGTGGGTGGAGGAGACCGCCACCGTGGGGGAGGCGGCCCGGCTCATGCGGGAGAGGCGCATCTCCTCGGTTCTCGTCCGGTCCGACCCTCCGGCCATCGTCACCGACCGCGACTTCCGAAACCGCGTGCTCGCCGAGTCGCTCGGGCCGGACACCCCGGTCGCGCGGGTGTGGACCTCCCCGCTCACCACCGTGCCCGCCTCCACCCCCATCTACCGCGCCTGGATGACCCTCCTCGACGTCGGGGTGCACCACCTGCCGGTCACCCGCGAGGGCTCGATCGTGGGCGTGCTCTCCATCACCGATCTCCTCAAGAGCACCGCCCAGGGGCCGGTCGCCATCCTGCGGGGCGTGGAGCGGCTCGGCTCGCGCGCCGAGCTCCCGGGGTACGCGAACCAGGTGGCGGAGATGACCTCGTCGCTCCTGTCCGGGGGACTAGAGGCCACGGTCATCGCCGGGTTCGTGGCGCGCCTCAACGACGCCCTCGTGCACCGCATCCTGCACTGGTGCGAGGAGGACCTGGGGCCGCCGCCCGCCCCCTACGGCTGGATGGTGTTCGGGTCGGAGGGCCGGACCGAGCAGACGCTCGTCACCGACCAGGACAACGGCCTCGTGTTCGCCGACGCGGGGGAGGGCGCCCGACCCTGGTTCGACGCTCTCGCCCGGCGCGTCACCTCCGACCTGGAGGCGGCGGGCTTCCCGCCCTGCCACGGCGGCCACATGGCGGGGAGGTGGCAGGGGACCCTCTCCGAGTGGACGGCGCGCTTCCACCGGTGCGTCGACGAGCCGCGCCCGCACGACGCCGCCCTGTTCTTCGACTTCCGCCGCGTGGGGGGGCGCCTCGACCTCGGGCCCCTCGAGGCCGCCATGGCCCGGGCGGCCCGCAGCCCGCAGTTCATCCGCTTCCTCGCCCGCGACGCCATGGCATTCGGGCCCCCGGCGGTCCCGGTGCTCCGGCTGCGGGCGGAGCCCGAGGTCGACCTGAAGTGGCAGGGCATCAACCCCATCGTCTTCCTGGCCCGCTGCTACGGGATCGAGGCCGGGAGCAGCGCCCGCGCCACCCTCGAGCGCCTCGACGCCGCGCTCGCCGCCGGGCTCGTGAGCGAGGAGGCCTTCATCGCGGTCACCCAGGCCTACCGCTTTCTCCTCGGCCTCCGGCTTCGGGTGCAGCTGCGCATGATCGCCGAGGGCAAGGCCCCGACGAACAAGGTGGCGCTCTCCACGCTCAGCGCGGTCGAGCGCACCCACCTGAAGGAGTCCTTCGGGGCCATCCGGCGGTGGCAGGGCAAGGCCGGCTTCCACTACCAGACCGACGTCTAGGAGCTCCCCTTTGCTCTTCTCCTCGCCCCCCTGGGAATCGGCCGTCTACTGGGCGCTCGACCTGGAGACGGGTGGGCTCGAGGCGAAGAGGCACCCCATCCTGGCGGTGGGCATGGTTCCCGTCCGAGCAGGCACCATCCGGCTCGGGGAGGCCTACCGCACGCTCGTCCGCCCCGAGACGGGCGAGGGGCTCGACCCGGAATCGGTCCGCTACCACCAGCTCGTGTGGGGGGAGGTTCGCGAGGCCCCTCGCCTCTCCGAGGTGATGCCGGAGGTGGATCGGAGGCTCCGCGAGGGGCTGCTCCTCGTCCATCACGCCTCGGTCGACCTGGCCTTCCTGAGGAGGGCCTTCCGGAGCCTCCGCCTCGCGTGGCCGTCTCCGCGGGTGGTGGACACCGTCGACCTCCTCGTCCGGCTTGCGTCTCGATCGCGCCTGCGCAACCCGGATGCACCGGACGACCTCCCCAACCTGAACCTGAGCGCGGCCCGGAGGGAGCACGGGCTACCCGATTACCAGGCGCACGACGCGCTCACCGACGCCATAGCGGCTGCAGAGCTGTTCCTCGTCCTGAGACGGGCGATCCGCGCTGCCACGGTTCGGCAACTACGGGCACACAGATCCTAGCGGCGCCGGGGCGCGAACAGTCGCAATTCATGCGCCGCGCTTTTGCGCGGGCCGCGCGAGCGCTGCGTGGGCTCCACGCAGCCCCATTTCCCATAGCGGCGATCGACCCGACGCGCCGCTGAAATTGCGCTCTGGGACGGCAGCCGGTTGCGGAGCCGACGATATATTCTAAATAATATCAACGACATACATGGGCGGGGCTTGGAATCGCAAAGAACGCCAGCGTATAGTGTGCGGCCGTGCCCGCCAGAGAAGCTCATGTGGGAGCCATCCCACCAGGATCCCCGCCCAACGGAAGCCCTGAAGTCGAAGGTTTCCCGCGGGGCGGTTCTGGCAGGTGACGGTCGCGGCACCACCACCACCAACTTCGGAGGTATGGAATGGCGCACGCAGCACCCGCAGGAGGAAGTAGCCCGACGAAGGGCACCCAGTCAGCACACCAGGTCCTGGAATCCCCCTCGTTCAAGCACCTCGTCGGACGGCGCGCGCTGGTCAGCTTCGTGGGGATCGTCCTTCTGTTCATCACCTACTACGGCTACGTGGTGCTCATCGGCGCGAGCCCGCAGACGCTGGCCCAGAAGATCGGCGAGTACACCACGCTCGGCATCCCGGTGGGGGTGGCGGTCATCGTCATCGCCTTCGTTCTCACCGCGGCCTACGTGGTGTGGGCGAACCAGTCCTACGACCCCGAGGTCCAGCGGCTGAAGTCGGAGCTCAAGCACTGACGCGCCCCGCCCCGCACGGAGACAACCGACCATGAACCTTCCCGCCGCCCCTGCCCTCCTTTCTTCCCTCGTGCTTGGCCAGGCCCCGACCCCGACAACCAAGATCGGCCAGACCAACGTCACCTCCATCCTCTTCTTCTTCCTCATCGTGGTCGTGACCCTCATCATCACCTACTGGGCCGCGAAGAGGACCAAGACCTCGAGCGAGTTCTATGCCGCCGGTCGCAGCGTGTCCGCGCTCCAGAACGGCCTCGCACTCGCGGGCGACTACATGTCGGCCGCCTCCTTCCTCGGCATCTCCGGCATGGTCGCGCTCCGCGGCTATGACGGCATGATCTACGCCACCGGGTGGCTGGTCGGCTGGCCGGCGCTCATGTTCCTCATCGCCGAACCGCTGCGCAACCTCGGCAAGTACACGTTCGCCGACGTCGTCGCCTTCCGCCTCCAGCAGCGCCCGGTGCGCATCGCCGCCGCCATCGGGGGCATCACCACCGTGCTCTTCTACACCATCGCCCAGATGGTCGGCTCGGGGTCGCTCGTCAAGCTCATGTTCGGCATTCCCTACGAGCTCGCCGAGATCATCGTCGGCGCCGTGATGCTCGCCTACGTGCTCTTCGGCGGCATGCTCGCCACCACCTGGGTACAGATCATCAAGGCTGGCCTCCTCCTCATCGGCGTGACGCTCCTCACCGTGCTGGCCCTCGCGCAGTTCAACTTCAGCCCGGCCGAGCTCTACGCCAAGGTGTCCACCTCCTACGGGCAGGCGGCGCTCCAGCCCGGCGGCCTCATCAAGGATCCCGTCGAGGCGGTGTCGCTCGGCTTGGCCCTGATGTTCGGCCTCCTCGGCCTTCCGCACATCCTCATGCGGTTCTACACGGTGCCGGACGCCAAGGCGGCCCGGAAGTCGGTGCTCTATGCCACCGGCCTCATCGGCTACTTCTACATCATCATCCCGATCGTGGGCTTCGCGTCCTCGGTGCTGGTGTCCCGCGCCCTCATCTCCCAGATCGACAAGGGCGGCAACATGGCCTCGCCGCTGCTCGCCGAGTTCCTCGGCGGCGAGGCGTTCCTCGGGTTCATCGCCGCGGTGGCCTTCGCCACCATCCTGGCGGTGGTCGCCGGCCTGACCCTCGCCGGAGCCTCGGCCTACTCGCACGACATCTACGTGCACGTCATCAAGGGGGGCAAGGCCACCGAGCAGGAGGAGGTCCGCGCCGCGAAGATCGCCACCTTCGTGTTCGGCATCGTCGCCGTGCTCCTCGGAATCCTCTTCAAGGGTCAGAACGTTGCGTTCATGGTGGGCCTCGCCTTCTCCATCGCCGCATCCGCGAACTTCCCGGCGTTGCTCCTTTCCATCACCTGGAAGGGCTTCACCACGGGCGGCGCGGTGGCCTCCATCCTCGTCGGCGTCGTGCTCTCCGCCGGCATGATCATCGTCTCGCCCACGGTCTGGGTGGATGTCTTCCACAACAAGACCGCCCTCATCGGGCTGAAGAACCCCTGCATCATCTCGATGACCGCGGCGTTCCTGGCCGGATGGCTCGTCTCGCTCATGACGCCCGACAAGGCGGCGCAGGAGAAGTTCGAGGACGAGAAGCTCCGCACCTACCTCGGCGTCGGCGCCGAGTAGCGCGGGAGTTTCTGGCTTCCCAGGCGGGCGGGGCGTGTGCGCCTCGCCCGCCTTCTCTTTGGTCGCGGGTCGCGGCGATTCCGGTTGCCGGCGCATCGCCGCTGCGCCTCCGGCGCCAGTCGAATGCCCTTCCTGCCCACCTGCCTCGAACGGCCAGGCGCCGACGCCGCCAGGGGGGACGCAAGACCGAGCCGTTCGGGGCGGCCGGGGCGCGCCCATCCCCCCGGAGACGAGGCGCGACACGCAGACCTAGGCGCGCGCACTCCCAACAGCGGGCGCCTTCGAAGCGCTCTACCCTCCTCGCGCGCAGGCCGGAAGCTGCCCGAGGAGCAGGTTTCCGAGGAGGCAGGCGGCGTCCTCGCCCCGGACCGTCGGGAGAGGTGCGGTCCATCGGGAGCGGCCTCGTCAGCGAAAATAGAAGAAGGCCGGCTGCAGGATCGCAGCCGGCCCTGAGGCCACTCGAGAGCGGGGCGCGTTACTTCGCCGCCGGAGCAGCGGCATCGGCCGGCTTGGCAGCCGCCTTCTTCTTCGACTTCTTCTTGCTCTCCTTCGCGGGAGCCGCGGAGGCATCCTTCGCAGGGGCAGCGGGAGCAGCCTTGGCAGCCGGCGCGGCCGGAGCGGTGGCAGGGGCCTGGGCAAGAACGGGGACCGCGAAGGCAACCGCGACGAGCACGCTGAGGATCTTCTTCATTGGGGTCTTTCTCCTGGGACGTGGTTTGGGCGAAACGCCCGAGGTGACAGCAACATGCGTGCCAGGCCCTAGCCTCCAGCGTCAGCAATGAGATCAGGAACTTGATGCACATGCAATCACTCGCGTGGGCCCGGGCAGCGTGGAAATCTGGGACGCCGAGAACGAACTGGGTAGGACTGCCACGGTTGAGGCTCTAGTCGTCGACCAGTCGGGACCGGGGGGCAGGTGATGTCACCGATGTGGCCCGCCGCTCAACCCTCGGTGTCCCCATCGCATCCCTGGCGCCGGCTCGTCCCGAGTGGGGCTCGCGCATGCCGAGGGGTGCCCTCGGCGGTCGGGGCAGGCGTTCTCGAGGGCCCTCCCGGGCGAGGCGCCTTGCACGGCGCCTTCCCTGCTGGCCCCTCTTCCGTCCATCCGGGGATCGCTCGAGGTCCGGGGCGAATCCAGTGGCGGCGCGCGCCCTCTGCATCCTACAGTCGTGAAGCTGATCCCTCGGGTGGACCGTGATCCGAGGGGCGATGGAGCCACTCGCGGATCCCCGTACGGTCGGGCAGCAACCAGGTGGATGGATGAAGGGCTCGCAAGCCTCCCCGGACGTGCTCGAGATCCTGCAGGCGCTCTGGGCACTGGCTCACGCGCTCGAGGCACGCTCGAAGTGGATGCAGCGCCACCTTGGCGTCACCGGACCCCGGCGTCTGCTTCTTCGCGTCATCGGAGCGGCTCCAGGATGCACTCCCGGTGCCGCGGCGCGCAGGCTGAGCCTGAATCCGGGAACGGTCAGCCGGCTTGCGGCCGGCCTGGAGCGATCGAGGCTCCTGAGAGCGGAGCCGGATCGCAGCGATGGCCGGCAAAGGCGCCTGTTCCTCACCCCGGGAGGAGAGCTCCTGAACCGGCGGCAAAGAGGCACCGTGGAAGCCGCAGTGCGGGAAGCGCTCGCGACCGCGACTCCCGGCGAAGCGGCCTTGGCGCGCAAGTTCATCTTCCGCCTCACCGAGTCGCTGGCGGAGTCGGGTCCGATTCGGCGAGAGGCCGGCCGAGCGCGTCGCGGGTCGGGGACTCCACCCCGGAAGCCCGCCGGAGCGGGGCGCTCGCGTCGCCGCGGACGCCACCGTCGCTAGGCTGCGTTGGCGGGGCTGCGACCGTTCGGCGGCTCGGCTCGCTTGCCCGAGATCGCCAGCCCGAGATCTTGCGCGTATTCCGCGTGTCGCTTACAGTGTCCTCGTTGCACCTGCACATACCATAGCCCGTCACCGTTCATCGTCGCCGGAGAACCTCATGCATCGAACTCTCGGAGTGCTTGCCTCTATCCTGGCCTTCGCTGTTCTTTCCGGGTGTCCCGCCAAGCCCAAGAATGGCGAATGCAAGAACGGCGAGGACTGCGCTGCCCAGGAGGGCTTCGGCAAGGTGTGCGTCGACGGGCATTGCCAGGAGTGCGGCCAGGACAACGACTGCAAGGCCGGGTTCGTCTGCCGCTCGCTGCGATGCGTGCCGCGCCCTGAGTGCGAGCGCAACGAGGATTGTGCCACCGGCAAGGCCTGCGAGGCCGGCAAGTGCGTGGTCGCCGCTGCCCCGGCCCCGAAGGTCGAGTGCTCCGCCGACGCCGACTGCGGTGCCGGCAAGACCTGCTACGGTGGAAAGTGCGTGGCGAGCACTCCCGTCGACTGCCCAACGGGTGGGGGGAAGCTCATCCCGGTGTACTTCGGGTTCAACGAGGCGACCCTGACGCCGGAATCCCGAGATGCCTTGACGAGGAACGCCACCTGCGTGAAGGACCGCGGGTACGCCAAGCTCGTCATCGAGGGGAATTGCGACGAGCGAGGGACCGCCGAGTACAACATCCATCTCGGCCAGCGCCGGGCCGAGGCGGCGAAGAGGTTCCTCGTCGGCCTGGGCGTCCGCGCCAAGGCCGTCAAGACGGTGAGCTACGGCAAGGAGCGCCCCGTCTGCACGGAGCAGACGGAGGACTGCTGGCGGAAGAACCGCCGCGACGATACCCTCGCCCAGTGACGGCCCACCGGCCGCCGCCCGCGCACCGTCCGGAGTCCGCGCGGGGCGCGGCCGCCTCGGGATAGGGTTCGCGCCGGTGAAGGACCCGGCGATCGAGTCTCGCCCGGCCGGATCTCCCCGGACGCGCCGCGGCCGCCAGCCGCCGGAAGGGTCGCTCGGCCGATGGAATAGCGATGCGGGAGCGTGTGTTCCAAGGGCCGTCCGCCTCTCGGCGACTCTGGAGCCCCTTGCCATGGCGCGGCTCGGGAACTTCAAGACTCAGGCGGTTTCGGGCTTCGCGGCGGTCATCGCGATCGCCGTCGGAGCCCTGGTCATCGTCCTGGTGCTCGATCGCCGGACGACCGAGGCGCGCGAGCGGCTTCTCGCCGGATACTACGACAACGAGCTCCTGGCCTCCCGCATCGAGCTCGACGCGGAGCGCATGGTCGCCGGCAGTCGCGGCTACCTGCTCACGGGGGACCTCCAGACCCTCGAGAACATCGAGAAGGCGGAGGCCGAGCTGGAGGACGCCATCTCGCAGCTCGGCCGGGCACGCGACGTGCCGGGCATGGCCGAGCACCTGGGTCTGGTCGAGTGGTCGGTCGCGGACTATCGAGCGGCATTCCACCGGCTCATCGACGAGGCGAGCGCCGCGCCTGGCCAGGCCGCAATGGCTCGGTCCATCGAGGCCCAACTCCTGCCGCGGCGAGCAGAGCTGCGTCGCCGCCTCACGCAGCTGGTCGGCGAGATGGACAGGCGCCTGGCGGAGGGCCACGCCTCCGCGGCCGCCTCCGCGTCCAAGCAGCTGCGCATCCTCCTCGGGATCGGCGGGGCATGCACGGCCTTATCCTTGCTCCTGGCGTGGATGGCTGCCCGGCGTCTCCACGCGCTGTACGTCAGCGAGGCCTACGCCAAGCGACGAGCGGAGGCGGCGGTGCTGGCCCGAGAGGAACTTCTCGGCGTGGTCGCTCACGATCTCCGAACCCCGCTGAGCGCCATGCTCGTCGGGGCCACTTCCATCCGAAGGAGGTCGGATGACCCGATGGCTCGCAAGGTGGCCGAGGCCGTCGAGAGATCCGCGGCGCGGATGGAGTCCCTGCTCAAGAGTCTCCTCGACGCCGCCAGCATCGAGGCCGGTCGGTTCTCCGTCACCCGGGAGCGCTGTGCCGTTTCCCCGATTCTCGCGAGCGCGCTCGACATGTTCGGTGGCCTGGCCGCGCAGAAGTCCATCCGGCTGAGCCAATGGGTGGACCAACCGGATCGCGTGGTACTCGGGGACGCCGAGCGGCTCCTCCAGGTGCTTTCGAACCTCATCTCGAACGCGCTCAAGTTCACGCCCGCGGAAGGGGAGATCGAGGTTCGAGTTCACCAGGCGAGCGACCGGGTGACGTTCGAGGTGCGGGACAACGGCCCCGGGATCGCGAACGAGCACGTCCCCTGCCTCTTCGACCGGTACTGGAAAGGAGAGAAGGGAAGCCGGATCGGTTCCGGACTCGGGCTCTACATCGCCAAGGGCATCGTGGATGCGCACGGGGGGCGGATCTGGGTGGAGACGGAAAGGGGAAGGGGCAGTGCGTTCCTCTTCGAGATAGAGGCGGCCCCGCCCGCCGGACCTTCCCCGCGAACGTCGTGACGGCGACGCCGGGGGTGGGTCGCGCCGCCCGATGCGGCGAGGCGCTCGTCGCCGTGCACCCCCGTCGTGGCGGCGCTCCCCCGCCCCCGACGGGGAACCTCACGCGCTTCCAACCCAACGAACGGTGGCGGAGCAGACCCTTTTCGCTAAGCACCACGCCAGGTGGTCAGGCGAGCGACCCCATCGACGCATCTTCGCCTCCCCGGCAACCTCGGGAGGCGCGTCTACGATTGGGCTCGCGGAAGCCAGGCCGGGCACGTCGCTCTCGCCTTGGCGGTGGGAGCCGGCGCGGGTGCCGGTGCCGTGTTCTTCCGCTACCTCATCCAGTGGTTCACCGTCCTCTTCACCGGGTACCCGGACTACGGCGGGGCGGGACGCGTGCAGAACCCGTTCCTGCCCTGGCTGGGAATCTGGTTCGTCGTCCTCGCGCCCGTCGTCGGCGGCCTGCTCTACGGTCCGCTCATCGAGTGGGGAGCGCGGGAGGCGCGCGGCCACGGCGTTCCCGAGGTCATGCTCGCGGTCGCCGCGGAAGGGGGCCGCATTCGGCCTCGAGTGGCCGTCGTCAAGTCGCTCGCTTCCGCCCTTTGCATCGGCGCCGGAGGATCCGTGGGCCGAGAGGGCCCCATCGTGCAGATCGGTTCCGCGATCGGCTCCACCCTGGGCCAGGGCCTGAGGCTGCCCGAGTCGCGTCTTCGCCTGCTCGTCGCGTGCGGCGCCGCCGGAGGGATCTCGGCCACATTCAACGCGCCGATCGCTGGAGCCATGTTCGCCCTGGAGCTCCTGCTCCGCGACTTCGAGGTGGAGTCCTTCGGCGCCGTCGTGATCTCGTCGGTGGTGGCCGACGTCGTCGGCCGCGCCGCATTCGGGGCCCACCCGTTCCTATCCCTGCCTCCCTTCGAGGTGGCTTCCGTCTGGGAGTACTCCCTCTACGCCGGACTGGGCCTGGTGGCGGCGCTGACGGGCGTCGCGTTCTCCCGGGCCCTCTACGCCACCGAGGACGTCGTGGACCGCCTCTGGCGTGGCCCCGACTGGCTGCGGCCCGGGGTGGGGGGAATCGCCCTCGGGCTTCTCTTGCTCGCGTTGCCGCAGATGTACGGGGTGGGCTACCCGGCGCTCGAGGGCGCGATCCGCGGCGGCAACGCCACCTGGCTCCTGCTGCTGCTCCTCGGCGGAAAGATCGTCGCCACCAGCCTGACCATCGGGATCGGCGGCTCGGGCGGCGTCTTCGCTCCTTCCCTGTTCATGGGGGCGATGCTCGGAACGGCCTACGGCCAGATCGCCCATCGCCTCCTCCCCGGGATCACGGGTCCGGCAGGCGCCTACGGACTCGTCGGCATGGGGGCCGTGTTCGCGGCAGCGGCGCGTGCCCCGATCACGTCGGCGCTCATCATCTTCGAGCTCACCGGCGAATACCGCATCATCTTGCCCCTTCTCCTCGCCATCGCCCTGTCCACCTCGATCGCCAACCTCCTCACCAAAGACACCATCTACACCCTCAAGCTCAGACGCCGAGGGGTGGTCCTGGCCGGAAGCAAGACGGAGAACCCGATGGAGGTCATCACGGTCGGCGAAGCCATGCAGGCGGTTCCCCACCCGCTTCGGTCCGATCAGCCCCTCGGCGATGCCGTTCGCCGCTTCACCGAGGAGGGTCGCGAGGCACTGCCGGTCGTCGACCCGGCCGGCCTCTACCGCGGAGCCCTCACCCAGCGACAGGTCGAGGAGGCCGTGCGCGACAACGCGCAGGAAGTTCCGGTCGGCAACCTGGCGCAGGAGATGCCGACCGTGACCGCCGGCCAGACGCTCGCCCAGGCGCTGGCGGTCCTCATCCCGCACGACCTGAGTGGAGTCCCGGTGCTCGACGCAGGGGGCACCTCGGTCGTCGGGTGGTTGAGTCACCGCGCCGTGCTCCGGGCGTACCAGGCGCGACTCGAGAACGGCAGGGGGCCAAGGGCAGGAGCCAGGGAAGGGCGCGCCGGCGGCTCTTGAGCCGGCCTCCGCGCGCCAGGTCCCGCGCCTCTTCGCTCGTCTTCGGTCTCGCCAGGCACCGGATCGCGGTCGCTCCGTGGCTCGGTGCTCCTCGCCCCTGGTCGCCGGAACGGATTGCGAAGGCGTGCCGGGCGGGAGGCGCGGACGCAAGGTGGAGCGCGGTCGCCGGGATCGTCGGCCCTGGGCCGCGGACCGAGCGCCGTCCCGGGTCGAGCTCCCCCGAGCTCCCCGACCGGGGCGCAGGAGGCACCCCGCGAACCTGGCGGACGCCTCGGGGCCCGCTTCTGCCGAAAGGGCCGGGAAACCCTGTCATTGCGTATGCAATGACCCCCGCGGGCGCCGCCCCGGTCGAGCGGAACATACCCATCGCGGTGCTTGCGGCGCGGGCGTGGCGCAATGTAGATCATTGCGTATGCAACGACGTGCGGTCGGCAGAGATGCGCCCAGACGCGGCGGCGGACTGCCGATGGCCCTCGAGTTCACGTTGGACCTTTGGGCCCTGGTGCACTCCCTGAACGCCCGATCCGAGTGGATGCACCGCACCTACGGGGTCACCGGCCCCCAGCGCATGCTGGCGCGGGTGATCGGTCTCTGGCCCGCGTGTTCGCCCGGCGAGGCCGCGCGCCTGCTTCGCCTCCACCCGGCAACCGTCACCCGGCTCGCGCATGGCCTGGAGCGGCTCGGGCTGGCCCGTCGAGCGCGAGACCGCAGCGACGCGCGCCGCCTCTGCCTGACTCTCACCTCGCGCGGACGGAGGATCAACGCCATCCGGACCGGGACCGTGGAGCAGGCCGTGAGGCGGGCGCTCGGTCGCGCTGGCGCCCCCGACGTCGCCGCCGCCCGCGGAGTCGTCCAGAGCCTCGCGAGCGAGATCCTGCCCGTCGAGAGCAGGGAGGAGGTCGCCTGATGCGCGGCGTCCGGATCCCGACCCACCCCTTCGGGCGGGGCCCGAGCCGCACCAGACGCCGGGCCTTCGGCCCGCGGCGAGCGCGCCGCGTCGGCGCGCCCGCCCGCCGTGTGCCGCTCCCGCGCTCGCCAGGAATCGAGCGCCGTCACCTGCCGACGGCCGCAGGTGGGCCGAGGGGCTCGCGATGGAGGCCCCGAGGAGGGCGGAGGAGGCGAGCGCGAAACTGACACCGAAAGGAAGGCAGCCACATGAAGACGATGCTGGGAGCAGCCGCGGTTTCGCTCGCACTCATCGCGAGCGGATGTGCCACAACCTCCGAAGTGAAGCAGCAGGTGGACCCGCTGGCCGATCGGCTGACCAAGGTCGAGTCGAGACTCAGCGCCCTCGAGAATCAGGTGAACGCGCAGGCCGCCGACATCCAAACGGCGAAGAGGGACGCAGCCGACGCGAAGGCTCAGGCCCAGCGTGCCGAGGCTGCCGCCGACAAGGCGGGCGCAGCCGCGTCGAGGGCCGAGACCGCTGCGGAGAAGGCTGCAAAGGCCTTCGAGCTCCGTCTTCACAAGTAACAGCGTGGCCGCGGCTGCGTTAGGATCTTCTTCGACGGCGGCTCGCGCCTGGAGCCGGTGCCCGTCCCGGCGCGGAGATTCGATTGGTTCTCCCTGCAACCATCGCCTGCTTGGCAGCGTATGGCCCGTTCCCCGGCGCCTATCCCGGCGATGCCGAGGTGATCGGGGCGGTGGAGACCCATGAGGTCCGCCAGGGCGAGTCTCTCATCGAGATCGCCCGCGCCCATGACCTCGGGTTCAACGCCATCGCGGCCGCGAACCCGGAGCTCGACCCGTACGTCCCGGGAACGGGCGCGCGGGTCGAGGTGCCGACGGCCTTCATCGTCCCGAGGACCGCCGCTCCGGGCACCATCGTGGTGAACCTTTCCGAGATGCGGCTGTACTATTCGTTCCTGGGTCACGGAGGCGTCACGCGAACCCTGGTGACCGCGCCGGTGGGGATCGGGGACGAGGGCGCCTCCACGCCCGTCGGGATCTACCGGGTGGTCGAGAAGGAGGCGAAGCCGGCATGGCACGTGCCGGCCTCGATCCGCAGGGAAGAGCCGGATCTGCCGGAGGTCGTCCCGGCCGGTCCGGCGAACCCCCTTGGCACCCACGCCCTGCGGCTCTCGTCCCGATCGATCCTCATCCACGGCACCAACAAGCCCTGGGGCGTGGGACGCCGGGTGAGCCACGGCTGCATTCGCATGTACCCCGAGGACATCGTCTGGCTGTACCGCCTCGTGCCCATCGGGACGGAGGTGGTGGTGGAGCGGGCGCCCGTGAAGGTGGGGCTCGAAGGTGAGCGCGTGTACGTCGAGGTGCATGCCGACGACGACCTGAAGGCCGACTACTTCGCCCTGGCGCAGGACCTCCTCCTGGACCGTGCCGCGCTGGGGCGGGTCGACCCCATGAAGCTCGACGCCGCCATTCGAGAGAGGCGTGGCATTCCGGTGGACGTCACGCTGGAGCTGCCGCGCCCCCCGCTGGCGGGAGACCCGCAGCTCCCGTGCGACGAGCGACCAGCCCTTCCGCAGGGCGCCGGCCCTCCGAGCGGAAGGGCCGAGCGGAGCACGCCTCTCAGCGCGGAGCAGGTCCCTGGGTCACCTGGACCATGTCGTGCGGACGCAGCCTCCTCGCAAACGCCGCCCTGATCTCCTCCGCGCCCATGGTGAGGTATCGCCGAGCGGCGAGGGTCGGCTCGTCGAGGGGCAGGTCGTGCTGGGCGCGGTCGAGCAGACCGAGAGCGATCCGCCGCACGCTCGATTCGGCGAGAGGGATCTCCCTCAGCGCGAGCGCCCTGGCGTTGTGCAGCTCGGCGGCCGTCACGGGCTCTCGCTGCATGGCCTCGAGGTTGCGCACCACGATGGCCCTGGCCTCCGAGACGTTGCGCGGGTCGCAGCCGAATTGCACGCTGTAGACGGCGCGCGTCTGATCGACGTCGAACCTCGAGTCCACCGAGTAGACGAGACCCCCCTTCTCCCGCAGATCCCGGTAGAGCCTGGAGGCGTAGAAGGCACCGCCGAGGACGTGGTTCCCGAGCTCCAAGGCGTAGTAGTCCGGATCGGAGCGGGTCAGGTCCAGCGTCTCCGCCAGCGTCACGTCGTCCTGGACCCGGCTCTGGTCGGGCAGGACGGCGACGGAGGGCCGGTTGAGCGGGACCGTCGGAAGCACGGTCCTCGGCTTCGGGCCCTCCGACCTCCAGCTGCCGAAGGCGCTCCGGACGGCCGCCTCGACCCGAGCGTCGTCGACGTTTCCAATCACCACGATGGTGGTGAGATCGGGCCTTAGCACCTTCCGGTAGTAGGCCTTCACGTCCTCGTAGGTGAGGGAGGAGACGGTGGAGGGCGTCGCCTGCCGCTGGGTGGGATCGTCGCTGGGGAAGAGCGCGGCACTGAGCGCGCGCTCGGTCAGGTAGTCGGGACTCTCGAGCAGACCGGCCCCGGCCCGGGCCGTTTGCCCCTGGACGACCTTGAAGTCGGCCGGCGGCAGCGCCGGGTGAAGGAGGTTGTCCGCCAGCAGGTCGAGACCTCGTTCGAAGTTGGCCGCGAGCACACGGAGCGAGAACTCGACGCCCGCGGATTCCTCGGCCCCGAGGTCGTCGAGCGCCTCCTGGAAGGCGAGGCGGTCGAGCGAAGTCGTCCCGAAGGAGAAGAGCTGCCCGAGAACGTCGTCGACGCCATCCTTGCCGTCCGGCGTCTCCAGGTCCGGCTCGTTCCGCACGGATCCGTACACGCTCACGGTGTTGCTGATGGATTCGTGCTGCACGATGAGCGTGAGCCCGTTGGCGAGCTTGTGCACGGTGGGGTGGACCGTGGACGCCGGGACGCGTGGCTCCCCGAGCGCCTTCTCGGCCCATGCGGGCATCTCGCCCTTTCCCCGGCTCGTGGTCGCGAGGGCCTCGGCTCCGCCGAAGCCCTTCGCGGCGATGGGCCCGCCCGAGGACTCGGGCGTGAGGATGGCGAGGATCGCGTGCTTGGGGTCCAGGTACCGGCGGGCCACGCGATTCACGTCGTCCACCGTGACCCTCTCGATCTCCCTTACGCTGTCCTCCGGCGACCGGCGCCCCTCCACCGCGAGCGCCTGGGACCATATCTGCGCCAGACCCGCCACGGAGTTTCGCTGGAACTCAAAGTCGGCGAGCTCTCTCCGCTTGGCCGCCGCCACGAGGTCCGGCGAGATGCCTTTCGTCAGGCTCTCTCGAAGGATCTCCCCGATCTCCTGCAACAGGCCCTCCGAGTCGGCCCCGCGCGGGAAGGCGGCGACGGCGGAGCCGACCCCACCCGCGGGTAGCCAGTCCGTCGAGAAGCCCGCGTAGAGAGCCTTCCCCCGCGGCACCAGCCCGTAGAGCCCACCCCGCTGGCTGCTCAGGACGTCGCCCAGAACCTGTGCGGCCGCGTAGTCGGCGCTGTCCGTCCCCGGCATGCGGAAGGACATCGCCGCCAGGCCATAGGGAAGGTCCGTCCTCAGGCGAAGCATCTCCGGCTCGACCGGGGAGAGCTGGACGCGCGGGCGGGCGGGGACGGCCTTGCCAGGGATGGCGCCGAAGCGATCGGACACGAGCGCCAGGGCCGCCTCGGGATCGACGTCCCCGACCACGACGAGGATGGCGTTGTTGGGCGCGTACCAGGTGTCGTAGAAGCTCTTCAGCATCGCGGCGGTGATCTTGTCGAAGGAGGCTTTCGTCCCGAGGGCGTCGTGCTCGTAGGGCGTCCCCTTGAACAGGGCCGCCAGCAGCCTGGTGTAGAAGACGTACTGCGGGCTGGAGAGGTCCTGCACCACCTCCTGCTCGATGGCGGCCCGCTCCTCGGCCCAGAGCTCCTCCGAGTCCAGGACGCCGCTCATCCGGATGGCTTCCACCCGCAGGGCCGCGTCCAGGTCCTCTGCCGGCACGGTCAGGAAGTACTGCGTCACCGTCTGCTGGGTGTAGGCGTTGAACTGGCCGCCCATGGCCGCGATGACGCTGGCGAGCTCTTCGGCCGACAGCTCCGGCGAGCCGCGGAACATCATGTGCTCCTGGGCGTGCGCCAGCCCCGGGAAACCCGCCGGGGCCTCGTTGGAGCCGACGAGATAGCTCACTTCCGTGGTCACCACGGGTGCAATGGGGTCGCGAACGATCACCACCCGCAGGCCGTTCTTCAGCGTTCCCCTGAGGACGCCTGCATCGGACGGCACACCGGCTGCGGGGAGGCCCGTCCCGACCAGAGCGGCTAACCCGAGAACGGCGCCGAGGCGCGCCCTCCAGGCTGTCCACGCGAGCATCAGTGGCCCTCCCTTCCGGTCGACTTCGGGGCTTCATAAGGGCCAGTGGAGTTCTTTCAAGTGCGACCTGCGAGTCGAAGCGTCGTGGGCTCCGGTGACGCGTCGACGGGGCCTGCCCGCCGCGCCGCCTGGTGTTCGGTGTCACTGGGATCCGCGCGGGGCGCGGCCGCAAGACGGCCCGGTTGGGTCTCCTCGCGGATGACTCGTCGGGCGGGCGGCCCGACCGCGACAGGGCCCGGCCATCGGCGACCCGGCCGCCGGGTGGGGCCCGATGACGTCCCGGCCCCCCGGAGTCGAAGGCTCGGAGGTCAAGGCGGCCCGTCGCCTTCGACCCATAGCGCATCCACGAGCGGGGCGCCGGCCGCAGCCCGAACGCTCAGCGCGGCTGCCGGCCAGCCGGCGCCGTCCGGCGATGGCAGAACCGAGAAGGACACCAGTTGTTCCTGCCCCATGCCGACGTAGGCCGGATAGCACCAGTTGCCGCTGCCGGTGTTGTCGAAGGCCTCGGTGCCGGCTTCTCCGGTGGAGGTGGTGATGTAGGTGTAGTCCTCGGAGGCAACCACGACGTTGTTGTCGATCCTCCAGTGACAGGATCCGGCGTCGTTGTAGATCCCGCCCGCGGCGCCACGGGCCGCGGTCCTTCCGTGGATGTAGTTGTCGTGAATGCTGCTCGACCCTGACGGATCCTGATAACCCAGCGTGTATATGGCTCCGCCGTCGTCGAGCAGGCGCATCGCCTCGATGCGGTTCCAGCCGATCTCGTTGTTCACCGCTCGCGACGGAGCGACGCTCCATCCCCAGCCGAACGAGATGCCCGTGTACGGCTGCCTCGCGACGGAATTGTGATTGACCCTGGAATCGCTGACCACGCCGACCTGGATGCCGATCCCGCCTCGGAACTCCGCAGCACATCCGGTCACGGTGTTCTCGGTGACCTCGCAGGCGGTCGTCTGCGCGTCGCCGGGGTAGCTGAGGTCGCCGACGGCGATGCCGGTCGACGACGCGTCGTACACTGCGTTCGACGTCACCCGGCAACCGCTCGACCCGGCGCCGACGTAGACGCCGCGGCCACCGCAGTGCCGGACGGTGCAGTTACGGATCCGCACGTCCACCGAGCCGCGCACCTCGATGGCTGCGGGTGGAAATCGCAGCGCCGGCGAGCCTCCGCGAAGGGGGGAAGCCGCCGTCGGTTCGGGGTCGGCACCCTGGTTCCAGTACAGGTTCGCCTGTACCTCGAAGAAATGTCCCTGCGCGGTCGGCGTGAGCCAACCCGCATGCTGCACCGTGATCCCCTGGAAGGTGACGTGCGACGCTCCGTTGACCGAGATGAGCGTCTCGGCGCCGCCGAGCCATGCGTCCAGTCTCGCCACATCCTCGCCTGGCCGCGGGATGTAGTAGACCGTGCTCGTCGCGGGGTTGAGATACCAGCTCCCCGGACCGGATCCGGCCAGGAACTCGTAAGCGTTCTCGATCCGCACCGGGTGCGGCTGCGAGCCCCAGCCGAGGTTGGGCACCTTGGCGGCGTATGCGTAGGCTGCGTTCATGGTGAACGTGGCGGTCTCGCCGTCGTCGGACAGGCTCGCCACCCCGAGGCGCGGCTGCGTCCACGAGGGAACGCTCGAGGAATCCGCCCCCTGGAAGACGAACTCGAGATCGGATGGGCGCCCGATCGCGGGAAAGACCGCGTCCCTCTTCCTCAGTTCCCATCGCGACCCGCTCGTGGTGCCGTGGACGGCAGACGTGTCGCCCCTCCACCGCGCCCGGGTGGCGCGACGTCCGTTCACCCAGAACTGTCGGGCGCTCGTGCCTGGCGGGACGGAGGCCGAGTAGATCCCGCTTGCCACGTCGACGAGCGTCCACCGGGCGACCTCGATTCCTCCCTCGAGCACCGGGGCCTCGCCAGGCAAGGGGCGCCACACGGTGGTGAATCCCGACTGCGGCGAGTCACGCGCGGTGAAAGAGAGCGCACGCCCCAGCCGGTACCTTCCGCCGGCCAGGTAGACGGTCACGTTGTCTCGGGCGCCGGCAGCGAGCAGCTTGACGGCGGCGAGGCTTCCGGGCGACGCCGCGGAGAGCCCGTCTCCGGTGCCGTCCGGCGAGGCGTAGAGCCTGATCCCGGGGCGCTCGCCTTTTCTCGCTGGCGCCACCGGTCGAGCGGGCGCGCCCAGCCCTTCCGAGCTCGCCGAGGGCGTCGAGCAGCCAAGAGCCGCCAGGGCGACGAGGGCCGCGCGCTTTCGCATGGGTGGCGGCGGGCCGGGGCCCTTCCCGGGTCTCCGCCCGGTCCGGCATGCTAGCAGTCTCGACTTCACTGGCAACACGGGTCGGACCGAGAGACCGGGGGCGCCCCTCGCCGCACCGCGAAGCAGGGACAGCTCCCCGGGCGCCTCGCCAACCGACTGCGCCGCTTCGCCATCGGGTCACAGGCGGGCGGGCAGCGGGGCGCGACGGACGGCGAGCTCGCGGGACCGCTCCCTCACCCGAGCTCGGGGACGTGGCGGGAGAGCACCTCCCGCAGCTCGGCCAGGTCGGGGCGCCTCTCGAGCGCCTCGCGCACGTAGCGGAGCGAGGCGGGGATGGAGGGCAGGAAGCCCGGGTTCCCCTTCACCCGGTCGATGTAGACGAATCGACCGGCGTCCTTGAGCTTCCGCTGCACGGTGAGGAGGTCGAAGGTCTCCCGGAACTTCCGCTCGTCGAGGCGGGGGCCGCCCTGCGCGGCGAGGCCGTCGAGGTAGCGGCGGAGCATCCGCTCCACGAGCTCCGCCGGCAGCTCCACGTAGCTGTCGCGGAGCAGGGCCACGAGGTCGTACTGCCTCGGGCCGAGGAGCGCGTCCTGGAAATCGATGACCGCCTGCTCCCCTCCCGGCAGCAGCATCAGGTTCCGCGACTGGTAGTCGCGGTGGGTGAGCCCGACCGGCTCCGCCGCCAGGGCCTCGCTCACCCGGTCGAAGTGGCGGTCCACCACCGACCGCTCCGCGGCGCCGAGGGTGGCCCCCTTAAAGGCCTCGAGGAGCCACTCGCGGAAGTGGTCGAGCTCCCAGCGGTAGAGGTCGCGCTCGAAGCGGCGCTGGAAGGCGACGCAGGAGGCGTCCGGGGCGCGCTCCGCCGCCACCCGCATCCGCGAGAGCTGGTCGACGGCCTGGGCGTAGAGCGGCTCGGCGGCGGCGCCCCGGAGCAGCCGGGTCTCGAGCATCTCGTCGCCCAGGTCCTCGAGCACCATGAGCCCCTCCCGCTCCAGGAAGGCGTGGATGCGGGGCACGCGCACCCCGATGCGCTCCAGGTAGCGCTGCACGTCCACGAAGGGATTCACGCTCGGCGCCCCGCCGCTCGTCGCTTCCTCCGGCCTCCCGCCCTCGGGGAGGACCATCACCACGAGGGACTCGGGGGGCGCCCCCACTCGCCAGTAGCTCCGCAGCGAGGCGTGCCCCGCCAGCCTCCGCACGGGGAGGCCGCCCGCCTCCCGCCCGGTGGCCTCCGCCACCGCCGCCCGCACCCGCGCTTCCGTGTCCATCACCGCCTCCGTGCTCTTCCAGGGCACCCGCGTCGGCGCGTTGACACTCCGTCAGCGCGGACCCTATAAGGCACCGTCCCGCGCCAAACCCTGCCTCCCAGGAGCGCGCCCATGCCCTGGCACCAAGACATCCTCGCCGCCGTCGGCCGCACCCCGCTCGTGAAGCTGAACAAGCTCGTGGGGCCGGACGACGCGCTCGTCCTCGTGAAACTGGAGTACCTGAACCCGGGCGGCTCCATCAAGGACCGGATGGCCCTCCACATCATCGAGAAGGCGGAGAAGGCGGGGCTGCTGCGAAAGGGCAGCACCATCGTCGAGAACACCAGCGGAAACACCGGGGTGGGGGTGGCCGTCGCCGCCGCGGTGAAGGGCTACCGCTGCATCTTCACCATGCCCGACAAGATGTCGAAGGAGAAGCAGGACACCTTGAAGGCCTTCGGGGCCCAGGTGGTGGTGACCCCCACCAACGTGCCCGCCGACTCGCCCGAGAGCTATTACTCGGTGGCGAAGCGCATCGCCGCGCAGACGCCCAACAGCTTCTACCTGAACCAGTACCACAACCCCGACAACGTCGAGGCCCACTACCTCTCCACCGCGCCCGAGATCTGGCAGGAGACGAACGGGCGCATCGACGCATTCGTGGCCGGGCTCGGGACCGGCGGCACCATGTCCGGCTGCGGCCGCTTCTTCAAGGAGAAGGACGCGCGCATCCGCAACATCGGCGTGGACCCCATCGGATCGGTCTACTACTCCATGTGGAAGACCGGGAAGCTCCCCGAGCCCCGGGTCTACAAGGTGGAGGGCATCGGGGAGGACATGATGTGCGGCGCCATGGACCTCTCGGTCCTCGACGACGTGCGCCAGGTCACCGACCAGCAGTCCTTCACCGCGGCGCGCCGGCTGGCGCGCGAGGAGGGGATCTTCGCCGGGGGAAGCTCCGGCGCCGCCGTCCACGTGGCCGTGCAGGTGGCCCGCGAGCTCGGCAAGGGGAAGGTCGTGGTGGTCCCGCTCCCGGACACCGGCCGGGCCTACATCTCGAAGTTCTTCTCCGACGAGTGGATGCGCGACAACGGCTTTGCGCTCGAGGGCGCCGAGAGCGTCTCGGGCTCCACCGTGGGCGACGTGCTCGGGGAGCGCCGCGGCAAGGTCATCACCGCCCGCAGGGCCGACAAGGTGGAGGCGGTGGTGAAGCGGCTCCGCGACCACGACATCTCGCAGATGCCGGTCCTGGACGACGAGGGGCGGGTCATCGGCATGATCCACGAGTACGACCTGCTCAACTTCCTCATCGAGGGGAAGCACCGCCTCTCGGAGACGGTCGAGCCGCTCATCCAGCCGCTCCAGGGCGTGGTGACCCAGGACACCCCCATCGCCCGCCTGCGCGACATCTTCAACGACGACAACGTGGCGCTGGTGAAGGAGGGCGACCGGGTGAGCGGCGTGCTCACCAAGATCGACCTCATCGAGTATCTGGCCGAGCGGCTCAAGTAGCCGGCCGATACGCGAGCCGCGACGCCCCGGAGGTCCAGATGAAGCCCGACGCGGGGCTGCGCCCCGAGACCCTCGCCATCCACGCCGGCCAGTCGCCCGACCCCTCCACCGGGGCGCTCATGACGCCGGTGTACCTCACCTCCACCTACGCCCAGTCGGCGCCGGGCGAGCACCAGGGCTACGAGTACTCCCGGAGCCAGAACCCGACGCGCCACGCGCTCCAGGACTGCCTGGCGGCGCTCGAGGGGGCGCGCCACGGGCTCGCCTTCGCCTCCGGGCTCGCCGCCACCGACGCCATCCTCCACCTCCTCGACCACGGCGACCACGTCGTCTACTCCGACGACGTCTACGGCGGCACCTTCCGCCTCTTCGACAAGGTGTTCAGGCGCCTCGGGCTCTCCTTCACCCCGGTCGACATGGCGGACCCGAAGCGGGTGGAGGAGGCGCTCACCCCCCGCACCCGGCTGGTGTGGATCGAGAGCCCCACGAACCCCATGCTCAAGATCGTCGACCTGTCGGCGGTGGCGGAGATGGCCCGCGCCCGGGGGGCCCGCACCGTCGTCGACAACACCTTCGCCACCCCCTTCTTCCAGAGGCCGCTCGAGATGGGCATCGACCTCGTCGCCCACTCCACCACCAAGTACCTGAACGGCCACTCCGACGTGGTGGGCGGGGCGGTCGTCACCTCCGACGAGGAGCTCTTCGCTCGCCTCAAGTTCCTCCAGAACGCGGTCGGCGGCGTCCCCTCCCCCATGGACTCCTTCCTCGTCCTGCGCGGGCTCAAGACCCTCCACGTCCGCATGGAGCGGCACGCCGCGAACGCCATGCGGGTGGCGCGCTTCCTGGAGGGCCACCCTCAGGTCGAGCGGGTGACCTACCCGGGCCTCCCCTCGCACCCCCAGCACGCGCTGGCCGCCCGCCAGATGAGCGGCTTCGGCGGGATGCTCACCTTCGTGATCCGCGGCGGCCTCGAGGCCGCGCGCGCCCTCCTGCGCACCGTGCGCATCTTCGCCTGCGCCGAGTCGCTGGGCGGCGTGGAGAGCCTCATCGAGCACCCGGCCATCATGACGCACGCGTCGGTGCCGAAGGAGACGCGCGAGAAGCTCGGGATTGACGATGGGTTCATCCGCGTCTCGTGTGGCATCGAGAGCGCCGACGATCTGATCGCGGACCTGGAGCGCGGG
>DATJZG010000044.1:0-40624 GCA_035499295.1 Anaeromyxobacteraceae bacterium
GTCGAGGTGGCTCCGCTCAGCGACACCTTCTCCAACGCGCCCATCGAACCTGTCACTACTGTAACCACTGTCCCCAGGAACCGAACTGCTCCAGCTCGCAAACGACTGAGTGCCTAGTTCACCGAACGACCATCTACCGAAGTGTCGTCGATGTCTTGACTGGCTCCCCCTCCATGTCTCCCGCTTACCGCTACGCCCAGCTAGACAGACCTCTCATGTCACTATCCGTATGGGCCTATTTATTGAGTTATCCTCACACCACAGTTCACCTTCTCTGTCAGTCCATAGGGTGCCATTCGCCAGACCTCCCTCCCCGAGTCGTAGGGGGAGGGAGGTCTGGCGGATGGCACCCGTCACGCCGCCCTGCACACCTGGCGCCGGGCGTGCGGCCGGTTCCAATGAGATTCGCCGCTTGCGTCGCCCAACCCCGCCACCAGCCCTGTCACCAATCGTGCCAGCAATCCTGTCCAAGTCGGAGGACACCCCAGGTAACAGGGTTCGAGGACACTCTTCGTGACAGGATTCGCCCGACTGAATCTCCGGCCGTGGGGCGGCGGACCGCGCGACGACGCCTCGCGTCAGTACACGGCGAAGAATTCGTCCTCCGATATCCCCGCGTCCTTGAGGATGCCGCGCGCCAGCCCTTCCTTGAGCGCCCTCCCCCGGTGAACGGGAACCACGATTCTCGGACGGCCCGGCATCGTCAGGACGTGGTGGCTGCCCGAGGCCCGAGCGACCGTCCAGCCAAGGCGCACGAGGGCCCTGATCATGCGGAGCGCCTGGATGCCAGCCATGCGCCCCACCGGCGATTCACCCAGGCCGAGCCCGGCTCCTGACCTTCTGGGACTCGTCCACGGAGAGCCAGGCCTCGATGGCTTCCTTGGCCATCCGCTTCGCCTCTGCGAGGTCGTCCCCCTCGGTGCGGCACCCCGGCAGCTCGGGCACCTCGACGGTGTAGCCCCCTGCCTCGAGGTCCGGCGTGAGAACAGCTCTATGGGACCGTCCATGAACGCGTACGCAGACCGTGAGCGGTGCGCTGATCTCCGTGACGCCCTGCTTCAGGTGGCGCGCGACCTGCTCCAAGCTGATGGCGTGAACTACCTGGCCATCGGCAGTCGCCTCGATGAGCTTGGCTGGGTCGTCCGTCAAGGCGAACACCTTCTTTCCCTTGGCGGTGAGCGCGAGAGTTGCCAGCGGTTGCTCTGCGTGGCGCTGCAGCCACACGACAGCGCGGCGGGTGGTCTGGACGCTCACCCCTGCCTCGCGGAGCTGGCCGACGACGCGCAGCGCGACAAGGTCGGCGAACGAGTAGATCCGGCGCGATCCCCGCCCGGCCGCCTGCCGGACCGACGAGCGAACGAGGCCGGTCCTGGCCCAGTGGTCGAGTTGGCGGTAGCTGATGCCGGTGAGGGCAAGGACCGCTCTGGCGCCAAAGCCGGTAGCAGACATATCGGCTGGATAACATGCGTGTAGTTCGGTGACAACCTCACGGACGCCTGTCCGCCGAGGCCTCGGTGAAACGGGTGACGAACTCGACCGGGACGCGGATGACGTTCAGGACTCGGAAGTGCCTAAGCTCGCCCCTGTTGCAGAGCTTTGTAGACGGTGGCGGTGGACACCTTGAGGAGCCTGGCCACCTCCCGCACGGTCAGCATCCGCTTCGGAAGTTCACCGTCCGTCGGTTTTTCGGGTAGCAAGGGGGTAACAAAAAACTCGAAAACGGACTGGTTCGGCTGGGAACCCTGGACCCTAGTCTCCATGAGTCCTCCAGAGTTTACGAAGGCTTGCGAAGCACCGGCATACGTGGGACGGATGGTGAACTCGGTTCCCAAGCTGAGGGTCGCGGGTTCGAATCCCGTTTCCCGCTCCAGATTGACCGCCGGCACCTCCCGAGCCTTCGCTCCAGGGGTGCCGGTCTTGTTTCTCGCGCCAGGAGAGCGGCCGTGGCAGGCGCCGCCGGGGCTCGGCCGGCGCGACCGCCCTTCCGATGCAGTACCAGCACCGACACGCGCACGCGATCGACGAACGGCCGGGCGTCGAGCGCGTAAGTCAGCTCGAGCAGCGGTGCCGCCATCTCGGGCTCGGCGCCGTCGCGATGGAGCGCGTTGAAGTGCCAGCGCACCTCGACGTCGCCGGTCGGATGGAAGATGTCCGCCAGCGTTCCGGAGCCGAGCCGCCCGTCCGCTCGCACCGGCCCGATGAGCGCCTCGCGGACCTCCTTCGTCGACAGCCGCTCGCCGAACAGGTAGCTGCCATAGAGGACCATGCGATCGACGCGATCGGGATTCTGCGCCGCTTACGCGAGCGCGACCGGCCCACCGCACGAAAACGCGAGCAGGTGGAGCCGCGTTGCTCCGAGGTGCTCGACGAGTGCCGCCAGATCATCGACCTCGGAATGGAGCGTGAACGCGGTCCGCGTCCGATCGCTCAAGCCGACGCCGACCCGATCGTAGCGGACCAGGCGAAGCCGTTCGGTCAGGCGAGCGAAGAACCGGCAGTACGACGGGTCATCCGCGTTGCGCTCTAGATGGCTCACCCACCACGCCGGCAGGACGACCAGCGGCCCTTCGCCCTCGTCGCCGTACGCGATCCGTTGCCCGGCACGATTGCGAAGGAATCGGACCTGGACCACGAGCGCATTATATCGGCCCGGACGCTGCGAGCTTGGCGCGCGACGCGCCTGCCCCTAGACGGAAGCGGTGCCGCGCCTCGCCCCGCGGGGCCGAGGACGGAGGCCGTCGGGGCGGCTCCGTCCACGGCCTAGAAATCCTGAAAGCCCTGCTTCTCGGCCTCGAGCGGGATGGTGGCCTGGTAGCGGTTCGCCCCGCCCTTCCTCGCCGTGTTCTTCGCGGAGACGGCGGCCGGCGCCGGTGCCTGAGCGCGCGGGCTTGTGGTCCGCGGAGAGGCTGCGGGAGCGGCGGAATCCTGGACCTGGAAGGAGTTCGCCATGGCGAGCAGCTCCTGCGCCTGGCTCGAGAGCTCCTCCGCGGCCGACGACGACTCCTCGGCGCTCGCCGCGTTCTGCTGGGTCACGGTGTTCAGCTGCTCGACGGCCTTCGTCACCTGCTCGATGCCGGTCGCCTGTTCCCTGGAGGCCGCGGCGATCTCGCCGACGATGTCGGAGACCTTCTGCGCGGCGCCCAGGATCTCGGTGAGCCTTCCCGAGGCCTCCACTGCGGCGCTCGCGCCGTCGGCCGCCCGGGAGACGGACTCCTGGATGAGGGCCTCCGTCCGGACGGCCGCGTCCTTGGCGCGCAGGGCCAGCGACCGCACCTCCTCGGCCACCACCGCGAATCCGCGCCCTGACTCTCCGGCTCGCGCCGCCTCGACGGCCGCGTTCAGGGCGAGCAGGTTCGTCTGGAAGGCGATCTCCGAGATGTCCTTGATGATGTTCGCGGTGCCCTGGGCGGCGGATCGGACCTTGTCCATCACCGAGTTCAGCTGCTGAATCGCCGCGCTGCCCGCCTCGGCGGCGCCGCGAGTGGCGGCGGCGAGGGCAGCCGCCTGCTGGGACGAGTCGGCCGTTCCCTGAGTCGAGGAGGCCATCGTCTCGAGAGAGCAGTTCGTCTCCTCGAGCGAGCTCGCCTGCTCCGAGGCCCCGGAGGCCACCGCCTGGCTGGTGGAGGCGATCTGCGCCGCGGCCCCGGAGACCTGGTGCACCCCTTCGGTGACCTGGACGATTGCCCGGTGAAGGGCCTCGGCCGTCTGGTTGAGGGCTTCCTTGATCCGGGCGTGGTCGCCCTGGTAGGTACCGGTCACGCGGGCCCGGAGGTCCCTCCGGGCCAGCTTCTCGAGAACGGCGGCCGCCTCGTTGATCGGCGCCACCATCGAGTCGAGGGTCCGGTTCACCCCCGCGACGATCGCCCGGTAGTCGCCCTGGTGCCTGTCCGCGTCCGCCCGAACCGCGAGGCGGCCGGCCACGGCGGCCTCGGCGAGCCCGCTCACGTCGCCGGCGAGCGCGCGCACCGCGCCCGCGCTCCGAAGGATGGCGGCGGCGATGGTCTCGTAGGCCTTTCGCGCCTGCGCCGTGTCGGCGTCACCGTCGGCGACGGAGGCTTCGATCTCGAGGTCGCCACGGGACAGCTTCTCGAGCGCCGCGACGACCCGCTCCGTCTCCTTGGCCTGGTACGCAGCGACCTTCTGGGACTGCCGCATGGCCTGCCTCACCGCGGTCTGGTCGCTGATGACCTCGAAGGCACCGATGACCCCGTCCCCGTCGCGCAGCGGAACGCCCGAGTAGCCGATCTCGAGGACGCGGTCCGCCTGGGGCCGAGCGATTGTCTCCGACGACGCCGGTAGATTGTCCCGCATGGCGCGGCTGCAGGCGCACCGCTCGGTGCGGCAGTCCTCGGTCCTGAAGAGGTCGTGGCAGGCAACGCCAGCGACATCCCGCCTGGACTTGCCGAGGACGGCGAGCGCAGCGGTGTTCATGTAGCGGACCTTGAACTCCCGATCGACGATGGTGGCCGGGGCCGGCATCGCGTCGAGGTGCCCGACGAGCGTGCCGATGGTGGCGTTCACGCCCTCGACGATCCGCCGGTAGGCGCCCTGATGGCGCCCCGCGTCGGCGCGCTCGTCGAGCCATCCGCCGACCGCCGCCGCCGCCAGCCGGCCCGCGTCCTTCTCCAGAGCCTCGAGGGTGTCGATGCAGGTGTTGAGGTTAGCCTTGATGGTGTTGAACTCACCCTGGTAGGGATCGGTGATCCGCGGAGGCAGGTCGCCCTTCGAGATGCGCTCGACGTACTCGGCGGTGACCTGGAGCGGCCGCACGAAGGCGTCGACCGTTCGGTTCATGCCCTCGACGATGGGTTGAAATTCGACTGCGACGGCCCTCGCGTCCCCGCGCACCGAGAGCACTCCCTGGTCCACGGCGTCGGTGAGCCTGGCCGCCTCTCCCGCGAGCGCTCGGAGGACGCGCCCGATGCTCCGGGCGAGGAGGATCCCGAAGGCGAGCAGCACGAGGGCGGTCAGGACGACCGCGAGGGCGAGGACGGTACTGGCCCGCGCCCCCACCGCTTCCGCCTCCTTCGCCTCCTTCTCGACCAGGCGCGAGGTGTGCTCGTCGAGCTCGCGCACCGCCGCCACTGCTGGCCGGTAGGCCGCCCGAGCCGCTGCCATGGCGTCGAATGCTTTCGCCTCGGCCTTCGCGCGGACGTCCTCGCCGGCCGATCCGGCGGCGGCCTGGAAGCGCTCCTTCGTCAGCCTCTGAGTCTCTTCCGAGTTCCTGCGGTACTGCGAGAGGAGCTGCTTGAAGGCGGCCCACTTCCGCGCGCCCTCGTCGCTATGAGGGTTCGCCTCCCATTGCTTCACGAGCTCGTCGATCGCGGAGAAGTCGGCCTCGAACTCTCCGTTGATCCGCTTGCGGTCGGCCTCGTTGAGGCGACCGTTGGCGAGAGCCCACATCGCGCGCTGCACGTCCACCAGCCGCGCGTCGATGCCGGCGATCGCCCGGGCGTTCGGGAGCTCGACGTTGGCGACGGCAACGGTGGTGGCCAGGACCCTGGAGAGGCTCGCGTACGCGAAGAGCCCGACCGCGGCGAGGACGGCGACGGAGATGGCGGAGGAGGCGACGATCTTCGTCCCGGTCTTCATGCTGGCGAACATCGCATTCTCCTGCTGAGGGAAGAGGGGCTCGGGGCCGCGCCTTCGCGGAGTCACGGCTGGTCCGCAGGGCTCTCGCCCGAGCTTGAGGAGAGAGCCGCGGAGATCGGAGGGCGCTGATGGGCGTTCCCCCGGCACGTTGCCGAGGTGGCGCACGAGATGGTCGAAGGCTTTCGTTGCACTGTCCGCTCCCCGTGAGCCCTTTCTCGAAGAGCGAAGGCTCGGGGCCTCCGATTGTGCAATCGACGCGCCAACGCCGAGGAACGGTGCGAATTCGGCAATGTGCTCGGATCGCTGTCGCGAACGCGACACATCTCCCGCCTGCGGGTAGGAGGCGGTTGGCCCCTGGGTTCTCTCCGCCCCACAGAAAGGGGACACACCGTCAGGAGAACACCCTACGGAGGGGCGGACGTCGAGAGGAGCGAGGGGAGCCGCCACCCGGAACGACGACCGCCTGCACCGGAGTCTCGTCGCCGGTGACCGGGGCGGCGAACGCCTGCGGCCCGCTTGCGCCCCGAGGGGCGCGTCACGGTACGGCGATCGGCGAGACGCCCTCCTCGTCGGGACGGCGACGGCGTTCGCACCCTCGGCTGGTATCCTCCCCGAGGACGCTTCGACTTGCCTGGAACCAGGGGAACTGGGATGGCCGCTCGACCACCTGCCGCGTCGGATCGCCAGGTCATCGAGGAAGCGCGACCGAAGTGCGAGGCGTCGCCGCGTTGGATCGTCGCCCTCTACGCGGTGGGGCTGTTCCTCGTCGTCGCGGGTGCGCGTACCTGGCTCGTGGGGCGCTACGGCAGCGACGTCCCGTTCTGGGACCAGTGGGATGCAGAGGGAGCCTTCCTATACCTGCCGTATCTCGACGGTTCCCTGTCGCTCCGCGCCCTCTTCGCCGCCTGGCACGAGCATCGGATCCTCTTCTCGCGGCTGCTCGCCCTGGCGCTCCTGCTCTCCAACGGACAGTGGGATGCCCGCCTGCAAATGCTCGTGAACTCCCTCCTCTACAGCCTTGTCCCGTGCTTCCTCTTCGTCCTTCTCGCGAGGAGCCGCGGCAGGATCTTCGCCGCGGCGTGGACGGTCGTTCTGGCGCTCGTCTTCGCGCTGCCATTCGGGTGGGAAAACACCCTGGCCGGGTTCCAGTCTTCGATCTACTTCCTCGTCGCCTTGTCGATGGGTTCCATGTCGATCCTCGTGAACGGGGCCGCCGGGTCGCCGACTTGGTGGGTGGGCCTCGGGCTCGCCTTCGCCTCCCTCTTCTCCATGGGCTCGGGCGTCATGGCCGCCGCGGCGGTGCTCGGTTTCACCCTCGCCGCGGCGACCCGCGCGCGGAGCGTCGCCGGCCTCCGGGAGTGGGGGCCCACCGCCGTCGCGGCCGGTTCCCTCGTCGCACTCGCGCTCCTGTTGTCGGTGACGGAGGCGAGGCACGCCTCGCTGCGGGCACACGGCCCGATGGAATTCCTCTCGGCCCTGGCGTACGGGGCTGCCTGGCCCGTCCGCTGGTCGCCGTGGGCCTGCATCAACTGGCTGCCCTGCGGGCTGCTCGGCGTCGGCTATGTTTCGCGCCACGTTCCGGACGGGCGTGCGGAGCGTTCTGCCCTCGTCCTGGGCTTGTGGGTGCTCTTGCAGATGTCGGCGGTCGCGGTCTTGCGCGCATGGGGCGCAAGCGCCTCCCGCTACACCGACCTCCTCGCCCTCGGCCTGCTCGCCAACTTCCTCGCCGCCTGGTCGCTCTTGGCCTCCGGAGGCGCCGCGAGAAGGGTCGGCCTGGTCCTGTTCTGCGTCTGGATCGGCGGCGCCGCCTACGGTCTGGGCACTTCGGGGTCGCTCGCCGAGGCGGCGAGCCGGAAGCGTTCGTACGACGTGGAGACGTACAACGCTGCGGGCTACGTCGCGACCGGAGACGTTCGCTTCCTCTCGGCGGCGCAGAACCGGCTCGACGTTCCCTATCCGGATGCCGCCCGTCTGCGGACGCTGCTCGACACACCCGAGCTGCGCGCCATCCTTCCCGCCGGGATCCGGCTGCCGGTGGACGTGAGGCCCGAGCCTCCGGGGACGCCCCTCCATCGGCGGCCCTCCGTCCCTGATCTTCAGCCGCCGCATCCCTGGGAGAGGCTGTGATCGCTTGCGCCTCGCGACGGAGGCCTTCATGTCCCGTCGTCCGGCCCAGCCCGGGCCGGGCCGCCTCCTTTCCTGCAGATGTGGATCCGCGGGGATCCGGGCTGCCTCGTCCTCACCGACCGCGAGGGCCACCGTGGACGGGCGGTGGCACTGCGGGAGGGGCTCGCCGACGGGGACCTGGTTCTGGGCGGGTGCAGCGCTCCTTGCCGGCTCGCCAGCTCCTGCGCGGACGGAGAGCTGCTCGTCTCCGAACCCAAACAGCTGGGAGCGCTTTCGTACCTGGCCCGGCGGGTTTCCCGCCGCGGTGGCTGGGCCTTCACGGCGGGAATCGTCATCGCGCTGGCGACCGCCCTGGCGTCGCTCGCGATGCGCGGCCGCCGGGTTTCCGCCGTCGCCAGCGCTCGCGACAGGCCAGGTTCGTGAGGCGGCAGGGTGCGTCCTCTGCCGGGGAGTTCCCGCCGGGATCCCGCGCGATGCCGACCGGAGGTGCGACTTCCCGGAGCGGTGCCCACCGATGGTGAACGCGAATCCTGCGGCCGCGCTCGGCCCGCAGGCACCCGAGGGGGCCGAGAGGTGCGGACCGGGGCGAGCCCGGTCGCACTTGCCTGGCGGTACGCTTCGTCGTATCGGTCACCTCGCTCCTCCGAAAGGAAGGTCCATTGGCCCGTTGGCCCCTCTTCGTCCCTCTCGGGGCCGCCGCCCTGCTGGGCATCGCGATCCTCCTGCCGCAGAGCGCGCTCCTGACCGCCGCCTGTGCGGCCGCCCTCGTCGCGGCCGTGCTGGCGGCGGTCCACCACGCCGAGGTGGTCGCCCATCGAGTCGGCGAGCCCTATGGAACACTGGTCCTGGCGCTCGCGGTCACGGTGATCGAGGTCGCGCTCATCGTCTCGATGATGGTGGCGGGCGGCCCGGACAAGGCGCCACTGGCGCGGGACACCATCTTCTCGGCGGTGATGATCATCTGCAACGGAGTGGTGGGGCTTTGCCTGCTCGTCGGGGGACTGCGCCACCGGGAGCAGTCCTTCCGCGTCGAGGGAGCCGGCCCCGCCTTCGCGGCGCTGGTGGCGCTCTCCACCCTCTCGCTGGTGCTCCCGACCTTCACCACCACCACCCCTCGTGCAACCTACTCCTCCTCGCAGCTGGCGTTCGCGGCGCTCGCGTCGCTGGCCCTGTGGGGGGTCTTCGTCTTCGTCCAGACCATCCGGCACCGGGACTACTTCCTCCCGCAGGTCGATCCGTCGAACGAGTCCGTGCACGCGCCCCCGCCGTCCAACGGACAGGCCCTGGCGAGCTTCGCTCTCCTGCTCCTGTCGCTTGCCTCGGTGGTGGGGCTCGCCAAGGTCCTGTCGCCTCGCATCGAGGCGGCGGTCACTGCCGCCGGCGCCCCCGAGGCCGTGATCGGGATCGCCATCGCGATGCTCGTCCTCCTGCCGGAGACCTGGGCGGCCACCCGCGCGGCGCTCGAGAACCGCCTCCAGGCCAGCATGAACCTGGCGCTGGGGTCGGCGCTCGCCAGCATCGGCCTCACCATCCCGGCGGTGGTGGCCGTCTCGCTCCTCTTCCACCTCCCCCTCGTGCTCGGGGTGGACGGGAAGGACCTGATCCTCATGTTGCTCACCTTCGTGGTGGGCGCCATCACCCTCGGGTCTGGCCGCACCAGCATGATGCAGGGCGCGGTTCATCTCGTCATCTTCGCCGCGTTCCTCTTCCTGGCGCTCGTGCCGTGAGAGAGCAGGCGGCGCGCCGGCGCTGCCTCAGCGAGCCCGCGCGCCCGCCGGGGACGAGGAGGAGGGCGGGGTGGCCTGGGGGGCGCAGCGCTCCCGGTACCCGAGCAGGCGCCTGCGGAGTTCCTCCTCGCCAGTGGCACCCGCCGGGAGCAGGTCCACGGCCCGCTGCTCGAGTGCCAGGGCCTCGGCGCACTTGCCCAGGCTTACCGCCACCGCCGCCAGCGTGTCGGTGATGCCGGGGTCCCAGGGAGCGAGGTCGAGGGCCCGGTTGGCCCAGGTCAGGGCCTCCCGTGCCCTGCCGGTCGTCACGAGCTGCCAGGCGAGCGCGTGGTTGGCCCGGGCCGACTCGGGGTTGAGGGTGACCGCCGTCCGGGAGGCCGCCTCCTTCTCGGCGGCGGAGCCGTCCCCGCGGATCGCCTCGCCCAGAAGCAGCCACCCGCGCCAGTCGCCCGGGCGGGCGGACACGACCTTCCTCAGCTCCGGGACGGCCGGAACCCCGTCGAGCTGGGCCTTCCAGGCCACCGCCTCCGGCTGGGCCGGGTCCTCGGAGAGCGCCTCCGCGAGCTCGGCGCGGACGAGCGGGTCCGGGGCCTTCTCGTCGCGGGTCGCGCGCACTCCCAGGAGGAGGAGGTGGACGTCCGCGGGGCGGAGAGGGGAGGCGGTGAAGCCCCCGTCCGCCCAGGCGCTCACCGGGTAGGGATGGAACGGCACCTGGAGGTACTGCCGGAGCTCCTTGGCGAGGCGCTCGCTCGCGCCGGGCTTCTCCGGATCGAACTCGGGGAACACCTCGACCCACGCCCTCTTCGGATCCTCGCCGTCCGAGAGGCGCCTGCGGTAGTCGCGGAACTGCTGCGAGCGCGTGTTCCACAGGCAGTGGTAAAGGAGCCAGCTCCACACGTGGAACCGGCCCCTCTCGTCGTGCATGGAGCCGCGCCACTCCAGGAGCTCCTTCGGCGGGACGGGCTGCAGGGTGGCGAGGGCATCGACGAAGCCCGAGGGCACGAGGCCCGCGTAGCGGGCCCGGCCGGGCTCGCCGCGCACCACCCGCGATCCGGTGGTCCCCACGGCCGCGGTGTCGTAGCGGGCGACCGTCTGGGCGAACCCCGCCAGTCCCTCGCTGAACCAGGCCGGCTGGCGCGGGAAGAGGAACCAGGAGAGGTGGTGTGCGAACTCGTGCGCGATCGTCTCCGAGCTGGCCTCGGTGGCGGGAAGCACGATCGCCGGGAGCATGAGGCTGCCTCCCCGGTTCTTCTGGTAGGCGCCGACGTCCCCGCTGCCGGCGAGCTCGCGGAAGAGCCCGGCGTCGCCGGGGGCCACCACTCTCACCCGTCCCGGGATCTCGGCCTGCCCGCCCACCAGCGCCTGGACGACGAGTGCGTGCATCGTCTCGAGGTCCCTCACCAGCGACTCCGCCTTGCCTCCGGAGACGTCGGTGTCGAGGAGGAAGTGCCTGCTGCGGTATTCGTGCCACACGGCGCCGCCGCGAGCCGAGCATCGGAAGGCCTCCCCGGCCTGGGCGCGCGCGAGCCACGTCGCCGCGGCGAAGGCCACCAGGACGCGCCGTCCGCGCATGGGTTCATGCTACACCGGGGAGGCCCGTGGCCCCGGGCGGCGGGCGACCGCTCGCCCGGCTTGGCAGACTTGATCTCGATCAGTTATAGTCCCGTCTTTTTCAACCCTGCGGAGGGCGCGTCGCACCGCGCTCGCCGCCGAGCAGAGGTGGGCGAGCCATGATCAACGGCCTCTCCTTCGGCTGGCGCGACGCGCGCGCGAGCGGCGTGCCGTCGATTCCCGAGGGGCACCGCAGGTGACCTCCCCCGCGCCCACCCTGGGGCCCTTCCCGTCCGTCGCGCCGAAGCGGGTGCTCGTCGTCGAGGATCACCAGGACATGCGGGAGGCGCTCGTCGAGATCCTGCGCATGGAGGGCTACCAGGTCTCCTGGGCCGCGGACGGCCGGCGGGCGATCGGCGAGGCGAAGCTCCATCGTCCCGACGTGATCCTCCTCGACCTGATGATGCCGGAGATGAACGGGTGGCAGTTCCGGGAGGAGCAGGCCCTGGACCCCGAGCTGGCGCCTGTCCCGGTCGTCGTCATGTCCGCCTACGCGAGCGACATCGACGCCGCCGCGTGCCTCCCGAAGCCGTTCCCGATCGAGGACATGCTCGAGGTCCTCCGCCGGCTCGTCGCCTAGGTCCCCCGCAACGGGTCACCCGCGGATGGAACCCCCGTCCCGATCCTGATATTGACATTCATTATCAATATTGGCATGCTGGCGGAGCCTCGATGCGCCGCCCGGCTCGAAGGCGACAGGGTATCGGAGAGAAAGCCATGATCGTCTGCGTTTGCCACTCCGTCTCGGACTCGTCGATCCGGACCGCAGCCGCCATGGGAGCGAGCCACGAGGACATCGTCCGGTCGACCGGCGCCGGCTCGAGCTGCGGATGCTGCGCCGACTTCGTCGCGAGCATCGTGGAGAAGGAGGGCGGCTGCCGCGGCAGCCCCTGCCCGGGCTGCCCCCGCAAGCCGACCGGTCACTGACCGCCGGCGCCCGCGCCGGCCGGGGCCCCGTCGGCGCCTCTCAGGTCCGGCAGCGCCCGACGGCCCGCTCCACCAGATCCTGCCAGGGAAGCCACGCGAGCGCCGCCGAGCGCTGGTCCCAGGGAGACTCGCAGTCGCCCGCCGCGCTCGGCTCGAGGGATTGGCACATCCGCGGCCTCTCCGCGAACGCGAGGGCGCAGCCGCCCGGGCGGAGGAACACGCAGGGCGATCGCTCGCCGCCGCGGAAAGCCGCCCCGCTCGCCTTCTCGGCGACCGTGGCCGGCCGGGGATAGCGGACGACCCGGTAGCGGTCCTCTGCCGGGGGAGGTTCCCCGTTCGCCCAGGGGACGCCCACGTGCTCGAGGAGCACCCAGTCGCCGCACGCGAGCGCCGCCGCCAGGGACCCGACGGGATCGGGAGCGCTCAGGAAGCGCTCCGGGGCCTCGATGCCCGGCCGGGTGAAGCAGCACTCGCCGCCACAGGCCCGACAGGTGGCGGGCCGCTCGTTGTTCTCGACCGGGGCGACCATGCTGCCGCCCGTTCTACCGCGTGCGGGGACGGGAGGCATCCATCGGCACGAGCGCGACGCTCGACCTCGCGATCACGCGCTGCGTCGCGCGGGCGCGCGCTCGGAAACACCGCGTACCGGTGCGCTCCTCAGGCCCGGGGCCTCGCGCCCGGTGCCGGCCACGTACTCCAGGTAGCCACCCCCGTAGCGGTGGACACCGTCAGAGGTGAGCTCGAGGACGCGGGTGGAGAGCGCACCGAGGAAGCGGCGGTCGTGGGAGACGAACAGCATCGTGCCCTGGTAGCCGCTGAGCGCTCCGACGAGCATCTGCTTGGTGGTCGCATCGAGGTGGTTCGTCGGCTCGTCGAGCACCAGGAAGTTGGGCGGGTCGTAGAGCATGCGGGCGAGCACGAGCCGCGCCTTCTCCCCTCCCGAGAGCACCCGCGCCGGCTTCTCGATCTCCTCGCCGGAGAACCCGAAGCACCCCGCCAGCGTGCGCAGCGATCCGACCGAGGCCCGGGGAAAGGCGTCGGCGAGCGTCTCCCAGACCGTCTGCTCCGGGCGGAGGAGCTCCATGGCGTGCTGCGCGAAGTACCCGAGCTTCACGCTGGCGCCGACCGAGACGCTGCCCTGGTCGGGGCGAGCCTCCCCGGCGACGAGCTTGAGGAGCGTCGACTTGCCGGCGCCGTTGGCACCGAGCACGCACCAGCGCTCTCCGCGGCGCACCAGGAAGTCGAGCCCGTCGTAGACGTGGCGCGCCCCGTACGCCTTGCCCACGCCCGCCAGCCTGACCACGTCCTCGCCGGACCGCGGAGCGTCCCGGAACTCGAACGCCACGGTGGCCCGTCGCTTGGGGGGATCGACTCGGTCGATCTTGTCGAGCTTCTTCACCCGCGACTGGACCTGGGCGGCGTGGGAGGCGCGCGCCTTGAACCGCTCGATGAAGGCGAGCTCCTTCTTCAGCATCGCCTGTTGTCGCTGGTACTGGGACTGCTGGTGGGCGTCGGCGATGGCCCGCTCCCGCTCGTAGAAGTCGTAGTCGCCGGAGTAGCTGTTGAGCTCGCCGCCGTCGATCTCGATGACCTTCTCCACCACCCGGTTCATGAACTCACGGTCGTGGGAGGTGAGGAGGATCGCTCCCTCGTACCCCTTCAGGAACTCCTCCAGCCAGATGATGGACTCGAGGTCGAGATGGTTGGAGGGCTCGTCGAGGAGCAGCGCGTCCGGGCGCATGAGGAGGATGCGGGCGAGGGCCACGCGCATCTTCCAGCCGCCGGAGAGCGCACCCGCGTCCTGGTCCATCCGTTCCTCGCTGAAGCCCAGGCCCGCCAGGATCTCGCGCGCGCGGGCCTCGAGGGCGTATCCGCCCAGCTCCTCGAAGCGCGCCTGCGCGTGGCCATAGCGATCGACCAGTTCCTCGAGAAGGTCGGCCTTCCCGGGGTCCGCCATGGCGCGCTCGAGCTCCCGCAGATCGGCCGCGACCGCGGAGATCGGACCGGCGCCGTCCATGACCTCGGCCAGGACCGATCGGCCGCCCATCTCGCCCACGTCCTGGCTGAAGTGACCGACGGTGACACCGCGGTCGACGGATACCTGGCCCTCGTCCGGCGCCTCCTCGCGGGTGACGAGCCGGAAGAGCGTGGACTTCCCCGCCCCGTTCGGCCCGACGAGGCCCACCTTTTCCCCGGCGTTCACGACCGCCGAGGCCTCGACGAAGAGGATCTGCTGCCCGTGCTGCTTGGAGATGGAGTCGAACCGGATCAAGGAGGGGGCGTACCTAGCAGGAGACGGCGCACCTTTCAACCGTCCCGCCGGCGGCGGCCACTTCCCCTCGCCTGGCGACGGGGGGTCGGCGGCCCCGCACCCTCCCGCGGCGCGGGCCTCCGCGCCAGGAAGAGGGTATGCCTCGCCCCTCCCGAGCCCGGTCCGCTCGCCGGGACTACCCTCGCCTCCACCTGGAACCCGGCCCGGGCGAGGCGCTGGCGGTAGGCGTCGTCCGGGCCGGCGGACCAGACGCCCAGGACGCCACCGTACTTCAGTGCTTCCAGGCAGGAGCGGACCCCGCGTTCCCCGTAGAGCCTGTCATTCCCGGCGAGGACCATGGACGACGGGCTGTTGTCCACGTCGAGCAGGACGGCGTCGAAGGCCCGGTGCGCCTCGTCGATCCGGGCGGCGACGTCGCCGACCTGCAGGCGGACCCGGGGATCCTCGAGGGGGCGACCGGCGAGGTGCGCCAGGGGGCCCCGGTTCCAGGCGACGAGCTCGGGCGAGATCTCGGCCACCACGGCCCGGGACTCCGGGCCGAGCCGGTCGAGCGCCGCCCGCAGCGTGTAGCCGAGCCCCAGGCCCCCGATGAGCACGGTCGCGCCTCCGCCCGTCCGCCCCGACACGCGGTCCAGGGCCATCTCGGAGAGGGCGTCCTCGGAGCCGTGCTGGCGGCTCGACATGAGGACCCGTCCACCGGCGCGCACCACCCACTCGTCGCCGCGGCGAGCTAGCACGAGCTCGGTCCCGTCCGCCACCCGGGCGCGCTCCACGATCTCCCAGGGCCGCATCGCGCAGTCCTACCGCACTTTTCGCCCCGCCGTCCGGCCCCGTTCGACGCGGCGCGGCGCGCCGGCCGCCGAGGCGCTGGCGGGAGAAGCCCCGGTTCGGGTAAGGATCTCCCATGGCCTTCACCGTCCGCTTCGCATCGTCCACCGAGGACCGCGACGCCGCCTTCGCCCTCCGGCGCGAGGTCTTCGAGGTCGAGCAGAACGTTCCCCGCCCCCTGGACCGGGACGCCTTCGACTTCAACGCCGACCATGTGGTGGCCTTCGACGAGTCCGGCGCCTGCGTCGGGACCGGGCGCGCGGTGCGGGTGGACACGCGCACCTGCCAGATCGGTCGGATGGCCGTCTCCCGCACCCTCCGCAAGAGCGGGGTCGGGGCGGCGATCCTGGAGTCCCTGGAGCGGATGGCGGCGCTCCGCGGCCTGAGGGAGATCACCGTTCACTCCCAGCTCCCGGCCGAGAGCTTCTACCGGAACCGGGGCTACGTCACCGAGGGGGCACAGTTCCTCGAGGAGGGTGTGCCGCACGTCCTCATGCGGAAGATGCTCGTCCGCTAGGCGCTCCGCAGGTGCCGCCCCTGGGCGGAACCGGGCCCGGGCTACTGGGCGAAGCGGAGGGGCTGGACCACCCAGAGCGAGGTGGGCTTCCCTTCGGCGTCGACGCCCGGCACCCAGGTGCACCCCGCCACCGCCTGGCGGATGGCATTCTCGACGCGGGCGCTCTTCACCTGGCCGAGCACTTGGACCTGGCTCACCGCTCCGGTCGGGCCGACGGACAGCCTCACCGTCACCGGGCCGTCGATCCCCTCGGGCAGATTCAGGTTCTCGGCGATGCAGTGCCTGTCGGCGAGGTGCGGCGCCTGGAACCGAGAGCCGGTGCGCCGGGCCTCGTCCTCTGGCGGCGCGGCCGGAGCGGCGGCGGTCGCCACTACCGCGGGCGGAAGGGCCGACTCCTGCGGCTGCTCCACCTTCGGTTCGGCGGGGGCGAGGGCGAGCCTCGCCGCCGCGGCCCCCGGCCCAGCGCCGGCGGCCACCTCGGCCGGATCGACGCGGGTGGCGTCCTTCTGCCTGGCGGCGCGTTCGACGCCCGCCGGCGCGGCCCGCTTCCTCGCCCGCGGCGCCCGCTCGGCGGGGGCGTCCGCAGGTGCGGCCTGGACCACCGCCGCCGCGACCGCCGCCGGCGCCTCGGCCGGCCGTGGGTCGACAGCCGGGGGAGTCGGTTGCGGCGCGGGCAGCGGGGTCGGCGCGCTGGCCACCGGCTCGACCGGGTGCCAGGAAGGGGGGGAGGGGCGGTCGCGCAGGAAGATCGCTCCCACGAAGGCTGCTCCGAGCACGACGCCGACGAGGACGGCGGCGACGAGGGGCACGACGTGGCGCCTCGGGGGAGAGGGGGCGAGCGGCGGCAGCGGCGCGGCCGCCTCGCGGCGCGCGGGGGACTGGACCGGCCGGGGCCTCGGCTCCTCGAGGTCGGCGCGCAGGTCGTCGAAGGTATCGTTGACGGCGAGTGCGAGCTTGGCGCGCGGGGGGACGCCACAGTCCCCCGCCACCTGGGGAAGGACGTGAACGGTGGCCCCGCCCGTCGAGGCTCCTCCCGGCGCAGTCTCCTGGAGGGGCGGGCTCGCCGGCCCCGGGGTCGCCCGGGCCGCGAGGCGATCGGGCGCAGGGCCCGCGACCGCCTGTGCGGGAGGGGCATCCGGGATCGGGGCGGCGGCGGGGCGCGACGCGCCCGGGACTCGCGTCGCCCTGACCGGCGCCACCAGGAACGGGTTCTCGTCCGGCACCGGGAGCGCCGACCCCTCGCCCTGCACCGCGATGGTGTGGCCGCAGGCGCGGCACTTCATCTTGAACGCGCGACCGGAGAGCTCGCCGGCGACCGCGTACGCCCTTCCGCACTTGTCGCAGACGAAACGCAAGCGGCCACCTCCGACGCCATCGTACTCATCGTTGAGGTAGGGCCTCTAGAAGGCCATGTGGAGGCGTGGGTGACGGTTCGGCACCGCCGCGCACGCTCTCCCACCCGAAGGACGGGCGGCGATCAGTACCATCCGAACCCGACGCGCCCCATCCAGAAGCTCGAGTCGCGCAGGTCGGGCGCGCCGAAGAACTGCTGCGACCAGTCGAGCCCCAGGGTCAGGTGAGCCGAGCCGGAAAGCCGGAAGGCCCACCCGACGCCGGCCAAGACGTTCGTCCCGAAGCGGGTCACCGAGGTGTAGCCGACCGGGGCGGCGACTGAGCTAGCCAGGGTGGAGAGGCCCGCGCCGGCGCGCAGGAACGGCCCGTCGCCCAGGGGAAAGAGGGTCAGCACCGTGTCGTAGTCGATGAGGGTGGCGTTCAGCCCCACCCCGCTCTGGGCCGCGCCCGAGACGGTGAGCCCGGTGAGGTCGAGGCCTAGGAGGAGCGGCGGGAGCATGCGCATCCCGCCCTCGGCGTGGAAGCCGAGTCCCCCAGCTCCGGCGGTGGATCCGAGCCAGTCATGGAGCGAGACGCTGTACGGGCCGAGGTCCGCGGCGCCGTCGCCATAGCCCAGGCCGAAGTTCAGGTAGAAGCGGTTCTGCAGGTGCCCCTGGGGCGACGCCACCGGCGGCGGGGGAGGTGGGGGAGGCACGTAGCGGTAGGGCGGCGGGTACTGGGCCCAGGCAGCCGCCGGACAGAGGAGCGCCGCCAGGCCCAGGGCGCGGGCGAGTCGTCTCATGGAGGGCGAGACGTCCCACCGCGCCGGGAATTCAACGCGAGGGGGCGAAGGTGTCGCAGCTCGCCATGTCGCCGGACTCGAGGCCGCGGCGGAACCAGGCGACGCGCTCCGCCGAGGACCCGTGCGTCCAGGTCTCGGGGTGGACGCGGCCAGTGGCCTGCCGCTCGAGCCGGTCGTCCCCCACCGCCGCGGCCGCCCCCAGGCCGCTCTCGACGTCGCCCCGCTCGAGCAGCTGGCGCCGCTCGGTGGAGTGGGCCCAGATCCCGGCCAGGCAATCGGCCTGGAGCTCGAGCTTCACCGAGAGAGCGTTGCGCCGCGACGGGCCCTCCTCCTGCAGGCGACGCACCCGGCTCTCGATGCCGAGGAGCGTCTGCACGTGGTGACCGATCTCGTGGGCGAGCACGTAGGCCTCGGCGAACTCCCCGGGGGCCCCGAAGCGGTCCCGGAGCTCGTCGTAGAACCCGAGGTCCACGTACACCTTGCCGTCCGCCGGACAGTAGAAGGGGCCGCTGGCCGCCTCGGCGCCGCCGCAGGCGGAGCGCGTCTCGTCCCGGAAGAGCACGAGCTTGGCGTGCGGGTATTTCTTGCCGGCGCGCGCGAACTCGCTCCCCCAGGTGGCCTGGAGGTCGTCGAGGACGAAGGAGACGAACTGGACCCGCTCGTCCTCCCCCGCCGGAGCCGGAGAGGGCGCGGCACGCGATGCGACGCCGCCCCCCGATACCGGGCTCGCCGGCCCCGGCGTCGTCCCGGCGCCGAGGAGGGAGAAGAGATCGGTCTTCAGGACCAGCGACAGTACGAGGAGCACCACCGCTCCGCCCACCCCGACCCGGATCCCCCTGCCGGACGGGGGCCCATCGCTCCCCTCGTCCCGGCGGTCCTCGACGTCTTCGCTCACTCCACCCGGCTTCCAGCGCATGCCCGCCTCGAGTTCGCCGCACCTCATAGCAGGTGGGAAGGCGGTCCGCACTGCGGGCGCGCTGGCCGAGCGGACGCCGCCCCGGCCGGACTCGCGAGCGAGGGCGTCCTCGGCCATCCTCGCGCCCACATCGGCGCAGCCGGGCCCCAAAAGTCTCCCGGTCCCGCCGCACCCGGGGTGAGTCGCCACCGGCCGTTGTTCGTCTCGAAGAGCGCGCATGACGTGCTTTGCCCCCGGGCAGCGGGGCGTCGTTCCGCGTCGTTAGGACGGGGGGATGGGGGTGGCACGCGCGTCGCAGATGGATCCCTCGGAGGACATCGCCATGGCCGACGAGCGCTGCCCCATTTGTAGGAACGGTGATGTGAGAAGCCACGACGGGAGGCTCGACCAGAGCGGCTTCACCTACCTTCCCACCGTGGTGTGGAGCTGCGACGTGTGCGGCTACGCGAGGTACGAGGCGGCCCGGGAAGCGCGCTGGCTACCGCTCGCCGCGGTGACCGCCACCGTCTGGGGATAGCCCCGGGCCTCTGTAAGGCGGCGAATCGCCGGGGTCCCCCGGGGTCCCGACCTTCCATCCGATCTACGACTTCGCCCCGGGAAGCTGAGCGACGATCCCGAACGCCTCGGCGCGCGCCGCCGCGAGCCCCAGCTCGTCCATGGACAGCGCCGCGCGGGCCTCATCGACGAGCCCGATCCAGTTCACGTCCACTCCGTCCACCGGCGGCTCCGGGGTCACCATCGTCATGGGGTTCGCGTCCGGTGGCGGCGGCTCGACGCCTGCCCCGGCTTCCCAACAGAGCTGCTCGGCCACGATGAGCGCGGCGCTCACCGGCTCCGGACGCTCCTTCGGGAGATCGTGGTGTCTCGCCATCACCCGCTGCACCGGGTCGGGCAGCTTCCACAGCCTGGCGAGGAGCCCGGAGGCCTCCTCGTGCACCTCGTCGAGGACCGGGGAGACCTTGTCGTACGCCACCCGCCGCAGGTTCGGGTCCTCGGAGAGGGCCAGGAGCGAAGCGGCGTAGCCGACGTCGTGGAGCAGGCCGCACAGGAAGGCGTACTCGCTCTCCACGCGCGTCCGGCGGCAGACGGCCCGCATCACGTGCGCGGTGGCGGTGCTGTGGCGGGCGATCCGGGCCATCGGCTCTTCGTAGCCCGGAACCCGGAACACCTTGAGGTGGACAGCGGCCTCCATGACGATGTCCCGGACCGTCTTCAGGCCCATCCGGATCGCCGCCACCCGCAGGGACAGGATCGGGGAGCGCGACGCGTAGAGCGGCGACTGGGCGATGGAGAGCACCCGCGCCGCCATCACCGGGTCGCGCTCGAGGAGGTGCACCACCTTCTCGAAGTCGACGTCGGTCCGCTGCGCCAGTTGCATGACCTCGAGCGCCACCGCGGGGAGGAGAGGGGGGCGGTATCCGGGCTTCGCGAACGTCCGCTGGATGTGAGAGGTGACGTCGCTCCGGTCGACGTCGAGGACGTCGGCCGGGGCCGCGGGCGCCGATGTGCGCGGGGGTGCGAGCAAGTCCCTTCCTCTCTGCTCTCCAAGTAGCGATCTTCATGCCAGCGGCCGCCCGCCCGAAGGCGTCGTTCTCCGGCTCCGGGCGGCGGGTAGCGGCGCACCGGGAGCGGCGGCCACCCGCCCCTTTCGCCGGGGTGGAGCCGCCTCGCCGCCCCCGGCGCTTGAGTTCCCGGCGGCAACCGCTCATCCTCGGGCCCGCCTCGCCACGGCCTGCCGGAGGGGAACCCGGGCTCATGTCGCCGACGCTCTCGCGAGCAGTGGACTGGCTTCGCAAGAGGCCCGCCGTACTGGTCGCGGCCGCCGCCGCCCTCTGCCAGATGAACACCTTCGCGAACCAGCCCGTCCTCGACGACGGCTGGGTCATCTTCGACAACCCGCTCGTGAAGAGCCTCGCGAACCTGCCCCGCATCCTCCTTTCCGACTACGCCGTGGCGGGCGCGGCGACGAACGCCGGGCTGTGGCGCCCGGTCACGACCCTCTCCTACGCACTGAACTACGCGGCCGGCGGCACGGCCGTCTTCGGCTACCACGCCGTCAACGCGGCCCTGCACGTTCTCGTGTCGCTCCTCGTCCTCTGCTGGGCGCGGAACGTGGTGGCCTCGGTCGACCCGGGTCGGGAAGGAGCCGCCTCCCTCCTCGCCGCGCTCCTCTTCGCCGTGCACCCGGTGCACGTGGAGGCGGTGGCGGGCATGGTGGGACGCGCGGAACTCCTCGCCACGCTCGGCGCCCTCCTCGCCCTGCACCTGGTCGGGACCCGCCGCCGAGCGCGCTGGCGGCTGCCGGCGGGCCTCGCCGCGGCGGCCCTCGGGACCCTGTCGAAGGAGAACGCCGCGGTGGCGCCCTTGCTCTTCGCTCTCGTCGCCGTCGCCGCGCCGGCGGCGGCCGGGCTCCCGAACCGCCCCGGCCTCCGGGCGGGCGAGAGGCGGCAGGCGCTCCTGCACGGGTGCGCGGTCGCGCTTGCGCTCGCCCTGGCCGCCGGCCTCCCCCTCCTCCTGCGGCCCGGAGGTCACCTCGGCGTCCCGCTCCAGGCCTCCTGGTTTGCGGGCCGGCCTCGGGGCGTGGTCCTCGGCACCATGTCCCGGGCCCTCGCGGAATACCTCCGGCTACTCGTCTTTCCCTGGGAACTCGGGCTCGACTTCTTCTACGCGGCCCGGATCCCCTTCGTCGGGGCCCGGTCCTGGCCGGCGATCCTCGGCGCCGCGGTGTGGGCGCCGACGCTCGCAGCCGGGCTCCTCTCGCTCCGGCGCGCCCCCGTCCGGGCGCTCGGAATCCTGTGGGTCTTCGCCGCGCTCGTGCCCGTCCTGAACCTCGTCCCCACCGGGGTGCTCATGGCGGAGCGGCTCCTATACTTGCCCTCGGTGGGGTTCTGCCTCTGGGCCGGCCACGGGCTCGAGTGGGCGATGCGCGCCATCCGGGAGCGCTTCGCGGCGAGCCGCCCGATCCGGACCGCCGCAGGTGCCGTCGCCGTCCTCGCCGTCGCCGGGCTCGCCTCGAGAACCCTGGCGCGAAACGCCGACTGGCGGGACGGCGAGAGCCTCTGGCGGGCGGAGATCGCCCACGCTCCGCTCGATCCGGTGGTGAACAACAACCTGGCAGTGGCGCTCACCCAGGGGGGAGACCTCGAGGGCGCCCGCGCGCGACTTTTCGTCGCGCTGCGGGTGGCCCCATCCTATTCCTTCGCTTGGGTGAACCTGGGCATCGTGCAGCAGCGGACGGGCGATCGGGCTGGGGCTCTCGCCTCCCTGGCGCGGGCGCGCGCGCTCGCCCCCGCCTCCCCGCGCGCCTGGTTTTTCACCGCGCTCGTCCTCGCCGATCTGGGCGATCTGTCCCAGGCGGTGGACGCGCTCGCGCGCGCCGAGGCGCTCGCCCCCGAGGACGCCGAGACCCGCTTCCGGCGCGGAGACTACCTCCTGCGCCTGGGGCGCGTCCCCGAGGCGAGGAGGGAGCTCGAGCTCGCCGCGCAGCTCGACCCCTGGCACCGCGAGGCGCACGCCCTCCTCGAGAGCGCGCGGGCGAACTCTCCTTGAGCGGGGCCTGGGCGCTCCGGCTGGCCGCACTCGCGGGCGGCGCGGGCCTCGGCCTCCTCCTCCTCGTCTTCCTGGGTCAGCGGCGCATGCTCTACTTTCCCGATCGGCAGGAGATGGAGGGCGCCGAGGGCCAGGCCGCTCGCCTGGGACTCGAGCCCTTCCGGAGCGGCGGCGAGTTCCTCGGTTGGAGGGCTCGCCACCCTGAGGGCGCGGCGCGCGGGAGGCTCGTCGTCTTCCACGGCAACGCCGGATCGGCGCTCGACCGCGTCCATTACCGCGACGTCTTCCAGGCCCCGGGGCAGGAGCCGGTCGACCTCTACCTCGCCGAGTACCCCGGCTACGGCCCGCGCCCCGGAGAACCCTCGGAGCGGGCACTCGTCCCCGCCGCGCTCGAGGTGGCGCGAGCGGCACGGAGCGACGGCCCCGGTCCGGTGATCCTCGTCGGCGAGTCGCTCGGGAGCGGGGTCGCGGCCCTGGCGGCGGCGGAGGACCCGGGCTCCGCCGACGGGCTCCTGCTCGTGACCCCGCTCGCGAGCGTGCCGGCGGTCGCACGCCGTCACTACGGGCTCGTGCCCGATTGGATCGTCCGCGACCGATATCACGCGGACCTCGCCTTGCCGCGGTATCCCGGCCCGGTCGGATTCCTCGTCGCCGGGCGCGACGAGGTGGTCTTCACAGACCTCGGCCTCGCGCTCTTCGAGTCGCGCTCCGGGCCGAAGCGGTTGTGGGTCGACAAGGAGGCAGGCCACAACACCCTGGACTTCGATCCAGGGCAGGCCCGCTGGGGCGAGATCCTCCAGTATGTATTAACTAATTCAAGGTCTTATAATGCCCAGACGAGGTGACGGAGCGGCCGCCGCCAAAGCCCGCCTCTCACATGGAGCCAGGGGGTGAGCGAGAGCGGTGAAATGTGTGCTAGCCTATTCCCATAAGGGGTCACCCTGACTGGGTATCCCGGGTGGGTTTCATGCAGGACGCCGCTCATCGCCCCGCGCTCGCCGCCGTGGTCGCCGCGCTCTCCCTCCTCGCAGGGCAGGCAGCCGCGGACGGCGAAGGTCTCGCGCCCCCGTCTCCCATCGATCTGCAGCTCGACCCTTCGGAGACCGAGGTCTTCCTCAAGTGGAGCGCGGGGGAGAGCGGCCTGGCGGCGAGCTACGAGGTGACGCGCGGCCAGAGCCTCGTGGCGATGACGACGTCGCTCGTCGCCTCGGATGCCGGGCTCTCGCCCGACTCGAACTACTGCTACTCGGTGGTGGCGCTCGACGCCGCCGGCCGCCGCTCGACATCGCTCGGCCCGGTCTGCGTGAGGACCCTGGACGTCACTCCGCCGACGCCACCGCCCGCACCTGCCGTGTCGCTCGGCTCTCCCGTCGAGGCGGCGCTCACCTGGGACCCGTCGAGCGACAACGCCGGGGTGGCAGGGTACGAGGTCTTGAGAGGCGAGCGCGTGGTGGCTCGCGTCGAGGGCTTCTCGGGTCGGGAGTCCTCCCTGCGACCGGGGCGTCGCTACTGCTACTCGGTCCGCGCATTCGACCGAGTGGGAAACCGCTCGCCTCCCTCTCCGCCCTCTTGCATCGAGACGCCCGACGTCACGCCTCCGTCGGCGCCCTCGGCGGTCGTCTCGGCGCCGGGCCCGAAGCGGGCGACCCTCTCCTGGGGAGAGTCCACCGACGACGTCGGCGTCGAGGGCTACGAGGCTCTCGAGGGCGACGGGGTGGTGGCGACGTTCCACGCCGCCCGCGGCACGGTCGCCGGCCTCGCTGCGGGCGAGCACTGCTTCACGGTCCGCGCGTTCGACCGGGCCGGGAATCGCTCCGCGCCCTCCTCGCCCGCCTGCGCGGTCGTCCCGGACAGCACTCCCCCGACCGCGCCGCAGCAGGTCGCGGCGGTGGCACCGGGCGAGACCTCCACCGTGCTGCGCTGGGAAACCGCCAGCGACGACGTGGGCGTCGTGGGCTACGAGGTGCTGCGCGAGGACAGGGTGGTGGCGCGCTCCGCCGGCACCTATGCGGGGGAGGAGGAGCTCCGCCCCGGCCAGGAGTACTGCTACCGGATCCGCGCCTACGACGCCGCCGGCAATCGCTCCTCGCCCTCCCCTCCGGCCTGCGTGGCCACCCCCGACCGGACGCCGCCGACCGCGCCCCGGGAACCGATCGCCCGGGCCACCTCCGACCGGCTCGTCGAGCTCCACTGGAAGGAGTCGACCGACAACGTCGGAGTCGAGGGCTACGAGGTGCTGCGCGGCGACGTAGTAGTCGCGCGATCCGCGGTGCCGCGGGCGTCGGACCCCGGCCTCGAGCCGGCGCAGGACTACTGCTACACCATCCGGGCCTTCGACCGGGCCGGCAACCACTCCGGGGCGTCGCCCCGCGCCTGCGCCCGGACTCCCGACCTGACCCCGCCCACGGTGCCCTCCGCGGTGGCCGCCGCCGGGCTCACCTCGGCGCGGGTGGCCCTCACCTGGCAACCTTCGGTCGACGACGTCGGGGTGGTTGGGTACGAGGTGCTGCGCGGCGAGGCCGCGGTGGCCCGGGTGACCGACCCGGCAGCGGAGGTGAGCGGGCTCGAGGCGGGAACCGAGTACTGCTTCCGCGTCCGGGCGGTCGACGGCGCTGGGAACAAGTCCGCGCCCTCCGCGCCCACCTGCGCGAAGACCGGTGGCCTCGGGTCGCCGACGGCGCCTTCCTACCCCGTCGCCGAGCGCGCCGGGCCGCGCGCCGTCGTCCTGCGGTGGACTCCCTCGCCGGAGGCGGGCGTCGTCTACACCGTCTACTGGGGCGACAAGGGGCAGAGGATCGGGGTCACCCGCTTCTCGAGCTACCGGGTGGGCGGTTTGAAGCCGAGTGAGCGATGCTGCTTCCAGATCGTCGCCGTGGACCCCGCCGGCAAGGCCTCGCCGAAGACCTGGCCGTTCTGCGCCGAGGCCGAGGCGGTCCCGCCGGTTTCGGCCCGGTAGCCGGCACGGCACCGTGACCGCCGGCGGTTGACACCAGCGGCCGCGTGCTCATCCTCTCCTCATGGCCGCGCTCACCGCGCTCGCCCAGGCACTCGGCGTCGCAGGGTCGACGGGCGTGAGCCTCTACGCGACGGTGGCCTTCACCGGGATCGCCGGCAGGCTCGGCTGGGTGGTGCTGCCGGCGCCCCTCGCGCCCCTGACGAGCGGATGGGTCATCGGGGTCGCGTCGGCTCTCACGGCGGCGGAGGCGGCGGCGAGCCTCGTTCCCGGAATCGCCACCGCCTGGGAGGCCGCCCACGCCGCTGTCCGGCCGCTCGCCTCGGCGGCGCTGGCGGTGCTCGTCACCTGGGGCGGCAGCCCGGCGCTCGTCGCCGCGGCGGGCCTCCTCGGCGGCGCCCTGGGGCTCGCCACCCAGGCGACGAAGCTGAAACTCCGCGCCGCCATCGACACGTCGCCCGAGCCCTTCACCAACGCCGCCGCCACCGGCGCCGAGCTCGCCTCGGTGGCCGGGCTCGCCTGGCTGGTGTGGCATCACCCCTTCGCGGCGCTCGCCGCCGCTCTCGCCCTCCTGGCCGCCCTGGTCCTCCTCGCCCGCGCCCTCTGGCGGGCGCTGCGCCGGGCGGCGGAGTGGATCGCCGGGTGAGCCTCACCTCAAGGTGAAGTAGGCGCGCGCCCCCTTCTCCTTGGCGGCGCGCTCCCCGCCGGCGACGAGGAAGATGCGAGACGCGTCGATCCCCCCGCTCTGCAGCAGACGTGCCCGGACCGCCTCGGCGCGGCGGGAGGCGAGCTCACGGTAGGCCTCCGGCCTCACCGGGGCAGCCGCGATGAGCCGCGCCTCCATCTCCTCCGCCCCGGGCTTCGCCTGGGCGTCGCCCTTCGCGGGGCGGTCCGGCGGCAGGGCCTGGTAGGCCGCCTCCAGCCAGCGCGGGTACTCCTCCGGCTGCACGACCACCGCGGCGAGCTCCAGGGAGGGGTCCTTGCGCCGCAGCGACTTCCACTTCGCCTGGCGCACCTCTGCCTCGAGCGCCGCCCGCCCGAGCGCTGCACCGTCCGCGGCCTCGTCGGACGAGCCCTCGACGTCGAGCCGCAGCGCCGGGCGCGCCTGGAGCCCCTTCGCCAGGACCTCGAGCTTCTGCTCGGCGGACGGGTCGAGCGAAGCCTGAGCGGCGGCGAAGTCGACGACGTCGAGGTTCGCCGTCCCCCCGCCGACGAGGTTCCCCAGGACCGAGAAGGGGGAGAGAGCCACCTTGGTGAAGAAGTTCACCACGGCGTGCCAGACCATCCGGCCGAGCGAAAAGTCGGGGGCGTCGATCGACCCGGCCGCCGGGACGTCGAGCCGGATGACGCCGTCGGGATCGGTGAGCACGGCGAGGCCGAGCTTCACCGGGAGCGAGGTGGCCTCTGGGCTGTCGGTCTTCTCCCCGAGCGTGAACTGGTCGACGCGGGCCAGGTTCTGTGCGCGGAGCTCCCGGGCCTTCACCGTGTAGCGCAGGTCGAGGTCGAGCTTGCCCTTCTCCAAGGTGTAGCCGACGAACTTCGCCACGTAGGGGCCGAGCGGGGTGAGGTCGATGGCCTTCGACTGGATGGCGAGGTCGGTCGAGTCCCCGACGAGCAAGGGCTGCAGCCGCCCGCGGACGGAGAGGGGGGCGCCGCCCAGGGTGGTGGACGCCTCCACCTCCGCCCTCGAGCGCGGGTCGGAGGAGAGCCCGTGGACGCGGACCTCCAGCTCTCGCGCCTCGAGGAGCGCCGGGGGGCGCACCGAGCGGTCCAGGAACGACACCCTGCCACGCTCGACCCGCAGGCTCCGGAGCGAGAACCGCTGCCCGGCCTCCGCCGGCGCCTTCGGCGCCGCTCCCTTGCCGGTGCTCCCGGCATCGGCACCCGGGGCTCCCGGCCCGTGCCGGCGCAGCACCACCGCGAGGTTCCGCTCGCCGTCCTCCCACACCGCCAGGCGCAGCCCGGGTTCGACAAGTCGCAGGGAGCGGGCGGCCCACCGTCCGGGCGCGGCCTCGACCCCTTCCAGCCGCAGGCTCTTCCACGAGAGGAAGTCCTCCCGGCGCCGCCCGTCCTTGAGGCGCAGGCCGTCGACGCGCCCCTCGCCGCGCACCGTCCAGGTGGGCGCGGGCCCGGGGCCGTCGAAGGAGGCGAGCACCTTCGCGAAGAGCACGCCCCCCTCGAGCTCCAGGTCGAGGGCGGTCCCGAGGTATGCCCCGAAGGGCGCGAGATCGACCGCCTCGGCGGTGAGCTCCATCTCGCCTCGCGGGGCGAGAGGATACAGGTCGCCACTCGCCGAGAGCCTCCCCCGGCCGTTGAGGAGCGCGGCCAGCTTGAGGCGGGCCGGCACCGCAGGGTCGCTGCTCAGGCCGTCGAGCTGGCACCGCTCCACCTCGACGGCGAGCTCGACCGGCCTCGGCGCGGCCAGGTCCGACACCGCGATTCGCACGTTCTCGACGGCGATCTGGCCCACGCGGTAGCGAAACCCGGAGGGGCTCGCTCCCGCGGGGGGACGCGCCGGCGCCGGCTCGGGTGGCGGAATCGCCTCCGCCGGGGCCCCGAGCAGTCCGGCGAGGTTCGTCTGGCCGTCCTTCTCCCTGCGCAAGAGGAGATCGCCTCCCCTCAGCGCCACCTGCGCCACCTCCCCTTGCCGCTCGAAGGCGTCCGCCGACACGCCGGCGACGTCGAGCTCGGCGATGTCGAGCAGCGGGGGCTCGCCCGGTCTCGCCAGCTCCAGCCTCCTCACCGAGAGCGCGCCCTCCGCCAGCCGCAGCACCCGCTTCGCCGGAGCCCACTCGAGCTCGTAGCTCGCGCGCAGGCCGAGGACGCCGCTCCGGACCTGCGCCCGGGTCTCGTCCTGGTAGTAGGGCGCGTACTTCGGGAGGAGGACGTTCTCGAGGACGATCGTGCCCTTCGACCGGATCGGGTCGAGCAGGAAGGTACCGTTCCACCCGAAGCGTTCCCCGGACTCCGTCTGCCCGGAGAAGGCGTACGGGCTCTGGTTGTCCTTGCGGTGGGTGCGGAAGTTCTCGAGCTCCAGGCTCACCGGCCCCAGCGTGGTCTCGAAGGGCGTGTGGCGGGATCGGTCGCGGAAGGCAACCCGGGCCCCGGAGATGCGCAGGCGCTCCACGCGGATGGAGAGGCCTCCGCCCTCGTCCGGCGTGGCGCCCTCGCCGCCCGTCTCGAAGAGATCATGGAAGCTGAGCCGGCCCTTCGCATCCAGGGAGATGAGGGCGAAGGGGCCCTCGAGGCTCACCGCCGAGAAGTCGAGCTCCTTGCGCAGGAGCGGCAGCGCGTTCGCGTTCACCTGTAGCCGCTCGAAGGAGAAGAGGGTCGAGCCGTCGTGATCCTTCGCCTCGAACCCCTCGACGGTCACCGAGAGGGCGAAGGGATTCACCCGGACCTTGGAAACCCGCACGACGCGGTGAAGGGCCGAGCCGAGCCGCTCCTCGAGCTGCCGCCGCACGATCCCGGGCGCGACGAGGAACCCGAGGAGGCCGTACGTCGCCACCGCCGCGGCCGCCACCCAGAGCAGGCGGCGGTGGCGGCGCAGGAAGGCGGCAAGGGCTCGCATGCCGCCGTCTGATTACACGGTGAGCCGTCTCCTCGCTCGTTCCCACGAGGGGCCCTGGCGGCGGGCGAGCCGCTCGGGGCGGGGCCCTGCCCCGCTGCAGCCTCAGCAGCTAGGGTTCGCCGCGGAGGCTCCGCGGACGGGGGCTCGCCCGGCGCGCCGGCGATCGCCGGCGCTCGGGTCCGCGGTCTCCTCCGCGTCGACCCGGAACGCCGCCACCAGCGCGGCCAGGGCCTTCGCCTGGTCCGAGAGCTCGACCGCGGCCGAGGAGGACTCCTCCGACGTGGCCGCGTTCTGCTGCGTCACCTTGTCCATCTCGGCCACGGCCTTCCCGAGCTCGTCGATCCCCACCGCCTGGCCGCGCGCGTTGGCCGTGATCTCGGCGACGATGTCCGAGACCTCCGTGACCGACCCGGCGATGGCGGCGAGCTGCTCGCGCACCTCGCGAGCGGTCGCCTCGCCTTCCCCGGCCTCGTTCACCGAGGAGCGGATGAGCTCCTCGGTCCGGGTGGCGGCCTCCTTGGCGCGCATGGCCAGGGAGCGGACCTCCTCCGCGACCACCGCGAATCCCCGGCCGGCCTCTCCGGCCCTCGCCGCCTCCACGGCGGCATTCAGGGCGAGGAGGTTCGTCTGGAAGGAGATCTCGTTGATGTCCTTGATGATCTCGGAGGTGCCCTGCGCCGACACCTTGATGCGGGCCATGGCGCTCGTCATCCGGTCCATGGCTCCGGCCCCCGCGCCGGCGCTCTCCCGCGCCTGCTCGGCGAGGGTGCTCGCGACTCCTGCCCGGTCGGCCGACTGGCGCGTGGTGGAGGAGAGGCTCTCGAGCTGGGAGCGCGTCTCCTCGAGGGAGGACGCCTGCTCGGTGGCGCCCTCGGCCACCGCCTGGCTCGACTGGGCGATCTGCGAGGAGGCGCTCGACACCTGATCGACCGCGCGAGCCACGTCGACCATGGCTCGGTTCAGCGCCCCCGCGGTCTTGTTCAGCGCCTGCTTCACCCGGGCGTGGTCGCCTCGATAGGCGCTGTCGACGCGCGCGGTCAGGTCGCCCTCGGCGAGCCTCTCCAGGATGAGGGTCGCGTCCTTCACCGGCGCCAGGAGCGCGTCGAGCGTCCGGTTCACGCCGTCCACCACCTTGCGGAAGTCTCCCTCGTGCCTCCCCGCCTCGACCCGCGTATCGAGGCGCCCCTCCACGGCGGCGGTGGCGAGGACATTGGCGTCGGCGACGAGCGCGTTCACCGCCTCGATGCAGCGGTTCAGGTTGTCCTTGATGGCGTTGAAGTCGCCCGCATAGGTCTCGGCGATCTTCGGCGGGATGGCCCCGCGGGCGATGTCGGAGACGCAGCGGGCCGCCACGTTCAGCGGGCCGATGACGGCGTCGAGGGTGTCGTTCACCCCCTGGACGATGAGGCGGAAGTCCCCGTGGTGGCGCGACGCGTCGGCGCGGGTGGACAGGCGCCCCTCGGCGGCGGCGCGCACCAGCATGTGGGCGTCGGCTACCAGGGCCCCCACCGCCGACGAGCAGCGGTTGAGGCTTTCCCGCAGCAGGTCGAGGTCCCCCGCCCAGGGCGTAGTGAAGGGGGGCGGGACGTCCCCCTTGGAGAGGCGGTCGACGTAGGCGGCGGCGGCGTCGAGCGGCTCCACCACCCGATCGAGCAGGGCGTTGATCCCGGCGATGAGCTCGGCGTCGTGGCCGCGGTAGCGGCCGGGGTCCGCGCGGACGTGGAGGCGCCCCGCCACCGCTGCCTCGGTGAGGCCGCGCACGTCCTCGGATCGCCTCTGCAGCACGGCGGTGAGCTCGTTCCAGCTGTCCTTCATCCGCTTGAACTCGCCTTGGTACGGCTCTTCGATGCGCGCCGGCACCTCCCCGCGGGACACCTGGTCCACGTAGTGGATGGAGAGCCGCAGGGCCGGCACGAAGGCGTCGAGTGTCGCGTTCATCCCTTGCACCACCGGGCGAAACTCGGTCGGAAGCGCCTTCTCGTCTCCCCGAACCTCGAGCTCCCCGCGCGTGGCCGCGCTCGTCATCTTGGACGCCTCGCCCACGAGCGCGGCGATGGCGCGGTCCACGGTGCGGCCGATCACGAAGCCGATGGCCAGCGTGAGGAGGGCACCCAGGGCGAGGACCCCCGCCTGAACGTAGATCTGCCGGCCCTCGGCCACCTTGCCTGCCTCGTGGGACCGCACCGCCTCGGCCTTCACCGCGTCGCTGAGCTCGCCGACGAGCTTCTCGATGGCGTCGGCCTGGTTGTGGAGCTTCCTCCACTGGTCGAAGGCCCGGGTCTCCACCGCCTTCAGCGGACCAGGGGCCGCCGAGGAGAGGAGGCGGTCGCGCTCCGCCAGAGAGGCGCGCAGGTCCCGGGCGTCGCCGAGCCACGCCTGCAGGGCCGAGCGCACCTTGGGCCAGAGGTGGGTCGCCGCCTCGGTGTGCGGGAGGCCGTCGAAGTCGGACATGGCCCGCTCCACCCGGGCGATGGACTCGTCGGCCCGCCCGCCGAAGATGTCGGCTCCATCGTGGCAGGCGCGGCAGTCCTGGGTCTCGCGCAGGACCGGGTTCCGCGACGAGAGCGCGAGGTGGCTCAGGAACGCGTGAGCCTCCTGGAACCCCACCTCCACGCCGGAGAGGGCGCGCTGCATGGGGAACTGCGAGTCCGACACCAGGGCGAGCTGGTGGCCGATCTCTCGCGACGCCAGGTAGGAGGAGACGCCCACGAGCAGCGCCACGCAGAGCGCGGCGCCGAACCCGGCCAGGACCTTGTTGCGCGTGCGGACTTCGCCCATCTCTTCACCCAATGTGGGACATGGTCGCCGTCCCGTCGAACCCGCTCACACTGCAACTTGGATTCCCATATCGTGCAGGAGGGGGGGCGAGTGCCTTCGGGCCCTTGGCGGATCGACGGCAGCGTAAACGCAGCTTTTTCGCGCAGGGCTTTCCACCCAGGGTGGAGAATACCCGGCTGGGGAGACCCCGCTCCCGGGCAAGGTGGGTGGCGACGAACCTCGCGCGCCCGCTCGCCGGGGGGAAGAGCGACCAGCCGAGGCGGCGAACGCCGAGCCCTCTCGCCTCAACAGGCCGGGGCCGCGGCCGATGCGACGGTGGAAGAGGACGAGAGAGAGGCCGGCGACCCCGAAAGGCCGGAAGCGGGCGCCGACTCCACGCTCGCGAGCGCGTCCGCCACCAGCTCGGCCACGTGCTCGAGCACGCCGTTCGCGGCCCACCCCGCCGGCGACGACCCGCCGCCGTACCTCTGGTGGGCCCGGAAGCCCTGGTGGTGGTGGCGGCCCGAGTGGACGGGCGCGGAGGAGGAAGCGTCCGAGGCCGAGGTGGAGGTCGAGCCGGAAGCTGAGGACGACGCCCCCCCCGAGCCGGCAGGGGACGCGGAGAGGGCGGAGACGTCGCCCGCCTGGGCCGCGGCCGCGAAGCGGTCGGCGAGCTCGTTCAGGAGCGCCGCCTTGCCACCGCCCGATTGCTGAGCCTCGGAGCGCAACTCGTCGGAGACCTGGCTCATGACCGCCTTGAACCTCGCAGGATCGGACTTCTCGAGATCCTGCAGCTGGCTGAGGAGGCTCGCGCCCTGCGAGATGGTCGGGGGCGGGTTCACGTCCACCTGCACCACCTGGATCTGGATCGAGATCGAGACGTCGACTGGAGAGACCGGCTGGCCGCTGACGGCGCTGACTGTCATGAGAGACCCTCTACAGCCGCGAAAGCGGCTCGTCCTCTCATCGACACGGCGCGCCGTCATGCAAAGCCGCCGATTCCCTCGCCGGGGCCCACGAGCGGAGCTTACCCCCCATCGTCGGGGAGCGAATCGCGGGTGAGGGCCGCTCGCTGGGAAGAGATGTGTCGAGGTCGCTGCCCCGAAGGTTGGGGGGCGAGGAACGGCGCGACCGCTTCGATCCGCGACCCCCGAGCGGACGGGTTCGGGGCCGGGCTTCGGCCATCTCTCCCTAGTCGGCGGTGGCGAAGAGAGTAGTCTCCCAGGCCCCGGGCGCGTACTGGCCGAGGAAGACGCGGTACCCGAGCCCCAGCCCCAGCACGTGGGCGGGCGTCACCCCGATGTCCTCGGGCCGGAAGTGAACGGCGATGGCGAGGCGGGGCCGAAAGCGGCGCAGGGTCCTCTCCGCGCCGGCGAGCGCGTCTTTCTCGGCGCCGTCGATGTCGAGCTTCACGAAGTCCACCCGCTCCAGGCCGCTCGCTTCCACGAAGTCGTCGATGGACCGAGCGGGAGCGGATCCCCCGGACTCCGAGCGCGCCCGGAGCGCCTCGGGGACGATCTCCACGCGGCCCGCCAGGGACGGGTTCAGTGACAGGTTCTCCCGGAACACGGTCAGGTGCGCCGGCTCGAACTCGAAGCTCACCACCCGGCCCGAACCGCCCGCGCGGTGGGCGAACCAGAGCGCCGAATCTCCCAGCGCTCCGCCGCCGTCGATGACGACGTCGCCGCGCTCCGGCCCGACGTGAGCCCCCTCGCGATCGAGGGCGTACTGACCGAGGTAGGCCCAGGAGGCGAGCGACCGCTCCGTGGTGATCACCCGGAGCGGAATGCCCGCCGGGCGCAGGTCGTAGAGACCGAGGTCGCCACCTTCCTCGAGGAGAAGGCTCTCCTTGCTGCGCGTGCGGAACTCCTCCAGCCCCTCCTCGTCGAACGGCAGGCGCACGCGCTCGTCGCCCAGCGCCACGAGCGACGCGACCTCCAACATGCAGTCGCGCGAGGCGTCGTCGCCGAGGGAGGCGAAGGTGGCCTCGAAGGCGGGGGCGTGGCCGAGCACCAGCGCGGCGTACTTGGCGGCGCGCTGGAGCGTGGTCCCGTAGCCGCGTCCCTGGTACCGGCGCTCGACCGCCCGGTCGAGCCGCGTCAGGAGCTGGCGGAAGAAGGTGCCCGCCGGGAGGGCGCGGATCTGCGGGACCCGGTCCATCATCCCCAGGAAGGTGCGAAAGGCATCCCCGTCGTCGGGGGCGAGCGCCAACTCCTCCATCAGGGTCCGGGCGGCCTCGAGCGGCCGGTTCATCTGCGCGAGCGCGATGGCGCGCGCGCGCTTGATCTGGGGCACCTGCGACTCGAGCGACTCCGCGCGCTCCAGGCCAGCGAGCGCGATCCCGCTCTCGCCGACCTCGAGGAGGAGGGCCGCCGACTGCAGGAGCGCGGCAGCGCGTTGCGCGTCGGTGAACGTGTTGGCGGTCGTCATGGCGAGCCCCTTCGTGCGCGGCGCACTCGCCGCGAACCCCTTCGAATTGCACTTCGCGGGCCAGCGCGGGCACCCCTTCCTCTCACCCGGATGCGGGAGGTGAGGAGGCAGCGGATCCCGGGAACGGGGCCGTCCTCCCGCCGGTTCCCGCCCTTGCGTCACCTTCGTGACGAGCGCCCGGTCCGGGGCTGCGTCAAGCGGGTGACGGTCGCCGAGCTTCCGCCGGGAAAGACGAGAATCCAGCAGCGGACCGGTGGCTTCCCGCTTGCAACGAGCCTCCGCGTGACCGGATACACGATCGTCGTCGTCCAGCCCCCTGGATACGCGCACAGCGCGGCCTTCCTGGAGGTGGCGGAGTCCCTCCTCTTCGCGCTTCGCCGGTTGGGCCAGGACGTCTCGATAGCCACTGCGCCGGTGGCCGGGCGCCGCAGCATCGTCCTCGGCTCCAACCTGCTCCCGGGGCACCCGCTGGCGCTCGAGCAAGATGCCATCCTCTACAACCTGGAGCAGATCGAGCCCGGCTCGTCCTGGCTCTCTCCGGCGTTCCTCGATCTCCTCCGCCGCTACCAGGTCTGGGACTACAGCGCCAGGAATGCGGCCCGCTACCCGGAGATGGGGCTGAGGGCGCCGCGCGTCGTTCCGGTGGGGTTCGTGCCGGAGCTCACCCGTATCGCCCCGCGGGAGGAGGACATCGACGTCCTCTTCTACGGATCGATGAACGAGCGGAGGCAGCGGGTGCTCGACGGGCTCGCCGCCGCCGGCCTGCGGGTGCACACCGCCTTCGGGGTCTACGGAGAGCCACGGGACCAGCTCATCGCTCGGGCGAAGGTGGTCCTGAACGTCCACTACTACGAGGCCAAGGTTTTCGAGGTGGTGCGCGTCTCGTACCTGCTCGCCAACGGCCGATGCGTCGTGTCGGAGCGCGGCGGCGACCGCGCCGAGGAGCGGGAGTTCGAGAAGGGCGTGGCGTTCTCGGCCTACGGCGACCTCGTCGAGACCTGCCTGCGGCTCTGCCGGGACGAGGCGGCGCGCCGGGGGCTCGCCGAGGAAGGGAAGCGGGCCTTCTGCCGGCGCGACCTCCGCGTCCCGCTCGCCGCGGCCCTCGGAATCCCGGGAACGGCGGAGTCCCGCCCTGCCGCCCCGCCCGCGGCGGGAACCGGCGGCGACCCGGTGGTCTCGATCGTCATCCCGGCCTTCAACAAGTGGGAATACACCTTCCGCTGCCTACTCTCGATCGCGAATCACACCCGCGACGTCCCCCACGAGACCATCGTCGTCGACAACGCCTCCACGGACGAGACCCGGGTGGCCCTCCCGCTGCTAAAGGGCGTTCGCGTGCAGCGAAACGCGGAGAACCTGGGCTTCGCCCGCGCGTCCAACCAGGGCGCCGCCATGGCACGCGGCCGCTACGTCCTCTTCTTGAACAACGACACCGAGGCGCTCCCCGGCTGGCTGCCGCCCATGGTGAAGATCCTGGAGAGCGAGCCCGACGTCGGGATCGTGGGGGCGAAGCTCCTCTTCCCGGACGGCACCCTCCAGCACGCCGGCGTGGGGGTCGGCTACGCCTCGCCGCGCCCCATCTCCCCATTCCATCTCCAGTACCGGGAACCGGCCTCGGCGAGCCAGGAGCGGCTCGACCTCCCGGCGGTCACCGCTGCCTGCATGCTCATCCGGCGCGAGCTCTGCCAGGAACTCGGCGGCTTCGACGAGGCCTTCGTGAACGGGAACGAAGACGTGGATCTCTGCTTCCGCGCCCGCGAGCGAGGATTCCGCGTCGCCTACACTCCCGAGACCGTTCTCTACCATCACGAGTCGATCACGCCGGGAAGGTTCGCCAAGGTCGCCCACAACCAGATCCTCCTCCACGAGCGCTGGCTCGACCGGTTCCAGGAATTCACCCACGGGGTCCCGCCCCGCCTGGAGCTCGGACCCGCGCGCGGCACGGGGCGCAACCTGTCGGTCGTGGTGCCGGTGCTCGACGCCCTCGACGTCGTCGCGGTGTGCGCCGAGGCCGTCCTCCCCGGGCTGCGCCGCGGCGACGAGCTCGTCCTCGCGGACGGAGGGTCCTCGGACTCGACGCTGCGCTACGCGCGCAAGTTGTCCCGGGACCACGGAGACTGCGTCCGGGTGGTCGAGGGCCGGGGCCTCCACGGCGCCCTGGTCGCCGCCCTCGAGTCCGCCCGGGCGGCGAACGCCGTGGTAATCCCGGCGTTCGTCCGGCTCGACCAGGGCGCTCTCGACAACATCGCCATCCGAATCACGGCGGCGGACAGACGCTTTCTCCTGCAGGAGACGGGTCGCGCGGGCCTCATCGCCGCCGGCCCCATCCTCCCGCTGCGCGAGGCGGCGGCGAGCGAACCCGCCGCCTTCTTCGAGGAGAGGGAGGCGAAGCTGCGAGGCCTCCTCGAGTCGCGCTCACCTCCGACCGCGGGAGGCGCCGGAGTGGCTCCCGCTGAACCCATCCCCCTCGGGAAATCCGAAGCGGCGACACCGACCCCCACCGCGCCGAGGGCGGCGCCGCCGAGGGGCGGGGCCTTCGACGTTTCGCGCGCACGGGCGAGGCGCCCCCTGACCGTGGCGCTCTTCACCCTCGACGCTCCCGAGACGGCCTGCTACCAGCTGCGTCTGGGCAGGCCGCTCGAGGTGCTCGCCGACGCCGTCCGCGTGAGGCCGGGGGTGCTGCGAGATGGGGCTCAGCTACGGCTCGACGGCGCCGCGGTCCAGGGCGCCGATCTGATCGTGATCCAGCGGGTGTTCCCGAGCGCCCAGCTCACGCCGGTCGTGGACACGCTCCTCGGCCTGGGCTTGCCCGTCGTCTACGAGCTCGACGATCTCCTTCACGACCTGCCCGACACGAACCCGCACAAGGCGGGGCTCGCGGCGAGTTCGCAGTCGATCCTGGACCTGGTGCGGCGGGCGACCGCCGTGACGGTCTCCACCGAGGCCCTCAAGGCCCGGCTCGCCGGCTTCGGGAGCCGGATTCACGTGTTCCCGAACCTCCTCGACGAGCGGCTCTGGGGATCCGAGCCGGCTCCGCGACCGGAGCGGGACGGGCCGGTGGTGATCGGCTACGCCGGGACCGGGACCCATCTTGCCGACCTCCAGCTCGTGGAGGAGGCGCTCGTGAAGCTCTCGGCCAAGTGGGGAGACCGGGTGGCGTTCCGCTTCATGGGTTGCGCCACCGAGCGGCTCGCCGCCCTGCCGGGCTTCTCCTTCCTGCGCTTCGAGATGGGCTACGAGGCCTACGCCCGCGCCCTTCCCGGAGCCGGCATCGACGTGGGCGTCATCCCCCTCGTCGACAACCCCTTCAACCGCTGCAAGAGCGACATCAAGTGGCTCGAGTACTCCGCCTGCGGGATCGCGAGCGTCTGTTCCGACCTTCCCCCTTACTCCTCGGTTCGCAGCGGCGAGACCGGCCTGCGGGTGAGGAACACCCCCGAGGACTGGTTCGCGGCCCTCGACCGGCTGGTCGCGGACGCGCGGGCGCGACGCTCCATGGCCGAGCGGGCGCGCGCGCAGGTGATGGCCCAGCGCACCATGAAGGCCCGGGCGCGCGACCTCCTCGAGATCTACCGGACCACCCTGCCCGAGAACGAGGCCGGCCCGACAGCGGGGCCGCTCTTCGGGTGCACCTCTGCGCACCGGGCCGCTCCCGCCCCCGACGTCCGGTAGCGGCACCCTCCTCCCCGTTCGGCCGCCCCGCGCGCGAAGGACGGGGAGCGACCGCGCTGCGATCCGTGCACGACCCGGCCGCGCGCCGGATCAGGCCCGGTTCACGCGTGCCCCGAGCCGTTGCGGGCCGGTGGCGCCCGCCCTGGCCAGCGCGGCGGCGTGGGCCCCTGCTGCGGCCTGGGTGATCGAGACGAAGCGCTCCAACTCACCCCAGAAAGCCTGCTGCAGGTCGCGGACCCGCCCGTAGATGCGATCCACCGTCGCCTGGGCCCGCGCTACCTCCTCGGGCGAATTGCCCCAGGCTGCTCCGTCGCGGCCCAGCTGCGCCTCTGCGGGGAACTCGGCCAGGACCGGGTTCGGCAGGTAAACGACCGGGCAGCCGCAGAGCATGGCCTCGGTGCACAGGGCCGAGCGCTCGTAGGAGTAGAGGAGCTCGGTCGTTTGGAAGAGGGCGGCAAGCTCCGCGAGCGCGCGCGGCGTGCGCATGGAGAGCTCGGTGCAGCCCCGGACCTCGTCGCCGAGGGTGCCCCCGCTCTCGAGGTAGCGGCTGGCGTAGAAGCAGCGTCCGCGGCGCTCCGCGCGAGGCAGCCCGGGCCGGAAGAGCCCCAGGTCGAAGACCGGCACCATGAGCGGCTCGGCCTTCATCCCGGGGGGGAGGAACTCGGGGCTGAAGGAGAAGAGGAGCTCCGACGGAGCGTAGGTCTTGTCCCCTCCGAGGAGCCCGGGCTTGTTGAGAAGGAAGCGAGCGACGACCGGCGCGCGCAGGGGGTTGCCGGAAACTACCTCGGGATAGACGACGACCGGCACGAGGCCCGCAGCGGAGTGCCCTCTCTCCACGCCCTGGTGGACCACCGGGGTGCGCAGCCGCGGGCTGGTGACCCCGGTGGTCACCCAGGCCTCGTGGCCGGCGAGGTTGAGGGCGTGGCAGAGGACGTGGAGGGCGACCACTCCCGAGGAGCTCTCCCGGTATTCCGGGCAGAACACGTAGTACGGGTGCCGCCGGGGCGCCCACAGGTCGGGGATCGGAGAGTGGAGGGACATCGATGGCATCGGCGCGCCCATTCTGGCAGTCAAACCTTCTGGACGACGAAGGTGAACCCGTTGCCGACCTTGTCGTCCCGGTCCTGCACCGCCACGAGCTTCCACCCGAGGTGGCGCACGAGCTCGACCGCGTCCTCGGTAATCCAGACACTGTGGTGCGTATGCAGGTCGACCCCCTCCGCCATCTTCACCCGGCCCTGGTGCCGGTCGACGAGTTCCGCGAGCGTGGTGCGGGGGCGATCTCGATCGAAGGTGCGCTCCTTGTGCGGAACGATGGTGAAGATGCACCCGCTCGGGCGGACGACCCGGTACCACTCCTGGAGTGCGCCGATGGGATCGAAGAAGTGCTCGAGCACGTGCGAGCTCACCACGAAGTCCACGCTTTCGTCGGGCAGGGGCAGTCGGTCTCCAGGCGCGACGATGTCGACCGGCAGGGAGCGCCCGCAGTTCCGCTCCTCCTCGAGCTTGAACTCGGTCGTCATGTCGTCGGTGTAGTCGACGTTGCGCGTCTTGAGTCCGAAGGGATTGTGCGCCGACCCGCCGATCTCGATGCCTTCGAGGCCGTCGAACAGCCGGTGGGCGAGCGCAGACTCCCGCGAGCAGCGCCAGGAGGGCGGCGGGCGGGTGCCCGCCGGGGTCCGCCGCGAGACGCGGATGACGGGCCCTTCCGGGCGCACGCTCACCTCGCCCCGCCGGCGCGCCGGGGGCGCACGGGAGCGAGCATGGGCCGGGCGTTTCGCCCGGCCAGCGACACCGGGCGCGCGCTCCGGCGCGCCCGGATCGCCGCGGCGCCCGAGAGGGCCACTTCGATGATCTCGCAGACCGCGTCCAACTCCTCGAACGACACCCCGGTGCCGGTCGGGAGCACCAGCGTGCGCTCCACCAGCGCCTCCGTCACGGGGAGCAAGAGCCCCGCGTTGGGGTAGAGCGACGCGTAGGGCTCCATGCGGTGGACGCCGGGGTAGAAGTAACGCCGTGCCAGCACGCGCTCCGCCATGAGCACGTCGACCAGGGCGTCGCGGTCCAGCCCCGCCTCGGGAAGGACCTCCGCCACCACGTAGTGGTGATTGTGCCGCTCGGCCTGGTCGTAGGTGAGCAGGCGGAGCCCGGGCAGCCGGCTCAGCCTCTCGACGTAACGGGCGTGGTTGCGACTGTTGACGGCGACGAAGTCGTCGAGAGACTCGAGGGAGACGAGACCCATGGCAGCGCAGATCTCGGACATCTTCCCGTTCACTCCGATGTGGTCCACCTGGTCGTAGTTCGAGAAGCCGAAGTTCTGCATCCAGCGGATCTTCTGGGCGAGGGCGTCGTCGTTGGTGGCGATCGCTCCCCCCTCGAACGTGTTGAACACCTTGGTGGCGTGGAAGCTGAAGACCTCGCAGTCGCCGAAGTTGCCGATCATGCGGCCCCGGCGGGAGACGCCGAGAGCGTGGGCTGCATCGAAGAGGAGGGCCAACCGGTGGCGCCGGGCGATCTCCGACAGCCCCTCGACGTCGCAGGCGCGACCCCAGAGGTGGACTCCCAGGATGCCGGTCGTCCGCGAGGAGATCATCTGCTCCACCCGCACCGGGTCGAGGGTATGCGTCTCCGCGTCGACGTCGCAGAAGACCGGCGTGATCTCCTGCCACTGCAGCGCGTGAGCCGTGGCGACGAAGGTGAAGCTCGGGACGATCACCTCGCCCTGGAGGCCGAGCGCCCGGATGGCGATCTCCAAGGCCACGGTGCCGTTGCAGACGGCGATGCAGTGGCGCACGCCGAGCAGCGCCGTGAGCCGGCGCTCGAGCTCGATCACCTCCGGGCCGTGGTTGGTGAGCCAGCGGCGATCGAGAATGGCGTCGAGCCGCTCGTGTAGGCGGGCGCGGTCGCCGACGTTCGGCTGGCCGACGTGCAGGGGCCGCTCGAAGCGCGGCACCCCCCCCATGAGGGCGAGGTCGGCGACCTTCTTCTTGGCCATCGCGGGCTCTTCCGGCATCCGTTTCGCTCCCGATCCCGGGTCTCCG
>DATJZG010000045.1:0-48883 GCA_035499295.1 Anaeromyxobacteraceae bacterium
CGCGCGGGAGGGGGCGTTTCCTCGCGAAGGACGACCTCATCCTCGCCGGGACCGCCGTCGCCTCCCGGGTCTTCGAGCGGCTCGGCGCCTCGTGCCGCTTCGAGCTCGCCGAAGGCTCCCGGGCGCGGCGAGGGGAGATCCTGGGGCTCGCCGAGGGGCCGATGCGGGCGCTGCTCGCCGCGGAGCGGACCGCCCTCAACTTCCTCCAGCGCCTCTCCGGTGTCGCCACCGCCACAAGGGCAGCGGTCGATGTGCTCGCGGCGGCCGGTGGACGGACGCGGCTGCTCGACACCCGCAAGACCACCCCCGGCTGGCGCCGTCTGGAGAAGGAGGCGGTGCGGGCCGGAGGCGGTTCGAACCACCGCTTCTCGCTCGGCGACGGGATCCTGGTGAAGGACAACCACGTGGCGGCCTGCGGCGGGGTGGGGGAGGCGGTGCGGCGGGCGCGCTCCTGCGGGAACGCCATGCTCCGGGTGGAGGTGGAGGTGGTGGACCTGCCGGGCCTGGAGGAGGCCATCGCCGCCCGCGCCGACATCGTGCTCCTCGACAACATGGACGACGCGTCCATGGCGGAGGCGGTGAGGCGGGCCGCCGGACGGGTGCTCCTCGAGGCGAGCGGAAACATGACGCTCGCGAGGCTCCCGCAGGTCGCCGCCACCGGCGTGGACTTCGTCTCCATGGGCGCGCTCACCCACAGCGCCCGGGCCGCGGACATCTCCTTCGAGGTCGAGCCCGGGTAGGCCGTGGACGCCGGGCGTCGGGCCCCGGGGCACCGGCCCCATTGACAGGCGCGGTGGCCGGCCCCGACAATCCCGCGCATGGGCGAGCCCACTCCCGGCAGCGAAGAGATGGTGCTCGCCTTCCTCGCCGAGGCGGCCGACGACTTCGTCTCGGGGGAGGCCATCAGCGGCAAGCTCGGGCTCTCCCGGGCGGCGGTGTGGAAGCACGTCCGGACGCTCCGCCAGCGGGGCTACCGCATCGACGCCGTGCCCGCGCGCGGGTACCGGCTGGCGGAGATCCCCGATCGCCTCGGAACGCTCGAGCTGAAGCCGCTCCTCAACACCCACGACATCGGCCAGGTGCTGCACTGCCGGGAGGCGCTCCCCTCGACGAGCGACCTCGCCAAGGAGCTCGCCGAGCACGGCGCCGCGCACGGGGAGGTGGTGGTCGCCGAGGCGCAGACCGCAGGGCGCGGGCGGCGCGGGCGCGCCTGGTCGTCGCCGCCCGGCAAGAACCTCTACCTCTCGGTGGTGCTTCGGCCGCAGCTGCCGCCGCAGCGGGCGAGCGAGCTCACGCTCGTCGCCTCGCTGGCGGTGTGCGACGCCTGCCGGCAGGCGGGGGTACCGGCCGCCATCAAGTGGCCGAACGACGTGCTCTTCGAGGGGCGCAAGGTGGCCGGCATCCTCACCGAGCTCGCCGCCGAGCCTGACGAGGTGCACTGGGTGGTGGTGGGGATCGGCGTGAACCTGAACGCCGCCGAGGAGGACTTCCCGGAGGAGCTGCGGGACATCGCCACCAGCCTCGCCGCCGTCCGCGGCCAGCCGGTGCCGCGGGCGCTCTTCGCCGCCGCGCTCCTCTCGCTCCTCGAACACTGGCTCGACCGGCACGCCGAGGAGGGGTTCGGAGTGGTCCGGGACGCCTGGCGCGAGCGCTCGGCGACGCTCGGACGGGAGGTGCAGGCCGAGGTGGAGGGTGGGGTGGTGGCAGGCACCGCCGAGGACCTGGACGAGTCCGGTGCGCTCCTGGTGCGCTCCGCGGGGAAGCTCGTGCGCGTGGTGGCGGGAGACGTGCGCCTGCTGCGGGCGCGTTGACCGGCCCGGGCGCCGAGGCTAGGCTGCCGCCGTGCTTCTCGCCATCGACGTCGGCAACACCAACACCGTCCTCGGTGCGTTCGAGGGACCGACCCTGCGCCACCAGTGGAGGGTGGAGACCTCGCAGAGCCGCACCTACGACGAGTGGGGGATCCTGACCCGCCAGCTCTTCGGGGCGGCCGTCCTCGACCCGGCGCGGGTGGACGCCATCGTCATCTCCTCCGTGGTGCCGCCGCTGGCCTTCGCGCTCGAGCAGATGTCGCTCCGCTACTTCTCCCGCAAGCCGCTCTTCGTCGGTCCGGGCGTGAAGACCGGGATGCCCATCCTCTACGACAATCCCCGGGAGGTGGGGGCCGACCGGGTGGTGAATGCGGTGGCGGCCTACCACCGGCTCAAGCAGGGTCTCATCGTGGTGGACTTCGGCACCGCCACCACCTTCGACGCAGTGTCGCCGCGGGGCGAATACCTCGGGGGAGCCATCGCCCCCGGCGTGTCCATCTCCATGGAGGCCCTCTTCCGCCACGCGTCCAAGCTGCCCCCGGTGGAGTTCGCCCGCCCGCCGCAGGTGGTGGGGAAGAACACGGTGGCGAGCATGCAGAGCGGGATCGTGTACGGGTATGTGGGGCTCGTCGACGGGATCTGCGAGCGCATGCGCGCCGAGCTCGGCTTCCCGGTCCAGGTGATCGCTACCGGCGGGCTCGCCCCGCTCCTGGCGGGCGTCTCGAAGGCCATCGGCGAGGTCGACGAGCACCTCACCCTCGACGGCCTACGCCTCATTCACGAGATCAACCGGTGAGGCGTTCGGGGCGGAGGCCTTGGGGTCGGCTCGCGGCCGCCGGGGAGGGCGCCCGGCGCGCCCCGGCACCCCCGAGCCGCCTCGGCGCGACGCCGGCGAGGAGCTAGAGCGATGCCCGAGTGCCCGCTTCCCATCGACGTGCTGCCGAAGCCGCTCCACAAGCACGTGGAGGCCAAGTCGCCCCTGCCCTTGCGCTTGATGGGAGCGAAGGGGCTCATCCCGGCGGTGGCCCCGGCGGACCTCGTCACCGTGCTGTGGTTCCTGTCCTTCGACGAGGAGGGGCAGGTGCGCGAGGCGGCAGGGAAGACCGCCGAGGGGCTGCCGGAGAAGCTCTGGAGCACCGCCCTGCGCGCCGAGGGGCTGAAGGGGCCGGTGATCGACTGGCTCGCCGATCGCTTCGCCTCGAGGGAGTCGGCGCTCCAGCTCATCCTTCTCAACTCCTCCACGCTCGACGAGACGGTGGCGCGCCTGGCTCCCTGGGTGGGGCAGGCGCTGGTGGAGATCATCCGGCAGAACGAGCTCCGCCTGCTGCGCCACGACGACATCATCCGCGGCCTGTGCGCCAATCCGGCGGCGCTCGCGTCGACCGTCGACGGCGCCTGCGACTTCTGCGTCCGCAACGGGCTCGTCCTCCTCGACGTGCCGCAGATCGTGGAGGCGCACCGGCGCATCCACGGGGTCGACCCCACCGCCAAGCCCGCCGGCGACTCCGCCGAGACCCTGATGCGCGAGTACCAGGAGGAGCTCGCGCACGAGCACGAGGAGGGGACCGGACCCCAGGCCACGCCCGAGCTCGAGCAGAAGAAGCTCAACATGACCCAGCGGGTGCTGAAGATGTCGGTGTCCGAGAAGATCAAGCTCGCCACCCTCGGCAACCGCGAGGCCCGCACGCTCCTGCTGCGCGACTCGAACCGGCTCGTCAGCCTGGCGGCGGCGCAGAGCCCCCGCATCACCGACGGCGAAATCCTCGGGCTCGCCAACTCGAAGACCTCGAGCGCCGACGTGCTGCGCTACATCTACGAGAACCGCGACTTTTTGAAGAGCTACGGCATCCGGGTGGCGCTCGTTCACAACCCGAAGGTACCCCTGCCCACGGCGCTCAAATTCCTTCCCACCCTCCAGGAGAAGGACATCAAGGAGCTGGCCCGGGACCGCAACGTGCCGGCCACCGTCCAGGCGCAGGCCAAGGCCTGGATCATCAAGCGCGAGCAGGCGGCCAAGGGGCCGGTGGGCGGCAAGCACTAGGCGCCCCGGGGGAGCGGGATGCGGATGGGGCGAGCGCTGTGGCTCTCGGCGGCCACCATGACCTCGCGGGTGCTCGGGCTCCTGCGCGATCAGCTCTTCGCCGCGCTCATCGGCGCCAACCGCTGGTCGGACGCCTTCGTCGTCGCCTTCCGCATCCCGAACCTGCTGCGGGACCTCTTCGCCGAGGGCGCGCTCTCCTCGGCCTTCGTCCCCACGTTCGCCGAGGCCCAGGCAAAGAGCGGGCGCGAGAGCGCCTACCGGCTGGCGAACGCGCTCCTGGGGGTCGTCCTCGTCCTGGTGGGGGCCATCGTGCTCCTGGGCGTCGCCCTCGCCCCGGCTCTGGTGCGCCTGCTCGCCCCCGGGTTCGGGGCAGAGGAGGCGGCCTTCGCCACCCTCCTCACCCGCATCATGATGCCGTTCTTGCTGCTCGTCTCGCTGGCGGCGGTGGCGATGGGGATGCTGAACGCCCAGAGCCACTTCGCCGCGCCGGCGCTCGCCCCGGCCCTCTTCAACGTGGGGGCCATCGCCGTGGGCGTCTGGCTCTACGCCTCCGGGAAGGGGCCGCGCGCCGCCACCATCGGCTGGTCGGCGGGCACGATCCTGGGCGGCACCCTGCAGCTCGGGGCCCAGCTCCCGAGCCTGTGGGCGCTCGGCTTCCGGTTTCGGCCGCGCCTCGGCGCGAAGGCGCTCGCCGAGCCGGGGATCCGGCGCATCGGCCGACTCATGGGGGCCGCGGTGATCGGGCTCTCGGCCACCCAGGTGAACATCCTCGTGAACACCATCTTCGCCTCCCACGAGGTGGGCGCCAACACCTGGTTGCAGATGGCCTTCCGGCTCATGCAGCTCCCGCTCGGCGTCTTCGGGGTGGCCATCGCCACCGTGGCCGGGGCGAGCGTCGCCCAGAGGGCGGCGGCCCAGGACCTGGACGGCGTCCGCGAGACGCTCGGCGCGGCGATGCGGCTCGTCGCCTTCTTGAACGTGCCCGCCGCGGTGGGGCTCATGGTGCTCTCCCGCCCCATCATCTCGCTCGTCTACGAGCACGGTCGCTTCGGCTCCGGCGACGCGGCGGCCACGGCGGAGGCGCTCGTCTGCTACGCCGTCGGCCTCTACGGGTACTCGGCGGTGAAGGTCTTCGCCCCCGCCTTCTACGCCCTCGACGAGGCGCGCATACCGGTGCTGGGGAGCCTGGTGGGGATGGCCTCCAACGTGGGGCTGGTGCTGGCGCTCTACCCTTCGCTCGGGTTCCGCGGCGTGGCGCTCGGCACCTCGCTCGCCGCCACCGCCAACTTCGCCGTGCTGGCGGCGGCCTGGAAGCGGCGCCACGGGGGGCTCGGCCCGGCGGGCATCTACCGGCAACTGGCCCGCTGCGGGCTCGCCGCGGGGGCGATGGCGCTCGCGCTCTTGGCCGTGGCCAGGGTGCTGCCCCCCTGGCTTCCCGCTCGGGGCCTGGCGCGCCAGGCGACCGCGGCGCTCGTCCCCATCGCCGCGGGCGCCCTCGCCTACTTCGCCGCGGCGCGCGTGCTCGGCATCGCCGAGCTCGGCGAGGTGAGGGCGGCGCTCGGGCGGCGAAGGCGGCCGCGAGCCTAGCTGGCAGGGCGCTCCGGGCCGCCGGCGGCGGGGTCGCTCGTCCCCTCGACGGGAAGCCGCTCGTCGAGGAGCTGCAGCGCCACGGCGAGCGCCTTGCGCGTCTTCTCCTTCAGCTTCTCGTCGCTCTTGATCTTCTGGTAGGCCTTCACCACCCGTTCCTCGTGGCGGGCGGTCTGGCTCTCGAGCTCGGTCAGGCGGCGTCGCAGGTCCGCGGTGCGCCGCTCGGCCTCGCCCCGCAGCGACTCGGCCTCGTTCCGGGTCACCGTCAGCTCGGTGCGCGCCTCGTCGAGCGATCGCTCGAGCGACTCGGCCCGGGCCAGGGCCTCGGCCGTCTCCGCTCCGCGCTGCGAGGCCACCTGCTCGACCTCCTCCAGGCGCGCGCGCATGGCGGCGACGTCCTTCTCCAGCGCGGCGGCGCGCTCCAGGGCCCGCCGGGCCTCGTCCCGGCTCCCCTTCAGGTCCGCCTCCAGCTTCCGCACCGTCCCGTGGACCGCCTCCAGGCGCGCCCGGGTGGCGCGAAGCTCGCTGTCGCGGGCGGCGCCGTCGTGCTCGGCCTGGTCGGCGGCGCCGCGCAGCCGCGAGAGCTCCTCGCGCAGGGCGCGGATCTCCTCCTCGCGGGCCTCCGCCGCCGGCTGCGATTCGCCCGGCTCGTCCGCGAGCAACGCCTCGCCTTCGAAGGGCTGCGCTTCCGGCGGCGGCTCCGACTCGAGGACGGGGATGCCGGCGGCGCGAAGGAGATCGGCGCTGGCGGGCATTAGCTCCGCCGGCACCTCCTCCGGCTCGGCGGGGCGAAGAAAGTCCTCGGAGGCGGTGGGGAGCGATTCGAGCGCCTGCAGGTCGTCCGGGGAGGGGGAGGCGAGTTCCTCCGGGACCGCCTCGAGCGGCACCGCCATCTCCTCCAGGGCGTCGGCCGGGGCCGCCTCGGCGAGGGGAGGGGTCTCACCCTCTTCGGCCGCTGCAGCTAGAGGGGTGTTGCCGGCGATGCTGTCGAAGGCGTCGTCGAGGAGCCGCAGGTCCTCGTCCTCCTCGGCGGCGGTGAGGTCGAGCGGGGGAATCTCCTGGACCACCTGATCGAGCTCGACGTCCGCCAGCGTGACCATCTCCTCCTCGCCGGGCGCCTGGGCCGGGAGGCCGACGAGCGCCCCGAGGCGCTCCACCAGCGTCTCGGGAGGGAAGGGCTTGATGAGGTAGTCCTCCGCCCGGGTCTTGAGCTTGCGGTGCTGCTCGAAGGTCTCGGGGGTGGCCTCGGCGCTGATGACGATGAGGGGGATCGACTTGAGCGCGTCGTCCTTCTTCAGCTTGTTGCACACCGAGTACCCCGACATGCGGGGCAGCTCGACGCAGAGGACGATGGCGTCCGGGCGCAGGTCGCGCGCGACGTCGAGTCCCTCCTTGCCCTCCGCGCTCACCCGCACGCCGAAGCCGCGGGCCTCGAGCGCCTTGGACAGCTCGCGCGCGAAGGCCGCGTCGCTCTCGATGAGCAGGATCGTCTTTGCCATTCCGAGGGCTCCGTGAGCTGGACCCAGAGGGCGCACGCCCGCAGAAATTCTAGGGAATTCTATCGCCCGCTGCGAGGGCGTGTCAAAAGCCTGGGCGGTATCGCGCTAGGGCTCGGCGCCCTGCGCGGTCTCGACGAGCCGCACCAGGTCGCCCTCGTCGAGGTCGGAGACGAGGGAGTAGACGATCTCGTCCCGGCGCCAGACCGCGACGTTGTAGCCCCGGGCGTTGATGACCCGGATGGTCGCCCGCCCGAGGCGGACCTCCCGCCCCGGCTCGCCCACCCGTCGGTCAGGGTCGTCGATGATGAACAGCCCGACCTGCCCCCTCGGGGTCTGGTACCGCATGTAGGCGGCGGGCCACTCGCGCAGTTGTGCCAGGCGCGCCCCCACCAGTCGCACGCCACTCGCCTGGAAGGTGGGCGGACGAGGGTTGAACTCGAGCTTGCTCGCGAGCATCTGCGGGATGGACTCGGGTGCGACCGAGGCGGCGCTCAGCTCGAGCGGCAGGTCGCGGGCGTGCTTGCGCACCGCGTCCTCGACGAGAAGGTCGGTGCTGCGGTGCCCGGCGAGGACGACGAGGGCGCCGGCCACGCAGGCCGCGAGCGCTCCCACCGGCAACGGGGCGAAGAGCCGCTTCCACCACGGGAGGGCGGGGCGCTGCTCGCGGTCGAGGGCCTGGCGGATGCTGAGCCGCAGCGACTCCGGGGCAGTGCCCGGGGCGGTCCCGGGCGCGGTGGCCGCGCGCAGCTTCGCCCGGAGCGCGGCGCGGAACGACCGGGCCTCGGCGGCGGTGTGGCGGCAGCGCTCGCAGACGGAGAGGTGGCCCTCGATCCCGGATCGCTCGCCCAGGTCGAACTCCCCGTCGAGGTAAGGCTCGAGGAGCCGCTCCACGTCGCCACACTCGAAGTCCATCTCCGCCCTGGCGCCGTGTGTCATGACGTTCCGCCACTACGCCTGGTCGCGCTTGCGCCGCCAGGCCTCTAGGTCGATGCTCGGATCCGGACGGATGCTCCCACCGTCCCTACTTGACTGCAACACTCCCGAGGCCGCGGCGTATTCCTGGAGTTGCTTCTGGAGGAGCCGGCGGCCGCGGAAGAGGCGGCTCATGACGGTCCCCACCGGTACCTCGAGGATCTCCGCGATCTCCTTGTACGAGAAGTCCTGCAGGTCTGCGAGGATCACCGCCATCCGGAAGTCGATGGGGATGGAGTCCACCGCCCGCAGGACGTCATCCGACAGCAGCCGGTCGAAGTAGGCCCGCTCGGGATCCTCCGCCTGGTAGGCCGCGTCGCGGGAGACGAGCCGGTCCTGGACCGAGTCGCGCTCGTCCTCCACGATCGTGCGCTCCTTCGTGACGCGGCGATAGCGGTTGATGAAGGTGTTCGTCAGGATCTTGTAGAGCCAGGCCTTGATGTTGGTGCCGCGCTCGAACTTGTCGAAGAAGCGGTAGGCGCGCAACACCGCGTCCTGCACCAGGTCCTCGGCGTCGCGGGGGTTCTTCGTGAGGCGCAGGGCAGCCGCGTAGAGCCCGTCGAGGTGCGGCAGGGCGAGCTCCTCGAACTCCCGGCGCGCGCGCTGGCTGGCACGGTCTAGAAGCACTTCGCGACCTCCTCCAAGCGGTGCCTCCCGGCGGGGGAGGACGCCGCGCCGCCCTTGAAAATCCTCAACGGGCGACCGTGGTTAAAGATTTCCGCCCGCGACGGCCCCAGGTGGGCGCCGGGAAGCGGAGGCTCGAAATCTCTGTGTTGTTAGTAACTTATGTCCGTGGAGCGCGGGGTCAAGCGAGAATCGGTATAAGAAACCCGTCTCTTCCCTCATGCACCGCCTGCTCTTCGCCGACGATCGCGGGAAGGTCTACGACCACCCGACCCTCCTCGCGGCCGCCCGGAGCGGCGGCGACGTCCTGCTGCCGCGCGAGCGGCCGGTCTCTCTTCCCGCTGGCTCGACCCTCTGCCTCCTCCCCGGGCGGCGGCCGGTGGGAGTCGATCCGGCGACCGGGCAGGTGGCCGTCCTGCGCCAGGCGAGGGTCGGGAGGAGGGCATTCGTCCCGCAGGCGGTGGCGGCGACCCTGCCTCCGGGGCACACCCGCACCCTCCTGCCCGCGGCCGCCCCGTCCGGCCTCTCCCAGGTCGAGGCCCTGGTCCTCCCCCAGTGGGCGTACACCGCCGCGGCCCTCGGCCCGGAGGGGCCGGTGGCATGGGCCGTTCACACCGACCGCCGCCGCCACTGGGATCCGGCTCGCCACTCGACCCCCGAGCTAGCGGGCAAGATCGACGACGCGCTCCGGGAGTCAGCGAACCCCGTCTACCGGCAGCTCGCCCGCTGCGCGCTCGAGTGGCGCTGCTTCACCGCCCAGAACACCTTCTACGCCCGGGACGAGGGGGCCATCCCCTCGTCGGCGGCGTGCAACGCGCGCTGCGTGGGGTGCCTTTCCGAGGCGGTGCCGGGGATGCCGCCCTCGAGCCACGATCGCATTCGGCGCGCGCCGACCGCCGAGGCGATGGCGGAGGTGGGCGCCCGGCACCTCGCCCGGGCGACCGGCAGGACCATGGTGAGCTTCGGCCAGGGGTGCGAGGGGGAGCCGCTCCTCCGCTTCCAGGAGATCGCCCGTGCCATCCGCCTCATGCGGCAGCGGACCCTCCGCGGTTCCATCAACGTGAACACGAACGGCTCCTTGCCCGGGGCGCTCGCCGCGCTCGCCGACAGCGGGCTCGACGCGGTGCGGATCTCGCTCAACAGCGCCTCGGCGGACCTCTACCAGGCCTACTACCAGCCGCGGGGGTACGGCCTCGAGGACGTCGTCGAGTCGATGAGGGTGGCGCGCGCCAGGGGGCTCTACCTCGCCCTCAACCTGCTCGTCTTCCCCGGGGTCACCGACCGGGAGGAGGAGGCGAGGCGACTCTGCCGGCTCGTCCGGCGCGTGGGGGCGCACCAGGTCCAGATGCGCTCGCTCGCCATCGACCCCGACGTCTACTGGGCGCTCGCGAAGGGGCGGGGCGGGGGCGGGGCGGCCATCGGGGTGCGCGCCCTGGTGCGCGCGCTCCGGCAGGCGCGCCCCGGACTCGTCGTCGGCAACTTCGCCCGCGGTCTGGGTGAGCGGGGCGCGCCCCCATGACCCAGGGGGATGGAACCCGGCCGACGGAGCTGGAGCTGCGCAAGGACCTCGCCCGCCACCTGCGCGCCGGCCATCCCTGGGTGTTCCGCAAGGCTGTGGAGCGGGCCCCGCGAGGGCTCGAGGCCGGCTCCATCGTCGACGTGGTCGAGGAGGGCCGCTTCGTCGCCCGCGGCTACTACGACCCGCACTCCGCCATCGCCGTGCGCATCCTCACCCGCGACTCGGCGGAGGCTGTGGACGAGGCCTTCTGGCGCCGCCGCATCCGCCGCGCCCTGCGGCTGCGCGAGGAGCTCGTCCGCGGGACGAGCGCCTATCGCCTCGTCCACGGCGAGAGCGACGGCCTGCCGGGGGTGGTCCTCGACCGGTACGGAGACTACGCCGTCCTGAAGCTCTACTCCGCCGGCCTCACCCCCTACCGCGCCCGAATCGTCGAGGCGCTGCGCGAGGAGGCGAGCGGCCTCGCCGGGGTCTTCGGGCGCGACGAGGTGCCTCGGGACGAGGAGGCCGTCGAGCCCGCCCCCCAGGGAAGGGTGCTCTGGGGCGCGGAGCCGCCGGAGCGGGTCGAGGTCGACGAGCACGGGATGAAGCTGCTCGTGGACGTGCGGCGCGGGCAGAAGACCGGGCTCTTCCTCGACCAGCGCGAGAACCGGCGCCTGGTCCGGGAGCTGGCGCCCGGGCGCCGGGAGGCGCTGAACCTCTTCGGATACACCGGCGGCTTCTCGGTGGCGGCGGCGCTGGGAGGGGCGGGGCACGTCGTCACCGTGGACGTGGACCGGGAGGCGGTGGCGCTCGCCCGCGACAACTTCCGCGCCAACGGGCTCGACGCCGCCGACCACGCCTTCGCGAGCGACGACGCCTTCGACGTCCTGAAGCGCTACCGGGCGCAGGGCCGGCTCTTCGACCTGGTGGTGTGTGATCCCCCCGCCTTCGCGAAGTCCCAGAAGGCGGTGGAGGGCGCGGTGGCGGGCTACGCCGCGCTGAACCGCGCCGCCCTGCAGGTGCTCGCCCCGGGGGGGCTGCTCGTCACTGCCAGCTGCAGCGCCCGGGTCTCGGCGGAGCAGTTCTACGACGCGGTCAAGGAGGCGGCCTTCAAGGCCCGGGTGGACCTGCAGCTGGTGGAGGAGCGTCGCCAGCCGCCCGACCACCCGGTCGCGCCCCAGTTCCGGGAGGGCCGTTACCTGAAGTGCCTCGTCTACCGGCGCGCCTCCTAGCGGGCGGGCAGGGGGGTGGCGCCCGCCGCCAGAGCGAGGAAGGCGAGGAGCCCGGCGAGCGCCGCGACGAGGAACGCGCGCGGCACCCGGACGAGTCGGAAGCGGATGGAGGGATCGCCGGGGTCGCGGAGCGCGTGCGACCGCCCGGGCGGCGGGGGCTCGGGAGTCGCCCGCCAGTAGAGAAAGGCGAGGGGGGCGAGAGCGGCGAGGCCCACCGAGAGGATCCCGAGCGCGCCGAGGAGGTCGGCGTCCTGGGCGGGCTCGCCGCCCGCGCCTGCCACCACTGCGGAGCCCAGGGCGTTGTTCACGGCGTGCGCCGCCACCGCGGGCCAGACGGATCCCGAGCGCCAGGTGAGCCAGCCGAAGGCGACGCCGAGGAGGAGGACCGCCGGGAACCGAACCGGGTCGAGGTGCATGACGGCGAAGAGAAACGCCGACGCCGCGATCGAGGGCCAGGGGCGCGCCCAGGTGCGCAGCGCCGAGAGGGCGTAGCCGCGGAAGGCGACCTCCTCGGCGAGCGGGGCCACGACCGAGGCGAGCAGCATCATGCTGAGGCGCTCCCGCCCCGGGCCGGCGAAGAGGTGGGTGAGGTCGAAGGCCTCCACCCACTTCTGCGGCAAGGCGAGGGTGGTGAGGGTCATCACCCCGCTCGCGACGAGGAAGAGCGCGCCGCCCACGCCGGCGCCGAGCGCGATCTCGAGCGGCCGCCGCCGGCGCAGCAGCAGGAACGAGGCCGGGTCGAGGTTCGAGCCAGCGGAGGCGGCGACCGCCGGCAAGAGAAAGACGAACACCTCGGTCCAGGCGAGCCCCAGGGCCGGGTGGCGCGCCTGGGCCACCGACCCGAGGAGGGCGTAGAGGGCGAGGACGACGGAGAAGAAAGCGACGGCGCTCTTGTCGCGCGGCGCGTGAGGCCCCGCGTCCGGACCGATATCGGGTGGCCGAATCTCCATGCGAACAGCCCCATGATAGTGAGAAGGGAGCCATGAGCACCTTTCGCGATCGTACCGTGGTGCTGGGAGTTGGGGGAGGCATCGCCGCCTACAAGGCTTGCGAGTTCGTGCGCCTGGTGGTGAAGGGGGGCGGGTCGGTCCGGGTGGCGATGACGCCGAACGCCACCCGCTTCGTGGGCCCGCTCACCTTCCAGGCCCTCACCGGGCATCCGGTCCTCGTCGACCTTCTCGACCCCGCCTCGGAGCGGTCCTACGGGCACCTCGCCCTCGCCCGGGCCGCCGACTTGCTCGTCGTGGCCCCGGCGACCGCGAACCTGTTGGCGCGGCTCGCCGCCGGCATGGCGGACGACGCCGTCACCACCACTGCCCTCGCCTGCCGGTGCCCGGCCCTCCTCGCCCCGGCGATGAACACGCGCATGTGGCGGAGCCCGGCGGTGCAGGAGAACCTCGCCACCCTGGGCCGGCGCGGCTGGGCGGTGGTGGGCCCGGCAAGCGGTGAACTCGCCGACGGCGACGTGGGGGAGGGGCGCCTGGCGGAGCCCGAGGAGATCGCCGCCGCGGCCGCGCGCCTCGTCGGGCGGCGCGACCTCGCCGGCCGCAAGCTCGTCGTCACCGCCGGGCCGACGCGCGAGCCCCTCGACCCGGTGCGCTACCTCTCCAACCCCTCGAGCGGCAAGATGGGCTACGCGGTGGCGCGGGCGGCGGCGCGCCGCGGGGCCGAGGTGCTGCTCGTCTCCGGCCCCACCGAGCTTCCCGACCCGGACGGGGTGAGGGCGGTGCGCGTCACCACCGCCGAGGAGATGGCGAAGGCGGTCCTCGACGAACTTCCCGAGCCCGACGCCTACGTGGCGGCGGCGGCGGTCTCCGACTACCGGCCTCGCGACCCGGCAGCGCAGAAGAAGAAGAAGGGAGCGGGGGACGAGACCCTGGTCCTCACCCGGACCCGCGACATCCTGGCGGCGCTGGGGGAGCGCCACGGGGGTGGCTCGGGGGGGCCGGTGCTGGTGGGCTTCGCGGCCGAGACCGAGGACCTCCTCGCCAACGCCCGGGAGAAGCTGCGCCGCAAGCGCTGCGACCTGGTGGTGGCGAACGCGGTGGGGCAGAAGGGATCGGGCTTCGGCGGCGATCACAACCGCGTCACCCTGGTCGGCCCCGCCGAGATCGCCGAGATCGAGGGCACGAAGGACGTCGTCGCCGACGCCATCCTCGACTGGGTGGTGCCGCTGCTCGAGGCCCGCCGCCCGAGGCCCGCCCGCCCCTGACCGGGACGGCGGCGGAGGAGCCGCGCGTCCTAGGCGGCGAGGCGCGCGGCCGCCGCCGGCAGGTCGAGGCGCCCGTCGATGGCCAGGCGAAAGCTCTCGCGCGTCTCGCGCGCGATGGCGTGGGCCTCGGTCACGGACAGGGCAGGCGTGCCGGCCCGGGCGAAGAGGCGCCGGCGCAGGTCGGTCGCCGCCCGCAGGTTCCTCGACCCGGTGGCGTCGGCGCGCGCCGCCGCCGAGCCCTCGCCCTCCTGCAGGAGCCCGACGATCGCCTTCACCGCGAGGGCGTTCGTCTCCAGCACGAGGTCGTCCTCGAGGGGCAGCTTGCGGTCGGGGGCGATGGCCAGGCGCGAGAGGCGCTGGAAGGAGTGCGACCCCGCCGAGGCGAGGAGCGAGCCGAAGAGCTGGCGCGACATCCCGAAGGGCAAGACCGAGGAGCCGCGCAGCGAGCGGGCGAGGAAGTCGTCGTGTTCCCGGAAGTTCCGGTGCGAGACCCGCCGCGCCAGGCCGACGAGGCTCGCGTCCATGCGCTGGTCGTAGCGCAGCTCCCAGTAGGCGTGGCCGGCTCGCAGACGGTGGAAGGAACCCACCGTCTTGTAGGGGACGTAGAAGTTGTGGGCGACCGTGTCGGCGGCCAGGTGGGCGAGGAACCCGAGCGAGAACGCCTGCTCCGCTCCCGGCTGCGCGGTGCGGTATAGATTGAACCCCACGCGCCAGTTGTGACAATGGTAGACATACCGGGCGAGGTTCTTTCCCACCACGATGTCCGCCGCCAGCGAGCCATACAGGAACTCGTGGGCGAAGTCGGCGAGGAGGAGGCGGACCGGCGGGGGCGTGGACGAGATCTGCTGCAGGGCCTGGGCGGAGAAGCTCAGGTGAGCGAGGGGTCCCCAGGCGTGGGCCTCGGTGGGCAGGACCAGCGCCGCCAGGGCGACGACGATGCCGAAACCGGTTAGGAGAGAGCCGAGAAGCCGAGGCATCGAGGCGCAGTCTAAGGGGCGGGGCGGCGAGGGCGCAACGCCATGAAGAAGGTCGGAGAAAAGGTGAGCCGCGTCCCACAGGTGATCACCGGAGAGCTCCGGGAGGTGGCGAGTGAGACGTTGCGTCACCTCTGGTGGCTGCGCGAGAGCGGTGTGCGCGAGGTGCCGCCCGCGGCGCCGGTTGTCCGCGCCGCTCCTTCACCCCGGGTGGTCGGGGCGGCGGGGGGGCGCGCCGCGCTCGCGCCAGCTCCCGCCCCGGCCGCGCCCTCGGAGAAGGGGTGCGGCAGCGACGCGCTGCGCGCCATCCGCGCGGACCTGGGCGACTGCAACCGTTGCAAGCTTCACCGGGGGCGCACCACGCTCGTCTTCGGCGTCGGGAACCCGGCCGCCGAGCTCATGTTCGTGGGGGAGGGGCCCGGGGCCGAGGAGGACCGGCAGGGCGAGCCCTTCGTGGGCAAGGCAGGGCAGCTCCTCACCAAGATGATCGAGGCGATGGGCTTCCGGCGGGAGGAGGTCTACATCGCCAACGTGGTGAAGTGCCGCCCCCCCAACAACCGCGACCCCGAGCCGGACGAGATCGAAGCCTGCGAGCCCTTCCTGAAGGCGCAGATCCGCGCCGTGGGGCCCCGGGTGCTGGTGGCGCTCGGGCGCTTCGCGGTGCAGACGCTCCTGCGCGACACGAACCCCATCAGCCGGCAGCGCGGGCGGTGGCGCGAGTACGAGGGGGTGCGGCTCATGCCCACCTTCCACCCCGCCTACCTCCTGCGCAACCCGGGCGAGAAGAAGGCGGCCTGGGAGGACCTGCAGCTCGTCATGAAGGAGTTCGGCCGGACCCCGCCGCGGAGATGAACATGCAGCGCTCCCTTCCGCTCCTCACGGCTCTGGTCGCCGCCCTTTCCGCGCCCGCCTCGACGGCGGCGGAGCCCGAGGCGGCCCGGCGCCCGCGGGTGCTCTTGCTCGACGTGAAGGCTCCCATCACCACCGGCACCGCCGAGTACGTCGAGGCCGGCCTGGCGCGGGCCCGGGAGGAGGGGGACGACGCGCTCCTCCTCACCCTCGACACGCCCGGCGGCCACCTCGAGGCGACGCGCGACATCGTGCAGCGCATCCTCGCGAGCGAGGTCCCGGTCATCGTCTGGGTGGGGCCGGCGGGCGCGCGCGCCGGGTCGGCCGGGGTGTTCATCACGCTCGCGGCCAACGTGGCGGCGATGCACCCCACCTCCAACATTGGCGCCGCCCATCCGGTGCTCTCGGGCGGGGGCGACGTGGAGAAGGAGGCGGGCAAGGACATGGCGAAGAAGGTGGAGAACGACACCGCCGCCTTCGCCCGCAGCATCGCCAAGGCCCGCGGCCGGAGCTCCGACTGGGCCGAGAAGGCGGTGCGGGAGAGCGTCTCGGTCACCGCCGACGAGGCGAAGAAGCTCGGGGTCGTCGACCTCATCGCCCCCGACGTGCCGACGCTGCTCGCGCTCGCCGATGGCCGCGCGGTGGAGACGGCCACCGGGAAGCGCACCTTGCACACCCGCGACGCGCAGCTCGAACCGCTCCCCCTGACCGTCCGCCAGAAGACGCTGGGCTTCCTGTCCGATCCCAACGTGGTGGCCATCCTCATGCTGGTCGGGACCCTCGGGATCGCGCTCGAGTTCTACCACCCCGGGTCGATCGTCCCCGGGGCGGTCGGGGGCTTCTGCCTCCTGCTCGCCTTCCTCTCCATGCGCGTCATCCCGGTGAATCTGGGGGCCGTGCTGCTCCTCGTCGCCGGAGTGGCCCTGCTCGTGGTGGAGGGCTACGTGACTACCCACGGCGTCGCCGGGGCCCTGGGCGGGGTGGCCGTGGTCGTCGGCACGCTCCTCTTCATCGACAAGTCCTCGGCGGAGTACCGCTTCGATCCCGAGGGGCTCACCCTCTCGCCGCTGGTCGTGTGGCCGACGCCCGTCGCCCTCGCGCTCTTGCTCGGGTTCGTGGCCTGGAAGGTGGCCCGCAGCCGCAAGGAGAAGCTCCTGGTGGGGGCGCTCGGAATGGTGGGCGAGACGGGTCAGGTGACCGCCGACGTCGGGCCGGATCGCGGCGAGGTGTTCGTTCACGGGGAGCTCTGGGCGGCCCGAAGCGAGGAGCCTCTGCCCCGCGGAGAGGCCGTCACGGTGCGAAAGGTGCTGGGGCTCGTCCTCCTCGTCGAGCGGGCCCCGACGCAGGCAGTCCCACGTTGAGTCGCGCCCCGGCCTCGACGGGTCCGGGGAAGGAGGGAAGGATGCCGGCTCTCGGTCTCTTCGTCCCGGTCCTGCTCGTGGCCGGGTGGTTCATCCTCGGTCTGCGCATCATCAACGAGTACGAGCAGGGGGTGGTCCTCCGGCTCGGGCGGTACGTGGGGCTGCGCACCGCCGGGCTCAAGTGGATCGTCCCCTTCATCGACCGGATGGTCATCATCGACATGCGGGTCACCGCCGAGCAGGTCCCGCCCCAGGACGTCATCACGCGCGACAACGTGTCGGTGAAGGTGAATGCCGTGATCTTCTTCCGCGTCGTCCAGGCGGACCGGGCCTTTCTGCAGGTGACCGACTTCCTCTTCGCCACGAGCCAGTTCGCCCAGACCACGCTGCGCTCGGTGCTCGGCCAGGTGGAGATGGACGACCTGCTCTCCCAGCGCGACAAGATCAACCGCCAGCTGCAGGAGATCATCGACCGGCACACCGAGCCCTGGGGCGTCAAGGTGACCGCGGTGGAGGTGAAGCAGGTGGACCTGCCCGACGAGATGCGCCACGCCATGGCCCGTCAGGCCGAGGCGGAGCGCGAGCGGCGCGCCAAGGTCATCGCGGCCGAGGGCGAGCTGCAGGCGGCGACGAAGCTGGGCGAGGCGGCCAACATCATCGCTCGCTCGCCGGGCGCGCTGCAGCTTCGCTACCTGCAGACCCTGGTCGAGATCTCCGGCGACAAGGGGACGAACACGGTCTTTCCCTTGCCGCTCGACCTCATCCGCCCCTTCCTGGAGGAGAAGGCGAAGTAGGACGGCGGCGGGCCCCCGAACGGCGCGCCCTAGATTCCAGTGCAGATCTCCCCGTCGCCCACCACCCAGGCGCGCGCCATCGCCGGGGCGTTGTGCGCGAGCCCCGGCTCGCCGCGCGGCGGCATGACGATAACGCCGGCGGTGCCGCCGACGCGCTCGGCGAGGAGGCGGACCGCCTCGAGGGCCGCCTGCGGCGCAGGGCGGCCCGCCCCGACCAGGTCGGCCGCCACCCTCGCCAGGGTGACCCGGATGATGCGCTCGCCGTCGCCGGTGGCGGAGACCGCGGCGAGCCGATCGTCCGCGTAGGTCCCGCAGCCGACGAGCGGCGTGTCCCCGACCCGGCCCGGCCTCTTCAGGAAGGTCCCGCCGGTGGAGGTGGCGGCGGCAAGGTGCCCCCGTGCGTCCCGGGCCACCGCCCCGACGGTGCCGCCGCCCCCGAGGGGCGGGAGCTTCTGCGGCGCGGCCTCGAAGCGGGCGCGCTGGAACTCGGTGACGAGCCGGGCGTTCGGGTAGGGGGGAAGCCCCGCTTCGCGCGCGAACCGGGAGGCCCCCTCGGCGGCGAGGAGGACGTGCCCGGAGCGCTCCATCACCGCCCGCGCGAGCAGGACGGGATTCTTCACGTCCTTCACCGCCGCCACCGCGCCGGCGGCGAGCGAGCGGCCGTCCATCACCGACGCGTCGAGCTCCGCCTCTCCCGCCGCCGTCAGGACGGCCCCGGTCCCGGCGTTGAAGGCGGGGTCGTCCTCGAGGAGAGCCACCGACGACACCACCGCGTCGAGGGCGCTCCCGCCGGAGCGCAGCACGTCCCGCGCCACCGCCGCCGCGCGGCGGACCCCCTCGAGCCGGGCGCTCTCCATCCCCGCCGCGGCGGGGCCCTGGGCGGGGAGCGCCCCGGCACCCCCGTGGACCGCGACGGCAGGCCGGGCGCCTTCGTCCATGGCCCGGAGGTAAGCCACCGAGAGGGGTTGGCGCAAGCGGGTTCTCGCCTTGACGCTCGACGGGCGGTCTCCGTATCGTCAGCGGGGAAGGGGTCCGAGCGAGTCCGTCCCGGGCTCTCGGCCCCTCCCTCCATACGAGGTCCGCATGCCCGGTCGGGAAGTCGTGATCGCCGGAGCCGCACGCACGCCCGTGGGCTCCTTCCTCGGAAGCCTCGCCGCCGTCCCCGCCCCGCGGCTCGGCGCCGTCGCCATCCGCGCCGCCCTGGAGCGCGCCGGCGTCGACCCGGCGCGAGTCGACGAGGTGGTGATGGGCAACGTGCTGCAGGCGGGGGAGGGGCAGGCGCCCGCCCGACAGGCGGCCCGCTTCGCCGGGCTGCCCGACGGCGTGCCGGCCTGGACGCTCAACAAGGTCTGCGGGTCCGGGCTCAAGGCGGTGATCAGTGCCGCCCAGTCCATCGCGCTCGGCGACGCCGAAGTGGTGGTGGCCGGGGGCATGGAGTCGATGTCCAACGCGCCCTACTACGCCACCCAGCAGCGAACCGGCTCGCGCATGGGGAACGTCACCCTCGTCGACGGTATGGTCCTCGACGGGCTCACCGACGCCTACGACGGGATTCACATGGGAGTCTGCGCCGAGATGACGGCGGAGAAGTTCGGCATCTCCCGGGGGGCGCAGGACGAGTTCGCCATCGAGTCGACGCGGCGCGCCATCGAGGCGCAGAAGGCGGGGCTCTTCACCGAGGAGATCGCGCCGGTGGAGATCGAGGGGAAGAAGGGCGAGAAGGTGGTGGTCTCGGACGACGAGGGTCCGAAGACCGCGCGCCCGGAGAAGATCCCCTCCCTGAAGCCGGTGTTCAAGAAGGACGGCACCGTCACTGCCGCCAACGCCTCCTCCATCAACGACGGCGCCGCCGCCCTGGTGCTCCTGAGCGCCGAGCAGGCCCGCCGGGAGGGCCGGCCGGTGTTGGCGCGCATCCTCGGCTGGGGAGGCACGGCGCGCACCCCGAAGGAGTTCACCATCGCCCCCGCCGACGCCATCGGCCAGACCCTCCGGAAGCTCGGGATGTCCGTGAAGGACATCGACCTGTGGGAGATCAACGAGGCCTTCGCGGTGGTGTCGCTCGCCAACCAGAGGCTCCTGGGCCTCGACGGGAAGAACGTCGACGTCCACGGAGGAGCGGTGTGCCTCGGCCACCCCATCGGGGCCTCGGGGGGCCGCATCCTCGTGACCCTCTTGTCGGCGATGAAGCAGCTCGGCAAGAAGCGCGGCCTGGCGAGCCTGTGCATCGGCGGGGGGGAGGCGGTCGCGCTGGTGGTGGAGCGCCCATGAACAAGATCTTCCCCTCCGCGGACGCGGCGCTGGCGGACGTCCCCGACGGAGCGACGCTGATGGTGGGTGGGTTCGGACTGTGCGGCAATCCCGAGAACCTCATCTCCGCCCTGCACCGCAAGGGCGTGAGGGACCTCGTGGTCATCGCCAACAACTGCGGGACGACCGACGAGGGGCTGGGAGTTCTGCTCAAGGCCCGCCAGATACGCAAGATGGTGAGCTCCTACGTGGGCGAGAACCGGGAGTTCGAGCGCCAGTACCTGGCCGGCGAGCTGGAGGTGGACCTGGTGCCGCAGGGTACGCTCGCCGAGCGCATCCGCGCCGGCGGAGCGGGCATCGGCGGCTTCTACACCGCCACCGGCGTCGGCACCGTCGTCGCCGACGGCAAGGAGACGCGCGTGATCGGCGGGCGCGAGTACCTGCTCGAGATGCCCCTGCGGGCCGACTTCGCGCTCGTGCACGCCTGGAAGGCCGACAAGTGGGGGAATCTCGTGTTCCGCAAGACGGCGCGGAACTTCAACCCCATGATGTGCGCGGCGGGGAAGGTGTGCGTGGTGGAGGCGGAGGAGATCGTGGAGGTGGGGCAGATCGAGTCGGACCAGGTCCACGTTCCCTCCATCTACGTGAAGCGCATCGTGCAGGCGGTGGGAATGAAGAAACCCATCGAGCGGCGGACCCTGCGCCCCCGGGAGGGATAGGCGATGGCACTCACCCGCGAACAGATCGCGCAGCGCGTCGCCCGGGAGCTCCGGGACGGCTTCTACGTCAACCTGGGCATCGGCATGCCCACCCTGGTGGCGAACTACGTGCCCCCCGGGGTCGAGGTGGTGCTGCAGAGCGAGAACGGGATGCTCGGGGTCGGCCCCTACCCCTACCCGGGCGAGGAGGACCCGGACCTCATCAACGCCGGCAAGGAGACCATCACCGAGATCCCGGGGACCGCCTACTTCTCGTCGGCGGAGTCCTTCGCCATGATCCGCGGCGGTCACATCGACCTCGCCATCCTCGGGGCGCTCGAGGTGTCGGAGCGGGGCGATCTCGCCAACTGGCTCGTCCCCGGCAAGATGGTGAAGGGTATGGGCGGTGGCATGGACCTCGTCGCCGGGGCGCGGCGGGTCATCGTGACGATGGAGCACGCCACCAAGGACGGTCGCCCGAAGATCCTGAAGCAGTGCGCCCTGCCCATCACCGGCCGGCGCTGCGTCTCGGCGGTGTGCACCGACCTCGCCTGGCTCGACGTCACCGGCGACGGGCTCGTGCTGCGGGAGATGGCGGCGGGCGCCTCGGTGGAGGACGTCCAGCGCCTCACCGAGCCCCGGCTCATCGTGGCCCCGGACCTCCGACCCCTGCGCGCGTAGAGGCCCGTGCCTCGCCTTCGAAAGCGCGGCAAGGCGGCCCCTGGCAAGGGTCCACCGCGCGCGCCCGCGGGGCGGGCGCGGAGGGCCCGCGCCCCGTCCCGCGCCGCCTCGGGTCCCCCCATCGTCACCTTCCTGAGCGACTTCGGAGTGGGTTCGGGCTTCCCTGCGCAGATGAAGGGCGAGGTGCTGCGGGCGTTGCCGGAGGCCTGCCTCGTCGACCTCTCGCACGAGGTGCCGGACTTCGACATCCTCTCCGGGGCGCTCCTGCTCGAGGCTTGCGTCCCGCGCTTCCCGGCCCACGCGGTCCACGTCGCGGTGGTGGACCCCGGCGTGGGCACCGAGCGGCGCCCCATCTGCGTGGTGGACGCGCGAGGGCACCGGCTGGTCGGGCCGGACAACGGCATCTTCACCCCGTTCCTCGGGGCGGGGTCGAGAGTGTATCTCGTGGCGCGGGGCGAGCTCGGGCGGGAGCCGCGGAGCGCCACCTTCCACGGGCGCGACGTCTTCGCCCCGGTGGCCGCTTGGCTCGCGAAGGGCGGGCGCGCCCCCGACCTCGGCCCCCCGGTCGCCGATCCGGTGCGCATCGAATGGGCCGTCGCGGCTCGCCGGGGAGCGGAGCTGGAGGGCATCTGCCTCGTCGCCGACGCCTTCGGGAACGTGCTCACCAGCGTGCGCTCCGAGGACCTGCACGGCGAGCCGGTCTCCGAGGTGCTGGTGAACGGCCACCCGGCGCGGTTCGTCCAGACCTTCGGCGAAGGGGCCCCGGGCGAGCTCCTCGCACTCCTGGGGAGCAGCGGGAGGATGGAGGTCGCCGTGCGCGAGGGGAGCGCGGCGCGGGAACTGGGCGTGCGACGCGGTGCGCCGGTGGTGGTGAAGTTCGGCGCTCCAGGCCTTGTGCCGGACTGCGCCCCTGCTACACTCGACGGTGCCGGAATGACGAGGACGCCCGACAACCAGCGGCGCACGAGCCGCCTCTACCACGAGTTGCCGGTGGCCTATCGCAGCGTCGGCAGCTTCCTCACCGACTGGGCGACGAACATCAGCCAGGGCGGCCTCTTCATCAACACCCGCCACCCGCTTCCGGTCGGCACGCTGGTGAAGATCCTGATCCAGCTCCCGGTGGCGGCATTTCCGGTCGACCTCTCCGGGCGGGTGACGCGGGTGGCCGAGTTCGACAACCAGGCGAACGTGGTCCCCGGCATGGGCATCGAGTTCACCGACGTCGACTCCACCAAGAAGGAGCAGATCGAGGCCTTCGTGCAGAAGCTCCGCCAGGAGCTCGGCGCCTAGGCCCTGCGACGCCCGCCCGCCTCCCCGCGTGGGCGCGGAGCTCCCGGTGCGCCTCACCCTCGACATCACCGACCTGGCACCCGGAGGCGAGGGCGTCGCGACCGCGGCCGGCCGGCCCTGCTTCGTCCCCTTCGCGGCGCCGGGAGACCGCGTGGAGGCTCTCGTCCCGGAAGGCGACGGGGCCGCGCATGCCGAGCTCGCCCGCGTCCTCGAGCCCGGCCCGGGCCGGGTCGCGCCGCCCTGCCGCCACTTCGGGCCGGCCTTCGAGGGAGAGGAGGACCGTCTCTGCGGCGGCTGTGAGTGGCTGCACCTCGAATACCCGATCCAGCTCCGGCAGAAGGAGCGTGCGCTCGCCGAGGCGCTGCGCCGCATCGGGCGCCTCGAGCCGGGTAGCTACCCCCTGCGCCCCGCCGTTCCCTCGCCGCGGCCGCTCCGCTACCGCTCGCGGGCGAAGTTCCATCTCGACCGGGAGCGCGCGCGCCTCGCGTTCTTCCGGCGGCGATCCCACCTGCCGGTCCCGCTGCGGGAGTGCCACCTCCTCCTCCCGGCCCTGGACGAGCTGCGAGAGGCGCTGGGCCCGGCGCTGGCCCGCGCGCGACTCTGGCCGCGGGAGGTCGCGCTCGAGTGGTCGGACCACGCCCGGCGGGGAGCGGCCCTTCTGCGCTTCGCGAGCGTGGGCGAGGGCGAGCGGCGCAGGGCCGAAGAGGTGCTCCGCGACGTCCCGGCGCTCGGCGGGCTCCTCTTGGAGGGCGAGGGGGACCCGAGGAGGAAGCCGGCGCCGTTCGCCCTGGGGAACCCGGTCCTCCGGGTGGAGCGGGTGCCGGGCGCGCCCGAGCGGGGCCTCGCCCGGACCCGGCCGGACGTGTTCCAGCAGGCGAATCGATTCGCCAACGCGACCTTGGTCGACCTCGCCCTGGACCTGCTCCGGCCCGACCGGGAAGAGGTGCTCGAGCTCTTCTCGGGAGCCGGCAACTTCACGGGCGCCCTCGCCGCGCGGGCGCGCTCGGTGGCGGCCGTGGAGGGGCAGGGGCCGGCGCTCGAGCTCGCCCGCCTGGACCTCGAGGGCCGCTCGGTTCGCTTCTTCGCCGGCGAGGCGCTGGCGCTCGGCGCGGCGTTCGCCCGGGAAGGGAGGCGCTTCGGAGCGGTGCTGCTCGACCCGCCCCGGGACGGGATGAAGGGGATGGGGCCGCTCCTGCGCGATCTCGCCGTACCGCGGGCGGTCTACGTCTCCTGCGACCCCGCCACCTTCGCCCGGGACGTCCGCGGCGCCCTAGGGGCGGGCTACCGCCTCGGCGTGGCAGTGCCGGTCGACATGTTCCCGCAGACCCACCACGTCGAGTGCGTGGCGCTCCTGGAGCGGGCGACCTAGAGGCACCGCCCGGGGGCCTCCCCCGCCGGGCGTTCCGGGTGGGACGACGGTGTCCGGCGCGGTCCAGTGGGGCAGGCGGCGTTAGATTCCGGGGCAGGGGGTGGCGAATGGCCCGGGACGGAGCGCAGCCGCAGCCGAGCGAGGCGGCCGGAACCAGGACGGGCGTGGCGCCCGCGGACTTCATCTCCGAGCTCCGCCGGCGGCGCGTCTTCCGGGTGCTCCTCACCTACGGCATCGCCTCCTTCGCCATCCTCCAGGTCATCGAGCCGGTGATGCACGGCCTCCATCTCCCCGAATGGCTGCTCTCCGCGTGCGTGGTCGCGCTCGGCCTCGGCTTCCCGGTGGCGCTCGGGCTCGCCTGGGCCTTCGACCTCACATCCGCGGGCGTGGAGCGGACGCCCGCGCGCGCGGGCGAGGCGGGATCGCGCGCGCTGTTGCTCGTGGGAGGAATGGGGTTGCTCGCGGCGGCACCGGGGCTCGCCTGGTACTTCGTGTGGCGCAACGGCTCCGCGGAGGCGCGCCTCGGCGTCGCGCTCGCCGGCGGGGCGGCCGTGCTCGCCACGGCCGCCCTGCTCCTCCGCGCCCGCAAGGCCCAAGCCCCGGCGGCGACCGCGACCGCACCGTCGATCGCCGTGCTTCCCTTCCTGGACCTGAGCCCGGCGCAGGACCAGGGGCACTTCTGCGACGGGATCGCCGACGAGATCCTCACCGCGCTCTCCACCGTCCCGGGATTGCGCGTGGCGGGGCGGAGCTCCTCGTTCCAGTTCAAGGGGCGTCAGGTCGACGACCGTCAGGTCGGGCGCGAGCTCGGTGTGGCGACGCTCCTCGACGGCGCGGTTCGCAAGGCGGGGAACCGGGTCCGGGTGAGCGCGCGACTGGTGGGCAGCTCCGACGGATACCAGCTCTGGTCCGAGATCTTCGACCGGAGCCTCGAGGACATCTTTGCCATCCAGGAGGAGATCGCGCGCGCCGTGGTGCGCTCGCTGCGCCCGCGTCTCCTCCCCGCCGGGGAGGGCCGCCTGACCCGGGCCGGGACGCACAACACCCAGGCCTACGAGATGTACCTGCGCGGGCGCCAGTTCCTCATGAGCCTCTCCGAGAACGGTTACCGGTTCGCCCGCCAGATGTTCAAGGGCGCCATCGAGATCGACCCGGATTTCGCCCAGGCGTACGCGGGCATCGCCGACACCGACCACTTCATCCTCTCCTGGCACCTCGATGCGGCGCACGCCGAGGCGCTGCGCAAGGAGGCGCTCGAGGCGAGCGCCGAGGCCGTTCGGCTCGATTCGGGCCTGGCGGAGGCGCACGTCGCCCGCGGAAACGTGCTCTCGTACGAGTCGCGGAGCGGGGAGGCCGAGGCGGCATTCCGCCGAGCCCTGGAACTCAACCCGTCACTCCCTCACGCGCACTACTTCTACGCGCGCCATCTGTTCGGCTCGGGGAGGCTCGCCGAGGCGGCTCGCGAGTTCGAGAAGACGATAAGCCTCGAGCCGGACGACTACGCGACGGCGGCGCTGCTCGTCTCCATTCACAAGGGGCGCGGCGACCTCGAGGCCGCCGCCGCGGCGGGCCGGCGCGGGCTGGCCGCCGTGGAGCGCCGCCTCCGGCTCAACCCCGACGACGTGCGGGCCCTCTACATGGGCGGCGGGATGGAGGTCCGGTTCGGGAGCCGGGCCCGCGGCCTGGACTACCTGGCCCGCGCGGTCGAGACCTCCCCGGACGACTTCGCCACCCTCTACAACGTGGCCTGTGCATACGCCGACGTGGGCGAGGTCGACCGCGCCCTGGAGGCGCTCGACCGGGCGGTGGGAACGGGCCGCGGGAACCGCCAGTGGTTCGAGAACGACGCCGACCTCGACCCGCTCCGGTCCACGCCGCGCTTCCAGGAGATCCTGTCGCGCCTCAAGTCCTGAGCTCCGGCCCGCGCTCCCGCCCGCTCCCCGTCAGGGGGGCGCCCCGAGGGGCGGCTCGGCGTCCGGCGGGCGCCCCCGCTCGAGCGAGCTCTCCAGCCGCCCCAGGGCGCGTTGGAAGAATGGGCTGATGAGCACGCTCACGGTGACGAGGAGGACGAGTCCGGAGTAGAGCGCGTAGCCGGAGGCGAAGATCTTGGCAGCGTCGCTCGGGAGCGGGTCCACCGGCCCCATGCCGGAGAGGATCATGGAGGCGTTGAGGAGCGCGTCCACCCAGCGGAGGTGGGCCAGGTGGTGGTAGCCGACGACACCCAGGGTGAGCGACCCGCCCACCAGCGCCGCGGCGATCATCACCGCCCGCCGAAGCCGCTCGGCGAAGGTCGGGCGGTGATGGGGAAGGGCGTCTCGCTTCTCTCTGGCCATGGGGAAAGAAAGCACAACTCAAACCGGGCTGTCGACGGCGGGCGGCTAGGGGCGGGAGACCGCCCCAAGGAGGCGCGCGCTCTCCTCGAGGGCGCGCAGGCGGTCGAGGAGCGGCGGGTGAGAGTAGTGCCAGGCGATGAACCAGGGGTGGGGATGGAGATTGGAGAGGTTTTCCCCGCTCAGCTTCACGAGCGCGCTCGCGAGCGCCTTTGGCGCCCGCGCGTGCCCCACCGAGTAGCGGTCGGCGGCGTACTCGTGCCGGCGCGACGTCCAGGCGGCGAGCGGCGCGAGGAAGAAGGTGAAGGCCCCGCCCCCGAGGGAGAGGATGGCAACCGCTGCCTGCCATGAGGGCGCCGGGAAACCGAACGCCTGGAACAGGGGTGGCCACCTCGCGAGCAGCGAGAGGATCCACAGGCCGGCGAGCAAGGCGGCCGTCCCGAAGAGCAGCCTTCGCTGGAGGTGGCGCAGCCGGAAGTGCCCGATCTCGTGGGCCAGCACCGCCTCCGCCTCGTCCACGGACATGGAGGAGAGGAAGGTGTCGAAGAGCACGATGCGGGGGCGGACCACACCCATGAAGTAGGCGTTGGAGTGGGCGGAGCGGCGCGAGGCGTCCATCACGAAGAGCCCCCGGGTCCGGAACCCGGTCGCCCGGGCGAGGCCCTCCAGGCGCGAGCGCAGCTCGCCCTCCGGCAGCGGGCTGAACTTGTTGAAGAGCGGGGCGATGAGGGCCGGGTAGACCCAGAGCAGGAGGACCTGCAGGAGGGCGAGGAAGGCCCAGAGCCACAGCCACCAGTATCTCCCGCTGGCGCTCATGAAGAGCCAGGCGGCGTAAAGGAGCGGCACCCCCAGGAGCAGGGCGACCGCGACCGACTTGAGCTGGTCGGCGACCCAGGTGCGCCAGCTGGTGCGGTTGAAGCCGAAGCGGGCCTCGAGCCCGAACGTCCCGTAGAGCGAGAGGGGCAGGGAGAGCAGCGCCTCCAGTGCCGAGAGCACCACGAGGAAGGCCACGAACCGGGAGGCGCCGCCGAGCGCCTCGCCCAGGGTGCGGTCGAGCCACGGCAGGAGCCCGGACAGGAGGAGCGCGAGCCTCACCGCCGAGTCCCACGCGAGCGTGAAGAGCGAGAAGCGCCCCTTCGCGAGCGCGTAGTCGCGGCTGCGTGCGGCGGTGTCGCTCGTGACCCGGCCGCGGAGCGGCAGGGGCACCTCGGTACCGGCGGCCGCGGCGTGGCGGAGGTTGAGGAGGAGGAGTGCCGACTCCAGGGCGAGGCGCGAGAGGAAGAAGGCGAGGAAGACCTGCAGGACCAGGGTGGACACGATACCCTCCTGCTAGAGGCGCCGGCGCGGCGGGCCGCTCGAGGTCACCCGGCCGCCCTCGAGCCACAGCTCGCGCTCGATCGCCGGCACCACCTCGTCGTCGTGGTGGGTGACGAGGACGAGGCTGCGGCCGAGGCGGGAGAGGCGGTCGACGAGGTCCATCGCCTCCGCGCGCGCGCGAGGCTCGAGGCCGTTGAAGGGCTCGTCGAGGAGTAGCACCTCCGGATCGGTGACCAGGGCTCGGGCGAAGAGCAGCCGGCGAAGTTCCCCGTACGACACCGACTGGACGCCGCGGGAGGCGAGGTGCGACGCGCCCAGCACCGCCATCCACCGGGCCGCCGCCGCCCGCTGCGCGCGGTCGGGCTCGCCCCCGAGCCCGATGCTGCCGAAGAATCCGGAGAGCACCACCTCCTCGCCGGTGGCGTCGGACCGGTGGCGCGCCTGCAGGTCCGGCGCCACCAGCCCGACCCGCTCCTTCACCTCCCACACGCTCGGGCTCTCCCCTAGGTCGAGGCGCCGGATGCGGCCGCCCGGGGCCAGGTGCTCCTCACCGAGGAGCAGGCGGAGGAAGGTGGACTTCCCGGCGCCGTTCGGCCCCCTCACCGCCCAGCTCTCCCCCCTGCGCATCGTCCAGTCGAGGCCGGCGAGCACCCGCCGGCCGTCGACGAGGACGTCCCCCTCTACCCGGAAGAGGAGGTCCCCCGGAGCTCCCCGGGGCGGAGGAGGCAGCGCCGGCCTGGGGCGGAGTGCCGAGCACCCGCGCCAGAGGGCCTCCACCTCGTCGCGCGGCCCGGCCGCCACGATCCGCCCGGCCTCCAGGATGGCGGCGCGCTCGACCTCCTTCGGCACCTCCTCGGGGCGGTGGGTGGCGAGGACGAGCGGCACCCGCGCCCGACCGATCTCGGACGCGGCCCCGAGCATCAGGTCGCGGGAGGCGGCGTCGAGCCCGTTCACGAACTCGTCGAGGAGGAGGGCGCGCGGGCTCGGGGCGAGCGCCCGCGCCAGCAGGGCGCGGCGAGCCTCGCCGGTCGAGACCTCGAGGACGCTGCGGCGTCGCATCCCGGCAAGCCCGACGAGGTCGAGCGCGGCGTCGACCCGGCGTTCCGCCTCGGCGGAGAGCGGCTCGGTGGGCCACACGCCGGCGGTGAACCCGCTGCGGACCACGTCCTCGAGCCTCACCTGCCAGTCTCGCCGGAGGTAGGCGTCCTGGGCCTCCGCCGACACGAGCGCGATGCGCTCCCTGGCGCCGATGGGGCTCTCCGACGGCTCGCCGTCGAGGTGGTAGAGGCGCCGGCCCCGGCTGCCCGGGTGGGGCCAGACGTCGCCGCGCAGGAGTCGCAGGAGGGTGGTCTTCCCGGCCCCGTTCCCGCCGAAGATGGCCCAGCTCTCCGACTCGCGGAGGGCGAAGGAGACGCCCGAGAGGAGCGTGCGCCCCCAGAGCTTCACGTCGACGTCTTCCAGGGTGACGAGGGCCAAGGCGGCCTTCATGCCCCAGCGGGCGCCCGCACGCAAGGAGGACGGATCCGTCCGGGGCGCCAGGGAGAAGGGCCGGCTACAATGAGCCCGGTGGAGGAGCGCATCGTCGAGTTCGCCCGGCTGCTGCGGCAGGCCGGCGTGCGGGTCTCCCCTTCGGAGACGGCCGACGCCGTCGGCGCGGCGGCGCTGGCGGGAGCGGGCGAGCGCGCGTCGTTCCGAGCCTCGCTGCGGGCGACGCTCGTGAAGCGAGGCGCCGACGCCCCCGTGTTCGACCGCCTCTTCGAGCTGTACTTCTCGAGGATCGGGAGGGTGGTGGAGGGGCTCGAGCGCTCGCTGCTAGGAGACCTGGCGGAGAGCGGCGTGCTCGAGGGCGACGACCTGGAGATGGCGGCGAGAACTCTCTCCCGGCTCGCCGCCGGGCTCTCCCCGCTCGCCCGGGCGGCGCTCTCGGGCGACCCCGCGCTCCTGGCGCGACTGCTGCGGGGCGCGGCACTGACTCTCGACTTCTCGGCGCTCGAGGCGGCGACCCAGCTCGGGTTCTACGGCCGGCGCCTGCTCGCCGCCTCTGGCGGGGGGGGGCTCGCCGGGGAGCTCGAGGCGGTGGAACGGGCGCTGCGCGAGGCCGGCATCGACGCCGCCCGGATGGAGCTCGTCTCCGCTCGCCTGCGCCAGGCGCTCTCGGCGGTGGAGGAGGCTGCGCGCAGCTACGCCGAGATCGAGCGCCAGGCGCGGGCCGAGCGGCGCCGCGAGGAGGCCTTCGGGCGCCAGAGCCTGGCGGCGCTCTCCCGGCAGGAGATCGCGCGCGCCGAGGCGGCGGTGCGGCGGCTCGCCGACCGGCTCGAGGACCGCCTGGCGCGCCGGGAGAGGTCGAGGCGGAGGGGGGCGCTCGACGTGCGCCGGACGCTGCGGGCGAACCTCTCCCACGGCGGCCTGCCCATGCGGCTCGCCTTCCGCGCGAAGCGCCGGGACCGGCCCGACCTGGTCGTCCTCTGCGACGTCTCGGACTCCGTCCGGCACGTGTCGCGACTCATGCTCCTCTTCCTCTACACGCTGCAATCGCTCTTCACCCGGGTGCGGAGCTTCGTGTTCGTCTCCGACCTGGGGGAGGTGACCGAGGCGTTTCGCGAGGAGAAGGACGTGGCCCGGGCGGCCGACCTGGCCACCGCCGGCAAGGTGGTGAGCCTGGCCGGGAACTCGAACTACGGCCGGGCGCTCCGCACCTTCCACCAGCGCCACCTGGGTGCCGTCACCTCCCGCACCACTGTGCTCGTCATCGGGGACGGGCGGACGAACTATCTGCCGCCCGAATCCTGGGTGCTGCGGGACCTGAAACGAAAGGCGCGGCGCCTCCTCTGGATCTGCCCGGAGGAGCGCTGGGCCTGGGGGAGCGGGGACAGCGAGATGCTCCTCTACGCCGCTCAGGTCGATCGCGTTGCCACCGTCACCCGGCTCTCCGACTTGGAGGAGGTGGCCGACGCGCTCCTGCCCCGGCCCGGGCGGCGGGGTTGACGGCGAGGCGCGCTTCGACCTAGGTTCGCTCGCCCGATGCCGGACCTGGTACCGCTCCGCCGGGGCCCGCCCCCGCCCGCCGATCGCGAGCCCGAACGGGCGCCGCGGCCCAAGGTGTACGTGCACACCTTCGGTTGCCAGATGAACGAGTCGGACAGCGACCGGATGGTGGAGATCCTGGCCGGGCGGTCTTGGGCCCGGGCCTCCTCTCCCGAGGACGCGGAGCTCATCCTCCTCAACACCTGCTCGGTGCGGGAGAAGGCGGAGCAGAAGCTGCTCTCGGCGCTTGGCCGCTACCGGGAGCACAAGGCGCGCCGGGGGGCGCTCATCGCCGTCGGGGGATGCGTGGCGCAGCAGGAGAAGGAAGGTCTCCTCCGGCGCGTTCCCTACGTGGACTTCGTCTTCGGCCCCGACAACATCGGCCGCCTCCCGGAGATGGTCGAGCGCGCACGCCGCCGCGAGCGGTTCGCCGAGACGGGTTGGATGAGTTCCGAGGAGTACGTCTTCCCCCAGGCGGACCCGGAGGCGGCGCGGGGGCGGGCCACCGCCTTCGTCACCGCCATGAAGGGCTGCGACAACGTCTGCTCCTTCTGCATCGTGCCCCGCACCCGCGGGCGCGAGGTGTCCCGGCCCTTCCCGGACCTGCTCGCCGAGGTGGCAGCGGTCGCGTCGGTGGGCGTGCGCGAGGTCACCCTCGTCGGGCAGAACGTGAACTCATACCGCGGAGGCTGCTCCTTCCCGTCCCTGCTCCGACGGGTGGCGGCGGTGCCGGGCATCGAGCGGGTGCGCTTCACCACCAGCCACCCGCACGACCTGTCCCCGGATCTCGTGCTCGCCTTCCGCGACGAGCCGAAGGTGATGCCGCACTTCCACCTGCCGGTTCAGTCCGGCTCCGACCCGGTGCTGCGTCGCATGCGCCGGGATTACACGGTGGAGGAGTACCTGGAGCGCCACCGGCAGCTCGGCCTGGCGCGCCCGGGCATCGCCATCACCACCGACTTCATCGTCGGCTTCCCGGGGGAGAGCGACTCCGATTTCGAGGCCTCGCTCCGGCTCCTCTCCCTGGCCCGGTTCGAGAACTCCTTCAGCTTCCTCTTCAGCCCGAGGCCCCACACCGGGGCCGCCCTCCGGCTCGGGGACTCGCCCGAATGGCAGGAGGTGCCCCGCGAGGTGGCGGTGGCGCGCCTGGAGCGGCTGCAGGCCCTGCAGCGGGAGGTCGCCGCGGAGGCCCTTCGCTCCCAGGTCGGGCGCGAGGTGGAGGTGCTCGTCGAGGGGCCGTCGGAGGAGGGGGGGGCCCGGGGGAGGTCCCCGGAGAACCGCGTCGTCCACCTCGCCGCCACGGGCAGGACGCTCGCGGTGGGCGCGCTCGTCCGCGCGCGGGTGGTCCGGTCGGGGCACAGCTCGCTCGGGGCCGAGCCGCTGCCGTGAGGAGGGCGATCATCGCCTTCTCGCCGGCGCTCCTCTACGCGGGGGTGATCTTCTACCTCTCCGCCCAGCCGAACCCCTTGCCGTTCCTGCCGCGCTCCGTCTTCTCGCACGATAAGCTCCTTCACCTCGGCGAGTACGGCGGCTTCGCCACCCTGCTCGCCTGGGGCCTGTGGAGCCTGCGGGTGGCGCCCTGGCGCGCCTTCTTCCTCGCCCTGGCGATCGGCAGCGCCTACGGGGCGAGCGACGAGTTCCACCAGTACTTCGTGCCCAACCGGGAGTGCGACGTCTACGACTGGATGGCCGACACTCTGGGGGCGGCCCTGGGAGCGGCCGTCACCTTGGTTGCCTTGCAGCGACGGGAGGCGCGGGCTAGCATCGGCGGCTGATGGCGCTCATCCGTCCGTGGGGAGGAAAGGCACCGCGCCTCGACGACAGCGTCTGGGTCGCGGAGGGGGCCGTGGTGCTGGGGGACGTGGAGATCGGGCCCCGCTCCTCGGTGTGGTTCGGCGCGGTGCTGCGCGGCGACGTGAACCACATCCGCATCGGCGCCCGCACCAACCTGCAGGACTACACGGTCGTGCACGTGACGAGCCACACGCACCCGACGCTGGTGGGAGACGACGTCACCCTCGGTCACCGGGTCACGCTCCACGGTTGCACCGTCAAGGACCGCTGCCTCATCGGCATCGGCGCGGTGGTGATGGATGGGGCCCAGATCGGCGAGGACGCCATGGTGGGGGCGGGCTCGCTCGTTCCCCCGGGGATGGTGGTCCCGCCCCGGACCTTGGCACTCGGGTCCCCCGCCAGGCTGAAGCGCGAGCTCACGCAGAAGGAGGTGGACTACTTCCGCGCCTCCGCCGCCAACTACGCCGCCTACGCGGAACAGTACCGTCGCGAAGGGTGGCTCTCCCGATGACCGTCCTGGCGGTGCTCCAGCGTTCCACCCTGTTCAAGGACTTCAGCGAGACCGGCCTCAAGATCTTCGCCGCCATCGCCACCGAGAAGGCGGTTCCGGCCGGGACCCCGCTCTTCGCCGAGAACATGGTGGGCGAGTCCCTCTTCATCCTGAAGTCGGGGACGGTACGGATCACCCGCCGCGAGGGGGCGAGCGAGCACGAGCTCGCCACGCTCGGGCCGGGCGAGCACCTGGGCGCGCTCGCCCTCCTCGCGAAGAGCGCGCGCCTGGTATCGGCGGTGGCGGCGACGCCCTGCGAGGTGGTGGAGATCTCGCAGCGCGACTTCTATCGGCTCCAGCCCCAGAAGCCGCAGGCGTGTCTGAAGCTGGCGCTCGCCATCGCCGCCGACCTGGCGCAGAGGATGTCGGAAAACCGCGAGGCGCTGCGCGCTCTCGGGGTCCCCCCTCGCGTCTAGCGTCGGAGGCGAGGACAGGCGATGCTGGAGCGGCTCGTCGAGCACCTGCAAAATCAGTCCCTGGGGCTCGGCTACGCCTTCACCTTCGGGGTGCTCATCCTGTGCGGGTTCGGGTTCCCCCTACCCGAGGACATCATCCTCGTCACCGGGGGCGTGCTCGCCTGGATCGCCTCGCCGCTCGACCAGCCGTCCGTCGCCGGCATGTTCCAGGACCTCGGGCTCCAGGTCATGGTCCTCGTCGGGCTGAGCGGGATCCTGGGCGGCGACTCCATCATCTACTGGGCCGGGCGCCGCTTCGGGCGGCGCGTGGCCGAGGTGTGGCCCTTCCGGCGGCTCATCACCCCCGGGAAGCTCGAGCGCGTGGAGCGCCTGCTGCGGCGGCGCGGGAACGTGGTGGTGATGATCGCGCGCTTCCTGCCCGGCCTGCGGGCACCCACCTACTTCACGGTGGGCCACTCGCGCCTGCCGTTCTGGGAGTTCCTGCTCTTCGACGGCATGGCGGCACTGGTGTCCGCTCCGCTCTGGGTCTTCCTGGGGTTCTGGTTCGGGGACGACATCGAGCGGGCGGCGCGGGAGGCCTCCCGCTTCGGCCACTACATCCTGGCGGCCGCGCTGACCGTGGCCGTCGTCCTGGGGTTCCGCTCCCTGCGGAGGAGGAAGGCGTCGCCCGGCGGCGGGGGAAATCCGAGCCCGGCGGTCGGCGACGACCCGGGAAAGCCCCCTATCGTCCGGTGATCCGGCTCCAGAGCCCCTTCAGCCCCCCGGGGCGGTCGGCGGGCATCGCCGCCGCGCCGGCCTCCGGCGGCGGAGGCGCCATGGAGGGGAGATCCGGCGCGGGGGGCGGCATGCCCGAGGCCTGGTACTTGGACTCGCGCTCGACGCGCGCCTTCACCTCGTCGGGCGTGCCCTTGGTGGTGAAGACCGCCTCCACCTCCCGGCCGCTCTCGAGCTCGCGGGCGCGCAGCGTGAGCAGGCACTCCTCGCCGAGCTCGAAGGTGACCGCGATCCGCACCGACCCCTTGGCGCCGCGGGGGAGCCCGGTGAGCTGGATGGTGCCGAGGTACTGGCACTCCTCCGCCGTGCGGCCGTCGCCCTCGAACACCCAGAGATCGAAGGTCTTCTGGTTGTCCTTGGTCGTCGACAGCGTGTACTCCTTGCGGGCCGGCAAGGGCGTGTTCTTCTCGATGATGGTCTTCACGCGGCCGCCGCCGCCGCCCGGCAACCCAATCCCGATGCTCATGGGAACGACGTCGATGAGCACGACACCCTCCGCGCTTCCTAGCGAATGGGCGAGGAGCGCGGCCCCGATGGCCACGGCCTCGTCCGGATGCACTGCCTTGCTGGGAGGCTTCCCAAAGAAGCTCCGCACCTTCTCGCGCACCAGGGGCATGCGAGACTGCCCGCCCACGAGAAGCACCTCGTCCACGTCCTGCGGGCCGAGCCCCTTCTCCTTCAGCACCCGCTCGCAGGTGCGGATGGTGCGCTCGACGAGCGGCGCCACGAGGGCTTCCAGGTCCGCCCGGGTGAGGCGGGTCTCGAGCGCGACCGGGTGGCCGTCGACGGTGGCGAGGTAGGGCAGCTGGATGGGGAACTCGGCGCGCTCGGAGAGGGCGCACTTGGCTCGCTCGGCCGCGTCGGCGAGGCGCGACATCGCCACCAGGTCACCCGAAAACCGGCCGAACTTGGCCTCGAAGTCGGAGAGGAACCGCTCGACGATGAGGGCGTCGAAGTCGGCGCCCCCGAGGAAGGTGTCGCCCCCGGTCGACACGACCTCGTAGACGTTGCCCTCGAGCTCCAGGACCGAGGCGTCGAAGGTGCCGCCGCCGAGGTCGTACACCATCACCCGCTCCCGCACCTCGCGCCCGTAGGCGTAGGCCAGGGCGGCGGCGGTGGGCTCGTTGAGGATGCGCTCCACGTGGAGCCCGGCGAGGCTTCCGGCGCGCCGGACCGCCTCGCGCTGGCGCTCGCTGTAGAAGGCGGGGACGGTAACGACGGCGCGGTTCACCGGCTCGCCCAGGTGGACCTGGGCCACCTCCTTCACTTCCTTGAGGACGAGCGCCTGGACCTGCTCCATGGAGAGCGTCACCGGCCCGAGCCGCACGGCGCACAGTCCGTCCTCGCCGCACACCACCTGGTACTGGAACTTGTCGAGCATCCCCTTCACCTGCGGCGAGTCGAAGGCCCGGCCCACGAGCCGCTTCGCCCCGTACACGGTGTGCTGGGGGTTGAAGAGGAGCTGCCCCTTCGCATTCTGCCCCACCACGATGCGGTTGCGCTGGTTGAGCGCCACCATGGAGGGCACGACGTTGTATCCCTCCCGCGAGGGGATGACGTAGGGCTTGCCGTTGCGGACTACGGCCGCGCAGGAGTTCGAGGTGCCGAGGTCGATGCCGATGACGGCGCGGGACTTCTTCGACTCCGCCACCGGCTCGCTGAAGAGGGCCAGGTCGACCTTCATGGGACCGCGCTCCACCTGCTCCACCCGGTGCGGGCCGGCGAGGTCGGCCTGGGCGGGCCCCGGGCGGCTCGCGGACTCGGGCGGCGGCGCCGGCGGCCCGGCAGGGGCGGGCGGAACGGCGCTGGGCGGACCCGGCGCGGGCGCCGCCACGGGGGGAGCCCGGGTGGGGGCAGGAGTGGACGTCGGGCGGTCCGCAGCCGGGGCCGCCGAGGCGAGGCCGGGCGCGAGCCCGCGCTGCTCCCGGTGCGTGACCATCCGCTCCACCACCTGGCGGGAGGCGTCGTCCAAGGCGAGGAACTGGATCCCCATGCCGGGGGCCACCGGAGGGCGCGCCGTCGGGTTCTCGTCGGCCACCCAGCGGACCACGCCGCGGGCGCGCACCACCGTCTCGCCGTTCGCGAGCTTGAGCTCGAGGTCGAGCTGGGTGCCGACCGGCTTGGGATCGCGCGTGCGGATGAACACGCCGCCGCGCGAGATGTTCGTGGCGAAGTGCTCCACGAACTCGTCCACCGAGCCGTAGGAAAGCTTGACCCGCAGGCCTATCGAAGTGCGCGGCTCGCGCTTCTGATCCACCCAGTGATTATCCGGGCCTTGAGCGCCACCGGGCAAGCTTGTGAGCGGCGAAAGAGCGTGCCGCGAACGCGGGATTGGGCGGAAAGGTGGGCCGGTGTCGGGCCTTTCGTCCGCCTTGACCCTGTCCGCCCGACTCTGTATATCGCGGCATGCTCAACCGCGACGACCTTCCGGAAGCGCTCACCTTCGACGACGTCCTGCTTCTGCCGGCGGAGAGCGACGTCCTTCCGAGGCAGGTCGAGACGGCGACCCGCCTCACCCGCAACCTCCACCTGCACATCCCCATCCTCTCGGCCGCCATGGACACGGTCACCGAGGCGCGGATGGCCATCGCCATGGCCGCCGAAGGGGGGATCGGCTTCATCCACAAGAACATGTCGGTGGAGCGGCAGGCGGCCGAGGTGACCAAGGTGAAGAAGTACGAGTCGGCGATGGTCGCCGAGCCGGTGACCATCGGGCCGGAGGCCAGGCTGGCGGCGGCCGTGGCTCTGATGCGGGAGAACGGGATCAGCGGGATCCCGGTGACGCGCGGCGGCCGGCTGGTGGGCATCCTGACCAACCGCGACCTGCGATTCGAGCGGAACCTGGAGCAGACCGTGGAGCAGGTGATGACGACCAAGCTCGTCACCGCGCGGGAGGGGGTCACCATCGAGGGGGCGAAGGAGCTCTTGCACCGCCACCGCATCGAGAAGCTGCCGGTGGTGAACGAGCAGTTCGAGCTGCGGGGCCTCATCACCATCAAGGACATCGAGAAGATCCAGAAGCACCCCCACGCGGCGAAGGACCGGCAGGGGCGCCTGCTGTGCGGGGCGGCGGTGGGGGTGGGGCCGGATCGCGAGGCGCGCATCGCGGCGCTCCTCAAGGCCGGCGCCGACGTCGTCGCCATCGACACCGCCCACGGCCACTCCCGGGGAGTGCTCGACGCGGTGCGCGACACCAAGGCCCAGTTCAAGGGCATCGAGCTGGTGGCGGGGAACGTGGCCACCGCCGAGGCCTGCGACGCCCTCTGCCGCGCGGGCGTGGACGCGGTGAAGGTCGGGGTGGGCCCGGGCTCGATCTGCACCACCCGCGTCGTCGCCGGCGTGGGGGTCCCGCAGGTGACCGCCGTCGACGAGTGCGCCCGGGCCGCCGACCGCCACGGCATCCCCATCATCTCCGACGGCGGGGTGAAGTACTCGGGCGACGTGGTGAAGGCGCTGGCGGCGGGCGCCGCCAGCGTGATGATCGGCTCGTTGCTGGCCGGTACCGAGGAGGCGCCCGGAGAGGTCATCCTCTACCAGGGGCGCAGCTACAAGAGCTACCGCGGCATGGGCTCTATCAGCGCCATGAAGGAGGGTTCGAAGGACCGCTACTTCCAGGGCGAGGTGGCCGACGCCGAGAAGCTCGTCCCGGAGGGCATCGAGGGCCGGGTTCCCTACAAGGGACCGGTGGCCATGAACGTGTTCCAGCTCGTGGGCGGCCTGAAGAGCGGCATGGGCTACCTGGGATCCCGGACCATCCCCGAGCTCCGCCAGAAGGCGCGCTTCGTGCGCATCACCTCCGCTGGCCTGAAGGAGAGCCACGTCCACGATGTCATCATCGTTCAGGAGGCACCCAACTACCGCGTCGAGTAGTCCGCGAGCGCCGCCGCCCATGGACATCCACAGCGAAAAGATCCTCATCCTCGACTTCGGGTCCCAGTACACCCAGCTCATCGCCAGGAGGCTGCGGGAGCTCGGGGTCTACTGCGAGATCCAGCCCTGTACCGCCAAGGCCGAGGCCATCGCGGCCTTCCGGCCGCGGGGGATCGTGCTCTCGGGCGGGCCGGCGAGCGTGCTCGGGGAAGGCAGCCCGGTCGCCGACAAGGCGGTGTGGACGCTCGGGGTGCCGGTGCTCGGCATCTGCTACGGGCTGCAGCTCATCGCCCACGAGCTCGGCGGCAAGGTGGACAAGGCGGCACACCGGGAGTTCGGCCCCGCCTCCATCGACGTGCGCTCGAGCTCTGAGCTCTTCCGCGGGCTGCCGGCGAAGCTCGACGTGTGGATGAGCCACGGGGACCGGGTCGAGGCGCTCCCGGCGGGCTTCGAGCCGGTGGCCTCGACCTCGAGCTCGCCCTACGCTGCGGTGGAGGACCGGCGCCGCCGCATCTACGGGGTCCAGTTCCACCCCGAGGTGGTGCACACGCCGCGGGGAAGCGAGCTGCTCAAGAACTTCGCGCTCGGGGTGTGCGGCCTGTCCGGCTCCTGGTCGATGCGCGCCTACGCGGAGGTGGCGGTGGAGGCGATCCGCGCCCAGGTGGGGGCGGGCAGCGCCATCTGCGCCCTCTCCGGCGGCGTCGATTCGGCCGTGGCGGCGCTGCTCGTGCACCGCGCCATCGGCGACCGACTGCGTTGCATCTTCGTCGACAACGGCGTGCTGCGCGCCGGCGAGCGCGAACAGGTGGAGGAGGTGTTCGGGCAGATGTTTCACCTCCCGCTCGTCACCGTGGACGCGCGCTACCGGTTCCTGGCGAAGCTCGCCGGGGTCACCGATCCCGAGCAGAAGCGCAAGATTATCGGCCGGGAGTTCATCGCCGTCTTCGAGGAGGAGGTGGAGCGCCTGGCCGAGGGCGGCGAGCGCGCGGCCTTCCTCGTCCAGGGCACCCTCTATCCCGACGTGATCGAGAGCGTCTCCTTCCGGGGGCCGTCGGCGACCATCAAGAGCCACCACAACGTCGGCGGGCTTCCGGAGGTCATGAGGCTCGGGCTGGTGGAGCCCTTGCGGGAGCTCTTCAAGGACGAGGTGCGACGCCTGGGGCTGGAGCTCGGGCTGCCCCCCTACGCGGTGCAGCGGCAGCCCTTCCCCGGGCCCGGGCTCGCCATCCGGGTGCTGGGCGAGGTGACCGAGGAGCGGCTCGCCATCCTCCGCCGCGCCGACTCCATCGTGCAGGAGGAGGTCCGCAAGGCCGGTCTCTATGAGAGGCTCTGGCAGTCCTTCGCGGTGCTCCTGCCGGTCCGAAGCGTCGGGGTGATGGGGGACGAGCGCACCTACGAGTCGACCTGCGCCATCCGGGCGGTGGACTCGACCGACGGGATGACGGGCGACTGGTCGCGGCTCCCCTACGACCTGCTGGCGCGCCTCTCCTCGCGGATCATCAACGAGGTGCGCGGCATCAACCGCGTCGTCTACGACATCTCGTCGAAGCCCCCCGCCACCATCGAGTGGGAGTAGGCCGGGCCCCTCATTCACGTTTCGTCAATCCCGCTCCCGTGGGAACGGACCCGTGTAGGGAGGGGTAGGGCGCGCTCCTCCGGGCGCCGACCTGTGGGCCGGGCGCGGTGTTCGCCGCGGCGCGGAGTCGGGGCTATCATCGGCGCATCCGGAGGCTGGAATGAGGATCGGCCGTACCCTGTCGCTCGTCGCCATCGTGGTGGTCGCCGTCGCCGTGGTGGGCGGATGCCAGAACTACAACTTCAACCCGGTGGGCTCGTGCGTCATCCAGCCGGGCGCGACCGAGCTCAAGCTCGCCGACGTGACCACGGCCGACATGCTCTTCGTCGTCGACGACTCGGGCTCGATGACCTCGAAGCAGGTGGCGCTCGCCAACAACTTCAACACCTTCATCAGCAGCCTGAACGCCACCAACGAGCAGCGCGTCAGCCAGGGGCTCCAGCCCTTCGACTTCCACATCGCGGTGACCACCTCCTCCATCTTCGAGGCCGATCCCAACCCCAACGGGAGCATGTGCCTCGTCAACAGCTCCACCCAGAAGACGCAGTGCTGCGCGGTCGGCTCCTGCAGCGCGATCTCGAGCTGCACGCCGGGGGAGGCCTGCGGCAGCGGTGGCAAGTGCGTCTTCGCGCTCGCGAGCAATCCCGCCACCAACCCCTCGAGCTTCGCGTTCCAGTGTTGCACCACGAGCGGGAACTGCAGCGACGCCTCCTGCTTCCCGGGGGACGCCTGCCCCCTCTACACCACCCAGTACCCGAGCAGCATGCCGGTGGGCGGCAGCTGCGATCAGGGCGTGGCGGTGCCGAGCGGAAACTACCCGGACGGCTCCTTCGTGAGCGCCAGCGGCAACCCCAAGGTGCTCCACTTCACGAAGGAGCTCTACACGTCGCCGGACCCGACCACCGGGAAGCCGCCCAACACCACCGCCATCAACGCTCTCTCCCAGCAGTTCCAGCAGAACATCCAGGTGGGCAGCTGCGGGTCGGGCGAGGAGCAGCACCTGCAGGCCGGGCGCCTCTCGCTCCAGAAGGTCCTGGCCGGCACCTACGGCTCCGACTTCCCCCACCCGGGCGCGAAGCTCATCGTGCTGTGGATCGGCGACGAGGACGACTGCTCGAGCCCGCAGGATCCGTCGCAATCCGTCGTTCTCTCCCACGGCTACCTGACGGGCGCCGACGAGTGCGTCGCCGACAAGAACCTGCCGGCAGGGAGCCCCATCCCCCACCGCGCCTATGCGGTGAGCGACTTCTACTCCTTCTTCACCGGACTCCTGCCGGCGCCGGGCGCGAGCACCGACGCGCAGCACCCGTGGTCGAGCCTGGGCGCCGCCTTCGTGGTCTCCAGCAACAAGTGCACCCAGGCGGGCTCGCCCACCCCCTACGCGCCCGCGGACAGCAGCTACCTGCAGTCGCCGGCGGTGTGCACCGGCACGCCGCAGTACGCCTGCTCGGTGGCCTTCGCCGGCGGCGTCCGGTTCCTGCAGCTCGCCGAGTCCCTGCGGGACAACGGCTACGGCATCGTGGAAGGGTCGGTGTGCGAAGACTTCGGGCCCATCCTGGGCGAGCTCGCCGACCTGGTGAAGGCGCCGAGCGCGCTCCGGCTCCCGAGCGTGCCCGCCGCCAACGAGATCGCGCTCATGCGCATCCTCGACTCCTCCGGACGGCAGCGCAAGCTGTGCACCCAGGCTCCACCCTGCCTGCAGTGTGGCTCGGCCTGCGTGAACACGCTCACCGACCCCACCAACTGTGGGGCCTGCGGCAAGGTCTGCGGCGGCTCCACCCCCGTCTGCGACGGGGGGACCTGTGCGGCCGCCTGCAAGAGCACCTGCGTCGCCGGGTCGTCGAGCTATTGCTGCGAGGCCCCCGGCTGGTGGTTCGTGAACTGCCAGGACACGACCAGCCCCCCGGCCGTGGCCCCGGCCCCGACGAGCTGCGTCTACATCAACCACCAGAGCTCCACGCAGGATTGCGAGGCGAACCCGGGCGAGACCTACTCTGCCGAGTACCTGGGCCAGGTGCCGCCGGGTGGCTGCGCCAACCCCACCGCGACGCCGCACCCTTCCCAGGCCTGCGCCACCGCGCTCGGCGGCTCAGGATCGAACCAGCTCGCCAGCGACTGGTGGTGCTATGGTACGGGGACGGTGGGGACCTGTGTCTGCAGCGCCCAGCAGTAGTCGACGGCCATGGCGCGCGGCCCTCGCCGGGCTCGCTCTCGCCGGCTGCGGGCCGGCTCCGCAGGACGCGGTCACCGCCTGCCAGAACTTGGGCGTCGCCGAGGACGCGACCGACATCCTCTTCGTCGTGGACGACTCGGGCTCGATGTACGACAAGCAGCAGGACCTGGCCCAGAACTTCGGCGCCTTCATCGCTCGTCTGGCGGCCTCGCCGGCCCGGAACGCCTACCAGATCGGGATCACCACCACCTCGGTGGACCGCTACGCCCAGGGGATGTTCTCCGACACCTTCGCGGCCACCGGCGCCTGTCCCAACCCTCCCTCGCTGGGGGGGCCCTACCCGCGGGGAGCGCTCGTGTCCTGCTCCGGCCCCGACATCCCCGCGGCGCGGGTCCAGAGCACCACCCTGCCGCCCCGCATCCTGCCCGCCGACTCGCCGACCTTGGTGGCGGACTTCACGAGCAACGTGGCGGTGGGGATCTGCGGCTCGGGGCGGGAGCAGGGGCTCGAGGCCGCTCGCCTGGCACTCTCCGAGCCGGCGCTCTCCGGGCCGAACGCCGGCTTCCTCCGAAGCGGGGCCCGGCTGGTGGTGATCCTCGTGAGCGACGACGACGACTGCTCCGACCCCGAGAACACCGGCACGAGCGAGGAGCCGCCGGATTGCACCTCCTATCCGGTGTCGCAGTACCTGGACTTCTTCGCGAAGCCCATCGGCGGGGAGACGAAGGACGTCTTCGTGGCGGGGATCATCGCGGTGGATCCCGAGACGCTCGCGCCCGCCGCCTGCGTCGAGGCCGGCACCGGCGCGCAGGCCGAGCACCCGGCCTACCGCTACAAGGCCTTCATCGATGCGCTCGGCTCGCGCGGCCTCGTCGACAGCGTCTGCAATGCGAGCTTCGAGAAGACCCTGGTCGCGGTCGCGGCCCAGATCTCGCAGGTGATCCCGCTCTCCGGGGCTCCCGCCGATCCCCGGCTGCTCGCGGTGGGGGTGGTGCACCCCGACGGCAGCCGGACCCCTTGCAGCGTGAAGCAGGAGGGGGACCCGGGGACGGCCGACGTGAGCTACCTGCCCCCCTCCGGGAGCCGGCCTCCGGCCCTCCTGTTCGGTGGGGCCTGCGCCCTCGAGGTCGGGGACCAGCTCGACGTGAAGCTCCTCTGCGTGGGCTGACGGCTCGCTGGCCGTCCACGTTGGGTGACTCCCCCACGCAACCGCTTGCCCGGCCAGCGCAAAAGGGGCAAATAGGGGGCATGCGAGCACACCCTCTCCTCACCCGCCTGGGGCTATTCGCCGCGGCCTCCCTCGCCCTCGTCGGAAGTGCCGGCGCCGAGCAGGCGCAGCCGGCGCCGACCCCCTCGGCCGCGCCCGCGGCGGCCGCGCCCCAGGAGGTCGCCGCCCTCATCGCGTCGGTGGACGCCGCCTGGCCGAAACGCGACGAGCCGGGGCGCCTCGACCCCATCCTCGCGGACCTGAAGAAGGCGGAGGCGCTCGCGCCCAACGACTACGGGGTGCTCTGGCGCACCGCGCGCTGGTACTACTGGATGGCGGACGCTCCCGGAATCCCCGACCCGGAGAAGGCGCGCCTGGGAAAGATCGCCTGGGACTACGGGGACCGAGCCACCAGGGCGGATCCGAACCGCGTCGAGGGCTGGTTCTACGCGTCCACCGGCGTGGGCATGTACTCCATCGGCATCAGCGTGGTGAAGGCGCTCCTTGACGGCATGGAGAGCAAGTACCTGGACCGGCTGAAGAAGGCGCAGTCGATCGACCCCTCCTATTACGGCTACGGAGCGGAGGTGGCCTGGGGGCGCTACTACTACGAGCTCCCCTGGCCCAAGTACGACGCGGAGAAGAGCGAGGAGGCCCTGCGCGAGGCCTTGCGGCTCAACCCGAAGAACCTGCGGGCCAAGGTCTTCCTGGCGGAGCTCTACCTGAAGGAGGACCACCCCGCCGAGGCGAGCAAGCTCCTCGGGGACGTCCTCGCCGCGACCCCCGGGGCCTACGATCCTCCCGAGGAGCGGCGGGTGCAGGAGATGGCTCGACAGCTTCTGGCGAAGTCGAAGAGCTGACCACGGGAGGGGGGTCCGGTGATGGCAGCCCAGGCGCAGAACCTGCTGCAGATGTTCGAGGCGCAGGCGGCGAAGCAGGGCGAGAAGGCCGCCACGCTCACCAAGAGAGACGGTCGTTGGCAGGACCTGTCCTGGAAGGAGATGGCCCGGCGCGTCCGCGACGTGGCCGACGGACTGGCCGCCCTGGGCGTGAAGCCCGGCGATCGCGTCTCCATCATGGCGGACACCTGCGCGGAGTGGATCATCGCCGACCTGGGCATCATGGGGGCGGGCGCCATCACCGTCCCCGTCTACCAGTCGAACCCGGCGCACGAGGTCCAGTACATCCTCGATGACGCTGGGGTCTCCTGGATCTTCGTCGATCACGAGCACCAGGCGGCGAAGATGCGGGAGATCCGCGGTCAGCTCGACCGCCTGGGCGGCGTCATCCGCTTCTTCGGGTCGCCGCTGTCGGAGCAGGAGAGGGGGATCGCGGATCTCGAGCGCGCCGGGGCGGAGTGGCGCAAGGCCCACCCCGACGCCCACGCCGCACGGCTCGCCGCCATCGGGCACGACGACCCCGCCTCCTACCTCTACACCTCGGGGACGACGGGAAACCCCAAGGGCGTCATCCTTACCCAGGGCAACTGGACCTATGAGGCCGCCGCGGTCTCGGAGATCCAGATCGTCGTCCCCGACGACTTGGTGCTCATGTTCCTGCCCATGGCCCACTCGTTCGCGAAGGTGATCGAGGCGGTCTGGTTCGAGGTGGGTTGCACTGTCGCCTTCGTCGAGTCGATCGACAAGATCGTCGACAACGCCGGGGAGGTGCGGCCGACGGTGATGCCCTCGGTCCCGCGCATCTTCGAGAAGGCCTTCAACGCGGTGGTGGCGAAGGGGCTCGCCACCCAGGGGCTGAAGGGGTGGCTCTTCGGGGTGGCGATGAGCGGCTTCGAGGCCTGGTCCGACGGGCAGGACCGGGGCGTCGAGGTGCGGACGCTGGGCTTCCGGGTGGGGGAGAGGCTGGTCTTCCCGAAGCTGCGCGTGGCCCTGAAGGAGCGCTTCGGCGGGCGCATGCGTCTCTTCGTCTCCGGCGGCGCCCCGCTCTCCAACAAGATCGAGCGCTTCTTCGGGTTGCTCGGGTTCACCGTGCTCGAGGGCTGGGGGCTCACCGAGACCTCCGCCGCCACCTGCGTGAACCGCATCGGCAAGAGCAAGGTGGACACCGTCGGCCCCCCGGTGCCCGGGACCGAAATCCGCATCGCCGAGGACGGCGAGATCCTGGTGAAGGGTGGGGGGGTGATGAAGGGGTACTACAACAAGCCCGAGGCCACCGCCGAGGTCCTGAAGGACGGCTGGCTCGCCACCGGCGACATCGGCGAGCTCGACTCCGACGGGTACCTGCGGATCACCGATCGCAAGAAGGACCTCATCAAGACCTCCGGGGGCAAGTACGTTGCCCCCCAGAACCTGGAGAACGAGCTCAAGACCGATCCCCTCGTCTCGCAGGCGATGGTGCACGGCGACCAGCGCAAGTTCTGCTCGGCGCTCATCACCCTGAACGTCGAGGCCGCGAGGAAGTGGGCCGACGAGAACGGGGTGCCACCGGAGGAGCCCCTGCAGACGAGCCCCAAGCTGCGGCTGCGCATCCAGCACACCGTCGACGCCGTGAACGCGAAGCAGGCGAGCTATGCGACCATCAAGAAGTTCGCCATCCTGGAGAAGGACTTCACCCAGGAGACGGGCGAGCTCACCCCGACCTTGAAGGTGAAGCGGAAGGTGGTCGCCGCCCGGTACCAGAAGATCCTAGACGGCTTCTACGAGGACTAGGGACCGGGGGCCGCCCCCCGGAGCGAGGCGCCTTGACAGGGTGCGTCCCGGCCGCTAATTGGTCACCGATTCCGGAGTCAACCGAGGAGGACGGCGACCGATGGCAGCGCAGAGCATCAAGGACGTGTTCGAGCGGCACATGCCGGAGAAGCTGAAGGCGAAGCCGGACGTCGTCTCCAAGATCAATGCCGTCTACCAGTTCAACATCAGCGGTCCGAGCGGTGGGCAGTGGGCGGTGGATTGCACCCAGCCCGGCGGGATGGTGACGGCCGGGACGGCCGCCAACGCCCGCTGCACGGTGGTGGCGAAGGACGACGACTTCCTCAACATTGTGAACGGGAAGATGAACCCGCAGATGGCCTTCATGTCCGGGAAGCTCAAGATCCAGGGGGACATGGGCATGGCCATGAAGCTCCAGCAGATCCTCTAGATCGCTCTGGCGGGGAGGGCAGCGTGGGCGGTCTTCCGCTCTCCGGCGTCCGCATCCTCGATCTGTCGCGGCTCCTCCCCGGGCCATACGCCACCATGGTGCTCGCCGACCTCGGCGCGGACGTGGTGAAGCTCGAGGACCCGCGTGGCGGCGATTACGCGCGCTGGATGCCGCCCATGGCCGGCGAGCAGTCGGGGGCCTTCCACGCGCTCAACCGCAACAAGCGCTCGATGACGCTCGACCTGCGCCTCCCCGAGGGCGTGGGGGCGATGTTGCGCCTGGTGCGGGGGTGCGACGTGGTGGTGGAGTCCTTCCGCCCGGGGGTGATGGAGCGGCTCGGCGTCGGCTTCGAGGTGCTGTCGCGCGAGAATCCGCGCGTCATTCTCTGCTCCATCAGCGGGTACGGCCAGGACGGGCCCTACCGCGACCGCGCCGGCCACGACCTCGACTACGTCGCCGTCGCCGGAGTCCTGGCGGTGAACGGGCCGCCGGACGGGCCCCTGCCGCTCGGGGTCCCGGTGGCCGACGTCGCCGGCGGCGGCTGGCCGGCCGTGGCCGGGATCCTGGCGGCGCTGCTGCGGAGGAACGCCACCGGGGAGGGGGCCCACGTCGACGTCGCCATGTCGGAGGGCGCCCTGGCGATGCTCGCGCTCGGGCAGGGCGGCGCGGACGCCCGGGGCTCTCCGCTCCGCCGCGGCACCGAGATGCTGAACGGCGGCTGGGCCCGCTACGGCGTCTACCGCACCCGCGACGGCCGCTTCGTGGCGCTGGCCGCGTACGAGGACAAGTTCCTGCGGGCCTTCTGCGAGGGGGTGGGGCGCCCCGAGCTCGCCTCGCCCGAGTTCGATCGCCACGGGGCCGGCCCGCGCCAGGAGCTCGAGGCCGTCTTCAGGTCGAGGACCCGCGACGAGTGGGCGGCGTTCGCGGCGGAGCACGACGTCTGTCTCATGCCGGTCCTCGAGGGCGACGAGCCGCGCCTCGACCCACACTTCGTCGCCCGCGGCAGCTTCCTCGAGATCGAGACGCCGTGGGAGGGCCGCCCCATGCCGAGCATCGCCTCGCCGGCCCGCATCCTCGGGGTCGCGGCCCCGCGGCGGCCGGCGCCGGCCCTCGGTGCCGACACCGGCGCGGTGCTCGCCGAGGCCGGTTTCAGCGCGGCCGAGGTGGACGACCTGCGGAGGGCCGGCGCCCTCGGCTAGAGGGGCGTCCTTGACGGCCACGGGGCTTGCGACTACGGGAGAAGGGCTTGCGCGTCGCACTCGCCCTCCTGATGTCGCTCCTGCTCGTGGCGGGGCTCGTCTCGCCCCATCACCACGACGATCGGCTGGGAGACCACGCCTGCGCGGCCTGCGTGGTCGGCTCGGGTGCGGTGGCGCAGTGCGAGACGCCCGTCCTCGATCGCAGCGAGGTGCCGGGCGAACCGGTCGCGCTCCCGCCGTCGCTTCCCCCGGTCGGCGGCGCCCCGCTGGGCGCCGTCGCGGGTCAGTCTCCGCCCCGCGCCTAGAAACGCCGCCGTTCCGTTCCCCGGAAACGCCGTGGCGCGCCTGGCGCGCGGAGGCTCGCACCCGATGCTGCACTACGTCATCCTCTCCATCCTCGCGGCGCAGGCGAGCGCCGGCGCCGCGCCTCCTGCCCCGGCGGCTGCGGCGCCCGCCCCCTCGGCGGACGAGGAGCGCAAGAGGCTCGAGGAGCAGATCGCGAAGGAACTCGGCACGTAGGCTCAGCCGGTTCCGGGCGTCGCGAACCCCCCCCGTTGGCGACCGCACCGAGCCCCTCCGCCGAGACGGCCAAGAGCGGGAGCCCGTTCGGCCGCCTCCTGCAGCTGCCGGATTTCTCGGCAATCGTGGACGGCGCGCTCGGTTACACCAACCTCTCTCCCGCGCAGCAAGGGCTCACCGCCGACGCGCTGCCCCAGCACCTCGTGCAGCCCCTCCTGCAGGAGGTGGAACTCGCCGTGCAGGCGGTCATCGATCCCTACGCCCGCGGCGACGTCTTCATCACTTTCTCGCTCGACAGCGCGTGGTCTTCGTGTCCGCGGCCCTCACCCAGCTCTCGACGCTGGGGATCATCGTCGCGCTCCTGGCGGAGGAGCGCCTCGGGGTCGAAGCGGAGCACACCGGCGTCCAGATCCTCATCGCGCTCCTCTTCTCGGTGGGGGGAGCGCTCCTGCTCGCCACCCTCGGCAGCGGGCGCCGGCTCCCGGCCGAGGCCGGAGTCGGCATGGCCTACGTCCTCGCGGGGCCCTGGTAATCCTCGGCGCGAACAAGCTCATCCACGTCGCGCACGATCTCAACTCCATGATCTTCGGCAATGCGGTGGCGGTGCCTCTGCAAGACGTGTTCATCCTGGCCGCGGTGGCGCTGGTCGTCGGAGTGGTTCACACGGTGTTCCAGAAGGAGGTCGTGTTCGTATCCTTCGATCGGGAAACGGCGGAGGCCATGGGGGTGAACGCCCGGTTGTGGAGCGGGGTCCTCTACTTCACGATCGGCCTCTCCATCCCGGTGGCGGCGCGCGCGGTGGGAGCGCTGCCCGTCTTCGCGTTCTTGACGGTTCCGGCAGCTGCCGCGCTCACGGCATCGAACCGGCTCAACGTGGCCTTCGTCGTCTCGACCGTGCTCGGCGCCGTTGCCGCCCAGCGCCGGGTACCTGGCCTCGTGGACTCTGCAGATTCCCACCGGGGCGACAATGGTGACCATGGCCGGGCTACTGTTTGCCGCGGCGACCCTGCTTAGGGCGACCAAGAGATAGTCGGGAGAGGCCCAACGCAGGGCGGGACTGACCCCGGAAAAAGCCCTTGACCGGAGGGTACTTGAGGACTACAACCGCGGTCCTCAGATTTGCCGCGGGGTGGAGCAGCCAGGTAGCTCGTCGGGCTCATAACCCGAAGGTCCCGGGTTCAAATCCCGGCCCCGCAACCACAACAAGTACGCCGGGTTGGCTTGCCTGCCGACCCGGCGTTTTCCCATTTTGGGGCCAGTCTGGGGCCAGCGCCACGTCAGGGGAGGGGTGCCAGG
>DATJZG010000046.1:0-11547 GCA_035499295.1 Anaeromyxobacteraceae bacterium
CGACGGAGACGATCTCGCGCCCGTCCGGAGCGCGCAGCGTCACTCGGCCTGGGACGAGAAGCGAAGCCAGGTCGGCGCCCGGGCCTCGCCAGGAGGCGAGCTGCCCCTCCTCGTCGTGGAGCTCGAAGCTGCAGGCGGGGGGATCCCGGCGCCGCGGCCGCGGTGGGCCGGCCGGGGCCACGGGCCGAGCGACCGCCGCCGGGGAGAGGCGGGTCGGGCGCGAGGCGGCGCGGCGCAGGGCGGCGATCGCCGGCGCGGTGGCGACGGCCGGGGCGATGGCGGCCACGCTGTCGCACCAGTCGATCGCGGCCCGGCGGGCGGCGAGGGCGAGCGACTCGAGGTCGACATCGACCTCGTGCGCCAGCACCCGGGCCGGACGGGAAAGGGTCACGAGCGAGAGCAGGGCACTCGGGCCGCGCCGCCGGAGCACGAGCTCTACCGCCCCCTCCTCGAAGGTGACCGATGCGTGGCTCCGCCCGGCGGAGAGCCGGTCGACCGCCCGGACGAGGGCAGCGGCGGTGTCCAAGACCGGCCCTTCGGTCCGTCCGGCGGCGATGTCCACGCCGTCCACCTCGATGGCGATCACGTCCACGATCGTTCGCGCCGCCGAGAGGCGCGCTCGCGCCCCGCGGGCGTTCTGGAGCGCCCTTCGCAGCGCCGGCTCGGAGGACCAGCCCTCGCCGATGCGGACCTTGATCATCGCGCTCGCGGCCCTGGCGGCTCGCCCCCTCCTCCCGGGAATTGCCCGCTCCGCTGGGAGAATTCAACGTTGACAGGCCGGGGGGCAGGACACAAGATGTGCCGTTCGACACGGCAGCGCCCTCCGCGCCGTCGAAAACCCAAGGATTTCGAGACCTTCATGACCTTCACCGAAGCAGCCGTCGAGGTGCTGAAACGGGAAGGCAAGCCGCTTCACTTCCGGAAGATCGCAGAGATTGCGATCCGCGAGAACTTGCTCGACCACGTGGGGAAGATCCCCGAGGAGACGATGGCGGATCAGCTCACGGCCCACTGCCGGCTGCCGAGCGCCGACCGACGCATCGTGGTGGTCCAGCACGGCACCTTCGCGCTCGAGGAGTGGGGGCTGCCCGAGGACCCGGCCGGACTGGAGCAGCTGGTCGAGCCGCCACCGGCGGACGAGCCGACCTACCGGCCGAAGGAGCGCCACCCCATCCCGGCGCGCGAGCTCGGCCGCGGCATGGGTCGCGAGGGCGGCCGAGGGCGGTACCGCGAAGAGGGGGAGGAGAAGCGTCGGCGCTTCCCGCCCCCGGCCGAAGTCGCGTACGAGATCCTGGCGGGCGCGGAGCACCCGCTGTCTCTTCGCGAGCTGGCGGCGCTCGGCGCAGAGCGGACGCTCATGCCGGACGCCTTCCTGCGCGACGTCGAGTCCCTCGGGGCCGCCCTGCGGGAGGACAACCGCCGCCGCGCCTCTTCGGGGCGAAAGGCGCTGTTCGCCATCGAGGGCGACCTCGTCACCCTGGAGGCGCAGCCCGAGCCCGGGGAGCGTCCCGCCCCGGTCGCCGGCCCCCGGCCGGTGGCCGGGCCCGACGAGATGCGGGGCACCGCGCTGGCGACGCTCCGGCGCAGGCTGCGCGCCTGCGATGCCGCCACCGCCGAGTGGCTGGCGGCTCGCCTCCTCGAGAAGATGGGAATGCGCGAGCTCAAGGTGGCGAAGCGGGGGCGGGAGCACGTGGTGTTCACGGCCCGGCGCCGCTTGGGCCTCGTCGAGATCCGCCACTGCATCCGGGTGGTCCGCTCCGGCGCCGACGCCGGACGGCGCGACGTGGCCGACCTCCGCAGGGACCTCGGCCACTACGGCGCCCAGATCGGTGTCCTCGTCACCGCCGGGGAAGCCGGGCGCGAGGCGCGGGGAGAGGCCTCGGCCGCCGGGCAGATGCCGGTCGTGCTGCTCGCCGGGGAGGCATTCGCGGAGGCCTTCGCCGAACACGCCGTCGCGTGCAAGCTCATCGCCATCCCCGAGGTCGACGAGGCCTTCCTCAGGGAGGCCTCGGACTCGGCCCAGCGGGAGGAGGCCGCCCGGCGGGCGCGGCGCGAAGAACGTGAGCGGCGGGGCGACCGCGAGCGCGGCGACGAGCGCCCCAGGCGGGAGCGCCCGGAGGGCGAGCGGCCGGAGCGCGGCGAGCCCGCGGAACCCCCGCCGGCGGAGGTCGCCGAAGCCGTTGCACCTCCCGCCCCCGCGGAGGGCGAGGAGCCGAAGGTTCCCGCCGCGGCCCCTGACCTCGCCGCGCCGAACGAGGCGGACGAGGGGGAGGAGGACGACTCCGAGGCGGGAGAGGGCGAGGACGCCGAGCCCGGTTCGGAGGCGCGAGCGGACGCTCGCGAGACGAACGAGCGACGTCGCCGGCGTCGCCGGCGCCGCCGCCGCGGAGGTAGAGGCCGAGGCGAGCGGCGACCCGAGGGCGAGGGGAGCGCGCCCGCTTCCCCCGCCGCGGAGGCGGGCGCTCCGGTGCCAGCCCCGGCGGAGCCCGCGAGCCCCGCCCCGCCGTCTCCCCCTCCCGCGGCGGCGAGCGACGGCGGGGAGTCGGGGTAAGGCGTGGCCGGGAGAGGCGCCGGCCCGCGCCGCCCGGCGACGAGGGGGCTCGCCGCCTCCCTGGTCCTCCTCGGTGTCGCCGCCTGTCACGAAGCCCCGAGCGCCTGCTTCATCACCGGGGTGTCGGTGGCCGACGCCCCGGACCAGCCGGGCCTGGAGGCGCGCGGCCTCGACCGCGACGACCTGCGGCGCGCCGCCTCGGAGGCGCTCGGGCGGACGGCCGGCTTCCGCCTGCCGCCCGCCGAGCCTTCCGGGAAGATGCCCCGCTGCCAGGTGACGGTGTCGCTGCTCGACGCACGGCCGCTCGTGCAGGGCGGGGGAGCTTCGCAGGTGGAGGCACTCGTGGGGCTGTCCGTCACGGTCGGGGAGGAGGGGGAGGGCGCGCGGGAGGTGGCCCGCTACGCCGAGACGGTGCGCGCCGGCGAGGGCTCCCGGGAGACCTTGCAGAGGGCGATCGAGGGCGCGGCGTCGCGCGCGGCGGCGGCGCTCGCCCTGGGCTTCGCGGAGAGCGCGAAGCCCGACTCCGCCGTGGTGCGCGACCTGGACTCGGCGGACACGCGCTTGCGCGACCTGGCGGTGCGGGTGCTCGCGGACCGGAAGAACTCAGCCGCCGTCCCGGCGCTCCTGCAGCGTCTCTCCGACCCCGACACCGAGGTGGTCGAACGGGCCGTCGGCGCGCTCGCCCAGATCCGCGACCCCCGCGCCGTCGGGCCCCTCATCGCCCTCACCCAGCGCCGGGAGGGTCCGTTCGTCACCCAGCTCGTGCTCATCATCGGCGACATCGGAGGCCCAGAGGCGATCGCGTATCTCGACACGCTCGCCTCCGGGCACCCCGATCCCTCCGTTCGCAAGGCAGCGCGTGAGGCCCTCTCGAACCTGAGGCGTCGCTCCGGGGCCGGAGGCAGCGCCGGGCGCCGGTGACGGGCCCCACCCGCGCCGCGCTTTGGGGTTAAGATGCGCCGGTGCCGAACAGAGCCCTCTTCGTCGTAGCCGCCCTGGTCGCTGCCTGTGCCCACGGCTCCCGCCCGGCGCCCGCGGCCGGCGTCGGCGAAGGCCCTGCCGCCTATTTCCCGCTCGCGGTGGGAAACGAGTGGACCTACCTCGACCACTCGCCGCAGCTCCCGGCCGGGACCACCGCCCGTCGGACGGTGCGGATCCTGTCGCGCGACGCGGATGGTTACTTCCACGACAGCGAGAAGGGAGCGCTGCGGGTGGGGCGGGAGTGCCTCGAGGACAGGAAGCGGCGGATCCTGTGCGCACCCTTCGCGGTCGGCAAGAAGTGGTCGTCGGTGGTGAGCGTCTCCTCCACCGAGCACTACGAGATCGCGGGGGTGGGGGAGACCGTCCAGGTGGCCGCGGGCGCTTTCGAGGGGTGCGTCCGGGTGCGGGCCCGCACTCGCGCCGGGCCGGAGGCCGAGAACGTGCTCGAGATCTCCTATGCTCCCGGGGTGGGCCCGGTCCGGATCGAGACCTACGCCGTCTTGGACGGCAAGGCCACGCTGCAGGTGAAGGCCGAGCTGTCGTCCTACCGCACGGAGGAGAGGTGATGCGCGAGGTCGGGATCGGAATCGCCGGGTTCGGGACGGTGGGAGGGGGAGTCCTCTCCATCCTGAAGAGCCACGCCAGGGAGATCGAGGCACGGCTCGGCGCCCGCATCCTCGTCCGGAAGGTCGCGGTCCGCGACCCGGGCAAGGAGCGGATGGTGAACGTGGACCGCTCCGTTCTCACCACCCGCTTCCAGGACCTGCTCGAGGACCCCGAGGTGGCGGTGGTGGTCGAGCTCGTGGGCGGAACCACCGAGGCCTTCGACCTGGTGGCGGGCGCACTGCAGCGCGGCAAGCACGTCGTCACCGCCAACAAGGCCCTGCTCGCCTTTCGCGGCGACGAGATCTTCCGGCTGGCCCAGGAGAAGGGGGTCGACGTCTACTACGAGGGAGCGGTGTGCGGCGGGGTGCCGGTGATCCGCACCCTGCGCGAGGCCCTGGCGTCGGACCGGATCCAGGCCCTGCACGGCATCGTGAACGGCACCACCAACTTCATCCTCTCCGCCATGGCCGAGCGCGGCGAGCCGCTCAACGTCGCCCTGGCGGAGGCGCAGCGGCTCGGCTACGCGGAGGCCGATCCGACCCTCGACGTCTCCGGCGGGGACGCCGCCCAGAAGTTGTGCGTCCTGGCCCAGCTCGCCTTCGGGGCCCGCATCAAGCCGGGGGACGTGCTCACCGAGGGCATCCTCGGCCTGCTGCCTGAGGACTTCGCCTGGGGCAGGGAGTCGGGCTACGCGCTCAAGCTGCTCGCGGTGGCCCGGCGCTGCGGGCCGCACGGTGGCCCCGGCGGGGATCGCATCGAGGCGCGGGTGCACCCCACCTTCATCCCGGCGGGGTCCATGCTGGCGGGCGTACGCGGAGCCATGAACGCCGTCCTGCTCCGCTCGGAGGCCCTTGGGCCCTCCATGCTGTTCGGCCAGGGAGCGGGAGCCATGCCCACCGGGAGCGCGGTGGTCTCGGACATCATCGACCTCACCCGCAACATCCTCTCCGGTAGCCCGGGACGCGTTCCGCTGCCGCCGGTCCAGCCGCTCGTCCAGGTGCAGTCGCACGCCGAGATCCGCTGCCCTTACTATCTGCGGTTCAACGTGAAGGACGTCCCGGGGGTGCTGGCGCGCATCGCCCAGACGCTCGCCGACCGGCGCATCTCGCTCGCCGGGGTGCAGCAGCGCGAGCACCAGCTCGAAGGGGCGCCGGTGGCGGTGGTCATCCTGACTCACCAGGCCCGAGAGGCCGACCTGCGCGCCGCCATCGCCGACATCGATCGGTTCGACGCCACGGTCGCCCCGACGCGGCTCATCCGCATCGAGGGCATCTAGTCCCAGAGCCCGGCCGCGGGGAAGGCCTTCCCGCGGAGCCGCCACCCCAGGGAGCGAGGCCCGCATGGTGCGCATCCAGATCCGGGTCATCTACGGCGACACCGACCAGATGGGTGTCGTCTACTACGCCAACTACCTGCGCTACTTCGAGGCGGGGCGCACCGAGTTCCTGCGCGCCAAGGGGATGACCTACCGCGACTTCGAGGAGAAGGAGAGGCTCTCGCTCCCGGTGGTGGAAGCGGGGGTGAGCTATCGCTCGCCGGCGAGGTACGACGACCTTCTCGAGGTCGAGATCCGCCTCACCGAGGCCCGCCGCGCCTCGGCGCGCTTCGAGTACGAGGTGAGGCGCGGCGAGGAGCTCGTCGCCACCGGCTTCACCATCCACGCCTGCGTGGACGCGGAGGGGCGGGTGCGCCGCATCCCGCGCTCGCTAGTCGACCGGCTCGCGGCCGGGGAGGAACTCGCCCGTTAGGTCTCCACCGGGGAGACTGCGAGGGCGACCGAGCCGGCGCCGGCAAGGCGGGGCACAACCGCGGCGGCTAGCCCCGCCGTGCCGTGATCGAGGGACACGATGGCGTCGAAGATCTCGCGGGAGTTGGTGATCGGGGTGGCGGTGGAGCGCTTCTACGAGCTGGTGGTGGACTACGAGCGCTACCCGGAGTTCGTCCCCTCGGTGCGCAGTTGCAGGGTGGTGCACGTCGGCAAGGGCTACCGCGACGTCGAGTACCGCGTGGACCTAGGGGTGAAGACGATCCAGTACGTTCTCCGGCACATCGAGATCCGGCCGGAGAAGGTGAGCTGGTCCTTGCTGAAGGGCGACATGATGAAGGTTTCGAACGGGGCGTGGGACCTCATGCCTCACGCCGGGAACACGCTCGCCCGCTACACCGTCGAGGTCCAGGTGACGAAGCCGCCGCTCATCCCGCAAGGCATCGTCGACCGCGTGAGCGACGAGCTCACCAAGGTGCAGCTGCCGCGGACGCTGGACGCATTCAAGACGCGGGCGGAGCGGGGTGTTCCTTGACCCTCCCGACGGGGCCGTGCTAGTCGGATCGAGGGCGGGCGACCGGTGTTGCGCCGCGCCCGCAGGTCGTTAGGAACGCCCGAGGAGGCGCAGGGCGGTCTCCGCGCCTCGCAAAACGGAGCCGATGAATGCTGGACGCCTTCGTCATCGAGGAGATCAAGCGGCGCGAGCGCGAGCGCGGCCGCGAGGATCAGCCCTCGGTGCAGATCCCCCTGCCCCCTCCGCCCCAGGGCGAGGGAGAGGGGTCGGCGGACGGCTCCGAGATCCCCGACCGCGGAGTCATCATCATCGACTACGGCTAGTCATGCGGTGATGCGCGCCCAGGCGGCGTGGATCTCCTCCGGGGTCCACGGCCCCGAGCCGGTGTCCTTCTCGGCGCCGGCGGTGGTCACCATCCGGTAGAGGAAGACCTTCCCGCCCTCCACCCCGATCACCTGGCCCGTGATCCCGTCGGCGAGCGGGCTCGCGAGGAACACCACCGCGGAGGCGATGAACTGGGGCCCGAGGTCCTGCTCCTTGGCGCCCTGGAACATCTTGAGGTCGGCCGTCATCCGGGTGAGCGCCACCGGCGCGATGGCGTTCACGGCGATGCCGAAGCGCTCGAGTTCCATGGCCGCCACCCGGGTGAGGGCGTAGACGCCGGCCTTGGCGGCGCCGTAGTTCGCCTGCCCGAAGTTGCCGAGGAGTCCGGAGAGGCTGGTGGTGTTGACGATGCGCCCGCCCTGGCCGCGCAGCTTCATGGCGCGCGCCGCCACCTGGGTGCAGAGGAAGGTGCCGCGCAGGTGGACGTCGATCACCCGGTCGAAGTCGTCGTCGGTGAGGTTGAGCAGCGTCCGATCCCGGAGGATCCCGGCGTTGTTCACCCAGACGTCGACCTGGCCGAACTTGTTGAGGGCGGTCCAGAGCACGGCGTCGGCGCCCTCACGGGAGGCCACGGTGTCGTGGCTCGCCACCGCTTCGCCGCCCTGCGCCCGGATCTCGCCCACCACCTTGTCGGCGGCCAGGTCTCCCCGCCCGGCGCCGTGCCGGTCGCCGCCGAGGTCGTTCACCACCACCCGCGCCCCCGCCGCCGCGAGCGCCAGGGCGTGAGCCCTTCCGATGCCTCCTCCCGCCCCGGTGACGACCGCCACCTTGCCGTCGAGCAATCGAGTCATGTTTCCTCCGCGTGACGCGATGGGCTCTAGCGCTCCCGGAAGGGCGGGTCAAGCGCTGTGACGGATGGGCAGACCCCGGGCGAGGGGTTGACGGAGAGGCGTGCACACGGGCAAATAGCGCACCCCGCCGCCACAGGAGTCCGCCCATGACCGAGATCATCAACGTCAGCGCCCGCGAGATCCTGGATTCCCGCGGCAACCCGACCATCGAGGTGGAAGTGGCGGTGGCAACCGGGGACGTGGGGCGCGCCGACGTGCCCTCGGGCGCCTCGACGGGCGAGCACGAGGCCCTGGAACTGCGCGACGGGGAGAAGGAGCGCTACCAGGGGAAGGGAGTGCGCAAGGCGGTGCGGAACGTGGTCGACGTCATCGGTCCGGCCGTGGTGGGGATGGACGCGTCGGACCAGGAAGCGCTCGACCGCCGCATGCTGGCGCTCGACGGCACGAAGACGAAGTCCAAGCTGGGCGCGAATGCCATCCTGGGCGTGTCGCTGGCGGCGGCCAAGGCGGCCGCCCAGGGGCACGAGATCCCCCTCTACCGGTACGTCGGGGGAGTGAATGCGCGCACGCTGCCGGTGCCGCTCATGAACATCCTGAACGGCGGTGCTCACGCCGATTCCAACGTGGACATCCAGGAGTTCATGGTGGTGCCGCTCGGGGCGCCCACGTTCGCCGAGGCCCTCCGCTACGGCGCCGAGGTGTTCCACGCCCTGAAGAAGGTCCTGAAGGCGAAGGGGTGTTCCACCGGGGTGGGCGACGAGGGGGGGTATGCTCCAAGCCTCGCCTCCAACGAGGAGGCACTGGCGCTCATCATGGAGGCGGTGAAGCAGACGGGCCTCAAGGCGGGCAAGGAGGTGTCCCTCGCCCTCGACTGCGCCTCCTCCGAGTTCTACGACAAGAAGAACGGCAAGTACGTCCTGAAGGGGGAGAAGAAGGCCTTCGACGCCCGCGGGCTCGTCGGCTGGTACGCGAGTCTGGTGGAGAAGTACCCCATCGTCTCCATCGAGGACGGCTTCGACGAGAACGACTGGAAGGGATGGAAGCTCGTCACCGAGGAGCTCGGGAATCGGATCCAGCTGGTGGGAGACGACCTCTTCGTCACCAACGTCGAGCGACTCGCCCGCGGCATCTCCGGCGGGATCGCGAACTCCATCCTCGTAAAGGTGAACCAGATCGGGTCGCTCACCGAGACCCTCGAGGCGGTCCGCATGGCGCACCGGGCCGGGTACACGAGCGTCATGAGTCATCGCTCCGGCGAGACCGAGGACACCACCATCGCGGACCTGGCGGTCGCCTGCGACTGCGGCCAGATCAAGACCGGCTCGGCGTCTCGTACCGACCGCATCGCCAAGTACAACCAGCTGCTCCGCATCGAGGAGGAGCTCGGCAGGTCCGCGCGCTACGCCGGACGGGACGCGTTCCGGGCGCTGTCGAAGTAGGGCGGTCACGAGGCTGACCATCGGGGGGTCGCGGGGCGGCCGGCGACGCGCCCGGCGCCGGCCGACCTCGTTTGACTTCAACCAGTTCGGTCGCTACCCTCACGCTCCCCCGAAGCGGAGGAAGACGCATGCGGACGGAATGGGTTTCGAAGCGCCGCGGACAGCCGAACGTCTCCCAGATGCACTACGCCCGGCTGGGGCAGGTCACCGAGGAGATGCGTTACGTGGCCGAGCGCGAGCGGCTGGACCCGGAGACCATCCGCGCCGAGGTGGCGCGTGGCCGGATGATCATCCCGGCGAACGTGAACCACCCCGAGCTCGAGCCGATGGCCATCGGTGTGGCGGCCACCTGCAAGATCAACGCGAACATCGGCAACAGCGCGGTGGTGAGCGATGTCCAGGGCGAGCTCGAGAAGCTGCGCATCTGCCTCAAGTACGGCGCCGACACCGTCATGGACCTTTCTACCGGCGGTGACATCCCCCAGATCCGCGAGGCGATCCTGCGCCACAGCCCGCTTCCGGTGGGCACGGTGCCCATCTACGAGGCGATGGCGCACGTGAAGGATGTGGCCGATTTGACCCCGCAGATCTTGCTCGGGGTGATTGAGGCGCAGGCGCGGCAGGGCGTCGACTACATGACCATCCACGCCGGCCTGCTGAGGGACTTCATCCCGCTCGCGGCCCACCGGATCACCGGCATCGTGTCGCGCGGTGGCGCCCTCATGGCGCAGTGGATGATCGCCAACAAGCGCGAGAACCCGCTCTTCACCCACTTCGACGCCATCTGCGAGATCTTCCAGCGCTACGACGTGGCTTTCTCGCTCGGCGACGGCTTGCGCCCCGGGTGCCTGGCGGACGCCTCGGACCAAGCCCAGTTCGCAGAGCTGGAAGTGCTCGGCGAGTTGACGCGTCGGGCCTGGAAGCACGACGTGCAGGTGATGGTGGAGGGGCCGGGACACGTGCCGCTCGACCAGATCCCCATGAATATGGAGAAGGAGCGGGTGCTCTGCGACGAAGCGCCGTTCTACGTGCTCGGCCCCCTCGTCACCGACGTCGCGCCGGGCTACGACCACATCACCAGTGCCATCGGCGCGACCATCGCTGCCCAGCACGGCGCGGCCATGCTCTGCTACGTCACCCCGAAGGAGCACCTCGGGCTGCCGGATGCCGACGACGTGCGCGAGGGGATCGTGGCCTACAAGATCGCGGCCCACGCCGCCGACATTGCCCGCCACCGGCCGGGAGCGCGCGACCGGGACGACGCCCTCTCGCGGGCCCGCTACGCCTTCGACTGGAACCAGCAGTTCGCCCTCTCGCTCGACCCGGACACCGCCCGGGCCATGCACGACGAGACCTTGCCCCACGAGGCCTTCAAGAGCGCGGAGTTCTGCTCCATGTGCGGGCCGAAGTTCTGCTCCATGAAGATCCACACCCATCTCGCCGAGGTGGCGGAGAAGGGTGGAGAGCCGGCGGGGGAGGGGAACCCCCTCCGGGTGGTCGCCCACTGATTCGCCGGAGCCGTGGCGAGCGCTCCCCGGGTCGGTAGGGAACCGAGCGTGAAGGTCCGTGGGCGAGCGGCGACCCACGTTGCCCTCCTCCGGGGGGTGAACGTGGGCGGCAAGAACAGGCTGCCCATGCGGGACCTCGTCCGCATGTTCGCGGAGGCTGGCTGCTCGGAGGTGTCGACCTACATCCAGAGCGGCAACGTGGTCTTCCGGGCACCCGGGTCGGCCGCGAAGCTCCCGGCGGTCATCGCTCGAAGCATTGCCGATGAGGTCGGGCTCCGCGTGCCGGTGCTGTTGCGCACCGTGGAGGAACTCGAGCGGGTGGCGCGCCTCAACCCTTTCCTGAGGGCCGGGGCCGACGAACAGGCCCTCCACGTGCTGTTCCTCGCCGACGTGCCGGCGCGGGCCGCCGTGTCCGGGCTCGACCCGAACCGCTCGCCTCCCGATGCGTTCGCGGTGCGCGGGCGAGAGATCTACCTCTGCTGCCCGGGGGGAATGGCGCGCACCAAGCTCACGAACGACTACTTCGACTCCCGCCTGGGTACGACGAGCACGGTGCGGAACTGGCGAACGGTCCTGAAGCTCGTCGAGCTCGCGGGCGCCTGAGCACACCGTCTGCGGGAAGAAGCCGCTCGGATCCGCCTACCGCTGCCACCAGAAGGTCGGGGGCTCGCCCTCGGGCGCCGTCAGCGCCGCCGGGGGCGGCGGTCGACGTCGGCGCGCCTCGGGCGTCGCCAGGGTTGCGCGCAGTCGCTTCAGCCTCTCCGCCAGGTGCTCCCGGCCCAGTCGCTCGCGCTCCTTGAAGTCCAGCTCGGACATGGCGTCCCAGACCTCCCGGGGCGGCGTTTCCGGGCGAGCCCCGTGGTCGCGCACTTCGCGACGCTTCCTTCGTACCAGCTCGGTCTGACAGGCGTCGCCCGGGGCGCCAAGCCCGAGGGAGATTGGGCGATCGCGAGGTAGGTCGTCCGCGCAGTGCGGGAGGATGTCGCGGAGGGCCGAAAGCGGTGAAGG
>DATJZG010000047.1:0-2771 GCA_035499295.1 Anaeromyxobacteraceae bacterium
CAACGTGGTGAAGGCCGCCCGCGCCATCCTCTCGCTCGGCCCCAAGGCGGTGGTGGTGAAGCGAGGGGAGTACGGGGCGCTCTTCTTCTCGGGAACGGAGGTCTTCGCCGCCTCCGCCTATCCGCTCCCGGAGCTCTTCGACCCCACCGGCGCCGGGGACAGCTTCGCCGGCGGGTTCATGGGGTACCTGGCACGCGCCCGGAGCCTCGACCACGCTGCGATGCGTCGGGCCATCGTGCTCGGCGGCGTCCTCGCGAGCTTCGCGGTGGAGAAGTTCAGCCTGGAGCGGCTCCGGGTGCTCAATGGCGACGAAATCCGTTCGCGCTTCGCGGAGTTCCGTCGCCTCACCCATTTCGAGGACCTGGAGAGCGATATCCTCTGAAGGGCGATTCCCTCGGAGTTGACCTCTCAGCGACGCGCCGTTAGTCTGCGCGCGGCTGGGAACGAAGGGGCCGCGGGGCGTCGCCTGCGAACGGGTCCATGAGAGTCGGGATCATCAGCGACGTCCACTCGAACATCGAGGCCATGCGGGAGGTCCTCCGGGCGCTGGAGGGCCAGGGGCTTGACCGGGTCATCTGCCTCGGCGACGTCGTCGGCTACGGCGCGAGTCCCAACGAGTGCTGCGAGGCGGTGCGGTCGGTGGCCGAGGTGACGCTGCTTGGCAACCACGATGCCGCCGTCGCCGGTCGCATGGACTACAGCTTCTACTACGACGCCGCCCGTCATGCCCTCGACTGGACTGCCGAGAAGCTCGACGCCGCGCACCTGGAGTGGCTTCGCGGGCTGCCCTACCAGCACCGCATCGACGACGTGGGCTTCAGCCACGGCTCCCCGCTGCACCCGGAGAACTACGACTACATCTTCGCCCGGGAGCAGGCCGAGGAGCTCGTGCCCCACCTGGCGGGCCTGCCCGAGGTGACGTTCATCGGCCACTCTCACTTGTGCAAGGTGTTCGCCCTGCACACGGGCAACGAGGTGCACGAGGTGGCGGCCCGGCGGTTCGGCCTGCGCAAGGGCTACAAGTACATCATCTCGGTCGGGTCGGTCGGGCAACCGCGTGACTACGACAACCGGGCCTGCTTCGTGGTCTACGACACCGAGACGCGGACGGTGGAGTTCGTCCGCGTCCCCTATGACATCGAGGCCTCCGCCCAGAAGGTCTTCGACGCCGAGCTGGCGCTCAACTTCGGGCGCCGCCTCTTCCTCGGCGTCTAGCCTCGCCCCCCTTTACGCCAGCACCGAGAGGTGCCCACGCAGGCGCGAGGCGGTGAGCAGCCCCTCGCCGTCGAGCGCCCAGGAGGAGAGCTCCTCGTTCACGAGCAGCGACGCCGGAGCCTGCACCGGGAGCCGGCCGAGGCGTTCGCCGCTCTCGATGTCGAGCACCTCGACCTCCTCGGAGGGGACGAAGGCGAGCCCGCGGGCCACGACCGGCGGGAGGTTCCCCACCGCCGCGGCGCCGGTCTCGCGGTTCCGGCTCCAGCGCAGGGTGCCGTCGCGGCCGAGTGCGGCACAGGATCCGTCGGCGGTCTTCACGATGAGCGTCGAGCGCGCCGGCGCGAGGGCGAGCGGCCCCGCCCCCAGGGAAGGCGCGCTCGTCCAAGCGACCGCCCCGCCGAACTCGAGCGCGGTGACGAGGGGATCGCCGCCCACGGTGCCGGGCACGGCGATGCGCCCGGCGAACGCCGCCGGCGGGCCGCTGGGGGCGAGGTCGAGGGGTGCCTCGACCCTCCTGCGCCCCGTCGCCGCGTCCACCGCGGCGAGGAGCGCCCCGAGCTCGGTCTGGAAGAGCAGGAGGCAGCTCGACGCGCCGAGGACCGGAGCAGCCGCCAGCGGCCCGGGGCCGCGCAGTCGCCAGGCGACGCGCCCGGACGGGTCGAGGCCGTGGACGAGGCCAGTGTCGGCGGCGAGGACGAGGAGCGACCCGAAACGCGCGGCTCCGAGGCGGAGCGCGCCGGGCGACTCGAACGACCATCCGGGTCGGCCGGTGCCGATCTCGACCGCGCTCGCCCGGCCTCCGGAGAGCACCGCCACCTGGCCGCCGGCGGCCGCGACCACCGCCTGGGGGAGCCTGCAACCGGCGGGAAGAGGGCGGCTCCAGCGGGCCCTGCCGTCCTCGGCCTCGAGGCAGCGGAGGCCGTTCTCGGTGGCGAGGACGAGCGCGCGGTCGCAGAGCGCGGCTCGCTCCGCGCCCGGGGCGCGCCAGCGCACCGAGGCGTCGGAGGCGTCGATGCCGATGGTGGCCTGGCGGCCGCAGGCGACGAGAGCTCGACCGGCAAGGAACAGCGACGGGGTCGCCGGCACCCCGACGTCGGCGACCCGTACCTTTCGAAAGGAGACCCGGCGCAAACGGCCGGGGGCGATGGGCTCGGCCGGCGGTCGGCGCGGGCGCCCCATCCGCAGCCGTCTTCCCCGGCTGGGGGTGAAGTCGCCGGCCTCGAGCTCGCGGACGTGCGCCAGGGCGGAGGCGGTGGCGTCCCGCAAATCGGCTAGGTGCGCGTTCTCGCTCTGCGCCGAGCTCCGGGCCTCGACGATGGCGCAGAAGTCGGCGGCGCCCTCGAGGAAGGCGCGCGCGAGCGACAGGGGCTCGCACGTCCCCGCCGACCGGCCGTCGACCGAGAGGGCGCCGGTCCGGGCGTCGACCTCCACCGTGGCGGGTCGCCTCCGTCCGGGACGCGCCAGCTGGAAGGAGACGGACCCGTGACTGCCGGCGGCCGCCATGCGCGAGGCGGCGGCGCAGAGCTCCCGGAAGGCCAGGAAGGGGGGGCCGGCGA
>DATJZG010000048.1:0-7105 GCA_035499295.1 Anaeromyxobacteraceae bacterium
TCAACTCGCGGGTCAACGTGCCGTGGTGGAACGGGCTTCCTCTCCGAATGCACGCGTGAGCTCCTCCGATCTGGGTCAGCCAATCCCTGCAACACGCAGCGAACTCTTAGGCGAACTCCTGTCCGTGGAAAACCGGGCTACTGTCGCTTCCTCTTCTTCCGCGACTCGGCGGCGGGCATCGCGCCCGGAGTCCAGTCGGGCATCGACCGGCACATGAACTCGTCGAACATGGGGACAGTGAACGCGGTGTCGCCGTGCTGCGGGCTATAGATCATGCCCTTCTTGATCAATCCGTTCCGAAGCGGGCCCGCAGTCTGGACGTTAATTCCGAACTTCTGCGCAATCTCGCCAGAGCGATGGGGCCCAGGCCCGAGCTCGGCCATTGCTCGCATGTACTCCTTTTCGCGAGGCGTGAGGCGGTCCAGACGCACGCGAAAGAACCCCTTGTCGAGCGCGAGGAGCGCCTCAGCTGTCGCGCGGTGGACATCATCCGCCGCAATTGCCGATCCGACCGCCACGTTCCAGGTATGCGAACCCCACTCCTGAAGGAAGTAGGGGTATCCCTTCGTCTTCTGCGCTATCAGCGTGAGCGCGTCGTCCGTAATCTCCGCCCCCTCCCGCCGAATGGGAGCTGCAATGGCTTCTCGGGCGGCATCGTCGGGAAGTGGACCAATCTCGGGATAGTCGAACAGTCGCTCGGCATAGGATTTCGCTTCGCCGGCGAGCGCGGCAAGCTGCGGTAGGCCAGCGCCGAAGAGGACGAACGGCAAACCCTTCTGCGCCATCTTGTGGACCGAGATGATGAGCGCGGCAAGGTCGGTTTCGGCCAGATACTGGACCTCGTCAATGAAGAGCGCGACGGCTGTTCCCGCTTGCTTCGCCGCCGTGGACGCGGCGAGCAACACCTCGGGGAGGTCCGATTCGAGGCTTCCGGAATCTGCGGTGCCGAGCTCCGGCTCAACCGTGAACTCGATGTCGCCCACCTTTACCTTGAACGCTTTCGCGAACGAGCGCAGGACGCCGAGGCCACGCTTCGCTAGGTCCTTCGCCTGATCGACGCGGCTCAGCTTGAACAGCAGCTGCCTAAGGGGAGGGACGAGCATCTCGGCGAGACGGCGGTCTTCGGGCGCCTCCAACATCACCGGGTGGTACCCTTCCACTTCCGCCACCTCGGCAAGACGGTTAAGCAACACTGTCTTCCCGACTCCACGTAGACCGAGAAGCATCTGGCTCTTGGTTGGGCGGCCGAGCTTCACACGGCCAAGCGTCACCGTGGCATCGGCGATGATCTTCGATCGGCCGGCGAGTTCGGGCGGCTGCGTGCCTGCCCCAGGGGCGAACGGATTCGTGGTCGGATTCATGGAATCTTACCTTAGTAGAGGCATGTTATCGCCGACCTAGATAAACTCCATAACTTTGATCTAGATCCCAGATTCGTCAGAGAAAGCTGGGCCGTTACCTTCACTGATAGCGACGCCAGCTCCCGCTTCCACGGCACATCCAACCCCTTGAAATTAGGCAAGCGCCCTACCCGTTAGGGTGGCCTTGCCGTGGGTTTTGGCACGGATGCGGCTGGGCCCGGACTAGAGGGGGGCGGACCCGGTACGAAGTGGTGGAGAGACTGACCCGGTTCCTCGCGAAGTAGGGGCAAGACGAGCAGATGAAGGCCCAGTGACCACGAAGGCGTGCGTTTTGACCACTTGGCTCCCTGAATGGGTTACGAAACGGCCCCTCGTTGGAGTCCCGGGCCTACCACCGCCGGACCCAGGCCCCCGGGGGGCTGGCACCTGATCTTGCATCACAACATCAAGACACTTATGCTTTGATGCATGCGGACGACGCTTACGCTCGACGCCGACGTGGCTGCGCAGCTGGAACGCGTGCGCAAGGCGCGCAATCTCGGGCTGAAGGAAGCGGTCAACGAGGCGATGCGGCGGGGGCTCGTCGCGATGTCGGCACCCGAGACTCCACGGGAGCGTTTCCGAACGAAGACCGCCTCACTCGGGGAGTGCCGTCTACCGAGCCTCGACAACGTCGAGGAGGCACTCTCGGTTGCGGAGGGCGAGGATCGCAAGTGATCCTCGTGGACGCCAACATCCTTGTCTATGCACATTTCGAGGAAGCGCGCCAACACGGCCGCGCGCGCGCCTGGCTCGACAGCCGCCTGAGCGGGACAGCGCAAGTAGGGCTGCCGTGGCCCGCCTTGCTGGCCTTCGTACGACTCGTCACGAACCCGCGCGTCTTCGAGAAGGCAGAGCGCGTCGTAGACGCATGGGCGGCCGTCGAGGCGTGGCTGTCCAGCCCTGTCGCCTGGATACCGGAGCCGACGGAACGCCACGCCGAGGTACTGGGGCGCCTCTTGCGAGCGTCCGGCATGAGCTGCAACCTCGTCATGGACGCTCATCTCGCCGCGCTAGCGATTGAGCACGGTCTGACGGTCTGCTCCGCGGACGGCGATTTCGCGCGCTTCGAGGGGCTGAGCTGGGAGAACCCACTCGCCTTAGATTAGCGCTTGTCGCACCCAACAAGAGCAATACCCCTGGAGAGCTCACTGCACGGCGGCGACGAAGGCCGTCGGATCCATGGGCCGGCTTTAGCCCCCCTCTCACCCAACAGTCGGCCTAACCCCAACAGTCGTGTCACCAACCGCCATTTGGATCTTTCGATGGTCCGCTATGCGACGTAACCGGACAGCACAAAACTCCGGGGGCAGACGACCGGGCCAGGCAACTTTACGCGGTGGGGGCGCACCCGCTCCTGGCCACCCGAGCAGGGCCTCCGGAATGCCCCCAGAGTTTTATGCTCTCCCTTTCCGGCGGTTCCACAATCTGCGGAGCGTCGCGCGCGGCAACGAATTGCGGGACAGCTCTTAGGACAGGGATCGGTTTGAAACTCCCATAATTCCCATTGGTTAGCGGTTAGTGATAGACATGACTCACGGACCGTGACCTTCTGCCTCGCGGCGCGATTCGCGCTCGGGACGGAGGGTGACAATGGAGCGGTGGCGACCGAGCAGAACGTATACAGAGGTGGAGCATTTCTTGGAGAGCGAGCTCACCTCGGCGAAGCTGCACCGGTGGATCACCGCGAGGTGGGGGCAGTCGGCCCCCGCGACCTGGGACACCCGCCTCACCGCGCTGCGGGTACTGACAGGCTACTGCCACCGCCAGAGCTGGCTAACCCGCGATCCGACCAAGGCCTTCGAGCATCGCCGCATGCCTCGCGCCGACACGGCCATCTCCTTCGAGGAGCTCGATGCCCTCTGGTCTCGAGGGGAGGTACCTCTTCGCGAGAAGCTCCTCTGGCGAATGCTCTACGCGACAGCCGCTCGAGCAAGCGAGGTGCTCGCCGTCAACGTCGAGGATCTCGATCTCGCTTGGCTGCAGGCTGCCGTCAACGAAGGTGGGGACCTACAGGACGTTGCGGCAAAGGCATGTCATCGCTTTGGGTGGGTGCGGCCCAATGGGGGGCCGCCGATCGCGGCGTGCTCGACGATGCTCCGGCGGCTCGAGAAACGTGGGGCACTCCAACTTCCGAAGCCGCCTCGCCGATTTGCCGGCCCAGCCAAGCACTCGGATACTGACCGCTGGGCCTTCCTGGGGTTTCCATAGTAGACGAGCAGTTTCTACCGAACTTCCCACCGACGCTTCGGGCAAGTGAGTAATCGCGAGCAAATCCGCCCCTCCGCCCAGGCACGCCCAGGCCGGTGCGTAGGGCGGGCACGCGCGGGTGTGGTTGCCGGAACGGGCTGTGGCTCAGCCACTTCCGGCTAAGTTCGGTACATTTTGCTCCGCTACTATGGGAACCCCTACCTGTACCCCTTCCGCGAGGAGCGCACCAGCACCGTGCTCGAGGGCCTCGCCGGCGCCTTCGAGTACTTCGATGGCGTCACCCTCCGCGTGATCATGGACAATATGACCCAGGCTGTCCTCGGCCGTGTCGGCAAGGACCGCGAGGTCCTTTGCACCCGACGCTCGCAACCCTGCCCGGCGCGGGGGGATTCACAGCAGGTGGATATCCGAACGGCCGAGGGATCCGGCCGGGAAGTTCTCTCACCCGGCAGACCTCCACGAAATGCACGCAGGCCAGGCGAAATAGCTGCTCAGACGCATTCACGTGCCCCGCAACCGTTGCGCCAGACGCGACCAGAGTGGCTCCCGTCTGCCCTCCTCCGGGGCGTCGCCAACCCGGTTTTCTGTTCCGTTCGGACCCCGTTCTCGATGCGATCGTCGACCAACGAGAGCGACCTCGACCTCCAAGAGCACACGACCGACACGGCGGGCTACACGGAGATCGTGTTTGCGCTCTTCGACCTCGTGGGCATATGCAGTTCTCGCCGCGCATCAAGGACCTGGCGGACACCCAGATCTTTCCGGCTGGGTGACAGCCTCGCTGCTCATCGGCAAGCTGCAGGCCCTCCCCGCGAAGAACGCCATCGCTTACGCGCTGCGTGAGTACGGCCGTATCCCCAAAACGATCTCGATTCTCAAGTCCTTGGATAGCGAGGCGCACCGCCGGCGCATGAACAGGCAGCTAAACAATTGCGAGGCACTCCACGCGCTGCGGCGGTTCATCGCCTACGGCAACCTCGGCGAGCTGCGCAAGTCGCAGCCCGAAGAACATGCGGATCAAGCAGCCTGCCTGAATCTGGTAGTGAACGCGATCGTGGTATGGAACACGGTCTACATGCAGGCAGCAATCGCTCAGTTGCGCAAGGAGGGTCAACAGATCGCCGACGAAGACCTCAAGCATCTGTCGCCGACGCGCTTCGAGCACATCAACCGACTCGGTCGATACTCCTTCGACTTATCGTCGGCGAGCAGGCGAAAAGGGCTACGCCCCCTCAGAAGACCCCGAACCTGACAGCGCCGTTTTTTGCGCCGTTACTACTGCGACCCCCAGAGAACGGCCGCACGGGTAGCGGATGCACCTACAGGCGATGGCATTGGAGTCGGCTTGTCTCTTCGTTGTGAAGTGTCGGTCTGTGCATGGGAATGCTTGGATACGGAAGCGCAGGGCCCGCGGCTGGTCCGTGGGTGAACGTTGCCGACTCGGAGCTCGGCAGGCCGCGCCGGCGACGGCTCCCGAGCAGGGGGCTCCGTGGAGTTCGGAAGGGGGGGGGGGCCTTGTCACTGGAGGGTGGTTGGCTCAGCCTGAAAATTCGAAGGTGCTCCTCGTGCCGCGTTCCCAGCCATCCCAGAGGTAGGCGGCTTCCCGTCCATCTGCGATTAGGCGGAACGCATACCGAACCTGCCTCTCGTAGAACTCGCAGAAGGCGCCGGTGCGGTCCATCCCACCGTTCATCGCGTGAGCCTCCGCGGGACACGGTGATCCGCAGAAGTGGCGGATGGCACAGCGACAGCATGGCTCGATCGCGTCCACGCTCCGGCCGGTGACGAGTTGGAATGGGCGGCTCGAGAGGACCCGTTCGACCTCGTCCCGGAACAGGTTCCCGCCGCGGAAGTCCGCGAGCCCGATGAACTCGCTGCAGGGGAACATGTCGCCGCTTGGCGTGATGGCGAAGAAGCACCTGCCGCCACCGCACGGAGAGATGTCGCACATGAGGCGGCGAGCGGTCGGGGCGAGGATGGCGAGCAGGACGTTGGCGAAGTTTCCGATGACGAGCTTTCGGCCGGTGTCCCGATAGAGTTCGTAGGATCGGTCCAGGGCGGCGAGGAACGCGCTCGCCGCCGGGGCGTCGTCCGGTTTCACCTCGCGCGAGGGCGGCAGCGTGCATCGCACGATGTTCATGAGGCAGGTCGGCACCTCGCGCCCGTGCAGGAAGTCCACCATCTCGGTGAGTTGCCGCGCGTTCTCGCGCGTCATGGTGCAGATGACGCTCCACATGCCGTAACCGCGCAGCCGGTCCATCGCCTCGAGCACCTTCCCGTGGACGCCTTGGCCGCTCCAGTCCTTGCGAGTGCGATCCGCGACCTCGCGCCGCGGGGCGTCGAGCGAGATGCCGATGCTGACGTTCCGCTCGCCAAGGAACTCCACCGCGGAGTCATCGAGAAGCGTGGCATTGGTCTGGACGCCGAAGCGGAAGTCATGACGGAACGCGTCGATCCCCTCGAACACCGCGTCTCGTGCCAGCAGCGGTTCCGCGCCATGGAAGATGATCTGTGGGATGGTGCCCGCGGGCGGTGCACGCCGGAAGTAGTCCTTCAGGCGCTGAAGGCTGTCGAGGAGCCGCTCGCGTGGCATTTGGCTTCCCCCGCTCCGCATCTCCTGGGGGATGTAGCAGTAGGAGCAGTTCAGGTTGCAGCGCTCCGTGGGATTGAAATAGACCGCTGATGGCGTCAGGCCGAAACGTAGGAGGTCCATCTCGCGTCTGAACGCTGCGGCCTTCCTACGATACGCCCGGAGGAGCGGACCGTCGCCCATCGCGTCCGAGAGCCGGTCCCGCGCGATGAGCGCCCAGAATGCGGTGTCGGGATCGACGAGGGCGACGAAGTCAGGGTGGCCCACGTCGATAACCTGCAGGGTGGGTCCCTCGCCGGTGTTGACGAATCGCCCTCTCGACGGGGCCGCGCCCCGGCTCTCGGCACCGGCGCGGTTCACTTCACCTTCCGATGCGTGAGGATATAGTGGGAGAGCCCGGTCCCGCTGGCGCTGCAGCTCTTGCGGCTCGCGATGATGCTCTTCTTCGCTGTCTTCGTCTTCTCCACGCCCTTCGATTTGCACGTCTTTCTCACGATTGCCTCGCTCTTCGTTCGAGGGGCAAAACGGAAAAGGGCCCCGAAGGACCACGATGGTCCCCCGGAGCCCTTTGCCATCGGACCCGGTGTCTGCTCGAGGGTGTCAGCTCGTCTTCTGGCTCTCGGATCGCCCGCTCCGTCACGCCTTCCCACCGGAGACGACTCGGCAGTGGCTGGCTCTTCGCCGGTGACGCGCGTCCCCGATCACAGCGGCGGGACCGCCACGGAGTTTCACCGTGTTCCGAAGCTGAACCCGGAGACGAATGCTAAGAGCTGTCCCGTAATAGGACAGGTCGTTTCGCATCGGTGCCCGTTTCGACGTGGTCCGGCCGCAGGGCCGGTCTCATCCGAGGTTGGGCACAGTGCCCTACCGACGTTTCGCCGAGCCGCCAGGTGGCGTGTGCCGT
>DATJZG010000049.1:0-18461 GCA_035499295.1 Anaeromyxobacteraceae bacterium
GCCGCCTTCGAGCTCGGCCGGCGCGGCGCCTGGGCGCCGCCGAAGCGCGGCGAGCGCATCCTCGACCCGGCCCGGGTCTTCGAGCTCATGCGCTACCTCGCCCACGCCGAGCGCGAGGAGTTCCACACCGTGCTCCTCGACGTGCGCGGGCGCCTCATCAAGACGGTTCGGGTCGCCGAGGGGTCGCTCACGCAGTGCCCGGTCTCGCCGCGCGACGCCCTGCGGGAGCCGGTGCGCCTGGGCGCCCACGGCGTCATCTTCGTGCACAACCACCCGAGCAGCGGGGACCCGAGCCCGAGCGCGGAGGACCTCGAGCTCACCCAGCGCCTGCGGGCGGCGGCGGAGGTGGTGGGCGTCGCGGCGCGCGACCACGTCATCGTCGCGACGGGCGGCTACTACAGCTTCGTCGCGGCCGGGCGCTTCGGATGACGGACGCGCCGCGCGCCGCCTCCTCGACGGGCGCGCGAGGCCTCACGCGACCGGTCCCGGCGGCAAGCGGCGCGGGACGGCGGAGAGCGGGAGAGGGGGGGACGGGGAAGGGAAGGCCGGCGGAGGCGCGAGGAAGCGGTCACGCCGCGGCGCCCGGAGAGCGGGCGCCGCGGGCGACCCTCGTCACTGCAGGTACGTGCTCTCCCGGATCTGGTCGTAGAGCTTCGGACCGAACATCCGGATGCCGGCCATCACCGGGACGGCCAGGATGGCCACCAGGACGGCGGCGAGAGCCACGCCAACGACGAAGTAGCTGAGGCCGACGAGCGAGAGGCCGACGAGGCCGAGAACGGGGAAGGCGAGCAGTTTTTTCATACGTCCTCCGGGACGTGGCTGCGCACGAAATGCGTCAACCCGCCCTGTGGGCAAAGTGTTGGGAATTTTGCGTGCAATGTCAATGCAACACCTGGCAATGAGGCCGTCGATCTGGAAAATGTTGCGCGCAAAGAGCGAGCGCAATCGAAGACTTATCGAGTCCATGACCGATGGTCAATGGAGACCTGTCCGGGGGCTCTTGACGCTAGGGCCCCTGCTCGACTGGGGAATTACCGTGAGCGAATTCGGAGATCGCCGGGGAGAGGATAGATGACTTGTCGAGTCCATCACCATCCGTCCGTGTGGTCGAAAGGGCGCGCCCGCCGGCTCCGCCGGGTGGCGCCCGGGCACCCTCGCCTCGCGGCCTCGAGCTTCGGTCGCTCCCGGGGGGCGAGGACCGCGGGGCGCCGAACGTGCTAAGACTCGGGAACACGACGCCCGGGGGTGCCCCTTGACCCTCAGTCCGCCAGCGGATTCACATCGCCCCGCCTTGATCCTGGTCGGCGGGTCCGGCTTCCTCGGCCGCCACCTCATCCAGGCGCTGCGCGGCCGCTACCAGATCTGGGTCCTCGCCCGCCGCACCGAGCAGGGCGTCGGCATGGAGCGCACCCCCGACGTCCACTGGATCCAGGTGGACATCGCCGAGCGGGCGCCGCTCGCGGCCGCCTTCGCCGAGATCGGCACCCCTCCCCGCCCCTGCCACCTCGTCCACCTGGCCGCCCACTACGACTTCACCGGGAGGCCCCACCGGGAGTACCGGCGCACCAACATCGACGGCCTGCGCAACGTCCTCGAGCTCGCGAAGGCGCTGCGCCCCGACCGCTTCTACTTCGCGAGCTCGGTCGCCGCCTGCGCCTTTCCCCCGCCGGGCGAGGTTCTCGACGAGTCGAGCCCTCCCGACGGCGACCACATCTACGCCTGGACGAAGCGGGTGGGCGAGGCGATGGTGCGGGAGTACGAGCCCTTCTTCCCCTCCGCCATCGTCCGCATGGCGGCGCTCTTCTCCGACTGGTGCGAGTACCCGCCGCTCTACTTCTTCCTGCGCACCTGGCTCTCCTCCGCCTGGAACCGCCGCTTCCTCGGCGGGCGCGGCGAGTCGGCCATCCCCTACCTGCACGTCCGCTGCGCCGCGAGCTTCTACGCGCGCCTCTTGGAGGTCCACGAGCGGCTCCGGCCGGGGGAGGTGCTCATCGCCTCCACCGACGGCTGCGAGTCTCACCGGGCCACCTTCGAGGCCGCCACCGCCGCCCGCTTCGGGCAGGCGCTCTCGCCCATCGCCACCCCGCGCTGGGCGGCGCGCTTCGGGCTCTGGCTCTTCGAGGAGCTCGGCAAGTGGCGGGCGGAGGCGCCCTTCGAGCGGGCCTGGATGGGCAAGTACATCGACCAGCGGCTCGCCGTCGACGCCCGCAGGACGCGCGAGCGCATCGACTGGGCCCCGAACCCGCGCCTCTTCGTCCTGCGCCGCATCCCCTTCATGGTGGAGAACCAGCGCACCAACCCCCTCGAGTGGCGCGCCCGCAACCTGGCGGCCCTCGACTCGCTCCGGGTGGAGCCCAACCTGGCGCTCTACCACCTCCTCTGCGAGCACGACGAGGAGATCCTGCAGGCCTCCATGGCGCACTTCCTCGACCCGGACGCCGCTCCCGTCCTGCGCCGGTACCTGGAGCTCGGCAGCGACGAGCTCCGCTGGGCGAAGCGCCAGCTCTTCCTGGCGCTCCGGAACGCGGTGCGGACCGCCGACAAGTCGGTCTTCCGCTCCTACTGCCGCGAGATCGCCGCCCGGCGCTTCCGCCAGGGGTTCAGCTGCGAGGAGGTGTGCCGCGCCTTCGCCGACGAGCGCGACCTCGTCCTCAAGGTGCTGCGGCGCGACCCGCGCGCCGCCCCGTTCCTGGCGGAGATCAACACCCACGTTGCCGGGACCTTCATCACCGGCATCGACGACCTCGAGGACGTCTTCGAGCTCCTCTCCGGCGTCGCTCGCGCGGAGGCGGCCCCGGTCAGCGCGGAGCCCGGGCCCCCGGAGGGCACGCGCGCCGGTGGAGCCAAAGGGCGCAAAGCCCCATGACCCCGTCGGCGGCGCCGGAGAAGCCCACCGACCAGGGGGCGTTCCCGGTGACGGCCGCTCCCAGGAAGAGCACGGCCATCGCCTTCACCGTGACGAGGAAGGCGACCGAGCCGCGGCGCGACTCGATGAGGTAGCCGGCGGCGAGCGCCAGGTGGAAGACGCCCGCCTGGCGGGCGAAGAAGACCGGCCGCACCGGCCCGAACCCGGCGAAGGCGGTGAGCAGGTCGGGCAGGGCGACGAGACCGACGCCGATGGCCACGCTGTGCAGGGCGACGAGCCGGACGAAGAGCTCGAGCTGGTGGGCGGCCCTCCCCCGAGGCGCGGCCGCGATCGCGCCTGCGGGGGAGGGCCCCCCCCTTTCGCCCGCCGCCGCGGAGGGGTTGGCGTCAGCGGGCGTTCGCGCTCCCGACCTCGTTTCCCTCGGCGTCGTGGGCGTGGATGGCACAGGCGAGGCAGGGGTCGAAGGAGTGCACGGTCCGCAGCGCCTCGAGGGGCCGGTCCGGCACCGCCACCGGGTTGCCGACGAGGGAGGCCTCGTAGGGGCCGGCCTGGTCCTTCCCGTCGCGGGGCCCGGCGTTCCAGGTGGAGGGCACCACCGCCTGGTAGTTCTTGATCTTGCCGTTCTCGATGACCACCCAGTGCGAGAGCACCCCGCGCGGCGCCTCGTGGAACCCGAACCCGCGGATGGTGCCGGAGGGGAACTTGGGCTCGTTGTAGATGGCGGTGTCGCCCTTGCCCACGTTCTCGGCGAGCATCTGCCAGTGGCGGATGGCCAGCTCGGAGAGGACCGCGGCCCGGATGGCCCGGGCGGCGATGCGCCCGAGGGTGCTGTGCAGCACCGCCGGGGTGAGCTTCGCCCCGGCCACCTTGCCGGCGAGCTCCAGGCAGCGGTTCGACCAGCGCACGAAGCGCTCGTCCCCCTGGGCGTAGCCGACGAGCACCTGGGCGAGCGGGCCCACCTGCATGGGCTTGCCGTCGAAGCGGGGCGCCTTCACCCAGGAGTACTTCTTGTCCGGATCCCAGTTGTTGTACTTGGGATCGGTCGTCTCCTCGAAGGGGTGCTTCTGCCAGTCGCCCTCGTACCAGGAGCGGGCGATGCTCTCGGTGACGTTCTTCTCGAAGTACTCGTCCTTGAAGGACTTGATGGGCCTGATCGTCGCGAGGTCGCCGTTCATGATGGTGCCGCCGGGCAGGTCGAACTTGGTCGCCGGCGAGTCCACCGGGAGGTCGGGGACCGCGAGGTAGTTCGTCACCCCGGACCCGTACTTGAGCCAGTCGGCGTACATGCCGCCCACCGCGCAGACGTCGGGGAAGTAGACGTCCTGGACGAAGCGGATCACCGGCTCGAGCTGCTCCTTGATGTCGAACAGCTTGTTCATGTTGAGCGGCGAGGCGGCGTCCAGGTTGATGGCGTTCACCACCCCACCCACCGCCAGGTTCTGGATGTTGGGCGTCTTCGAGCCCAGCACCGCCACCGCCTTCAGCGCCGAGCGCTGGAACTCGAGCGCCTGCAGGTAGTGGGCGACGGCGAGCAGGTTCACCTCCGGCGGCAGCTTCATGGCCGGGTGGCCCCAGTAGCCGTTGGCGAAGATGCCCAGCTGGCCGCGGGAGACGAAGCCCTCCAGCTTGGCCTTCACCGCCTTCATCTCCTGCACGCTGTTCTGCGGCCAGTCGGAGAGCGACTGGGCGATGGCCGCCGCCTTGGCGGGGTCGGCCTTGAGCGCCGAGACCACGTCCACCCAGTCGAGCGCCGAGAGCTGGTAGAAGTGGACGATGTGGTCGTGCAGCGCGTGGGCGATCACGATGAGGTTGCGGATGAGCTGGGCGTTGAGGGGGATCTCGAGCCCCAGGGCGTTCTCCACCGCCCGGACCGAGGCGATGGAGTGCACGGTGGTGCAGACCCCGCAGATGCGCTGGGTGTAGATCCAGGCCTCGCGCGGGTCGCGGCCCTGCAGGATGTTCTCGATGCCGCGCCACATGGTGCCGCTCGACCACGCCTTCTTGACCTTCCCGCCGTCGACCTCGCAGTCGATGCGCAGGTGGCCCTCGATGCGGGTGATGGGGTCGATGGTGATGCGTTGGCTCATGGTCAACCTCTATCGAGCGGGGACGCCGCCGAGGAAGGGGAACTTCTTCACGATCACCAGGAACGCCATCGTCTCCGTGGCCACGAGGCCGAAGGTGATGACGATCTCCTGCACCGAGGGGAAGTAGGTCCAGCCGTAGCCGGGCTGGAAGGCGAAGAGGTAGGTGTTGAAGCGGTAGAGCACCCCGGCGGCGATGAGGAGGAAGGCCGCCCGCAGCTGCTGCCCGGCGTCGGCGCGGGTCCTCCGGGAGAAGAGCAGGGCCGCCGCCGCCACCCACAGGGCCGTCTCGGCGAGGAACAGGAAGGAGAAGCGCCCGCTGGAGAAGATCGCCTGGAACTGGCCGCGCCACACCACGTCGACGATGCGCACCACCAGGTAGACGACCACCATCCAGGCCGCGGCGAGCCCGATCCGGCCGAGCATCTGCGTCTCCTGGCGGAGGCGGAAGGCGCGCGCCGCGAAGGTGTGCTCGATGACGACCATCGCGTAGCCCATGGCGATGCAGCTCACCAGGAAGAGGAAGGGCAGCCAGGGGGTGAGCCAGAGCCGGTGGAGCTTGGAGGCGGCGAGCAGCCAGATCGATCCCAGCGATGACTGGTGCATGGTGGGGAGGAGAAGCCCGAGGGCGATGATGAAGGGGAGCGCCCGCTCGAGCCTCGGCCCCACCGACTCGGCCAGGCGGCGCAGCCCCTCGTTCTTGCCGTCGCGGAAGCGCTCCAGGAAGGCGGGCGAGACCTCCACCCACAGGACCACGATGTAGCTCATGACGCAGAGGGCGACCTCGAGCAGCGCCGAGCGCAGGTTCCAGGAACCCACGTAGAAGGGGACCTTCCACAGCCCCCAGTAGCGCCCCACGTCGAAGGCGATGGCGACCGCCGCCGTCGAGTAGCCGAGCGCCGAGGTGAGGAGCGCCGGGCGCACCAGCGGGTGGTACTGCCCGCGGTTGAAGATGTAGACGAGGAGCGCCACCGCGTAGCCGCCGCAGGCGAGCGCGGTGCCGACGACCACGTCGAGGGCGATCCAGATGCCCCAGGGGTACCCGTCGGACATGGCAGTGGCGGCGCCCAGCCCGCCGAACCAGCGCTGCAGGCCGGCCACGGTGCCGAGCGCCCAGAGCGCGAGGAGGAAGAGGAAGAAGGGGGTGACGATCCGCCCGCCGATGGGGCGAGCCGCGGTCTCGCTCATTTGTGGCCCTCCTCCTTCCCCGACCCCGCTGCCTGGCTGCGGCGGTTCTTCCAGGTGACGAAGGCGAAGGCGGCGTAGAGGGCGACCGGGGCGATGCCCGCCTTGTAGATGCCTCCGTGGATCTCGTGGCTGAGCGTGGGGATGGGGGCGTCGCCCACGTTCGGCAGGCCGAGCTTGTCGGGGGGCATGGCCGCCGGGGCGAGGTAGAGGACCTGCGTCCCGCCCGCCTCGCGCTCGCCGTACACCTGGGGGTGGTAGGCGGCGGGCTGCGCGGACAGGCGCCGGCGCGCCTCCGCCTTGAGCTCGGTCACCTTGCCGGTGACGATGGCCTGCCGCGGGCACACCCGGGCGCAGGCCGGACCCTCGGGAAGGTGGCGGCACAGCTCGCACTTCACGATCCGGGAGTTGAACGCGCTGTGCCAGGTGAACTTGGGGACGTTGAAGGGGCAGACCACCTGGCAGTAGCGGCAGCCGACGCAGAGGTCGACGTTGTAGGCGACGACGCCGGTGGTGGGGTTCTTCTTGAGAGCCCCGATCATGCAGGCGTTCACGCAGGCGGGCTCGGTGCAGTGCATGCACCCGCCCTTCACGAAGGCGGTGTGGTCCCCGTCCTTCGCCACCCGGATGATGTTCTTGGTGGTGGACGAGAGGTCGACGGGTGCGTTGTAGGGCACGCCGTTGATGTTCATCTCGTCGTCCGGCAGTTCGTTCGCTCGCTTGCACCAGGTGACGCAGGCGCGGCACCCGATGCAGCGGGTGGAGTCGTAGAGGAGCCCGACGGCGTCGGGGTAGGCGGGCTGCTCCAGGGCCTGGGCCGGGCGGAGCGCGGAGGCCCCCACCCCACCGGCCAGGACCTTGAGGGCCGTTCGGCGGCGCATGCCGGTCATGGTCACTCCTTCTTCTCGTCCGGGGGCGCGCCGGGCTCCTTGTCGCGACCGACGGCCTTGGAGACGGTCCAGCCGGCGCCCACCAGCGCGCCCACCGCCACGCCGGCGAGGCCGGTCGCCCAGGGGCTCACCTCGCCGCGAGGCGTGGAGACCGGCGGGTAGAGGCCCGGCGGCGAGAGCGATTCCGGCTCCACCGTCTGGAAGAGCGGCACGCGGAAGGCGAGCTCCTTCTCGGTGCAGCCGAAGCACTGGGCCCCGACGCCGATGGGCCAGGCGCCGATGACGTCGCCGAAGTTGAGCAGCGAGCAGTTGGCGTGGGTGCGCGGCCCCTTGCAGCCGAGCTTGTAGAGGCACCACCCCTGCCGGGAGCCCTCGTCCCCGTACCGCTGGGCGAAGCGCCCGGCGTCGAAGTGGGGGCGCCTGGGGCAGTCGTCGTGGATGACCCGCCCGTAGGCGAACTTCGGGCGGAGCTTCTCGTCCAGGGCGGGGAGCGTGCCGAAGGTGGCGTACTGCAGCACGGTGCCGAGGAGGTTGTAGGGGTTCGCCGGGCAGCCGGGGATGGTGACGAGCGGCTTGCCCTGGACGACGTCCTTCACCCCCACCGCGCCGGTCGGGTTCGGGTCCGCCGAGGGGATGCCGCCCCAGGAGGCGCACGACCCGATGGCGATGACGGCGCCCGCCTTCCCGGCCACGTCCTTCACGATGTCGAGGGCGGTCCGGTCGCCGATCTTGCAGTAGACCCCGCCGTCCTTGGTGGGGATCGCCCCCTCGACCACGCACACGTACTTGCCGGCGTTCTCCTTCATGGCCGCCTGCAGCGCCGCCTCGGCCTGGTGGCCCGCCGCCGCCATGAGGGTCTCGGAGTAGTCGAGGGAGATGAGGTCGAGGACCAGCTCGGCGGCACCGGGGTGCGAGGTGCGCAGGAGGCTCTCGGTGCAGCCCGTGCACTCCTGGAACTGGAGCCACACGACCGAGGGCTTCTTCGGCATCGCCACCCGCTGGGCCATCTTCTCCGCCGCCTGGGCGGGGAGGCCGACGGCGGCCGCGGCCATGCTGCACACCTTGAGGAAATCGCGCCGATTCACTCCGTCCGTGCGGCTCGCGCCGTTCATCCCGGAAGCCTTGCTTTCCATCGGGACACCTCCAGGATCGGGAGCTTGGCGAAATTCGGTGCGCCAAAACGTTGACGCTGGTCAATCAGCGAAAACTTAGCGCGCAACGCGTGCGCAATTACCCCGTAAGCGCGGGTAAGGATTGCTCAATTCGTTGGCGGGATCGCGCGCGGCACTCTGGGTGTCAGAATTGGGATGCGTCAATTCTGCACCAGAAGGGCGAACCTTTTTCGCATTCGGGGTGCCGAAGCCCAGTTCACCGACCGTCAAGCGTCCTCGCCTCTGCGCCCCCGGGCGCTCGAGCGAAGTCATCTATCAGTGAATTCGGGCGCCCGCGGCGGCGCGGGCGAGGAACGGCGGTCGGCGGCCGCGCTCAGGAGTGGCGGAGCCAGCGGAAGACGCGCGTCGCGAGCGGGATGACGGCGATGACGAGCGCCCAGTCGGCGAACTCGAGCGCTGCGAGAGCCAACCACTTCACCGGAGGCCTCCCCTCACGAGACCACATGAACATACCTCCTTGGGGGTAGATCCGCCCTGATGGGGATCACGGGCGCGGCGCCCGAGCAAGGGGCGATTCCCTCTCGTGATTCCTGGCACGGCCGCGCGGGCGTCCTTGAGGCACGGGACCTCCGGTGCCATGTTCGGCCGGTTCCCGGGCAGAGGGGGCGTCTCCCTGGCGGGGGCGGGTCGAGGTCGCGATGCCTCGGGTGAAGAACGTCTACGCGCGCTTCATGTTCGGGCTCGCCGTCGCGGCGCTCGCCCTCTCGGTCGTGTTCTTCCTGCCGCTCGCGGCCCTCGCCTGGTACCTGGAGAGGGACCGGGAGGCGCTCCTCGCCCTCTGCCTCGTCGCCGCCCTACCGCTCGCGGCCGCCCTCTCCGGGCTCCTCATCCTCGCCATGGAGAGGTTCTCGTCCGGGAAGTAGGGCCCCCGGGCACCCGGGGGGGGTTGAGACGGCGCGGGCCCGCCCCCCCTTCCGGGAAGCGGGCCCGCACTCCTCGAGGCGATGTCCTTCGGCCCCTAGCTCTTCGCCGCCGCGCCCTTGTCCTTGATGAGCTCGGCCTGGATGTCGATCCTCACCTCGTCGCCCACCACCGGGCCGGCGTCGGTGATGCCGCCCCAGCTCACGCCGAAGTCGCGGCGGTTCACCTTGGTGGTGGCGGAGAAGCCGCGCCGGGTGTTGCCCCAGGGATCGGTGATGGTCTTCGTGAGCTCGCCGTCGAGGGTGACCGGCTTGGTGGTCCCGCGGATGGTGAGGTTTCCGGCGATCTTGAGCTTGCCGTCGGCGCTCGCCTCCACCTTCGTCGACTTGAAGGTGATCTCCGGGAACTTCTCCACGTCGAGGAAGTCGGCGGACTTGAGGTGGCCGTCGCGCTTCGCCTCGCGGGTGTCGATGCTCGCGGTGGCGATGGCGGCCTCGACCGACGACTTGGAGAGGTCCTGCTCGTCGATCTGGGCCTTGCCGCTCGTCTTCTGGAACTCGCCCTTCACGTCGGTGATGACGAGGTGCTTCACGCTGAAGCCGGCCCGGGTGTGCGACGGGTCGATGTTCCAGGTGGCGGCGTCGGCGAGGGGGAGCGCCGGCGCGGCGACGGCCGCGGCGGCGAGAATGCGGATCAGATTCTTCATCGGTTCGTCTCTCCTTCTGGCTTCGGGTTCAGGCTGCTTCGCGGAGCTCGAAGCTCCGCATTCCGAGGCTCCCGTAGTGGAAGCCCTCGAAGATGGAGAACGGGCGCTCCTTCTCGGTGCCCGCTCCCAGCGCGACGAACAGCGGATCGAGGTGCTCGGTGGTGGGGGCGGCCCGCACCGCGTGCGGCGCCCGGTCGCGGTAGTCGAGCACGCTCTCCACGTCCCCCCGCGCCAGGTGCTCGGCCACCCAGGCGTCGAACTCGGCCGCCCAGGCGTGCGGGGGGGCGTCGTGGTCGTTCCACTGCAGGAGCATGAGGTTGTGGACGATGCCGCCCGATCCGAGGACGAGGACCCCCTCGTCGCGGAGCGGCTCGAGCGCCCGGCCCAGGAGGAAGAGCTCCTCCGGCGGGGCCTCGGGGAGCGACACCTGCACCACCGGGACGTCGGCCTTGGGCCAGGCGAGCCGGAGCGGGATCCAGGCGCCGTGGTCGAGCCCCCGCACCGGCTCCAGGTAGGCGGTGAAGCCGGCCCGGACGAGCCGTCCCGCCACCGCCTCCGCCAGCCGCGGGTCGCCGGGCGCCGGGTACTCGAGGCGGTAGAGCTCGGACGGGAACCCGCCGAAGTCGTAGATGAGCCGGTGGCGGGCGGCCGCCGTCACCCCCACGCCCCGGGCGGTGGTCCAGTGCGCCGAGACCACCACCACGGCGGAGGGCGAGATGCGCTTGCCGAGCTCGCCGAGCGCCGCGGTGTAGCCGTCCTTCTCGAGCGCCTCGGTGGGCGACCCGTGCGAGATGAAGACCGAGGGGGCGCGCGCGCTCATGCCGCCCTCTTCCGCCGCGGCCGGGAGGCGGCGGGCTTCCGGGCCCTCTCCGCCGGGGCCCGCGCGAAGGCGCGGGCGAGCGCCGCGGCGTGGCCGGGCAGCGCCCCGGGGGTGAGGCCGAAGTAGTGGAACTGCCCCTCCCGGCGGGTCCGGAGCAGGCCGGCGTCGGAGAGGATCTTGAGGTGGTGGGAGACGGTGGCCTGCGACACCGCGAAGCGGGTGGTGAGGTCGCGGCAGTTGATCTCTCCCGCGGCGGCGATGCACCGCAGGAGCTCGTAGCGGGTGGGATCGGAGAGGGCTTTCGCCACCCGGACGGCGCGTGCGCTTTCGCGATCCATCGACATATCGATGAGCGTCTATTTAATTCCGGGGCGGCCGCGGTCAAGCGAATCGTCGCCACCCGCGCCAAGCCCGCGGGAACGCTCGGGGAGGGGGCCTCCGGCCCCTCAGCCGGCCGCGAGGAAGCGCTCCAGGGCGCGGTAGCAGGTGGGGAGCGCCCCCACCTCGACCCACTCCCCCTCCTGGTGGGCCTGGGAGGCCGCGCCCGGCCCGAAGTTCACGGCCGGGACGCCGGCCTGGGCGAGCCGCGCCACGTCGGTCCAGGCCTGCTTCGCCTCCACCGGAGCGCCCGACCGCTCGCGCAGCCGGGCCACGAGCGGGTGGTCGGCGAAGGCGGGGCAGGACGGGGAGCGGTCGGTCACCAAGGCGGCGCCCCCGAAGCGGGAGGCGAGGGCCACGAGCTCGGCCTCGGCCTCCTCGAGCGACTTGTCCGGCGCGAAGCGGAAGTTGAGGTTCATCGCGCAGCGGTCGGGGACGACGTTGCGCGCCCGGCCTCCCTCGATGCGGGTGGCGGAGATCACCTCCCGGTAGGCGAGGCCGCCGCTCGTCGCCTCCCGCGGCGTCCGCGCCGCGAGCTCGGAGAGGAGGGCTCCCGCCTTGTGGATGGCGTTCTCCCCCTGCCAGGGGCGGGCGGAGTGGGCCGCGCGCCCGCTCAGGGTCACGGTGGCGTGGAGCGAGCCCACGCACCCGAGCGCCAGGCGGTTGTCGGTGGGCTCGAGGCACACCGCCAGGGAGGCTCCCCGGATCTCGGGCGCGCCCGCGAGCACCGGCCCGAGCTCGTTCTCGAGGAACGGCCCCTCCTCGCGCGAGTAGAGGACGAGGGCCAGGTCGGCGAAGCGCTCCTCGCGCGGGATGCGGAGGGCGAGCTCCATCGCCACCGCCACCCCCGCCTTCATGTCCGACGAGCCCGGGGCGACGAGCCTTCCGCCCTGGAGCCGGGGCGGACCGCGGTCGCCGGCGTGGACGGGGACGGTGTCGAGGTGGCCGCAGAGCGCCACGAGCGGCCGGGAGAGCCCGGGGGCGACCGGCGCGGGCGCGTCGCCGTCCACCCGCACCACGAGCGAGTTCAGGATCCGGTGCACGTGGGGGAAGTGGCGCCGGGCCCAGCCCTCCAGCTCGTCGCAGAGCGCCTTCTCCTCGCCGATGGGCGAGGGGACGGCGCAGAGCGCCTCGGCCCGGCGAGCGAGGGCCTCCTCCAGGCCCGCCGTCACGCCGGGATCTCGAACTGCCGGAGCGTCTCGTTGAGCGAGACCTTCTTGTCGGTGGCCGCGCTCCGCTTGCCGACGATGAGCGCGCAGGGGATCTGGTAGGTGCCGGCCGGGTACTTCTTGGGCCGGGTGCCGGGGATGACCACCGAGCCCGGCGGCACGCGCTTCTTGTGGACGACCTCCTCCGGGCCGGTGACGTCGATGATGGGGGTCGAGCCGGTGATGACCACGTTCGCGCCCAGCACCGCCCCCTCCTCCACCAGCACCCCCTCCACCAGGATGCAGCGGCTACCGATGAAGCAGTCGTCCTCGATGATGTTGGGGCGGGCTCCGGGCGGCTCGAGCACGCCGCCGATGCCGACCCCGCCGGCCAGGTGGACGTTCTCGCCCACCTGGGCGCAGGAGCCCACTGTGGCCCAGGTGTCCACCATGCTGCCCGTGCCCACGCGGGCCCCGATATTCACGAACCCGGGCAGGACCACCGCGCCCGGGGCCACGTAGGCCCCGTAGCGCACCACGCCGCCGGGCACGAGCCGCACCCCGGCCCGCTCCAGGTCCCGCTTGAGCGGGATCTTGTCCCTCACCTCGAAGGGACCGTAGTCCGAGGTCTCCATCGAGGCGATGGCGAAGTAGAGGTTCACCGCCTGCATGAGCCAGGCGTTCACCTTCCAGTCGCCCCCGATCTTCTCCGCCACCCGGAGCTCGCCCTTGTCGAGGCCGTGGATGGCCTGCAGGACGGCCGCGCGCACCACCGGCTCGGCGAGCTTCTCGCGATCCTGCCACGCCAGGGAGATGCGCTTCTCCAGATCCGCCGCCGTGCTCACGCCTTCACCGTTCGCCATTTCCCGATCGCCTCCTCGATGTCCTCCATGGTGGGCACGAGCGACACGCGCACGTAGCCCTCGCCACCCGCCCCGAAGGCGGTCCCCGGCGACACCACGATCCCCTCCTCCAAGAGCCGCAGGGCATAGCTCTCCGAGCGGTGACCCCGGGGCACCCGCACCCACAGGTAGAGCGTCGCCGCCGACCCCACCGCCTCGAGCCCCGCCTCCGCGAAGAAGGCGAGGAGCCGGTCCCGCTTCTCCCGGAAGACCGCGCGTCTCTCGGCGGGGTGGGCGTCGTCGCCCCAGGCCGCCACCGCCGCGGCGCTGACGAAGTCGGGCGAGGCCACCCCCGGGTGCGCGCGCATCTTCTTCAGGAGGGCGACGAGGTCGGCGTCGCCGGCGACGAAGCCGGAGCGGTAGCCCGTCATGCCGCTCCGCTTCGAGCAGGAGTGGATGGCGAGGACGTTCTCCACCTGCACCTCGAGCATGGAGAGGGGTGGCTCGCCGAAGTAGACGTCGGCGTAGCACTCGTCGGACGCCACCACGAAGCCGTGCGCCAAGGCCGCCCTCCCCACCCGCTCGAGGTACTCCCGCGGCGCCACCGCGCCGGTGGGGTTGTGGGGGTAGGAGATCCAGAAGAGGAGCGTCTCGTCGAGGAGGGAGGAAGGGAGGGCGGAGGGCTCGAGCAGGAACCCGCTCTCGCTCGAGAGCGGCACCTTCAAAGGCTCTAGCCCGGCGAAGCGCGCCCCCGCCTCGTAGGTCGGGTAGCCGGGGTCGGGGAGCACCACCCTCCGGCGCCGGCCCCCGCCGGCGAAGGCGAGCGGCAGGTGGAAGATCGACTCCTTGGCGCCCGTCGCCGGGACCACCTGCCTCTCCGGGTCGAGCTTCACGCCGAAGCGGCGGGAGAGGTACGAGGCGGCCGCCGCCCGGAGCGCGGGCGTGCCGGCGGCGCTCGGGTACTGCGAGACCTCGGGGACGGCGCGGCGGAGCGCCTCGCGCAGGAAGGCCGGGGTGGGCTCGCGCGGGTCCCCCAGGCCGAAGTCGAAGAGCCGCAGCCCGCTCTGCCGCAGCTCGGCCTTCTTGCGGTCGAGCTCCACCATCAGGTTCGCGGGAAGGGCGTCGAGGACCGGGTTGCGGGGCGGGTTCTGCAAGGGAAAAAGCTCCTCCAGGGTGGCGGAAGGAGTGCATTATATGCGGGCATGCTCCACTATGACGTGGTCGTCGTCGGATCCGGTCCCGCCGGCGAGCGCGGGGCCACCCGGGCCGCGTACCTCGGCAAGAAGGTCGCGGTCATCGAGAAGGAGGCGGTCCCGGGCGGCGCCTGTGCCAACACCGGCACCATCCCCTCGAAGGCGCTGCGCGAGACGGCGCTCGCCCTGCTGCAGTCCCGACGTCGCGACGTGCACGGCTTCATCCTCAAGGTGGCCGACACCATCTCGATCGCAGCCCTCATGGGTCGCCGCGGGCTCGTCGCCGCCCGCGAGCACACTCGCATCCGCGGCCGGCTCTCCCAGTACGCCATCGAGATGTTCCGCGGCACCGCCAGCTTCCTCGACCCGCACACGCTGCGCCTGCAGGTGCCCGGCGGCGGGTCGCAGGAGATCCGCGGCGACGTCATCCTCCTCGCCCCCGGCACCCGCCCCTTCCACCCCCCAGGGATGCCCATCGACCACAGCAGCGTCTACGACTCCGACTCCATCCTGATGCTGGAGCGGGTGCCGCGCTCGCTGGCAGTGCTGGGGGGCGGGGTGGCCGGCTCGGAGTACGCCTCCGCCTTCGCCGCGCTCGGCGTCCACGTCACCATGGTCGACTCGCGCGACCGGGTGATGCCCTTCCTCGACTCCGAGCTCTCCCTTGAGCTCGAGCGGCTCTGGACCGAGTTCGGCGTCATGCTGAAGCACCGCACCCGGGCCACCAAGCTCGAGACCGGCGAGCAGGACGTCCTCGTCGCCTTGAACGACGGGTCGCGCATCGTGGCCGACAAGGTGCTGGTGGCGGCCGGCCGGGTGGGGAACGTCGAGCCGCTCGACCTCGCCGCCGCCGGGCTCCAGGCGGACGAGCGCGGCTACCTCAAGGTGAACCAGCACTTCCAGACCTCGGTGCCCCACATCTACGCGGCCGGCGACGTCATCGGCTTCCCCGGCCTCGCCTCCACCTCGATGGAGCAGGGGCGGGTGGCCATGACGCACGCCTGCCGCGGCACCGATTTCCGCACCCAGCTCTCCGGGGAGGTCCCGACCGGCATCTACACCATCCCCGAGCTCGGCTCGGTGGGCGAGACCGAGGAGTCCCTGCAGCAGAAGGGGATCCCCTACGTGGTGGGGAAGGGCGGCTTCGTCGAGAACGCCCGCGCCAACCTCATGGGCGAGGCGGTCGGCTGGGTGAAGATCCTCGTCTCCACCGCCGACGAGCGCGTCCTCGGCGTCCACGTCATCGGCCCGAACGCCTCCGAGCTCGTGCACCTGGGGGCGGCGGTGATGACCTTCAAGGGAACCTTCCGCTACTTCATCGAGGCGGTCTTCGACTACCCCACCCTCGGCGAGGCCTACAAGGTCGCCGCCTACGACGCCCGCAAGAAGCTCAAGGCGGCGGGCGGCGCCCAGGGCATCGAGTAGGGTCGAGGCGGCTCCCCGGTCGCGGCCGGTCGCCGCCCCGTCCCCAACGCGGCCGGCTCAGTGCGGCGGGTTCTCGGCGTTGGAGAGCCCCTGCTCGGTGAACTGGATGGCCCGGTCGAGGTGGCCAAGCGCGCGGGCTCGCAGCCCCTGGGCGTAGGAGTTGTCCTCCCGCTCGGAGATGTCGTGGCGGGCCTTGCGCAGGAGCCGGAGCGCGTCGTGCAGCCGCGCGTTCCGGTCGAGGTTCCCGGCGTCCTCGTGCGGATGGTCGGCGAGGTTCTTGCCGTCGTCGATGGCGGCCTGCTTGATCTCGGCGATGCAGGCGTCGATCTCGCGGATGGCCGCGGCCTCGTCCCACTTCACCTGGGGATCCCCCTTCCTCTTCTCGAGCTGCCAGCGGGCCGTGCGCAGGTCGGTGAGGGCGTGCAGGTAGGCGGGGTGCGCACCGGGCTGCTCGGCGCGGGCCGCGGGGGAGAGGAGGAAGAGCGCCGCCAGGGCGAGCGCGCCGCGTAGTACGTTCTTCATGGTTTCTCCTTTTCTCGTGCCCGAGGTGGAACCCGGGACCGGGGCCCGACCTGCCCCCCGACCCGGCGGGGGCGAGGCCCCCCGGTAGGACGTGGCGGGGCCTGCCGCTATTCAGCCTCCCCGCTACCCGAGGCGTGCCCGAGCCTGCGACAGGGCCTCGTGCACCTTCTCGAGGGCCTTCCGGGCGTCGAGGAGCTCGTCGCGCTCGCGCCGCAGCTCCGAGAGCTCCCGGGTGGCGACGTCCCGCTCCCGGACCGCCTCGGCGAGGCTCGTCCGCAGCCGCGCCCCCTCCGAGGTTCGCTCGTCGAGCTCCAGGGTGAGCCGCTCCGCCTCGCCGCGCGCCCCGGCGAGCGCCACCTCGAGCTCGTCCGCGCGCCTCGACAGCTCGTCGGCGAGCTTCTGGCGCTCCTCGTCGAGCGCCGAGAGCGCCTGGGCGCGGCGCACCGCCTGGTCGCGCTCCTCCTCGAGCGCCGCCATCTCCCCGAGCATCTCGGAGAGGACCGAGCGCTTCTCCTCCAGCTCCCGCTCGGTGGCCTCGAGCCGCTCGCGCGCCGCCTTCGACTCGGACGCGGCGCGGGCGAGCTCGGAGCGCGACTCCGCCAGGTCGCCTCGCAGCGCCTCCTCCAGGTCGCGCGCGTGCGCGACCCGGGCCTCCATGTCGCTGACGAGCGAGAGCGCGCTCTCCGCGGCGCGGGCCGGCTCGCGGGGGGACGTCGCCGCCGGGGCCCCGCGGCGGGCCGCCTCCGCCACCTTGCGCTTGATCTTCTCGAGCCGCTCCCGGCGCGCGGCGAAGTCCTGCACCGCCGGCGGGGCCGGCGAGGGCGCGGGGCGCTCCGCCCCCGGCGCGGCGGGGACTGCCTGGGCCGGCTCCGGCGTCCGCGCCGCCGGCGGGGAAGCGGGGGCCGCGGCCGGCGCCGCCGCCTCGGCAGTGGTGGGAAGCTGCGCCTGGACCGGGGGCTCGGGCTCGAGGGTCGCCTCGGCGGCGCCCGCCGGCCGGAGCCTCGGCTTCACCTTGGGGACGTTGGCGTCGAAAGCCTTCCTCATCTCGCGCTCCTCGCGGCGGTGCGGAGCCCCGCCCGGACGCGGGCGAGCACCTCGCGCTGCATGGCCTCGATGTCGATCGCGCCCTTCGAGTCCGGGTCGTAGCCGAAGATGGGGCACCCCTCGCTCGAGGCCTGGGCGAACTTGGTGCACTGACGGACGATGCTCTCGAGCAGGTACTCGGAGTAGTGCTCGCGCAGGGCGTCGACCGCCTCGCGGGCGATGCGGAACGTCTGGTTGTAGGCGTTCACGCAGATGAAGATGTTCTCGAGCTGGTGCGAGAGGTCCTCCTCCAGTCCCTGGATGGTCTCGAAGAGGAGCCGCAGGCCGTCGTAGGAGAGGAAGTCGGCGAGCACCGGGGTGATGAGGTCGTTCGCCGCCATGAGCGCGTTCAGGTTCAAGAGCCCGAACGAGGGCGGGGCGTCCATCACCACGAAGTCGTACTTGTCCTCCACTTCCTTGAGGGCGTTGCGGAGCTTGAACTCGCGCCCGGCGAGCGGCATGAGCGAGAGGTCGACCGTGCTCATCGCCAGGTTGGAGGGGACGAGCCACAGCCCCGGCATCTTGGTCTCGATGGTCACCTGGGCGAGCGGGACCTTGCGCACCAGCACGTCGTAGAGCGTTCGCGGGAAGGAGGCGCCCTCCTCCCCCAGGCAGCGGGTGGCGTGCCCCTGGCTGTCGAGGTCGACGACGAGGACCCGGTAGCCGCGCTCCGCCAGCCGGTAGGCATAGGAGGTGGAGAGCGAGGTCTTGCCGGTTCCCCCCTTGAAGTTGAGGAAGAGCTGGCGACGGTGCGGGAACGGCTCCGGGGCCCGGCGCAGCGCCTTCTGCAGGACGGCCAGGTCCTGGGGCCCGAGGTTCTCCCGCCGTCCCAGGGCCTCGGTCACCTGCTTGGGGGTGACCTTGAAGATGTCGGCGAGCCGCTTCGGCGTGTAGCGAACGTTGTCCATGAGGGTTCCTAGGCGGGGAAGTAGCGGTGACCCCTCATCACCACGTGGCCGCGGGCTTCGAGGACGCGGAGCGCCTCGGCGCCTCCGGGCACCGCGGCGGCGATCTCCTCCGGGGTGCGCCCGCGGAGCGCCGACCGGACCTCGACGAGCACCGCCTGCTCCGCCGGGCCGGGCGCGGCGGGAAGCTCCGCCACCGCCACTACCGACCGGGCCGCCGGCGCCGGGACGGCCAAGGCCCCGCTCGCCTCCCGGCGCGGGCGCGCCTCCGGCGCCCGGGCCCGCTCCGGCTCCAGGGCGGGTGCCGCGGCCACCACCGCGGCGCGGAGCGCGGCGCGGTCGAGCGAGGCGAGCTTCCCGGCGATGCGGCGGGAGGCG
>DATJZG010000050.1:0-27153 GCA_035499295.1 Anaeromyxobacteraceae bacterium
TCGCGGTGAAAGAATCCGGGCCCGGCCCCTTCCGCGTTCCCGCAGCGCCCTCCCCCCGCCTCCCGGAAAGAGCCCCGAAGACCTCCCCGGGACCGGGGGGACGTTTTCCCGATGTCTCTCCGGACCCAGACCAACGGGGGAAGAGCAGCTTCCCAAGCTGCCGTTCACGCGGAGGCTTCGCAAGGAGAGGGCGCGCCCGCGCCGGTCGCGGACTCCCCCGCGATCCCCAGCGGAAGGGGCCGTCGACCCCGGCAAGGCGCACGCCGCACCCACGTAGCGATCGATGGAATGGAGGACGGAGCCGCGAGCGGGCGCGGTGCCTGGCGGGGTTGAGGCCGATCAAGTCCTTCCCCCCGAAAGGACCTCCGGACGCTGGCCCTGCATCTCTTTCGTGGCAGGTGCGGGTGTGGGGCCAGGTGGCGCAAGCGCTGCGTTCCTCCGCAGAAGAAAACCCAATCCCTTTGAGGGGTCTTGCAGGCATGCCGATTGCTCGCGGTCGGGGGCGGGGGCGCCTATGCTCGTCGCGGTCGGAGTCGACCAGAAGAGGGTGTCGGTGGCGTCGAGGGAGAAGCTCGCCACCGCCTCCGGCGACCTCGCCGAGGTGCTTCGCGCTTTCGGCGCCATCGACGGGGTAGACGAGATCTTCGTCCTCTCCACCTGCTACCGCGTCGAGGTGTACGCGGCGTCCTCCTGCGCGGCGTCGGCGGCGACCGGCCTCGCGGAGGCCCTCCGCTCGCGCGCCGGCGACCCGGAGCTTCCAGTCTTCGACCTGCGCGGCGAGGAGGCTTTCCGGCACCTCACGCGAGTCGCCTCCAGCCTGGAGTCGGGCGTGGTGGGCGAGCCCCAGGTGCTGGGGCAGGTCCGGGAGGCCTTCAGCCGCGCCTGCGAGAACGGCTCAGCCGGCAAGGACCTCCGGGCCGTCATGGCGCGGGGGCTCCAGGTGGCGAAGCGGGTGCGCACCGAGACGGCGATCGGGCGAGCCGGCATCTCCTGGGGCCACGCCGCCGCTGACGTCGCCGAGAAGGTGCTGGGGCCGCTCGCGGGGAGGCGGGCGCTCGTCGTGGGCGCCGGGGAGATGGCGCGCCTTGCGGCGCAGCACCTTGCCGAGCAGGGCGCCGAGATGGTGGTGGTGAACCGGAGCCTCGAGAACGCCCTGGCCCTCGCCCGAGAGGTGGGGGCGGCGGCGCGGCCGCTCGAGGCGCTCGGCGAGGAGCTGGGGCGGGCGGACGTGGTCGTGGTGGCGGCACCCCTCTCCCACCCGGCCCTGAGCCTGGCGGGCGCGCGCGACCTCATGAAGCAGCGCCGGCACCGACGGCTCCTGTTCATCGACCTCGCCGTCCCCAGGGCCGTCCCGGCGGCGCTCGGACAGGTGGATGGCTTCTACCTCTGCGACGTCGACGACCTGGCGCGGATCCAGCGCCAGGCCCGGGCGGAGAGGGCAGGGGCCATCCAGGCGGCAGAGCGCATCATCGAGGAGGAGGTGGGCCGCTACGCGAGGGAGCAGGCCGAGCGGAAGGCGGCGCCCCTCATCGCCGCCGTTCGCCACCGTGCCTCGGCCATCGCGCGCGAGGAGGTGGAGCGGACCGTGCGCCGCCTCGGCGGCGACCCGGAGCTCGAGCAGCGGCTCAATGCCCTCGCCGGCGCGATCGTGTCGAAGCTCCTCCACCATCCGAGCGTACGGCTGCGACAGGCGGGAACCGACGGCGAATCCGGTGCCGAGCTCATGGAGGCAGCGGCCCGCATCTTCGAGGTGGAGGGGCTCTCGGCGTAAGCCGGTCAGGCTGGTGCCGGAAAAACTTGCGCCCCGAGGCGCTGCCATGCGAAAAAAGCGTGGTATGTCATGCATTAGCCGTCTTGCGCAGTCCTTGCGCATGGGCGAAATCACCCAGTTCGCGCCCACTTCCGACACTGTGAGACAGCGGTCCTCAAGTGGCTTGATCCTTGCCTAGCCGACGGGGGAGGCGAGGGAGGCCGGGCGGAACATGGGGCAGCTGCGAAAGATCTGGAGCCGGCTCGCTCGCAGCATGCGAGCGCGCATCCTCTTGCCGACCTCGCTCCTCTTCATCGCCACCCTCGCCATCATGGTCTACGCAGCGGTGCGAGCCTACGGGCACGACATCGAGAAGGTACAGCGGGAGCGCGCCGAGCTCTTCGCCCACTACGTCGGCGGGGGTGTCACCGAGGCGATGCTGCAGGGGCGCCCGGGGCAGGTCCCCGAGCTCCTCGGGTTCATGCGGACGCACCGGGCCGACCTCGATTCCATCAGCCTCCTGCGCCACGACGGACAGGTCGTCTACTCCACCGACCGCGCGCTGGTGGGCACGATGCCATGGAAGTCGATCATGGAATTCGAGCGCTCCCGCGTGGTCCCAATCGCGGGAGACGAGTACGCGGTGGTGCAGCCCGTCCTCAACGCCGAGACCTGCACCAACTGCCACGGACGGGAGGCGAAGATCAACGGCTGGCTCGACCTCCGCTTCACCCGGGCTCCCGCCGTCGCGGCGGAGAGCGAGCTCGCCCGGACGCTCGGCATCTCCGCCGGAGGGGCGTTCGTCTTCCTCATCGCCATCGCCTGGTGGCTGGTGGGGCGGGAGGCGGTCTCGCCGCTCCAGCGGCTGGTGGCCTCGATGCGGCGGGCCGAGTCCGGCGACCTGACGGTGCGCGCCGACGAGGGGCGGCCCGACGAGCTCGGGGTCGCAGCGAGGGGGTTCGACGCCACCCTGGCCGCGCTGCGGCGCAGCCAGGCCGAGCTCGAGGCGTTCTACCGGGAGCGGATGGTGCGCGCCGACCGGTTCGCGGCGGTGGGAGAGATGGCGACCGGCCTGGCGCACGAGATCAAGAATCCGCTCGCCGGCCTCTCGGGGGCGCTCGAGCTGCTGGCGGAGGACCTGAGCGAGAACCCGAGGCAGGCGGAAGTGGTGGGGGAGATGCGCCACCAGGTGTCGCGGCTCACGCACACCATGGAGAGCCTGCTCAGCTTCGCCCGCCCCCCCAAGGCGAAGCTGAGGAGCACGGACGTCAACGCCACGCTCGAGAAGGTGCTCTTCCTCATCCGTCAGCAGCGCCGGAACGCGCCTCTCGACGTGGAGGCCGAGCTCGACGCCGGGGTGCCGGCGGTGCTCGCCGATCCCAGCCAGCTCGAGCAGGTGTTTCTGAACATCTGCCTCAACGCCTGCCAGGCGATGGACGGCAAGGGGGGGAAACTCGTGGTGCGCTCGCGCCTCTCGGAAGGGCGGGTCTCCGTGGAGGTGGAGGACACCGGGCCGGGGATCCCGGAGACGGTCCGGCCCAACCTCTTCAAGCCCTTCTTCACCACCAAGAGGGAGGGCAACGGGCTGGGCCTCGCCATCTCCGCGCGCATCGTGGCCGAGCACGGCGGCCACATCGGCTACCGCTGCCCGTCCACGGGCGGCACCATCTTCACCGTCGCCCTGCAGCCGGTGCGGGCCGGCGCCGAGCGCCCGCAGCCGGAGCACGCGGCATGACGAGCCCGGCGCGCATCCTCGTCGTCGACGACGAGAAGCTCATCCGCTGGTCCGTGGGCGAGCGCCTTCAGCGGGGCGGATACGAGGTCATCTCGGCCGAGTCGGGCGAGGAGGCGCTCGAGCTGCTCGGCGCCCAGGCGCCGGACCTGATGCTGCTCGACGTGCGGTTGCCGGGGATCGACGGCATCGCCACGTTGCAGCGGGCGCTCGGTCTCCTCCCGGAGCTGGCGGTGCTGATGATGTCGGCGCACAGCACGGTTGACATCGCCGTCGAGGCCATGAAGCACGGGGCCATCGACTTCCTGGTGAAGCCGTTTCCCTTCCAGGCGCTCGACGCCGCGGTGGAGCGAGCGCTCGGGACCGCCCGGACGCGCCGGCAGATCGAGGCGCTCACGCAGGAGCGGCGCGGCGGGACGGAGGCGCTCGCCGCCATCGTCGGCAACTCGGCCGCGATGGAGCAGGTACGGACCATGGCGGTGCGACTGGCGGGCAGCGACGCCACCACCGTGCTCATCGAGGGGGAGAGCGGTTCCGGCAAGGAGGTGGTGGCGAGGGCCGTCCACTTCGGGGGCGCCCGTGCGGACCGCCCCTTCCTCCAGGTGAACTGCGCGGCGTTGCCCGAGCACCTCCTGGAGAGCGAGCTGTTCGGCCACGAGCGCGGCTCCTTCACCGACGCCCACGCCCAGAAGCGCGGGCTCTTCGAGAGCGCCGAGGGCGGGACGGTGATGCTGGACGAGATCGGCGACCTGCACCCCGGCGGCCAGGCCAAGCTCCTGCGCCTGCTCGAGAACAAGACCTTTCGCCGGGTGGGAGGCGTCACCGAGCTCCGCGCCGACGTCCGCGTTCTCGCCGCCACCAACGTGAACCTGGAGGAGAGGGTCTCCGAGGGGCGCTTTCGCTCCGACCTATTCTTCCGCCTCAACGTGGTGCGAATCCGGGTGCCGCCTCTCCGGGAGCACGCCGAGGACATCCCCCTGCTCGCCGCCCACTTCATCGCCCGCTTCAACCAGGAGATGAAGCGCCAGGTACGCGGGGTGAGCGGGGTGGCCCTGGAGGCGTTGCAGGCCTACCACTGGCCCGGGAACGTCCGCGAACTGCGCAACGTCATCGAGAGGGCCTTCATCCTCCACGCCAGCGCCGAAGAGCTGAGGCCCGAGCACCTGCCGCCGGAGCTCCGCGGCGTCGCGCCCGCGTCGCGGCGGGCGGAGAAGGCGCCGTCGGCCGTGCCGGCGGACGGGCTGGTCCTTGAGGACGTCGAGCGCAAGCTCATCCGCGAGGCGATGGAGCGCGCCAACGGAAACCAATCGCAGGCGGCGAGGCTGCTCGGTATCAGCCGCGACACCCTTCGCTACCGCCTGAAGAAGCACGGGATGGGCTGAGGGCCCGGCCAGGCGCCTCCTCGCTAGTCCGCGCTCGCCGCTTCCGTACCCGGCCGGCGGCTCGCTCGCGCCTGGGCGGGGGCGACCGACCGTAGCGCGCTCCGCAGCTTGTGGCACGCCCGGATCTCGAGTTGGCGCGCGCGTTCGCGAGAGAACCCGAAGTGGTCGCCCAGATCCTTCAGGGTGGCGGGGCGGTCGGCCATGAGCCGCTGCTCCACGATGAACCGCTCCCGCGCGTCGAGGCGGGAAAGCGCCAGCGATACCTCGAGGGAGAGCGCCTGCGACTCCTCCACCCCGGCGAGCGCCTCGTCCTGCGCTGGGAGGTTCCCGGGGAGCAGGTTCACGTGCGGGTTCCCCCCCTCGCCGAGCGGAGCGTCGAGGGAGAGATCGCGCGACTCGAGCCGCTCCGCCATCTCGCGGACGTCCTCGGGCTGCACCCGGAGGCGCTGGGCGAGCCTCAGGGCAGGGTCCGGATCCGCGCCCCGGTTGCCGTTCTCGAGGTCGTGTCGCGCGCGGGCGAGCGAGAAGAAGAGCTTGCGCTGCGCCTGGGTGGTGCCAAGCTTCACGAGCGACCAGGAGCGGAGGATGTAGTTGTGGACGTAGGCCCGGATCCACCACACCGCGTAGGAGATGAGCCGGATTCCGAGGGAGGGGTCGAACTTCTGTACGGCCTTCATGAGGCCGATGTTGCCTTCCTGAACCATGTCGGTGACCGGTAGCCCGTAGGAGCGATATCCCCAGGCGACCTTCACCACGAAGCGGAGGTTCGCAGTGACGAGCGCGTGGGCGGCGCGCGAGTCGCCGCTCTCGCGGTAGCTCCGCGCCAGTCGCTGCTCCTCCTCCGCGGAGAGCAGCGGGAACTGGCTAATCTCGGCTAGGTACTGCTCCATTTGGTGCATGCCGGCCCATCCCCCGACACGCTGAGGAGCAATGCCGGTGCCATCCCTGCGAAAACAAAACATTAAGAACTACAATTCCTTATTCGATGCATGGAACCTGGCCTGGAACTGCGAATGCTTACCTTTTTACTGACAAGTCCCCTAGTGGGCATAAGTACGCTTTGCTATACCTGTAAATAGTACAGTGTCCAGGGGACCCATGCGGGGCAGGGCTAGAAGCTTGCCGTAAGCCGCCGTGCGCTCCATCGTTTGAAACTGGCCAATGTCCACGACGCCCATCCCCCCGGATCGGTCGGCACCCGAGACAGAAGAGCGCGCCGAGGAGACGAACCAACGGGCGAGCCACCTCGCCTTCGTCGCGCACGAGATCCGAAACCCCCTCGCGACGGCGCTCTGGAGCGCCGAACTCCTCGGCAGGCTCGCGGCGGAGGAGCGCGGCGGAGCGAGGGGAGAGAAGCTCACGAGGATGTGCCTGCGAGCCATCATGCGGGTGCGGCGGCTCATCGAGGACCACCTCCTCGCCGAGCGGCTCGACGCGGCCGGCATCCCCGTCGTCCTCGACGCCGTCGCGGTGTCGGACCTCATGCCCGACGCCGCGACCCTCGGACCCATTGCTCTCTCGGTCGATCTGGAGCCCGGGGCGCTCGTCGCGACGGACGCGCAGCTCGCTCGCCGCGCCATGGAGGCCGCGATCCTCGTCGCCGCCAGGGAGGATGGGCCGGTGAGGGTGATCGGCAGTCGGGAGGGGAGTGCCGTCCGGATTCGGATCGAGGGCGCTCCGGTCGAGCCGGGAGAGCTCGCCGATCGCAGGCGTGGAGACGCCGGCGATTCTCAGGGCACGTCGCTTGGGGTCGGCGCTGCTCGGCGCGTCGCCGCGGCCCTCGGGGGGTCGCTATCGGTCGAGGAGCGCGCCCTGGTGCTCGAGCTCCCGGCCCTGGATCGAGCGAAGGGCGACGGTTAGCGGCAGGCGCCTCGGCGCCGCGGTGCCTGTCCAAGGCAGCGATACGAGTGCGCCACATAGGCAGTCAAAGATGTCCGCTTTGGTTGGAGGCCTAGGCAGCATTGCTGGTCGGTATCTTCCGTCCGCCGGGAGGGAAAGCGACCGACTGGGCGACCCTGGCAGCGGACGCTCCGGATGCCGTTGGCGAAGGGGGGACGATCACAAGCGCGGCGCGCGTAGCGCTCTCGGTGGGCCGGACATCTATGACTGCTCATGGGGCGGACATCTCTCGTCTTGTGCTACGTACAGGCGCGCCGCGCTGCCTTGACAGGGGTTCGTTCCTCGGCTACAAGCCCTCGCTCTCCCTAGTGTTTCGGCACGTCCTCCCCGGCCAGATGCGACGCGGGGCGGACCAATGCGAGGTGACGACATGGCGACGGGTCTCCTGGGTCGGAAGGTCGGTATGACCCAAATCTTCAATGCCGACGGCGATTGCCTCCCGGTGACGGTGCTCGAGATGGGCCCCTGCACCGTGGTGAGGCGCAAGACCGCTGAGAAAGACGGCTACGACGCGGTACTGCTCGGCTTCGGCCAGGTGGCCGAAGGCAAGGAGCGGCGGCTCTCCAAGGCCGAGGTGGGCGTCTTCAAGAAGGCCGGGACCCCGGTCTTCCGCCACCTCCGCGAGGTGCGGCCCAAGGATGCGAAGCAGCTCGGCGAGCTCAAGGCGGGCGACGTCCTCACCGTCGACAAGGTCTTCAAGCTGGAACAGCGCATCGATGTGACCGGCGTCACGAAGGGGCGCGGCTTCAGCGGCGTCATCAAGCGCTGGAACATGAAGGGCGCGGCGCGCGACGCCTCCACCTCCCACGAGCACCATCGCCACGTGGGTGCGGTCGGCCAGCGAAAGACCCCCGGAAAGGTCTGGAAGGGCAAGCACCTCCCCGGCCAGTACGGCAACGAGGTGGTTACCACCCAGAACCTGGCGGTGGTCGGGATCGAGCCCGCCTCGAACCTGCTGCTCGTGAAGGGCGCGGTTCCGGGGCACGCAGACGCCCTCGTTTACGTGGACACCGCCTCGAAGGGCCAGCCGCGGGCGAAGAAGAAGCAGGAAGTGCGCGAGCGCGCGAAGCCCAAGGTCTAGGTCTCGCTCCCGTTCGCGGTGCCCCGACAGGCGAGGGTGTTCGCCTGCGGGGAGGCGGTGCGCCCGGCCCGGGCGCCTCCGCCGCCCGCTGAGGGGCGCTCAGGCCCCCTCGGGCTCGGCGCTGGAGACGCTCACGGTTCCGCGCTTGCGGTCGCGCTCCAGCTTGTAGCGGGCGTTGGGGTCGAGCGCCTTCTTGCGCAGGCGGATGCTCTGCGGGGTCACCTCGACGAGCTCGTCCTCGGCGATCCACTCGAGCGCCTTCTCGAGCCCCATCTCCCGCGGCGGGGTGAGGATGATGTTCTCGTCGCGGCCGGCGGCGCGGATGTTGGTGAGCTTCTTCTCGCGGCAGATGTTGTACTCGATGTCGTTGTCGTGGGAGTGCTCGCCCACGATCATCCCGTTGTAGACCTTGTCTCCGGGCTTCACGAACAGCGCCCCGCGCTCCTGGCCGTAGAAGCAGGCGTAGGCCACGGCCTCTCCCTCCCGATCCGAGACGATGGCACCGGCCTGGCGCTTCTCGATGCGTCCCTGCCAGGGCTCGTAGCCGTCGAACTGGGAGGAGAGGATGCCCTCGCCGCGGGTGAGGGTGAGGAACTCCGACCGGAAGCCGATGAGCCCTCGCGCCGGCACCCGGAACTGCAGGCGGGTGCGTCCGGAGCCGAGCCGCTGCATGTCCACCATGCGGCCCTTGCGGGGCCCGAGAGCGCTCGTCACCGGTCCGACCCAATCGTCGGGGAGGTCGCACACCAGGAGCTCCATGGGTTCGTGCACCTCGCCGTCGATGGTCTTCAGGACCGGCTCGGGGTTCGAGACGGTGAGCTCGAAGCCCTCGCGGCGCATGTTCTCCACGATCACCGCCAGCTGGAGCTCTCCGCGACCCACCACCTTGAAGGCGTCTGGGGCCTCGGTGTCCTCGACGCGGATCGAGACGTTCTTGTACGCCTCCCGGTAGAGCCGCTCGCGGATGTTGCGGCTCGTCACGTACTTGCCCTCGCGCCCGGCGAAGGGGCCGTCGTTGACGCGGAAGACCATCGACATGGTCGGCTCTTCCACGCTGATCCGGGGCAGGGGAACCGGCGCGGCCGGGTCGGCGACGGTGTCCCCGATGCCGACCTCCTCGGCTCCCGCGATGCAGACGATCTCGCCCGGCCCCGCGTCCTTCACCTCGGTGCGCTTGAGGCCGTCGTAGGCGTAGAGCCGGACGATCTTCGCCGGCACCACCTTCCCCTGGTCGCGCAGGACCGCGATGGGAGCGCCCTCGCGCGCCACGCCGGAGGCCACCCGCCCGATGGCGAGGCGGCCCACGTAGTCGTCGTAGTCGAGGTTGTCGACGAGCATCTGCAGGGTCTCGAGCTCCCCACCCGGGGGCGCAGGCACGTGTGCCAGGATGGCGTCGAAGAGCGGCTTCAGGTTCGGGGCCTCGAAGGCGCCGGCCAGCGTGTGGGCGGCGCGGCCCTCCCGGGCGATGCAGTAGAGCACCGGGAAGTCGATCTGGCGCTCGTTCGCGCCCAAGTCGATGTAGAGGGAGTAGACGAGGTCGAGCACCTCTTTCGCGCGCGCGTCCTGCCGGTCGACCTTGTTGATGACGAGCACCGACGGCAGGCCGAGGGCGAGGGCCTTCGAGAGCACGAAGCGCGTCTGCGGCAGCGGTCCCTCGGCGGCGTCGACGAGCAGGAGCACGCCGTCCACGAGCCGGAGAGCTCGCTCCACCTCCCCTCCAAAGTCCGCGTGGCCGGGCGTGTCGACGATGTTGATCTTCACGCCCTGCCAGGTGACGGCGGTGTTCTTGGCGAGGATGGTGATCCCCTTCTCGCGCTCCAGGTCATTCGAGTCCATCACCCGGTCGACCACCTGCTCGTTCGCCCGGAACACCCCGGCCTGGCGGAGCATGTAGTCGACGAGCGTGGTCTTGCCGTGGTCGACGTGGGCGACGATGGCCACGTTTCGAATGCGGTCGCGGGCGATCATGGCGAGCGGGGCGGGCGCGTCTCATATCCCCCCGGAGCGGCAGGGGCAAGCGGAAAGCTGGGGTTTGGGGGCGAGCGGGCGGGGTGCTAGCATGGTCGCCGGTCAGCGAGAGCAATGGCGAACGTCATACTCTTCGTCGACGACGAGCCGGCGATCGTCGAACTTCTCCGCGAGCACTTTCCGCCGTCGCTCGGGTTCGAGCCGCTCACCGCCGGAAGCGCCGAGGAAGCCCTCGTCATCCTCGCCACTCGCCCGGTGGACCTGCTCGTCACCGACCAGCGCATGCCCGGGATGGGGGGAGTGGAGCTGGTGGCGCAGGCGCGCGAGCTCCGTCCCGACCTGACCGCCATCCTCGTCACCGCGTACACCGAGCCCGAGGAACTGGTGGAGGCGATCAACGTCGGCGGAATCTACCGCTACGTGACGAAACCATGGGATCTCGCCGACCTGCGCCAGACGGTGCGGTCGGCGCTGGAGCACGTGAACCTGCGGCGCGAGCGGGAGCGCCTCCACGCCGAGCTCGAGCGCCGCCTGGCCGCCTTGAGGCTCGCCTCCGACATCGCCCGCGACGTGGGCGTCGCCGCCACTCCCGAGTCCCTCTTCGAGCGCCTCCTGACGAGGCTGCCCGACATCGTGCCCTGCGACCTCGCTGCCGCGCTCGTCGCCCCGGAGGAGGGCCAGGCGGTCCTGGTCCTCGACAGCTTCGGTGCGGGCGAGGAGATCCTCATCGCCCTCGAGGACGAGCTCGTCGCCGCCTGGTCCGAGCGCTCCGGAAGGCCGCTGCCGGAGGGCGGCGCTCGGATCCGCGTGGTGCCGGCGCACCTGCCGGCGCGACCCTCGCGGGCGCAGCGCTCCCGGCTCGTCGTCCCCCTCGAGTCCGCCGGGAGGCTGAACGGGCTCCTGCTGCTCCGGAGCAGCCAGGAGGAGGCATTCGGGGAGGGAGACGCGCGGGTGCTCGACCTGCTCGCGAACGAGCTGGCGGAGTCGGTGCGGGTGCTCGCCGCCAAGCTCTCCGAGGAGCGCAGGCGCATCGAGCGGGTGGTGGAGTGCATGGCCGACGGCCTGCTCTTCGCCGACGCCAAGACGGAGGCGGTGATCGCCAACCCGGCGGCGCGCCGGATGCTGCACGCGCCTGAGGGGCAGGATCTCTCGGTGCGCTGGCTCAAGGAGACGCTCAAGTTCTACCCCTTCGACCTCGTGCGCGGCCTGGCCCAGGGGGGAGCGGCCCCGGCGCTTGTGACCGAGGAGCTGCGCATCGACGACCGGGCCCTCTCCTCCATCGTCTCTCCGGTTACGGACGCGGACGGCCGCCTGGCTGGCGTGGCGGTGGCGCTGCGCGACGTCACCGACCAGAGGCGCCTGGACGAGCGGCGCCAGGAGTTCGTCCAGCTGATGAGCCACGAGTTGCGCACGCCCCTCACCGCCATCACCGGGGCCTTGCAGCTCGTGCTCGACGGCCACGCGGGCGATCTGCCGCCCCCGCAGCGGCGCTTCCTGGAGATGGCCCGCGCCTCAGCGGACCGCATCAACCAGCTGGCGGACGATCTCCTAGACGTGGCGCGTTCCGAGAAGGGAAAGCTCGAGCTGCAGCACGAGGTGGTCTACCTCGACGAGCTGGTGCGCACGGCGGTCGAGCACTACAGCGCCGCGGCGGCGGAGAAGGGGCTCGACTTGTCGGTGGCGCTTCCCGACGGGCCCCTCCGGGCGCTCGCGGACCCGGTCCGCCTGCAGCAGGTGCTCTCGAACCTGCTCACCAACGCGGTGAAGTTCACTCCGGAGCGAGGCCAGATCCGGGTGGCCCTGTTCCGCTCCGGAGCGGTCCAGGGCTGGGCCGGCCTGTCCGTGTGGAACAACGGCGAGCACATCCCCGAGGAGGACCTCGAGCGCATCTTCGAGAAGTTCGAGCAGGCGCGCAGCGACCGCAATCGGCGCGTCCGCGGCTCGGGGCTCGGGCTCGCCATCTGCCGCGGCATCGCGGAGGCGCACGGGGGGCGCATCTGGGCCGAGAGCGCCCCCGGTCAGGGCGTGCGCTTCGTCCTCGCCCTTCCTCCGCAGCCGGGCGATGGCCGGTCGACGGCGAAGCGCCTGCCGCCGGGAGCCGCGCGCCTGCCCCTGCCGCTCGTGCTCACTGCCGACGACTTCGAGTCGGCCGCCGCGCTGAAGGGATCCCTCCTGCGTCACGGTGTCGCCTGCGGGAGCGCCGCTGGCCCCGCGGAGATCGTGGCGCAGGTGCGAACCCTACGGCCCCGAGTGCTCGTCGTCGACCCGGCCGCGCGCGGGGTCGACGGCGCCGCCCTCTCGGCCGCCCTGGCGGCGGACGAGCTCACGAAGGACATGCGCGTCCTCGCCTTCTCCGCTCCGGAGAACCGAGAGAAGGCTCTTCGCCTCGGGGTGCGCGGCTTCCTCGCCAAGCCCGCGTCCGAGGAGGACCTGGTGGCGGCGGTCGAGGAGCAACTCGCCGGGGAGCCGCGCTCCGGCCACCGCATCCTGGTCGTGGACGACGACCCCGCCATTCGCCTCGTCTACCGGGAAACACTCGCGGCCCACGGTCACGAGGTGCTCGAGGCGGAGTCGTGCCGAGAGGCCGTGCGCGTGGTCCGGGAGCGCAAGCCCCAGCTCCTGGTCATCGACGTGAGCCTGCCGGACGGCGACGGGTTCTCGCTCCTCGAGAGCCTGGCGCACGAGCGCTCGCTCGAGGATTTCGGCGCCGTCTTCGTAACCGCCCACGGCGAGATCGCCGACAAGGTGAGGGGATTCCGGGTCGGGGCCGACGACTACCTGGGCAAGCCCTTCGAGCCCAAGGAACTGGTGGCGCGGGTGGAGGCGGTGCTCCGGCGCCGCCAGGTGGCGCGGTCGATGTCGCCCGTGACGCGCCTGCCGAGCGGGCCGGCGATCGACGAGGAGGTGGCGAGGAGACTGGAGGCGCGCGAGCCCTTCGCCCTCTGCTACATCGACCTCGACGACTTCAAGGTCTACAACGACCACTACGGGTACGCCAAGGCCGACGGGGTCATCATCCAGACCGCCGACCTCATCCGCCGAATCGCCGGCGAGGTGGGGGGCGAGGGCGCCTTCGTCGGGCACGTGGGGGGCGATGACTTCGTGCTCGTCACCGACACCGAGCACGCCGACGATACCTGCGAGCAACTCGTCGCCGCCTTCGACCGGCTCATTCCCCTTTACTACGAGCGCGAGGACCGGGAGCGCGGCTGGATCGAGGCCCAGGACCGCTTCGGCATCCGGCGCCGGTTCCAGCTCATGAGCATCTCGGTGGTTGCGGTCTGGGCCAACCCCGGGCGCTTCGAAGACCACGCCGCCATCGCCCGGGCCGCCGCCGAGCTGAAGAAGAGGGCGAAGGCGGTGAGCGGCAGCGTCTACCTCAAGGACGCGCCGGGAGCGCCGGGAGCCGCGAGAAGCGCGTAAGAGGCGAGGTCACCATGGAGAAGCCGGCGGGGGTGCACCACGTGGCGCTGCGCTGCGTCGACCTGGAGGGCGCGGAGCGCTTCTACCGCGAGGTGCTCGGGCTCGAGGTGCTCAGGCGCTGGCCGCGCGAGGGGGGAGGGGACCGCAGCGTCTGGCTCGCGCTCGGGGCCGGTTTCCTCGCGCTCGAGCGCGCCGACGGCGCCGGGGAGCCGGGAGGCGTCCGCCAAGCCCCGGCCGGATGGCACGTGGTGGCGCTCACGATCTCCCTGAAGGCCCGCCCCCTGTGGGAGGAGCGCCTGGCCGCCCGGGGCGTAGAAGTAGCCCGCAGGACCCGGTGGTCGCTCTTCTTCTCCGACCCCGAGGGGAACCGGGTGGCGTTGACGCACTGGCCGGAGGAGTCGTGAGCTTCAGCCGCCGCCGCTACGGCAAGGACAACTACCTCTATCTCCTCGCCGCGGACGAGGACGCCGCGCTCGTCGACCCGGGGGATCCAGAGGTGGCTGTTGAGGTCGCGCGGCGATGCGGGGTGAAGCCCAGGTGGATCCTGCACACTCACGGGCACGCGGACCACACCGGAGGCAGCTCCCGGCTCCGCCGGGAGCTCGGGGCCACGGTCATGGGGCACCGAGCCGACGCCGACCGGTTCGCGCCAGACGTGGACGTCTCCGGGCTCCCGGAGCTCGAGCTCGGGAGGCTGCGGGTGCGCGTTCACCCCGCGCCCGGCCACACCCCCGGCTCGGTGCTCTACGAGTGGGAGGGCCGGCTCTTCACCGGCGACACGCTCTTCTGGGGTGGGTGCGGGAACTGCCGGCATGGGGGGGACCCCGCCCGGCTCGCCGAGACCTTCCTCGGCACCCTCGCGCAGCTCGGTCCCTCCCTGACCGTTCACCCCGGGCACGACTACGCCGAGGCGAACCTTCCCTTCGTCCTCGAACTGGAGCCGGGCAACCGTGCCGCCTCCGCGCGGCTCGAAGCGGTGCGGAGGGCGCGGGCCTCCGGCGCCGAGCCGGAGGCGGCCACCTTGGGGGACGAGCGCCAGGTGAACCCGTTTCTCCGGGTGGCGACTCCGGAGGTGCTTTCGGAGCTGTGCCGGAGGGGAGAGGCGCCGGAGACCCCCAAGGCCGCATTCGTGGCGCTCCGCCGCCTCCGCGACGCCTGGTGACCGGACGGAGGGGGCGCCGCCTGCTAGGATTCTCCGAGCGGGGAGAACCGAGCGTGCGCGTCGTCAACGTCCCGAATGCGATTACCGCGGTGCGCGTCGTGCTGGCACCGGTCTTCCTTTGGCTCTACGCCACCGGCAGCACCGACCTCGCGCTCGCCGCCTTCGCGGCGGCGGCGGCAACCGATCTGCTCGACGGGCTCGCGGCCCGCCTGCTCGACCAGCGAACCAGGCTCGGCGCGCTGCTCGACGCGGCGGCGGACAAGCTCCTGATGGCTTGCGCGCTGGTGGCGCTGGCGTGGCGAGGGCAGCTGCCCTGGTGGCTTCCGGCGCTGGTCCTCGGAAGGGACGCCCTGTTGGCGGTCGGCACCTCGTTCCTCGCGGCGACCGAGCACCCCATGGAAATCTCGCCCACCCGGCTCGGCAAGTACGCGACCGCAGTGCTCGCGGCCACGGTGGTGCTGGCGCTCCTGGCGGAGTTCGGCGGAGTGACGCGAGGTCGTGCCGCACCGTGGGTCGCGGCCCTGGGCTTGCTCTCGTCGCTCCTCGTCGTCGTGAGCGCGTGCCAGTATGCCTACTACTTCGTTCGGGGTCTCGAGGCCCAGCCGTCGACGCCCGGGAGGCGCTGAGGGAGGCTTTTGGGAATACCTCGCGGGGAACCGTCTCCGCCCCGTGGCGTTGACACTCCACGGCCTAACGGGTAGAAAACTGCCCGCTCTCCAGCGGTTCGAAGGCCCGTAGCTCAGTGGTAGAGCACTACCTTGACACGGTAGGGGTCAGTGGTTCAATCCCACCCGGGCCTACCAAATAGCAGAGAAAAACGGGCGGCTAGGTGCTTTACCTGCCGCCCTTTTTTCTTGCCCATCGCCCGACACCGCCGTCCAGGTAAACCGCTTAGGGGCCCTAACCGGCCCCGGCCGTAGGCCCCCGTCAGGCCGGTCTGCTGGCGACAGGGAAAACGCGCGTGAGTCGCGGGAGGTAGCCTCATGTTCGACGAGGAAGAGTTCACCCGTACAACAAGCGGAAATGGGGACAGGGTAGCTTCAAACGCGAGCTGGTCTAGGCGGGCGTATCGCAGAAGGCCGTCACCCTCCTGTACAGAGAGTTCATGAACGACATGGCGCGGCCAACGGTCTCCCAAGAGCTCCACCTCCGACCTAACCCAGGGTGACACGATTGGATACAAAAGCGCTCGCTTCAACGTCATCAACGCCGACAACCTCGCGATCAAGTAGGTCGTGCTACGGGCGCTCGATGAGCGGTTTGCAGGCGGGGATGCCGAGAGAACCATCCGCGGCCATCCCAGGCCGCCTGTTTCCGCTTCTCCGCCGCTAGCTCCGCCGTCCCCGCGCCGCCTCGCGAACGAACTAGGACAAGTGGCCACCAAGGGCACCTGCTAGACCGCCTTCCTTTCGCTGCCCCCCCCACAACAGACTTCCGTCCAGAGAGGTGGCCCAAATGGCCCGAGGCCAAGAGCTACTTTGAACTCGTAAAGAAGGCTGTCTACTCTAAGTGGAGGGATCAAGTCTCGAAGACAGAAGATGTCGTGACTTACCTCAGCCAATCAAAGGGCGTGATGACTGGTATACCGTACTGAGAGTCACATCGGACCAAACTGGTGCAGTTGCCGACATCAAGATTTCTCGTTCGAGCAAGCCCCGTACTCGATGATATGGCTGTAAGAGCCTTCCAGGAGCCCAGCCGTTCGGCCCCATTCCATCTGCCACGCTGGATGAACGCGGAGTGGATCGCTTTACCTTCCCTTTCTGCGTATCGCAACTGCCCCCGCCGCCGGGCGCGTGACAGAGGGGCTTCCCTGGCGCGTAGATCAAGGAGCAGTACGTAACCCGGCCGGCATAGTTGCGTTCTCCGGACGGACGGTCCCGGTCAGATCGTCGCTGTTGAACTGTCTCCTGGAAAAGGCTGCATCCCGCAGCCCATGGCGGCTGGAACCGCCGAGACGGGAGATGTCATGGATCGCAAGAACGAAAAGAAATCGCTTTGCGCCATCAGCGAGGACGAGTTGGCCACGGTCAGCGGCGGCGCAACCGTTTGCGAACTGCTAGCGCATCTCAAGGCTGTCTTGCCTGGCGGGGAGAGCATCGTTGGGCCCATCATCAATTCCGTCGGGTGCGGATGCAACACTGGCGTGCACAACGGCCAGCATGGGTAGGAGCGGCGGGACGCCTGTCATGGGCGCGTCCCGCTCCGGTTTGAGGCCGACCAGGCACTCTGCGAGTTGCCCGGCGTTCGTCATCGACTTGGCGGTCTCGTAGAGCACCGTGCGCCCGATGCCTGCCGCCTTCGCCCTGGCGGCCGCGTCCTGTTCTCTCACGGCGCCGTCCGCCACAGGAGGTCGACGAGAAATCGTGGGCCGCCTCTCGCTTCACCGGGTTGGGGTGGCGCTTGGGCCTCGTGGTCGAGCGCAACGGCGCGAGCGCCATCGCGTGGGGTAGCCCCACCACGATGACCGCCGACGAGCTCCGTCGGCTTCGGCGCCCGCGTCCACCTCGCCGCCGCCAAGGACAAGACGAACTCGCCTTCCTTGTACATCGCGGGGAGGCTGATCGCCTTGTCGAGGTGCCTGACCATCGTCACTGCCTCGCCCGTACGGGCGGCGAGCCCGGCGAGTGAGGCGGTGAAGCGCGTCACGCCCTGCCGGGGCGGGAGTCCCGATCGGGGTCCATGAATTCGAGCGCGGGATCCAACCCGACGAAGGCGGCGCCGACGTGGCGGTTTCCGTCGACGGGCGTCAGAACCCCGGCCCGGCCTTTTCTATGCGGCGGGCGCCGCCCGTGGCTAGGCGTGCTCGGTGGCTCCCGCGCCGGTCTTTACACCCGATGCCGCGCCGGACTCGGCGTCCTTCGCCGGGGCGCCGCGCCAGAACAGGCTCAGAGGAGAGCTCGCATGGTAAAACGCCTTCTCCCCGTATTCGCAGTCTTTGTGCTGGCATCGTCGACGGGATGCGGGGGCTCGAGCGGCTCTTCCCCTGGGAACGGGACCTGCGGGGGGATGAGCCAGTCGTGCTGTCCCACCTCCGCCTGCAGTGCCGGTCTCGTCTGCGAGAGCGGGAGGTGCGAGGCGCCGGCGCCGCTCTTGCCTGCGAATTGCAGCAGCGACGACTGGTGTTGGCAGAATCCCCTGCCGCAGGGCAACCCCCTCGCCGGGGTGTGGGGAAGCGGTGTGAGCGACGTCTGGGCGGTGGGGCTCTCGGGTACCCTCCTGCACTGGAACGGCAGCGCCTGGACGAGCTCGCCGAGCGGGACGGCGAGCAACCTTCACGGGGTGTGGGGGAGCGGGCCGGACGACGTGTGGGCGGTGGGCGACTCCGGCGCCATACTGCACTGGAACGGCCTTGCCTGGTCGAGCTCGGCGAGCGGGACGGCGAGCGACCTTCGCGGGGTCTGGGGGAGCGGGCCGAGTGACGTGTGGGCGGTGGGCGACTCCGGCGCCATACTGCACTGGAACGGCCTTGCCTGGTCGAGCTCGGCGAGCGGGACGACGACGCTCCTGTTCGGCGTGTGGGGGAGCGGGCCGAGCGACGCCTGGGCCGTAGGCGACTCGGGCACCCTCCTGCACTGGACCGGGGGGGCCTGGTCGAGCTCGACGAGCGGGACCTCGAACAGTCTCTTCGGTGTCTGGGGGAGCGGGCCGAGCGACGCCTGGGCGGCGGGGGAATCGGGCACCCTTCTGCACTGGAACGGCAGCGCCTGGACGAGCTCGGCGAGCGGGGCGTCGAACAATCTCTTCGCGGTGTGGGGAAGTGGCCCGAGCGACGCGTGGGCGGCGGGCGACTTTGGCACCCTCCTGCACTGGAACGGCAGCGCCTGGACGGGCTCGGCGAGTGGGACGACGAGCTATCTCGTGGGCGTTTGGGGAATCGGGCCGAGCGGTGTGTGGGCGGTGGGGGAATCCGGAACCATCGTGCACTGGAACGGCGGCGCCTGGTCGAGCTCCTCGAGCGGCGCGACCGACAACCTGATCGGCGTGTGGGGAAACGCGGGCGGCGCTCTCTGGGCAGTGGGGCTCTCCGGCACCATCCTGCACCAGATCGACGGCACCTGGACGAGCTCGCCGAGCGGGACGACGAGCTACCTCACGAGCGTGTGGGGGAGCGGGCCGAGCGACGTCTGGGCGGTGGGCGAAGACGGCACCATCGTGCACTGGAATGGAAGCTCCTGGTCGAACTCGACGAGCGGGGCGACGACCACTCTCCACGGCGTGTGGGGGAGTGGGCCGAGTGACGTGTGGGCGGTGGGCGACTCCGGCACCATTCTGCACTGGAATGGAGGCGCGTGGTCGAGCCCGGCGACGGCGACATCCGGGCTACTCGGCATCTGGGGAAGTGGGGCGAGCGACGTGTGGGCGGTAGGCGATTCCGGCACCATCCTGCATTGGAACGGGACCGACTGGACGAGCTCGACGAGCGGAACGACGAGGTACCTCGTCGGCATCTGGGGAAGCGGGGCGAACGACGCGTGGGCGGTGGGCGACTTCGGCACCATCCTGCACTGGAACGGCAGCGCCTGGACGAGCTCGACGAGCGGAACCACGATCACCCTCTCTGGCGTCTCGGGGAGCGGGGCGAGCGACGTCTGGGTCACAGGCGACGCGGGCACCATCCTGCACTGGAACGGCAGCGCCTGGGCGAGCTCGACGAGCGGCACCGACACCTACTTGCCTAGCGTCTTTGCCGCCTGGGCGGGCGATGCCTGGGTAGTGGGCGACTCGGGCACGATTTTGAAGCACGGTCTATGAAGAGCGCGCCGAGGTGAGGACACCAAGCGTCGGTGAGCCGCCCAGACCCGGCTGGAGCTGCCGGACCGGGCGGCAACGTCGGGATTGCCCGGCGCACCCGTGCCGGGGGCCGGCTGCCCGGCACCGGATCGGGTGGGGCGCACTGCGCGCCGTGTACGAGCGCCCCTTCGTGGCCCTTTCTGACCGGCGCGACCGAGTTATCGACCGCTCGTCCCCCGGGGACGAGTTGGAGGAGTAGGAGATGCTTTTACGCCGGGGATCGACAGTCGCGGTTGCAGTGGCATGCCTGAGTTGCGGGGGCGGCGGGGGGTCGGCGTCGGCGACGAGTCCCGGGAAAATCGCGCTCGCCGCGGGCGATTACCATTCCTGCGCACTCGTGAACGGCGGCGTCCAGTGCTGGGGAAGCAACGGTTATGGGCAACTCGGAAACGGCTCGACTGCCGATAGCCACGTGCCGGTCGCCGTCTCGCGGCTGACGAGCGGGGTGACCGCGGTCGCCGCAGGGTACGACCACACCTGCGCACTCGTGAACGGCGGCGTCCAGTGCTGGGGCATCAACACGTCGGGCCAGCTGGGGAACAGCACCATCGATGACAGCCTCGAACCCGTTCAGGTCGCGGGGCTGACGAGCGGCGTCACCGCCATCGCCGCCGGCGGCGACCACACCTGTGTGCTCGTGAACGGAGGGGTAATGTGTTGGGGGAGCAACTGGTACGGGGAACTCGGCAACAACTCCAGCGACGACAGCACCGTGCCGGTCCCGGTCGCTAGCCTGACGAACGTCATTGCGATCGCGGTAGGGTGGGAACACTCCTGCGCGCTCGTGAACGGTGGCGGCGTCTGGTGCTGGGGTTTCGGAGGGGACGGCGAGCTCGGCAACAGGGACAACCCCGAAACGCAGTTGTTCCCCGTTCCGGTATTCGGCCTGGCAAGCGGCGTCGAGGGCATTGCCGCTGGCGGTGACCACACCTGCGCGCTCGTGCACGGTGGCATCCAGTGTTGGGGATTCAACAGCAGCGGCGAACTCGGGAACAACTCCAACCTCGACAGCAACGTGCCCGTCCCCGTCGCGATCCTGACGAGTGGCGTCACGGCTGTGGCTCCCGGGGGCCAGCACACCTGCGCCATCGCGGGCGGTGGCATGTGGTGCTGGGGCCTCAATCACGACGGACAGCTCGGAGACAACACCACTGTCGAGAGCTACCTGCCGGTCGCTGTCCAAGGGTTGACGAGGGGCGTCACCGAGATCCTCGGGGGTGGGAGCCACAGCTGTGCGGTCGCGAACGGCGCCGTCCTGTGCTGGGGCTTGAACCAGTACGGGGAGCTTGGAAACGGCACCACGACCACCGACCTCGTTCCGGTGGAGGTCACCGGCCTGTAGTCCCCGGGCATCCGAGGTCTCGCCAGGCGAGGCGGCAGAGTCGGGTTAGCGCTCTCCGTCGGCGTTGGGGCGCACGGCGCCCTCGGCTGTCGTGCCGGTTCCGGGCGTAGCGGGACGGCCGCGCTCGCCCGGACTCGAGGCCTCTCCGCCGTCGAGTCGCGGCGGGCTTGGATTATTGCGATTTCGAGGCAGGCGCCTGTCGATCGAGTCGCAGTGGGCACGGAAGGTGAGGCGCGCGGGCAAGCGTTCGCTTACCGGCCGGTCGCCCGGACACTTGAAGGCGGGTAAGTGATCGCGATCACTCCGGGTCGAAGCGTCGCCGCCCTCCGTCCCCGGGGCGAACGGGTTGATCCTTCGCGCAGCGTCCTGGTACAATGAGTATAGTCACTACAAGTTAGACAGTTCTTGCCCCATGACCTCTTCGTCGAGCGGCGCGCGAGCCGCCCCTTGCCTCGCGCTGTGCGTTGCGGGAGCCGTCTCCCTCGCGACCGCGCCGCTCCCGGGGAGCGCGCTGGGGCCGGGATCGCGTGGGCCCCTGCCCTTCGGCACCCGCGCCGTGTCGACGCATGCGCCGTTTGCAGGACGCGACTGCGCTGCATGCCACGTTCGCCAGAGTGGCTTTGACCCGGGACCGCTCCAGCAGGAGGGCGATCTCCTCTGCTTCTCCTGCCACGACGATGTGGGGCCGCACGCCCACGCCTTCCGCTCCTGCTCGAAGTGTCACAACGCGCACGAGTCGCTGTTGCCGAGGCTGCTCATGGCGAGGGGCGAGGCCTGCCCCACGTGCCACGAGAACATGGTGCGCTAGGCGCCGCGCGCCTCTCGCGGACCGGCGCTCTGGAGGTCGTCGACCAGGGGTCCTAGCACTTTTGGTCGAGGCGAAGGCGGAAATCGTCAAACGGTGGCGCTCGGGTACCGCACCAGAGGAGCGACCCCGTCGTGGTACAACACTCGGAGCGAAAGGTGGTGTAGAGTCCAATTGTGCGGGGGGTCGCCGGGGAGATGCTGCGCCTCTCTCTCTCTCGCGTAAGGCTTCTCGGCGACCCGCCCACCTGCGCCCCCCCCACTCGATCGCCGAGAGGAGAGTCGCCGGCCGCTCGGGTCGGCGACGGCGGCGAAGCTCGCTGCGAGGACGGGAACCCCGCGGTCGCGCGGGACGGCCTTTCTCGCTGGAGGCCGCGCTGGCGCCCCGACGAGCAGCGCCTGGAGGAGGGCGCTCCACGCGCGGGAGTGCTCGCCGCGCTCGTGGGGGATGGCCTGAGCCTTCTCCGTCGACACTAGCGGGATGGGTGGGGAACGACCCCGTGTCAGCCGGTTCGGGGTTCGGTAACTTTGCATCCGCAGGCCGCCTCGGATGCAGATCGGACGCTTCCCCGCTCTCTGGACTCTCGCCCTGGGGCTCGTCGGGTGCAGTGCGCTGGGCGACCTGGACCCGGAGCCGCTCTCGGTGGAGCCGGCGAGCGGGTACGCGGAGGTGGCCACGCCGGTCACCGTCCGCGGGAATCGCTTTCTCGTTCGCACGACGCAAGCGGCGGGGGGCGGGACGCCGACGGTCGACGCCACCTATCGGGTCTGGCTGGGCGACGTCCCGCTGGAGGGCGTGACGTGGGTCGACGTTCACACGCTCCGTGCCACGGTGCCGGCGGGAATCCCTGCGGGCGCGCAGCCCCTAGTGGTCGAGAACTCCTTCGGCCGCCGCGGGCGGCTGGAGCGCGCCTACGTCGCCGCCACTGGGCCTGCCGCCGCTCTGGTCGTCGCGGTGGCGGCGAGCCCGCCGGTCGTGAGCGTCGGGGAAGTCGCCACCGTGACCGTGACGGCGACGAACACCGGAACTGCTGCGGCGATGGCTGTCACCCCCGGCTCCTTGGCTATCGCGACGAGCGGCGGCGCGGGGGCGAGCGTCGTCGGCGGCCCGACCCCACCTTCGCTCGCGTCGCTGGCGCCGGGCGAGAGCGGCACCTTCACCTGGCTCCTCGGCCCCACCGCCGCGGGGGGCCTGGCCCTCGGCGCATCCGCCCGCGGCACCGACAGCCTCTCTGGCCAGCCGGTCGCAGGCTCGAGTGACGCCGGAGCGGCGGCTCAGGTGGAGGTCCAGGCTCCCGCGAGCCTCTCTGCGACCCTCTGGGCTCCGCCGTCGGCGGCGCTCGGGGAGACCTTCGAGGTCTTCATGACGGTGACGAACGGTGGCGAAGTCGCGGCAGAGGGCGTCGCGGCCGGCCCGCTCCTCGCCACTGGCGTCCCCGCCACCGTCAAGTCCGGGCCGAGCACCACTCTCGCCCTCCCGGCGGGGGGCTCGGCGACCTTCGGGTGGGCGGTGCGGGCCGGAAGCACCCCTGGCTCGCTTCGCCTCGCCAGCAGCGCGAGCGCCTTCGATGCGAACTCCGGGCAGACCGTCTCGACCGGTCCGGCGGCTTCGGGAGCGGTGGCGGTGGGTCGCGCCGCGCTGGCAGCGACGCTCGCCTCGAACCCGTCCACGGTGAGCGTCGGCCAAGCGGTGACCGTGGCGCTCAGGCTCACCAACCCCGGGAGCGCCGCCGTGACCGGTGTCAGCCCGACCACGCTCGGCGTCACGCCGCCGCTCGGGGCGGTCACGGGCGGGCCTTCTCCGGCGTCGATCGCATCGCTCGCCCCGGGCGCGAGCGGTACCTTCACCTGGACCTACACTCCGACCGGGCCGGGGCGCCTGGGGCTCGCCGCCGGCGCCACGGGCAGCGACAGCTCCTCGAACTCGACGGTGAGGGGAGCGGCGTCGCTGGCGAGCGCGATCGTGGTGGAGACCCCCGCCGCGCTGGGAGCGGCTCTGGTGCTCGGCGGGGCCCCCGCACCCGTGCGGGTGGGTCAGGTGGTGCCGCTCACGCTGAACGTGGCGAACGCCGGAGAAGCCGCCGCGGTCCTCTCTTCGGTCGCGCCCACCGTGAGCCCGGCGGCGAGCGCCACCTGTGCCGGCCCGAGTCCCGCGCTCCCGCAGAGGGTCGCGGGTGCGAGCAGCCGGACCTTCATCTGGAGCTGTACGCCGTCCACGACGGGAAGCGTCGCGCTCGGCGCGCTGGTGAGCGGCGCGGACGCGAACTCTGGTCTCCCAGTTGTCGCCGGCTCGACGCTCACGCTCGCCGCGCTCCCTCGGACCTTCTCCGCCTCGGTCGGAGCGAACCCGAGCACGACCGGAGTGGGGAAGGCCATCGCGGTCACCCTCACGCTCGCGAACTCCGGCAGCGCGCCCTTGAGTGTCACCGGCGTGGTGCCGGCAGCGAGCCCGGCGAACGGTGCCGGGTGCGGAGCCGTCTCGCCCGCCCCGCCGCAGACACTGGGCTCGGGCCAGCAGGTCTCCTTCGCCTTCAGCTGCGTCCCCTCGGTGGCCGGGACGGTCGCCCTGACGGCGACCGCCACTGCCGCCGAGGCCGGCACGGGCATCGTCCTGAGCGCCGCCCCCGCATTGGCGGCCTCGGTCCTGGTGCACGCCGCCGCCCCCGCGCGCGCCGATCGCCTGGCAGCGGGCGCCAACGTTTCCGAGGTGATCGAGGTCGCTGCGGATCCCCTGGGAGACGGATCGCCGGCGGCCTCGGTGAACGCTTGGAGGGGCGACACCTGGGTGGGGCCGGACCGCTCCGGGCGGCGGTTCGCCCGCATCGCGGCGGGGACTCGCGCCCTCGGGCCCCTCGTCGCCCTCGACCTCGGGCCAGACCCGACCGCGGGCGCTGGGGCCGGCCCCACCTTCGCCGTTGCCGGCGAGGTGGGTGGCGTGGAGCGCCTCGTCATCGCTGGAGCCCATCGCGCGGGCGCGCCCTGGCTGCGCGCCTTCACCGATGCGACGGACCTCGACCGCGCGCCGCTGGACCTCGGAGAGGCCCTCGGGGCGATGGGAGTCGGGCCGTCCGATCTGGCGCTCGGCGCCGCCCTGCTCGCCGGCGAGCGCCTCTACCTCGGATACGCCCTCCCGGCCCCGTTTGGCGCCGCCCTTGTCGCCTTGACGGCGGCGTCGCTCGAGCCCGGGGCACCCGCGCAGCTCGAGGCGAGCGCCCTCGACGCGGCGGACGCGCCCGACGTCGGAGGGGCGGGACGCCTCCGCGGCGTGACCGCGCTCGCGAAGGTCGGCGACGTTCTCTACGCCGCGAGCGGCGAGGGCATCCTGCGCCAGGACGGCCCGCCCCCGTCCGCGGCCCCGTGGGTGCTCGCGACGCCGAGCTCGCCCGCCTGGGCGGGGAAGGACTCGCTCGGGTTTTCGGGTGCGCCCTCGTCGGCGATGGGCGACCGGGCCGTGCCGGCGCTCGCCTCCTTCGGCAGCTGCGGCGCCGGCTCCTGCGTGATCGCCGTTCGCAACGTGGTCGGTGGCTCCGGACAGCCCGCCGCCGCGCCGCAGGTCTGGCTCTGCCGCCCGAGCGGAGCACCGGGACGGTGCCTAACGACGGACTGGTCCCTCCTGGCGCCGAACGCGTCGGGCGATCCACTCCTCAGCCAGCTCGGGGACCCGAGCAACGGCGCCGCGAGCGTCCTCGTCGCGACGCCGCGCTGGCTCTACCTCGGCTTCGACAACGCGGTTACCGGGGTCCAGCTCTACCGCGCCGAGGCCGCCTGGGGCGGCCTCGCTGGCTTCCGGGGCCGGGACGGCTGCGCGGCAGGGGCGAGCGGTTGCGAGGGGCTCGGCGGCAACGGCTTCGGCGACCCTGCCGTCACGCGGGTGTTCGACGCGAAGGCTCTTTCCCTGGACGGGGCGACCTCGCTCTGGCTCACTGCCGGCGACGGATCCGCCCCGGTGCGCGTCTACCGCGTCGCGGAGTGAAGCGGCGGGCCCGCGGGCGCCGTGCCGCCTCGGCGCTCTCCGACCCGGCGGAGAGGTTATCCCGGCTCTGTGCCCAACGTACGCGATGCCCGCGCGACCGGAGGCTCGCTCCTCCGTGAGAGGCCAGGATGAGGAGGAGGCCACACTCTTGGGGGCGGGCGCGCCCCGCGGCCGGGCAAGCCGACCCCCCGAGAGCGCTCAACCGGAGAGTCGCTGGCCCGACCTAGCGAACGACCCACAGCCAGCGCCCCACCGCCAGGGGAGCCGCCGTAGGAAGCCGAAGCCGATGCCCACAGGACCGACACTCGACCGCGTCGGACTCGACTCGCTTCGCGCAAAACGGACACTTCCGATCGACGACCGTCCGGAGCGCCGTGCGCCTCGGGGCCCGCCGGCCGGATTTCGCGAGGAGGATGGCCATCGTGATCCCGGCGACGGGCGTGAGGAGGAGGGACAGGCCGAAGCCGATCCAGAACCCGACTCCGCGTGCCTTACCGATCGCGCCGATCGCGAGGGCGAGTCCCATCCAGGTAGCGGCGAGGACCAGGAGTTCCATGAGCGAGCTCTCCCGCAGCGGCTCGGCCTATTCCGGGGACTCACTCCCCTTCTTCCCCGGGCCAAGAGACTAGACGTTTCACGAATGGCCACGACTTGATCGAGGCCTAGCGGATTGGCTCAGCCCCCAACTGGGCCAGTCCAGAGGCGGACCCCCTTTGGGGCGTTGAGCCGATGGTCCGGGGAAGGGTGCCGGGAAGCGGACGAGCTCTCGAAAGCCAAGCGGGCGCGGAGCCGCACGGATTCACGGTGCAATCCCCAGGGAGGCCTGCGCGGTCCGCGCCCGATCCGTCTCTACCCGACACGGACCGGAAGGTTAGGCGCGACGGGGCGTCGGCGCCCGGCAACGGGTGCGCCGCGCCGGTCGCCCGCGCGCCGCCTCGCCCGCCGCCGCGGGCGCTACTTCAGCGTGATCTCGCGGAAGTCGTACTGACCCGTGATCTTGCGCATCGTCGGGTAGGTCTTCTGTGCGAGATCCCTCGACTCGTTCATCCGCGACTCCCCCCACTCCTTCATGAAGGCCTCGTACTTCGCCTTGCTTGGGGCGAGGTCCGCCGTGTTCTTGAACTTGACCACGAGCAGGTAGTTGAACTCTCCGCTCTGCGGGAGGTCGCTCCGGTAGAGCTTGTAGTCCTCGATGTACCCGAGCTTCTTCTGGACCTCCATCGAGGCGAACCAGGTCTTCCTCAGGCCCTCCAGGTAGGCGTCGGTCATGCCGGCATCCACCTTGACGGTCGTGACCTGATATACGGCGTCGCTCACCTGGTAGTCCTTCCAGGGAGTGAGATCGGCGTAGGTGGCGACGGCGAAGGCGACCGTGACCGCGACGGCCAGGGCGCCGGCTGCGAGCATCCCACGGCGAAGAGTCTTCCAGTGCACGCTCTACCTCCCCCGGGGTTGTCCCGGAGCTTGCGATGGCTCGCCGGGGCCACGAACGGCGCTCTTCGAGGGCGGCCCGCGACGAGTCGCGAACTCATGGTGAACTCGGTCGTGCCAGCCAAGTACCAGGGAGGTTGTAAGAGGATCTTGAGGGGATGTAGGCCGGCGGAGCACGCTCCCACCGGAGCCCCCGTAGGCGGCCATTGCCCCAAGAAAGGCCTGGGGCCGGGAGCGACCTCCCGGGCCCCGTTCGCGGAACCGCCCCGCGCTAGGAGCGCGTCGCTGTAATCGCCTTTGAGAGTGAGTGGGTCGGGGCGAGCGGCGCCGCCGGGGGCCTGGGCGGCGCCGGCCCGCTGCGACGGCCTACGTTCAGGCCGTCGCGGCGTGCAGCTTGAGGAGGTTGTGGGTC
>DATJZG010000051.1:0-47337 GCA_035499295.1 Anaeromyxobacteraceae bacterium
GGGTTCGTGGCCATCGACTGGACCATCTCCGGCGTGACGAGACCCTTCGCCGAGCAGCCCAGCAGGACGTCCGCGCCCTTGAGTGCGTCCGCCAGGGTGCGGGCGCGCGTCTCGATTGCGAACTCCGACTTCCACTCGTTCATGCCCTCGCTGCGCCCCTTGTAGACAACGCCCTTGGTGTCGACGAGGGTCACGTTCTCCCGCCGCACACCCAGCGCCAGGTAGAACTTGGTGCAGGCGATCGCCGAAGCCCCGGCCCCGGAGACCACCACCTTGATCTTGTCGATCGCCTTCCCCGCGAACTCGAGGGCGTTGAGGAGGGCGGCGCCGGAGATGATGGCGGTGCCGTGCTGGTCGTCGTGGAAGACCGGGATCTTCATCTCCCGCTTGAGTCGCTCCTCGATGACGAAGCACTCGGGAGCCTTCACGTCCTCCAGGTTGATGCCGCCGAAGGTGGGCTCGAGCGCCTTGACCACCGCGCAGAACTTGTCGATCTCCTTCGCGTCCACCTCGATGTCGAACACGTCGATGTCGGCGAACTTCTTGAAGAGGACGCCTTTGCCCTCCATCACCGGCTTGCCGGCCTGGGGGCCGATGTCGCCGAGGCCGAGGACGGCGGTGCCGTTCGAGATCACGGCGACGAGGTTGCCCCGCGCCGTGTACTTGTAGGAGAGGTCCTCGTTCTCGGCGATGGCCAGGCAGGGCTCGGCGACGCCGGGGCTGTAGGCGAGCGAGAGGTCGCGCGCGGTGGCGCAGGGCTTCGTAGGGACGACCTCGATCTTTCCGGGGCGACCGGAGGAGTGGTAGTCGAGCGCCTCCTCCTTCCGGATCTTCTTCTTCGGCGTTTCGAGGTTCTTGGGCGGCGAAAAGTCGGTGGCCATCGGCACTCCAGTCTTCGTGGGGGAATCTTCAGGAAAGCCCACCGGGACGGTGCTGTCAAGAACCGAAAAAGACGCGTCGCGTTAGTGTAAAGCATGTAAACCGCTTGGGGCGGCGGTTTCCGCGATCTTGACGTCGAGTGATCGCGGGGATGAGAGGCCCCTCTTCGAGAGCGTCTCCGCCACTCCCCGGCGATCTAGCGATGCCCACCCCGGCGCGACTCGAGGGCCTCCATCTCGTCGACCGTTCGCGGCCAGTCGTCCTTGAGAAGCCGGGAGAGCGAGCGATCCGACAGGATGCGCCCGCCCGTCTGGCATCGCGGGCAGTAATCGGTCTCGTTGTCGGCGTAGGCGATCCGCTGCACCAGGGTGCCGCAGTCCGGGCAAGGCTTTCGGTGGCGCCCGTGGACCGCCATCCCCTCCCGGAAGGCGGTCACGCCCTCGGGGAACTCCCCGGCCGCCTCGAGTTCGAGCCGGTCGATCCACTCGCGCAGCACGGCTTGGGTGGCCTCGCGGAGCCGCTCCATCTCTCCGGGCTCCAGCTGGGAGGTGAGCCGGACCGGGGAGAGGCGCGCGCGGTGCAGGATCTCGTCCGAGTAGGCGTTGCCGATCCCGGAAAAGAGCCGAGGGTCGGTGAGCGCCCGCTTCAGGGTGTGGTTCTCGCGAGTGAGCGCCTCCCGGAAGTCCTCCGCTCCCGCCTCGAGCGGCTCGACTCCGCCGCGGTGGAGCGATAGGAGGGCCTTGCGCCCGGCGAGGAGGTGCAGCGAGGCCCGCCGCTTGGTACCGGCCTCCGTGAGCGTCAGGGTCCCGCGCGGGAAGTCGAAGGCGGCGAGCCCTGTCCTGCCGGGCAGCTTCGCCCCGGGCTCCTTCCAATGCAGCCGCCCGGCGATCATGAGGTGCAGGACGAGGAAGAGATCGCCTTCGAGGGAGAACACGAGCCTCTTGCCCAGTCGCGACACCTGAAGGATCTTGCGGCCGAAGGCGTCAGTGAGGGAGGGCTCGGCGGTGCGCACGAGAAACGGGCTCGCGACCCGCACCCGCTCGAGGGTCTCGGAGACGACGCGGGCGCGGAGCGCCCTCACGTAGGTCTCGACGTCCGGCAGCTCCGGCACCCCGCCATTCTAGCCTCGCGGACGTCGCTGGCCGCCGCCGCCTTCCGAATGGTAGAAGCGGGCGTGGCCCGCCCCCGCGTTCCCGGATTCCTCATCCCCCCGCTCGCCGCCCTTGCCTACGTCGTGGTGATCGGGGCCTGCATCCTCTGGCTTCCACTCCAGGCGCTGCTCCTCGCGGTGACCTTTCCGTTCGACCGGAACCGGCGCGCCGCCGGCCGCTTCCTCCGGCTGGTCGGGGCGCTCCCGACCTACGCCTATCTTCTCTGGCATGTCCGGGTGGAGGGGAGGCCGCCGCGAGGACGGGCCTACGTGGCGGTCTCGAACCACCAGTCCTCCCTGGACATCTTCGCCCTCTCCCGGCTGCCGAGGGAGATGAAGTGGATGGCCAAGCAGGAGCTCTTCCGCGTCCCCTGGTTCGGGTGGATGTTCTCGCTCGCCGGTGACATCGCGGTTCGCCGTGGCGACCGGGAAAGCGGGGGCGAGGCGCTCACGCGGGCGCGCCGCTACCTCGACACCGGGATGCCGGTCATGATCTTTCCCGAGGGGACGCGCAGCCGCGACGGAAAGATGCTGCCTTTCAAGCCCGGCGCCTTCCGGCTCGCCATCGAGGCGCAGGTCCCGGTGCTCCCCATCGCCGTCTGCGGCAGCTCCGATGGCATGCCCAAGGGGAGCCCATGGATAAGACCGGCCCTGGTGCTCGTCCGGGTCCTCGAGCCCGTCGACACCGCGGGAATGACCGGCGCCGACGTGGTTCGCCTCCTCGCGTCGGTCCGAGAGCGCATCGGGGCAGCGGAGGCGGAGCTCCGCCAGGAGCGCGAGGCGGAGGGCTGGTAACGCGCCTGGGCCCCGGGGCGAGCCCCAGGCGCGAAGCGGCGACCCCGGCGGGCGCGTGCTAGCCTCGAGAAATCATGCCTCCAGACCTCCCGCCCGTGCACCTGAACGCTTTTCGCTCCGTCCCGCGGACCGGCGTCATCTTCGTCACCACCGAGGCGGCCAAGCTCGGGTTCGGCCGCGACCCCGACTGGTGCAACCTGGGACAGGGTCAGCCGGAGACGGGGCCGCTCCCCGGCGCTCCGGCGCGGGTGCATGAGATCGCCATCGAGGTCGACGACCAGGAATACGCACCGGTGCCCGGTCTGTGGGAGCTGCGCGAGGCGATCGCCGCGCTCTACAACCGGCTCTACCGCCGCGGGCTGCCCTCTCAGTACTCGGCCGAGAACGTGAGCGTCTCGGGAGGAGGCCGCGCCTCCCTGACGAGAGCCGCGGCGAGCCTGGGGCACGTGAACCTCGGCCATTTCCTTCCCGACTACACTGCCTACGAGGAACTCCTCGACATCTTCAAGGCTTTCACGGCCATTCCCATCCTGCTCGAGGGAGAGCGCGGGTACGCCTTCACCGTGGATGACCTGCGCCGGGAGGTGACCGGCCGCGGCCTCGCGGCCCTGCTCATGTCGAATCCCTGCAACCCGACCGGAAAGCTGGTGCAGGGAGAGGAGCTCGCTCGCTGGGTCGCGCTCGCGCGGGAACTCGACTGCGCCCTGCTCGCGGACGAGTTCTACTCGCACTACGTCTGGACGGGCGCGCCGGGACGCTTGCCGGTCGAGAGTGCTGCCCGCTACGTGGAGGACGTGAACCGCGACCCGGTGGTGATCTTCGACGGGCTCACCAAGAACTGGCGCTACCCGGGATGGCGCGTCACCTGGACCGTAGGCCCGAAGCGCGTGATCGAGGCGGTTGCTTCCGCGGGCTCGTTCCTCGACGGGGGCGGCTCGAAGCCGCTGCAGCGCGCCGCCCTGCCGCTTCTCACGGATGAGGTGGTGGAGGCCGAGACGAACGCCATTCACCGCACCTTCGGGGAGAAGCGCTGGAAGCTACTCTCCGGGCTGGAGCGGCTCGGGATCCGGGTCGACCGTGCCCCCGACGGCACCTTCTACGTCTGGGGCAACGTCTCGCAGCTCCCCCCTCCGCTCAACGAGGGCATGGGGTTCTTCCGCGCGGCGCTCGAGAAGAAGGTCATCAGCGTCCCCGGGGAGTTTTTCGACGTGAACCCGGGGCAGCGGCGCCGGCGCCAGATCTCGAGGTTCCGCTCCTACGTTCGCTTCTCGTTCGGGCCAGGCCTCGCCACGCTGGAGAAGGCACTCGAGCGCCTGCAGGTGCTGATCGCAGAAGCCCGCAAGTGAGCCGAGGGGCACCCTTTTGGGGTCAAAAGTGACGACTCGGTGACGGCAGCGAAACGTCTCCATGCGGATCCCGGAAAGGCCTTCCGGCGAGGCTTCGCCCCGTACAGGATAGGAACCTGCGGTCGGGGAGTATTCTGAGGGTGCCTACATGTATGCATCGAGGGCGGACACGATTCTGAAGCTTTGGCGCGTGGTCCATATGGGCCGCGCCGTGCGCACCGAGCGCGACGAAACCGACCCCTCGCAGCCCCTTTCGACGCAGAAAGCTTCCGAAAGCGCACCCCGGGACGCGGCGGAACTGGCGCGACTCGTCGCGCTCTCCGATCACCAGTAAGGCTTCGGCTCCCAGGGGCGGAGGCGCGGTCTAGTGATCGCGGCCGTGCGCGTGTCCGTGGCGGTGGACGGTCCCGTCCGCGTGTCGGTGCTCGTGGTCGTGCTCGTGGTCGTGCGCGTGCGAATGGTCGTGATCGCGCGAATGGTCGTGGTCGTGCTCATGGGTATGAGCAGCAGGGGCGCCGGCGGCGCGCTTCGGGACGCGGGCCTTCCGCTCCTCGAGCCATCCCGTCCACTCCGCCATGCCCTGGCCGGTGCGGGCCGAGACTTGGATCGCGTTCGGCTTCGGCATGACGCGCCTCAAGCCGTCGAGGATGCGATCGACTTTCACGTCGAGGTGCGGGAGCAAATCGCACTTCGTGAGGACCACGAGGTCGGCGGCCTTGAACATCACCGGGTACTTGAGCGGCTTGTCCTCCCCCTCCGTCACCGACAGCGCCACCACGTTCGCCGCCTGTCCCAGATCGTAGATGGCCGGGCACACCAGGTTGCCGACGTTCTCGATGAAGAACACGTCGAGCTCGGTCCAGGGGAAGCCGTGGAGCGCATGGTGGACGAGATCCGCGTCCAGGTGGCACCCTTGGCCGGTCGTGATGGGTCGTGATGGGATCCCGGCGGCTTCGAGGCGCCGGGCGTCGTTGTCGGTGGCGAGATCGCCCGACACCGCGCCCAGGCGCCAGCGGCGCTCGGTCGCTCGGGAAGTCGCTTCGAGGAGGGCGGTCTTCCCGGCTCCCGGCGATCCCATGAGGTTCAAGGCGAGGACGCCCTGCTCCACGAAGTGCTCGCGGTTGTGCTGCGCCTGGCGGTCGTTGCCCGCCAGGATCTTCTCGTGGACGTCCACCGGGACGAGCTTCGGGTCACCGCATCCACACGTCGTGCACATCAGGGCACCTCCATCTCGATGGTCTCCAGCAGGATCTCGTCTCCTCCGGCCGCGATCCGCGCCGGGAGCTCGCAGCGCGCGCAGGTGAGGACCTCTCCCTTCGGGATCTCCCTCCCGCAGGACGGACAGGCCCAACGCGCCGCCACCTGTCGAAGCTCGAGCGGGGTCCTATCGCAAAGGGTGCCGGAGCGAAAGGTGTCGTAGGCGGTCTGGAAGAGTTCGGGGTCCACGCCGGAGAGCTCTCCGATCGAGACGACGAGCCGGTGGATCGCGGTGGCGCGGCGGGCGACCGCCTCCTGCTCGACGCGCGTCACCAGAGACTGGATGAGGGAGTACTCGTGCACGGTCTGTTCCGGCTCAGCAGATCCGCGGCAGGGGCTCGCCCTCGGGCTCGGCAAGCATCCGGCGCCCCAGGCCGGTGTCGAGGATCACCTGGCCTGGCCGCTCGGCGATGGCGGTGCCGACGATGGCGGCGCGTCCGCCCAGCGGGTGCTTCCGGAGCGCGGCCAGGACGCGCTCGGCGGCTTGCGGCCGCACCCCCACCACCGCCTTGCCCTCGTTCGCGACCACGAGCGGGTCGATGCCCAGCACCTCGCAGGCGGCGCGGACCTCGGGGTTCACCGGCACGGCGCGCTCGTCCAGGATCACTCCCACCCCACCCTTCCCTGCCATCTCGTGCATCACCGACGCCAACCCGCCGCGAGTCGGGTCCTTCATCGCCACTACGTCGTCGCCGCCGGCGCGCAGCGCCTCCCGCACCAGGCCGTTCAGCGGGGCCACGTCCGACCGGAGGTCCCCCTCCAGCCCCATCTGGTGGCGGCGGGTCATCACCGCCATCCCGTGATCGCCGATGCTCCCGGTTACCAGGATGCGGTCCCCGGGGCGCAGCCCGGCGTCGGTGACCACCCGGTCGGCGAGCGCCACCCCGGTGGTGTTGAGCACCACTCCGTCGATTTCGCCTCGCCCCATCACCTTGGTGTCGCCGGTCACGATGGGGGCCCCGGCCTCGCGGCTCGCCGCCAGGATCGAGTCGCGGATCCGCTCCAACTCCGGGCGCGGGAACCCCTCTTCCAGGATGACCGCACAGGTGAGCGCGAGCGGCTCGGTGGCTCCCATCATGGCGAGGTCGTTCACCGTCCCGCACACCGACAGGCGGCCGATGTCGCCCCCAGGGAAGAAGATGGGGTGGACCACGTGGGAGTCGGTGGTCACGACGAGCCAGCGGTCGCCGACGCGGATGGCGGCCCCGTCGTCGAGCGCCGAGAGCCCGATCCCGTCCACCGGAGAGGCCAGCTTCAGGAAGACGTCCTCGATGAGGGCCCGCATGGCGCGCCCCCCGGCACCGTGCTTCAGCGCCACCTTCTCCCCGGAGGTCAAGCGACCTCCTTCAAATCGGGGTGACCGCCATAGACGTGCCAGATCTTGCAGGCGCCCTCGGAGGAAACCATGCACGCGCCCACCGGGCTCTCGGGACGGCACTCCTTTCCGAAGAGCTTGCACTGGTCGGGCTTGGCGAGCCCCGACATGATCGAGCCGCAGATGCACTGGTCGGCGAGGAGGTTCTTCTCGGCGCCGCCGACCGCCGCGGTGTCGATGCGGAAGCGATGGCGCGCGTTGACCCTGTCCCACTCGGGCTTGAGCTCCAGGTTCCCGCGCGGAACCCGGGCGATGCCGCGCCAGTTGCCGCCCACCACGTCGAAGACTTGCCAGAGCTTGGCGAGCGCGGCCCGATTCCCTTCCTTGGTCACGCAGCGCGGGTAGCAGTTCATCACCTCGGGCCGCTTCAGGCGGATGAGGCGAACGAGCTCCACCACCGCGGCGAGGACGTCGAGGGGCTCGAAGCCCGCCACTACCACCGGAGTCCCCGTCCGCCGCGCGAAGGGCTCGAAGATGCCCCAGCCGGTGATGGTGGCCGCATGCCCGGCGGCGATGAAGCCCTCGATGTTCGTCTCCTTCATCTCGCTGACCACGTCCATGGCCGCAGGCACGTACTTGTGGGACGACAGCACCGAGAAGTTCTCCGGCACCCCGGCGAGGAGGGTGGCCGCCGTCGCCACGGCGGTGGTCTCGAAGCCGCTCGCGAAGAACACCACCTGCTCCGCCGGGCGCTGCCGGGCGAGATCGACGGCCTGGGACACGCTGTAGACGACCTCCACCTTGCCGCCGTCGGCTTGGGCGTCGGCGAGGGACTTGGAAGTCCCGGGGAGTCGCAGCATGTCGCCGTAGGTGCAGACGCGCGCCCCCTGGGCCGCGAGGGCCACCGCCTCGTCCACCTCGGGAGTGTCGGTGACGCAAACCGGGCACCCGGGTCCCATGATCACGTCGAGCTTGCGGGGGAAGGAGGCCCTGAGCCCGAAGCGGGCGATGGCCTGCTCGTGGCTGCCGCACACGTGCATGACCGCGACCGGCGAGCGGCCGATGGCCTCTACCTCCCGCTCCAAGGCCTCGGTGAGGGCGCGAGCCTTGTCCGGGTCCCGGAACTTGAGCTCTTCGGCGGGGCTAGGCACGGTCGCGCTCCTTTCCGGACGCGATCTCGCCGCGAACGTCTTCGGCCATCAGATCCTCGGAGCCCGCCTCCTTCAGGATCTGATCGAAGAGCGCGAGCGTCTCCTCCACCTCCGACGGCGGGATGCGCCGGATGGCGAACCCGACGTGGTTGAGGACGTAATCACCGGGCTTCACCGGTTCGTCCACGATGTCGAGGCGGAGCTCGCGCTTCACCCCGAAGAAGTCCACCAGCGCCGACAACCCGTCGCTGGAGAGGGAAAGAACCTTGCCAGGAACCCCGAGGCACATGAGACGACTCCGTTTCTTCAGCGCCGTGCCGCCGCGTCGGCGACCAGCGCCTGGCCGAGAGCGATCCCCCCGTCTCCCGGGGGAACCTGCTCGGGTAGGTATACCTCGAACCGAGGCGAAAGCTCACGGGCCACCAGACCCGATAGCCGGGCGTTCTGGAAGACCCCGCCGGTGAGGACCACCGGGAGGCGTCCGTGGAGCACCGCGGCTGCCCCCACCATCTCCGCGGCGGCGGCCGCGAGGGCGCGATGGAAGCGGGTGGAGATGATCCCGGCGCCGACGCCGGCGCTCACGTCCTCGGCGACGGCGCGCACGGTGGGCCGCCAGTCGAGCCGCCACAGCGCCCCCTGCCTCTCGAGTTCGAAGGGGTAGCGGCCGTCCGCCGCGTCGTCGGCGGCGTTGTCGAGCGCCATCGCCACCTGCCCCTCGAAGCGCGAGGTGGAACGCCCGAGCGCCAGCGCGCCCACGGCATCGAAGAGCCGGCCCGCGCCGTGAGCGCGGGGGGCGTTCAGGGAGAGGTCGAGCATCCGGCGCACTGCCTCCACGGTCTTCGGCGGCACCCGGGTGAAGACCGGGAAGGAGTGAAGCGGCGGGTCGCCCCCGAATGCCTCGTCGAGCGCGGCGAGGGCGATCCGCCACGGTTCCCGCACGGCCCGGTCGCCGCCGGCGAGCGCGACCGGCCGGAACGTTGCGATCCGCTCGAACCCGGAGTCGAGGGCGAGGAGCAGCTCCCCTCCCCAGGCGCTGCCGTCGGTGCCGAGGCCGACCCCGTCCCAAGTGAGCGCCAGCGCCGGGCCGGGCAGGCCGTGCTCCGCCATGGCGGCCACCGCGTGGGCGTGGTGGTGCTGCACCGCCACCACCGGGAGTCGGTCGGCGCGGGCGCGCTCGAGCGCGTAGCGAGTGGAGAGGAATTCGGGATGGAGGTCGTGGGCGATGCACTCCGGCTTGAACCCGAGGAAGCGCTCCATCCGCGCCACCGAGGCCTCGAAGGACTCGAGCGTCTCGAGGTTCTCGAGGTCGCCGATGTGAGGCCCGAGGGTGGCCTCGCTCCCGGCGGCCAGGCAGAAGGTGTTCTTGAGCTGGGCCCCGCAGCCGAGCACCGGACGGGAGAGCGGGCGCAGGAGGGCGATGGGTCGCGGGACGTAGCCGCGGGAACGGCGCATCACCATGGCCCGCCCCCCGATCACCCGGGCCACGGAGTCGTCGGCGCGCGTCTCGATCTCGCGATCGTGGAGGAGGAAGAGGTCGGCGATGCCCGCGAGTCGGCGCAGGGCCTCGGCGTTTGCGGAGGCAATCGGTTCCTCCGAGAGGTTGCCCGACGTCATCACCAGCGGGCGGCCAGCGGCCTCGAGCAGCAGGTGGTGCAGGGGGGTGTAGGGAAGCAAGAGGCCGACGAGCGGGCTGTCCGGAGCGACCTCCGGAGCGAGTCCCGACCCGGGACGGCGTCGCACCAGCACGATGGGACGCTCCACCGAGGCGAGCAGCGCGCGCTCGGCCTCGCCTATCTCGCCGAGCCGCCCCGCCTCCTCCACGCTCCGGGCCATCACCGCCAGCGGCTTCTCCTCGCGTCGCTTGCGATCGCGCAGCCGCCGCACCGCCTCCGAGGAGCCGGCGTCGCAGGCGAGGTGGAACCCGCCCAGCCCCTTCACCGCCACCACCTGGCCCCGGGAGAGTGCCGCCGCCGCCTCGGCGATGGGGCTCCCGCTCGCGCACGGGGTGCCGTCGGGGCCTGCCAGGAAGACGCGGGGACCGCATCGCGGGCAGGCGTTGGGCTCGGCGTGGAATCGACGGTTGGAGGGGTCCCGGTACTCGCGCTCGCAGGCCGGGCACATCTGGAAGGAGGCCATCGTTGTGGCCGCCCGGTCGTAGGGAACGTCCCGTGCGATGGTGAAGCGCGGGCCGCAGTCGGTGCAGTTGGTGAAGGGGTAGTCGTGGCGGCGGTTGCCAGGGTCGCGGACCTCGGCGAGGCAGGCGGGGCAGGTGGCCAGGTCGGGCGGGATGGTGACGCGCCTCTCGTCGGCGCCCTCGCTCGAGGCGATGACGAAATCGCGCGCCGGCTCCGGGGGGATGGCCTCGGCCAGCACCTCCCGGACGCGGGCAGCGGGAGGGTGCTCCGAGCGCAGCCGCCCCTCGAAGGCGTCGAGCGCTGCCGCGCTCGCGAAGGCCTCGATGGTCACCCCGCGGGTGTCGTTGCGCACCCAGCCCAGGACGCCGCTCTCGCGGGCAAGGCGGAAGACAAAGGGGCGCATTCCCACGCCCTGAACCGTCCCCCGGATCTGGATGCGGCGCCCCTCGATGGGCGGGGCCTGGCCTCGCGATTCCATGTTCGCTTGCCGGATTCGACGCATCGGCGGCCGCGGGCGTCCCGGGGGGCGGAGTGTAGCAGCGCCCGCTCGAGTGGAGCAATCGAGGCACCGCTCCCGCCGCCCTATCAGGCGGAGCCGGCGCCGAGGTACGCGCGACGGACGTTCTCGTCCCCCATGAGCTCCCGGCCGGTCCCGGTGAAGCGGATCCGGCCCTGCTCCATCACGTAGGCGCGGTCCGCCACCTCCAGCGCTCGGTAGGCGAGCTGCTCCACGAGGAGGATGGTGACCTCACGCTTCCTCTTGAGCTGCTCGACCAGGCGGAAGACCTCGTCGATGATCACCGGGGCAAGGCCCATGGAAGGCTCGTCGAGGAGCAGGAGTCGGGGCTTCGCCACCAACGCCCGGGCGATGGCCAGCATCTGTTGCTCCCCTCCCGACAGGGTGCCGGCGAGCTGGCCGCGCCGCTCGCGCAGCCGCGGGAAGGTCTGGTAGAGGGAGTCCTTGTCCTGCTCGACGGCCCGCCGCTCCCCGCGTCGCAGCCGGAGGTAGGCGCCGAGTTCCAGGTTGCTCTCCACCGACTGGGTGGCGAAGATCCTCCGCCCCTCCGGGACCTGGACCAGGCCGAGGGCCGCGATCCGGTTCGCGGAGAGATGGAGGAGCGAGTGTCCCTCGAAGCGGACGTCCCCGGAGGTGGGGCGAAGCAGTCCGGAGACCGTGCGCACCGTGGTCGTCTTGCCGGCGCCGTTGGACCCGATGACGGCGACGAGCTCCCCCGGCTCGACGCGCATCGAGACGCCCTTCAGTGCGCGAATCTTCCCGTAGTCGACGACGAGGTTCTCGATCTCGAGGAAGGGCATGGCCTCGTCTAGGGCCCGACGGCGATGGCGGTCGGATGCTTGCCGAGGTACGCCTCGACGACCGCGGGGTTGGCCTGGACCGCGCCGGGCGGTCCCTCCGCGATCTTCCGGCCGAAGTCGAGCACCGTGACCTCGTCCGAGATGGCCATCACCATCTCCATGTGGTGCTCGATGAGGAGCACCGTGATGCCGGCGTCGCGGATGCGGCGGACTATGGCGTTGATGGCCTCGATCTCGGCCGAGGTGAGCCCGGCGGCGGGTTCGTCGAGCAGGAGGAGGCCCGGCGAGACCGCCAGCGCGCGGGCGATCTCCAGGAGTCGCGCCTGACCGTAGGAGAGGTTGCTCGCCCTCTCGAATGCCTGCGCCTCGAGCCCGACGAAGCGGAGTAGAGCGTAGGCGCGCACCTTGGCCTCCCACTCCTCGCGCTGCGCCGCCGCGGTCCAGCAGGCGACCTGGTAGAGGTTGGAGCGGAAGGACTGGTGGAGGCCGACGAGCACGTTCTGCAGCGCGGTGAGGTCGTGGAAGAGCTGCAGGTTCTGGAAGGTGCGGGCCATGCCGAAGCGAGCGCGCTGGGCGGTGGTGAGGCCACCCATGTCGTGCCCGAAGGAGGTGATCCGGCCGGCGCTGGGGCGGTACAGGCCGGTGAGCACGTTGACGGTGGTGCTCTTGCCGCTCCCGTTCGGGCCGATGAGGCCGCGGATCGAGCCGCGCGGGATGATGAGGCTCAGATCGTTCACGGCGGTGAGGCCGCCGAAGCGCATGGTCACGCTCTCCAGCACCAGCGCCTCGCCCTGGCGATCGACGGCGTGAGCGAAGACCTCCACCTGCGAGGCCTGGGCAGCGAGCGCCTCTCGCTCGCGATCGACCCGGGCGACCGGCAGGCGCCCCCACAGCCGGCGCAGGATGCCGGCGACCCCCTCCGGGACGAAGAAGAGCACCCCGAGCAGGAGGACCCCGTAGACCATGAGGCGGGCGTCGGCGAAGGCGGTGAAGAGGTCGGGGAGGAAGACGAAGAGGGTGACGCCGATGAGGTTCCCGAGGATGGAGCGCGTGCCGCCGAAGATGAGCGCGATGAGGAACTCGACCGACAGGTTGTAGGAGAAGGTGTTGGGCGCGATGTAGGAGTCGAGTTGAGCGAAGAGTCCGCCGGCCAGGCCGGCGACGCCGGCAGAGAGGACGAAGGCCGAGACCTTGTAGTAGGCGCGCGAGATGCCCGAGCAGGCCGCCGCCACGGAGCTGTTCTTGATGGCCTCGAAGGCGCGTCCCCAGAAGCTGTTGCCGATGTTCCGGAGCGCCCAGAGGACCCCCACCAGGAACGGGTAGAGCACGAAGAGGTAGTTGTTGCCGCCGAAGGACAAGGAGCCGAGCCGGAGCGGTGCCAGCGTGACCCCCTTCGTGCCGTTCGTCCACGCTTCCTGCTCGTTGATGAAGGTGTAGATGATGAGACCGTAGGCGATGGTGATGACGGCCAGGTATGGGCCGGAGGAGCGCAGGGCCGGGAACCCGAGGACGAAGCCGGCGGTGGCCGAGAGCAGGACGCCCAGGGCGAGCGCCAGCAGGAAGGGCCACTGTGGGTAGAAGGCGATGGCGCTGTCTCCGTTCAGGGCCGGAGGGGCGGTGAGGACCGCCACCGTGTAGGCGCCGATGGCGAAGAAGCCGGCATGACCGATGGAGACGTCGCCGATGTACCCGACGACGAGGTCCAGCGAGGCGACGAGTAACGTGTAGATGAGGATACGCCCCAGGATCCCGTGAACGTAGTACTGGTTCTCCACCAGGAGCGGGACGAGCAGCGGCAGGAGGAGCAGGAGCGGCGCCAGGCGCCGCGGCAGCGGGGGACGTGGCGCCGCGAGGTGGCCCGCCTCGGTCATACCTTGCGGACCGCCTGCCTTCCGAACAGCCCAGCCGGCTTCACCAGCAGCAGGACGATGAGGAAGAGGAAGCCGGGGATGTCCTTGTAGCCGGTGGAGACGAAGCGCGCGGTGAGGCTCTCCGACAGCCCGATGATGAGCCCTCCGGCGATGGTGCCATAGCCCGACTCCAGCCCCCCGATGATGGAGGCCGAGTAGGCCTTCACGCCCAGGACGGTTCCCATGGTGGCCGACACCAGGGTGACCGGGGCGACGAGGAGCCCCCCGACCGCGGCGATGGCCGCCGAGAGGGAGAAGGAGATGAGGATGACGCGCGTCTGGTCGATGCCCATCAGGCTCGCGGTCTCCTTGTCCTCCGAGACCGCCTGGACCGCCTTCCCGAGCAGGGTGCGGGCCTTCAGCGTCTCCACCGCCAGGACGATGGCGAGCGACACCAGGATGATGAGGATCTCCTGAGGGTAGATGCCGATCCCGCCGGCGCCGCCGATCCTCAGGGGGACGTCGCCGAGCGGGGACCGCATCTTGAAGTCGTCGGTGCTCCAGAACACCTCGGCGCCGTTCCGGAGCACGATGCCGATCGCCAGGGTGGCGAGGATCCACGCGTGCTGCGACTTCTTGCGCAGCGAGGGCTCGACGGCCAGCTTCTGGACCAGCACTCCCCCCACCGCGCCCACGGCGATGACCCCGGCGAGGGCGGCGGCGAAGGGCACCCCCCGCGTCATGTAGAGGATGAAGCCGACGACCCCGCCCAGCATGAGGACGTTCCCGAGCGAGAAGTTCAGGATCTTCGAGGTGGCGAAGGTGATGTTGTAGCCGAAGGCCACCAGCGCGTAGATCATCCCCTGCGCGATGCCCGCCCAGAGGAGCTGGAGCGTCTGCATGCCTGCAGGGGCTCTCTTCGGCGCGGCCAGGTGCGACGGCTACTTCTGCGGCGGCGTCACCATCCCGCCCTTCACGACGCCCATCATCACGTTCGCCTGCTTCACGGCCTCGTGATCGGTGGGCGAGAAGGGCTTCACGTACCGACCCGTCACTCCCTCGTACGACTTCAGCAGGTTCTCGAGCGCTGCCTTGATCTTCGGTCCCTCGGTGGATCCCGCCTGCTCGATGGCCATGGCGATGAGGTAGAGAGAGTCGTATCCCTGGGCCGCGGCGACCGCCACCGCGATGGGTTTCTCGTTGAACCTCTTCCAGTAGGCCTCGAGGAAGGCGAGCTGCTTGGGGGTGGAAGCTCCGGACTCGATGAAGGTCTGGGGCATGGTGGCACCGTTCCCGTTCGCCCCGGCGTTGTTGATGAAGGCGGACATCGACAGGGTCCAGCTGCCGATCATGGGAACGCGCCAGCCGAGCCGCTCCATGGAGTTCGCCACCGCCGCGAGCTCGGGCCCGATCCCGTACACGAGCAGCACGTCCGCGCCCGCCCCCCGGGCCTCCTGCAGCTGCGCCGTCATGTCCGTGTCCTTGATCTTGAACTTGCCCACGTACACCGGCTTCACGCCGTGCTTCTCCAACGCCTTCTCCATCTTGGCGCGCCCGTTCTGGCCGTAGTTGGTGTCGTCGCACAGGAGCGCTGGCTTTCTCAGCTTGCGCGTCTGCACGGCCTCCGACACGATCATCTCGGACTGGATGAGGTCGCCCGCGGCGATGCGGAAGACGTAGTTCTCCTTTCCGTAGACGTCGAAGAGCTCGTTCACCTTCGCCCCGGCCGAGACGTTGATGAGCTCGGGGACCTTCTTCTCGTTGGGATAGCGAAGGGCGGCGTCGGCGACGCCGGTGTTGATGGGCCCGAGGACGGCGACCACGTGCTCCTTCTCCAGGAACTCCTGCATGATCTGCCCGCCGCGCTCGTTCTTGGCCTCGTCGTCGCGCTCCACCAACTCGATCTTCCGCCCCAGCACGCCGCCCGAGGCGTTGATCTCGTCGGCCGCGAGACGGACCCCGTTGCGCATGGAGACGCCCATGCCGGCCGAGCCACCCGTGTACGGACCGTAAACACCGATCTTGATGGGCTCCCCACCGGCACTCGTGGCGATCCACAGGACTGCCGCGGCGAATCCGAGCATGAAAAGCCTCCTTCCGACCTCGAGCGGGAAGTGTGCCGTTCGTGAACCCTCTAAACCACTTAACCGAGATTTTCCGGTCGCGCCAGGCCTCGCGAAGGCCGGAGCCGCAGTTTCGCCCCGAGGCTCGGCGAGGCGAAGCCCCTTTCCGGGCCCTTCCCCGTACCATGAAGCCGGGAGCAGGGGACGGCGAGAGCCGTCAGTGGGGCTTGCCCGACGGGGCTGCCACGGCGAAGATGCCTCGCCATGCTTCGCCGGCTCCTCGCTGCCCCTGTCGGCCCCGCCCCCACCTCGCGAGCGACCTCGCGCGCGCTCGAAGTGGCGGCGACCTGGGACCCGGAGCCCGCCCAAAGGCCCTTCCATCCCCGCGGGACGGGGATCGTGTCGCCGCGCCGCACACGCAGATGAGGTCCGCGGAGGAAGAACGCCCGGGAGGCGAGGGAAGGGGCGCGCCGGCCGCCGAGGTGCGAGGAGTCCTCGCGAAGCTCCTCCGCCGCGCGGTGCCGAACGAGAGGCAGCAGCTGTTCGTGCTCACGGTGGTAGTGGGCGGGGCGTGCGGGCTGGCGGCTGTCGCCTTCCACCTGCTCATCGATCTCGTGAGCAAGTTTGCCATCGACCCGGCGCTGAAGGCCCCCGGGAAGAGCTGGATCGGGTGGACCCTGGCCGTGCCGACCCTGGGGGGCGCGGTGGCGGGGTTCCTGCTCCAGTTCGTCGTCCCCGACGCGCGCGGCAGTGGCATTCCGCAGGTGAAGGTCGCCTATGCCGGTCGAGGTCCCCCGCTCCGCATGCGCGACTCGGTGGGCAAGTTCTTCGTCGCCGCCCTCCAGATCGGGACCGGCTCCTCTCTCGGCCGGGAGGGGCCCACCGTCCAGATAGCGGCGGGGCTGGCGAGCCGGATCGGCCGGCTGGCGCGCCTCTCGCCGGACGAGGTGCGGCGCCTGCTGCCGGTCGGCGCCGCGGCTGGGATCGCCGCAGCCTTCAACGCGCCCATCGCGGCCGTCACCTTCACCATCGAGGAGGTGGTCGGCAACCTCGACCAGACAGTGCTCTCGGGCGTCATCGTCGCCGCTGCCCTCGCCGCCATCGTCGAGCGCAGCGTGCTCGGGGCCCATCCGGTCTTCGAGATCCCCCAGGGGGCCGGGCTCGACCACGCCTCCTCGCTCCTGCTGTACGCCGCGCTCGGCCTCGCCGCCGCCGGGCTCTCCGTCGCCTTCACCGACTCGCTTCTGGGCCTGCGACGCGCCTTCCGAAACCTCCAGCTGCCCCTCTGGGCCAAGCCGGCGCTCGGGGCGCTTGCCACCGGTGCCCTGGCGGTCCTGGCCATGGGGCTGCTCGGCTCGGAGGGGGTGACCGGAGGAGGCTACGGGACGCTCAGCGCCGCCCTCGCCGGAAACCTCGCGGTCCGCGTGCTGGTGCCGCTCTGCCTGCTCAAGATCGCCTCGACGGTGTTCTCGTACTCGAGCGGCGGTGCAGGCGGCATCTTCGCCCCCGCCCTCTTCATCGGCGGCATGGCCGGCGGTGCCATGGGAGCGCTCGACGTGCTGCTCTTCCAGCACGGCTCGAGTTCACTCGGCGCCTTCGCCCTCGTCGGAATGGGCGCGGTCTTCGCCGGGATCATCCGCGCGCCCATCACCTCGGTGCTCATCATCGTCGAGATGACAGCGGGTTACTCGCTCATCCTCCCGCTCATGATCGCCAACACCCTCGCCTACGGCATCGCCCGGCACTACCGGCCCGTCCCCATCTACGAGGCCCTCCTGGAGCAGGACGGCATCGACCTGCGGCCGCGCGGGGTGGCAGACGCGCTCGGGGGCATCCGGGTGTCCGAGGTCCCCTGGAACACCCGTCCCTGCGCGACCTTCGAGCCGGCCACGCCGCTCTCGAGCCTCCTCGCCGGGCTCGGGAGCAGCGAGCGCCAGGAGGTCTTTCCCGTGGTCGCCGAGGGCCGGGTAGTGGGAATCGTCACGCTCGCCGACCTTGTGTCCCTCTCGAGCGAGCCGCAGCTCCACGCCCTCGTCAACGCGGCGGACGTGATGCGGCCGGCCCCGCCGCTGAGACCTGGGGACGGGCTCCGCACCGCCTTCGAGGGGATGCTGGCGAACGGCGTCCGCGAGCTGCCGGTCACGGACGGCGACGGCAGGCTGCTCGGCTTCGTGGACGAAACCTCCATCGCGCACGGCTGCGCCCGATCGGCCTCCCGCGGCCAGGCCTAGAGTTGCCTGGAGGCCGGCGGGGCCCGCGCGCGCCCTTGCCGAGCGCGGCCGCCACGCAGCGCCTCTCGCCACCGCCGGATCCCGCGCAATCCTTGCGCAATCCGGCGACGTTGATCGTGATCAATTGCGCTTCTGGAAGGCAAAAGACGAGTGTCCCGCCGTGGAACGCATCTTGTATCCTCCCGCACGTCGAGGCTCGAGCGGGCGACTGCTCGGGGCGAAGCCAGAGCGCTCGGAGGGTTCATGAACGAGGAATACCGGTACGACTACAAGACGGTGGAGGGGTTCATCCTCTCGGCCATCGTCTGGGCGGTGGTGGGTCTGGTGGTCGGGCTGCTCATCTCGATCCAGCTGTTCGCACCCTCCTTCAACTTCAACGCCTGGACGAGCTACGGGCGCCTGCGCCCGGTGCACACCAACATCCTCGGGTTCGGCCTGGGCGTGGGGGCCATCTTCGGCCTCGCCTTCTACATCACCATGCGGCTCGCCAAGCGGCCGCTGCTGTTCCCGAAGCTCGCGAGGCTCCAGCTCTGGCTCTTCAACGTAGGGATCCTCGCGGCCCTCGTCACTCTGGCGATGGGCTACACCCAGTCGAACGAGTACGCCGAGATGGAGTGGCCCCTCGACGTCGCCATCGTGGTCCTCTGGGTGATGTTCGCGGTGAACGTGATCGGGACGATCCTCGCCCGCCGCGAGGAGCAGATGTACATCTCGCTCTGGTACATCATCTCGACGGTCGTCGGCGTGGCGGTGCTCTACATCGTCAACAACCTTCCCATCATCGCCGGCCCGCTGAAGAGCTATCACCTCTTCGCCGGGGTGAACTCCGCCAACGTCGAGTGGTGGTACGGCCACAACGTGGTGGGCTTCGTCTTCACCATGCCCATCCTCGCCATGTTCTATTACTTCCTGCCGAAGACCACCGGTCTGCCCATCTTCAGCCACCGGCTCTCCATCATCGCTTTCTGGTCGCTCGTCTTCGGCTACCTCTGGACCGGGGCGCACCACCTCGTCTACACCCCCATTCCCGACTGGATCCAGACGGTAGGCATCGTCTTCACCCTCTTCCTCATCGCGCCCTCGTGGGGATCGGTGGTGAACGGCTATTTCACCATCGGCGAGGACTGGTCGAAGATGCGCACCAACTACCTCGCCAAGTTCTTCGTCCTCGGGATCACCTTCTACGGGCTGCAGACGGTGCAGGGCCCGACCCAGGCACTCAGGGTGGTCTCCCAGCTCATCCACTTCACTGACTGGGTGCCGGGCCACGTGCACATGGGGACGATGGGGTGGGTGGCGCTGACCGTGACCGCCTCCGTCTACTACGTCATCCCGCGGATCTACGGAACCGAGATCTACAGCGTGAAGATCGCCAACGCCCACTTCTGGTTGGTGCTGGTGGGGCAGCTCATCTTCTCCATCACCATGTGGATCACCGGCATCCAGCAGGGCGCCATGTGGAAGGCCACCACCCCGGAGGGAACCCTCAAGTACACCTTCATGGAGGGGCTGGTGAAGAACTACCCGTACTGGCAGTTGCGGACGCTGGGAGGCCTGATCTTCATCGTCGGCATGCTCTTCTTCGTCTTCAACGTGCTCATGACCATCAAGAAGGGCCGGGAGCTCGAGACCGGCCTCGGGACCGCGCAGGCCGCCACGGCCTAGGAAGGGGAACGAGCCATGGCGGGACAGATCGAAAGAAAGCCCATCGCCTTCACCCTCCTCGTGGTGCTGGCGGTGCTGGCCGGGTCCATCGTCATGATGGCCTACCCGATGATGCGACCGGAGATGCACCCGAAGCTCGAGAGCCTGAAGCCGTTCACGCCGCTGCAACTCGCTGGGCGCGACATCTACCAGCGCGAGGGGTGCGTCGGCTGCCACACCCAGACCGTGCGCCCGCTGAAGAGCGAGGTGATGCGCTACGGCGACTACTCGAAGGCGGGCGAGTTCTACTACGACCACCCCTTCCTGTGGGGCTCCAAGCGGACCGGCCCCGACCTGGCCCGGGAGGGAGGAAAGCGCCCCGACGCCTGGCAGAAGGCCCATTTCGAGAACCCCCAGTCGATGGTGCCCCAGTCGAACATGCCCGCCTACCGATGGCTCAAGGCGGCCCGCGTTGACGCGGCGGCGACGCGGCAGCACATGGAGGCCCTGGGCTTCCCCTTCACCGCGGCGCAGATCGTGGAGCTCGAGCAAAAGACCGAAGTCGAGGCACTCGTCGCCTACGTCCAGATGCTCGGCACCGCGGTCCCGCGCGGGCTGGCCGGGACGCTCGTCGCCCTCGAGGCCGTCGACCCGTTCCTCGGCGACTCCCAGGCGATTTCCCGCGGCGCGAAGATCTACGCGGACAACTGTTCGGTCTGCCACCAGGACGACCTGAAGGGCATGCCCGGGGCTTTCCCCAGCCTCGTCGAGCCCGACGAGTTCTTGAACGAGAAGCCCGACATGGCGGACGGCGCCTACTACCTGCTCGTCAGTGGCGGGTCCGACGCCAAGCCCGGCATCGGGCGGAAGGGAGATCCGGGTGGAGGCATGAGCGCCTTCGGAAACCAGCTCTCCAAGGACGACATCTGGTCGGTCATCGCCTTCATCCGCTCCAAGCAGGGTCGCAAGTAGGAGGGTCCATGGCTCGCGACGAATCGGACGACATCCAGACCTTCGAGGCGAAGGAGACCTCCCGGAAGCTTCCCTGGGGCTGGCTGGCCCTCTTCTGGGGACTCATCCTGTGGGGCGTCTACTACGCCTGGAGCTACACGCCTCCACGCTGGTCGCAGCAAGCCGCCTACGACCAGGCGGCCGAGGCCGCCGCCGGGACGGTGGCGACCTCCGGCACGAACATCGCCGCCACCATCTTCTTCACGGCTGCCGCGACCACCGCGGCGGTCATCCTGCTCCTCCGCGCAGGGCGCAAGCGCGCGCCCAAGGCCGGGTAGCGGCGCATGCCCTGGGCGGTCGAGATGCCGCCGGGAGACGCGGTCTACCTGGTCTTCGGGATTCTCCTCTCCGCGGCGATGGTGTGGGTAATCGTCCACTACTACTCGCGAAAGCGGAAAAAGAGCATCGAGGAGGCTAAGTACAAGATGCTCGATGACGACGACTAGGCGAATCGGTGTGTGGCGCAGGTGGGCGGGGGCGGCGCAGGCTGCCGCCTTCGCATCCCTTCCCTTCCTGCGCATTCGCGGCGAGAGCGCGCTCCGCTTCGACGTCCCGAGCCTCCGGCTGCACTTCTTCGGCGCCACGCTGTGGATGGGCGAGTTCTTCGTCCTCCTGCTCGCCACGCTCGCGTTCGTCTTCCTCTTCCTACTCGTCACCCTGGTCTTCGGGCGCGTCTGGTGCGGGTGGGCGTGCCCACAGACGCTGCTCTCCGACCTCACCGGGGCGCTCGCCTCCGAGCGACGGCGCCGGAAGAGGAGGCCGGTGCGCCTCGCGGGGGCCTGGGTGCTCCTGGTGCTCGTGTCGGCCCTCTTCTCGGCCGCCACCCTCTGGTACTTCGTCGAGCCCCTGGAGTTCTTCGGCCGGCTCGGGCGGGGCGACCTCGGTCCGGTGCTCTCGATCGCCTGGGCCGTCCTCTTCGCCGTCCTCCTGCTCGACCTGGGGTTCGTGCGCGGGACCTTCTGCGCCACCACCTGCCCGTACGCCAAGCTCCAAGGGGTGCTCTTCGACGCGAACACCCTCGTCGTCGCCTACGACTCGCGGCGCGACGACGAGTGCGTCGACTGCGGAGCCTGCGTGCGCGTCTGTCCCACCGGGATCGATATCCGCAACGGGTTGCAGGCGGCATGCATCCACTGCGCCGCCTGTGTGGACGCCTGCGCTCCTGTCCTGGCCCGGTTCGACCGGGAGACGCTCGTCGGCTACTTCTTCGGCGAGCCTGGGACCCCCCCGCGTTGGTGGCGCCCCGGGGTGCTCGCCCTCTCGATCGCGACGGGCGTCGCCCTCGCCGGGACGGTCACCGCGGCCGTGGAGACGGCGCGCTCCACCCTCGACCTTAGCGTGGCCCTGGCGAGCCAGGTCAGACCCCGGCGCACCGACGACGGCCGCGTGGTGAACGCCTACTCGGTGGCGCTCGAGAACCGGGGGCGGCAGAGCCTGACGGTGCGCCTCTCCCTGGCCGCCCCGGGCGCGGAGCCTCGCCTCCGCCCGGAGGAGATCGCTCTCGCGCCCGGCGAGCACCGGGCGGCGACCGTGGTAGCCACCTTCCGGGGCGAGAAGCCCGGCATCGGGTCAGCCGAGCTCACGGCCCAGGCGAGCGGGATCCCGCCGGTCCACGCCCGCGTCCCCCTCGTCGTGCCGGGGGGGCCGTGAGCTCCGGGTTCAAGGCCCTGATCGCGCTCGTCGCGGTGGCGGCCCTGGGAGCGGTCGCCTCTGCCATCTGGGTGGGGACGCGGACCTTCGAGGGGACGGTGGTCTCGAACCCGTACGACGCGGCCACCCATTTCGACGAGGCTCGCCACCACGCCGCCGGGCTCGGCTGGCAGTGCCACTTCGGGCCCGCCGAGTACCGGGCAGGCACCCAGACGCTGCGCTTCTCCCTGTCGGCGAGGGACGGTGCCCCCATCGAGGGCGCGAGCGCCGTCGTCAGGGTGTCGCGCCCCGGCACGGTCCGGCAGGACGCGGCGGTGACGGCGCGCTCCGAGGGCGGCGGCCGCTTCGCCGCCGACGTCCACTTTCCCGAGCCGGGCCTGTGGGACCTCGAGGTTCGGGCGTCCCGCGGCCCCGAGGCGCTCGCCTTCGATCGGCGTGTCCAGGTCGAGCGCTAGCCGGAGCGAGAGGAGGAGAGTGAAAAGGCGCCGCCTCGTTGTCGCGGCCTTCGCGTTGGGCGCCGTCGCCTGCGCCCGGCGCGAACCGGCGGCCTGCGACGTGGCCAAGGGCCCGTGCTCGACCGAGTCGAGCGGGGTGGGGTTTCGCCTCGAGCTCGCCCCGAGGCCGGTTCGCCCGCTTTCCGAGCTGGAGGCGCTCGTCGATCTCACCCGGGGGGGAGCGCCCCTGGAGCGGGCCGAGGTGTCCCTGCGCCTCTCCATGCCGGGCATGTACATGGGCGAGAATCGCGCCGAGCTTCGCTCCCAGGGCGGGGGTCGGTACCGCGGCCGGATCGCGCTCGTCCGGTGCATGAGCGGACGTGCGGACTGGATCGCCGAGGTGACCGCGCGCCCGCCCGGGGGCGCGGAGGCGAGCGCCCGCTTCCCCTTCGAGGCGTCGGAATGAGCCCGGCCGGCCTCGCCCTCGCGTTCGGGACCGGCCTCCTGGGCGGGTTCGGGCACTGCATCGGCATGTGCGGTCCGCTCGTCGCCGCCTTCGGCCTGGCGGTCCCCGGAGCCCCCGTGCTCCGGGTTCTCCGGCCGCAGCTCGCCTACCACCTCGGCCGCATCACGACCTACTCGATCATCGGAGCGGCGATGGGGCTCTCCGGTTCCTTCGTGAACGTCGCCGGCCGCCTGGCGGGCGTCCAGGACGTCGCGGCGGTCGTCGCGGGCGCGCTCATGATCGCGCTCGGCGCCGGGGCGGCAGCGGCCACGAGCTGGGTGAGGTGGTTCGAGGGGCGGATCGCCGGCAAGGTGGCCGGCGCCGTTCGCGGCCTCGCCGACGGCAGCGCCGGCCGCTCCTACCCGCTCGGCTTGGCGCTCGGCTTCCTTCCCTGCGGCCTGTCCTACTCCGCCTTCGTGGGCGCGGCGGCGACGGGCGGGCTCGTTCCCGGGCTTCTCTTCGCCCTCTCGTTCGGCCTCGGCACGCTCCCGGCACTGCTCGTCGCCGGCTGGGCCGCGGCGCTCCTCGGCTCGCGCGCACGCGGGCTCCTCTACCGGGTCGGCGGGGCCGCCGTCGTCCTGCTCGGCGTCCTCTTCGTCCTGCGGGGCCTCCATCTTCATGCTCCGCTGTGATCACTGCCTCGTCGTCTTCCCCGAGCGGGAGGCCGTCCGGGAGGGGGAGAGCGGCGCCGAGAAGGTCTTCTGCTGCGCCGGCTGTCGCGGCATCTACCGCCTCATCCGGGAGGAGGGCCTGTTCGCCTTCTACGCCGCAAGGCACTGGGGGGAGGCCGGCCTCCCGGCGCCGCCGGACGCGGCGGTCGAGGTCGAGGCGTTCCGCCCGGCGCTGAGAGCGCTCGACGACGGCCTCTCCGAGCTCGACGTCTACGTGGAAGGCATCCGCTGTGCGTCGTGCGTCTGGCTCAACGAGCGCATCCTCTCGCGCACGCCGGGAGTGCGCTACGCGCGCGTGAACTACGCCACCCACCGGGCCCGCATCCGCTTCGACCCTGCGACGACGAGGCTCGAGGCGGTGCTCTCCCGCATCCGTGCCGCCGGTTACCTCCCGAAGCCCTACGGCGAGACGGAGGGACAGGCGGCGCAGCGGCGCGAGACCCGCGACCTGCTCGTCCGGCTCGGGACGGCGGGATTCCTCTCCAGCCAGCTCATGGTCTTCAGCATTGCCCTCTACGCCGGTTACTTCCAGGGGATCGAGTCCTCCACTCGGAGGCTGCTCGAGTGGGTGGCGCTCGGACTCACGCTCCCCGTCTACTTCTACGCCGGGGAGCCGTTCCTCAGGAACACCATGCGGGGGTTCGCCCACCGGCGCCTCAACATGGATGCGCTCATCGCGCTCGGCGCCGGCTCGGCCCTCGCCTACAGCGCCTGGCAGATGTGGCGCGGCGGGGAGGTCTACTTCGACACCGCGGCGATGATCGTCACCCTGGTGCTCGTGGGCCGGTACGTGGAGGCGGCGGCCAAGGGGCGAGCCTCCGAGGCGGTCGCCCGGCTGGCGGCGCTGCAGCCGCGAGAGGCTCGCCGGCTGGAGCCGGGGCCGGACGGCGCTCCCAGGGCTCGCCGGGTGGCGGTCTCCGAGCTCCGCCCGGGCGACCGGGTGGAGGTGATCCCGGGCGAGCGCGTCCCAGCCGACGGGGTAGTGCGGGGAGGAAGCTCGGAGGTGGACGAGTCGCTCGTGACCGGCGAGTCGCACCCGGTGAGGAAGGAACCGGGCTCGGCGGCGATCGGCGGGACCGTCAACCTCCACGGCTCCTTCGTCCTGGAGGTGGCGCGCACCGGCGCGGAGACGGTGCTCGCCGGGATCGTCCGCGCGGTGGAGACGGCCCAGTCGGAGCGCCCGCGTATCCAGGCCGTCGCCGACCGGGTGGTGGGGGTGTTCGTTCCCGGCATTCTAGTCGCCGCCGCGGGCACGGCGGCGTGGCACCTCTTCCGTGGAGTGCCGGCCGCGACCGCGCTCATGACCGGAGTCTCGGTGCTGGTCATCGCCTGCCCCTGCGCGCTCGGCCTCGCCACCCCGCTCGCGGTTCTGCTCGCCACCGGGGTCGCGAGCGCCCGCGGCCTCCTGGTGAAGGGCGGCGACGTCTTCGAGGCCGCGAGCCGCGTCGGCGACGTGCTTCTCGACAAGACGGGAACGGTGACGCGGGGGCGGCCGGCCCTCCGGGAGGTGGTGCCGCTCGACGGCTCCACTCCGGAAGAGGCGCTCCGCCTCGCCGCCGCGGTGGAGCGACTCTCCGAGCACAGCCTGGGCCGGGCGGTGGCCGAGGGCGCCCGGGCGCTCCCGGGCACGCTCCCCGAGGCCCGGGGATTCCGCGCCCACCCGGGGCGGGGCGTCGAGGCCGAGGTGGGGGGAGAGCGGGTGCGAGTGGGGAGCCGCCCCTTCCTCCGGGCGGCGTCAGTGGCGATCGAGGCCGGGGCCGAAGAGCGGGCCCGGGCCTTCGAGGAGGCGGGGGACACGGTGGCGTTCCTCGCCGTCGGGGAGCGGGCTCGGGCGCTCCTGGTCGTGTCTGACCTCCTTCGCCCCGAGGCGGAGGGGGTGCTGGCGGAGCTGCGAGGGCTGAGGCTCCACCCGATGCTCCTGTCGGGGGACAACCGGAGGACTACCGCCGCGGTGGCGGCGCGCCTGGGCATCTCCGAGGCGAGCGGCGAGCTCACCCCCCTCGAGAAGCGGGAGCGGGTCGCCTCCCTGCAGCGGGAGGGACGGCGCGTGCTCGCCGTCGGCGACGGCGTCAACGACGCGCCGGCGCTCACCCAGGCAGACGTGGGCGTGGCGATGTCGCGGGGCACGGACGTGACCATGGAGAGCGCGGCCGCGGTGCTCGTGCGGGACGACCTCCGGCTCCTGCCCGATCTCGTCGCGCTCTCGCGGCGCACCTACCGCATCATCCGCCAGAACCTTTTCTGGGCCTTCTTCTACAACGTGGTCGCCATCCCGCTCGCCATGGCGGGCGCGCTCCACCCGATCGTGGCGGCGGGAGCGATGGCGGCGAGCTCGGTGTTCGTGGTGGGAAACTCCCTGCGCATCCGCCGGGCGCTCCTTTCGCGGCGAGAAGGACGATGAGCCTCGGACTGCTCATCGCCGTCTCGCTCGGGCTGGGTGCCCTGGCCTGGCTCGGGTTCCTGTGGGCGGTGCGCAGCGGCCAATTCGACGACCCCGAGGGCCCCAAGTACCGCATGCTGGAGGACGAGGACGAGGACGAGGAGCGAGGGGAGCTGCCGGCCCGAGCGGCCCGCCCGGGCGAAGGAGGGGCCGGGCCGCCCCGGGGGCGGGGGCAGGCTGCCGGCCCGCCCGACGGCACAGCTCCCTAGCGGCGAGTCCGCTTGGCCTTCCGCGGGCGCGCCTTCGGCTTCGCCACCTTGCGCTTCCTCGGGGTCACGATCTGCGAGTGGCACACCGCCTCGACGTTGTGTCCGTCGGGGTCGAGGACGAAGGCTGCGTAGTAGTTGGGGTGATAGTCCTTTCGGACGCCCGGCGCACCGTTGTCGCGTGCGCCGGCGGCGAGGGCCGCCGCGTGGAAGGCGTCCACCGCCTTCCGATCCTTCGCGTGAAACGCGAAGTGCATGGGTCTCACGTTGTCGGCGTCCGTCGCGATCCAGAAGTCGGGCTTTCCCCCCACGCCGAGGCCGCAGGAAGGGCCGAACTCCATCACCACGGCGTAGCCAAGCGGCTTCAGCGCGGCCTCATAGAACGGCTTGCTCCTCGCGGTATCGCTCACCTTGACGGTGAAATGGTCGATCATGGTCGCGCCCCTGTTGGCATCTGCCGTACGGTGCGCCGGGCGACACCCGTTGGGTAGTGCCCTCGTGGGGTGCGGAGGGAGCCGCGGAAGGAGTGGCCCGAGGGTTCGCGGCAAGTCTACTCGCAGCGATTCTCGCCGGACCCCTAACGGGGAGTGTCGAGATTCCGGATGGACGCCTCGCGCACCGTCTAGTAAAAGCCGGTGCCTTGAAGACCGGGTCCCTGAGCAAGGCCGCCGTGAGCGTTGCCGTCGCGCTCGTCGCCCTCTTCCTCGCTCCCGCGCCGGCGCGGGCGAGCGCAGCCGACCCGGCGCCCGCGGCCGCCCAAGAGGGCGCTCCCCCCGAGAAGGCTCCCCCGGCGACGCCCGAGCCGCCTGCTTCGAAAGGCCAGTGGGAGTACCTGGAGCGCGGACTCCTCTTCTACCCGGCCGGTCCCGGACCCGGGAAGGACCGCTGGGCGGTGGGCGCCATCTGGCAGATCGCGCCCATGTTCACCGCCGATTACAAGCGCGGCATCGGATACGGGTTCACGCTCGACGCAGGCGTCCAGACCATCGTCCTCTACAACCAGCTGGGCGTGGGGGCCGAGTGGGGCGCCAAGGTGGGCCCCTTCGGCCTCGGCGTGATGGCGCACTTCAACGGCTACTTCGGCGCGCTCGGCAAGGCCGTCATCGAGACGACCTCCTTCGACGCCACCGGGTGGGGCATCCTCTTCGACCCCGGGGCCAAGGCGGGCCTGCAGCTGACCCGCGACTCCTGGCTCACGCTGCAGTTCGAGGCCTACCTGAACCTCTACCAGGCCCAGAAGCTCGGCACGCTGGTGCTCAGCCCCAACGCACCCTCCTATATGGGCTTCGGGGCGTCCCTCGTCGTCGAGTACTCTCCCAAGATGCAGGGGGTCATCTACTACGGCGTGAGCCTCTACCACACCGCGGCGAACTACCCGCTCTGGTTCAACGTCGAGGCGACCCCGGAATCGGAACCGTTCAACCCCGCGATGATCTGGTACCTCGGGCTCCTGGCAGGCTATGAATTCTAACCGTCGATTCCTGGCGCTCGCGCTCTCGGCGCTCGCCTCCGCGGGCTGCGTGTCGCGGACGAGCCCGACGCCGCCGACGTTCCAGGCGGGCGGCCTGCTCGCGCTCTCGACGCCGCCGCCGAACCCCTACTCGCTCCAGAATGCGCTCGAGGGCGTCTACGATACCTCGAGCCTCTTCGGCTCGAGCGTGGTGGTCCACGCGAGCCAGTGGGGCGACCTCTCCACCGCGGTGCAGGCGTCGGTGTCGATCCTCGCCCAGGATCACGACGCCTTCGCCATCCTGCAGGCGGGCTGCCTCGCGCCCCTGACCTTGCCCGCCATCACCACCACGCAGCTCGTGCTGGAGGGCTACTGGCGCTACCTGGACGTGAACGACCCGGACCCCTCCACGACCGGGCTGGTGCGCCTCTTCGTGGAGCCGCAGGCGATGGTCGACTACGTGTGCGGGGCGCCGGCCTGGAACTCGTCCATGACGCCGGGGGATCCGCGCCCGGCGCCGAGCCAGGCGAGCGTCGTCCTCGCCGGCTCCAGCGGGAACGGGGAGAACGAGCCGGGCAGCCCGCTCACCGTGAACTGGCTCCACGCCCGCAAGAGCCGGAACGGGCCCGACGGCACCCCCACCTTCCTCGTGGGCGTGCACCACGGCGGTTGCCAGACGACCGACAACTGCGGCATCTCCGAGAACACGCCGCAGACCGCGATCCTCGCCGCCCAACTCGGCGGGGACTACCTCGAGGTCGACACCCGGCTCACCAAGGACAACGTCCCCGTCTTCTTCCACCTGAGCCTCAACCCCGGCGTGGTCCAGGGGGCCTACTGCACCGGACAGGTCGAGGACTACACCTACGAGCAGCTGCTCGCCGACTGCCGCCTCCGCAACGGGGAGGTCATCCCGCGAGTGGTCGACATGATCGACTACATCCTCGCCCGGACCACTCTCCCGCTCTACCTCGACAGCAAGACCCCCGACGTCATCCTCCCGGTGGCCGAGATCCTCACCGGCCTCGACGGGGAGCTCGGGCTGAACCCGGGCGAGTACCCCGACAACGTCAACGACCCGAACAACAACGGCTATGTGCGCTGCAGCCCGCCGCCGCCGAGCCATCCCACGCCCTGGCCGCCGCCCGGCAAGCGCTGCCTCTTTCCCGGCAGCAGCCCGGTGTGGCAACGCGGTGTGATCGGGCTGCCGGACTCGAGCGCGGTCAGCACCTACCAGCAGGAGCTCGCCGCGAAGCAGTTCAGCTCGAACCAGCACTGCCTCGTCGAGGAGGCCACGTCCGACGTGACCGGCGTCCCCTGCGTCGCCTGGATGCCCCGGTACACGCGCGGGCCGATGACGAGCGACGTCCTGCAGCTGCAGCAGGGAGGCTACTTCGTCGGCTTCTGGACCATCAACGACCAGGCCACCATCGACGCCTTCCTGACCACCGCCGTCCCGAACGGCATCCTCACCAACTACCTCGGCCTCCTGAACCAGCGTTTCGAGGCCGTGGGCACCGCGCCCCCGTACACCCCTTACCGAGCCACGACCCCGTGAGACGCCTCGTCCTCGCCCTAGCGCTCGTCGCAGCCCCGGCGGTCCGCGCCGAGACCGAGGTCGCCGCTGCGCCCGCGCCCGCGCCGGAGGAGAAGCCGCTCCAGGCCTGGGAAGTCGACCTCTTTGCCGGGTACGGGCAGCTCGCCTGGCCTGCGGAGGACACGACGAACGTCGCCTGGTCGAACGGGGGGCCCGCCTTCGCGCTCACCTTCGCCTACCGGGGCCCGCACTTCACGCACCCCTTCTTCGACATCTCCTACGTCCCCATCCTCTCGAGCGGCAAGAGCGTGAACGTGTTCACCCCGGGCACCGGCTCCCAGACGGTGTTCGCGAGCAACTCCAGCTGGGCTTGGGGGTTCGTCGTCGGCCCGGGCTGGGACGTCGACTGGTTCCGCTTCCGCGTGGGCGTGGGCATCTACGACGTCGTCGTCCGGACCGAGGTCGCCGGCGCCACGAGCACCATCAGCCAGCTCACGGTGGGGTTCCTGGCCTCGGCCTCGGCGCTGGTGTGGAGGCCGGATCCCTTCGCGATCGGGGTCGAGGCGAGGATGGCGGCACTGCAGTTTCCGTTCACCGGCATCTACCAGTCGATGTGGCAAGTGGGCCTGACCGGCCGGTGGGACTTCGTCCACCACCACTGACCGCCCGTCCACCGCTCACCGCAGCTCGATCCGGAACTCGTCGCCCGAAGGGCGCCTTCGTCCCGAGGCCGCCTCGTCGCCTCCCGCCGGCAGCTCCACCGGGATCATCCGCCCGTCGATTCCCTCCGGGCCGAGATCGAGGAGCACGAAGTGCCGGACCTCCTCGACGAAGACGCGCGAGCGGGGATCGCGCACCGCTCGCGAGTGGAAGAAGCGCCCGCCCCCGCCCCCGGTGACGAGGTAGGTGACCGGCCGGCCCTCATGGCCCGGGCGCTCGAGCCGTTCGTAGGCGTGGACGTGGCCCGAGAGGACGAGCGCCACCGGGTGCCGGTCGAGCACCCCCTGCACCACCTCCCGGTCGACCCAGGGCGCACCGCCCTCCTCCCGGCCCGACGAGAAAGGAGGAATGTGGAGCACGACCACCGGCCGCAGCCCCTTCTCCGAGGCGTCGGCGAGCTCCCGGTCGAGCCAGGCGACCTGCGCTCCCCCGCTCGGCATGGGGTCGTGGTCGCCGAAGAGGTCGCTGCCGGTGTCGAGGACGACGAAGCGCCACCGACCCAGGTCGACCGAGTACCAGAGCGAGTCAGCCTCTCGGCTCTTCCCCCGCTCCGGGCTGAGGTACCGCGCGAAGTTCTCGCGATCGGCCCGGTGGTACTGGTCGTGGTTCCCGGGGACGAAGAGATAGGGGACGCTCCGGCGGAGCGGGGCCGAGTCCTCGAGGAAGCCGTTCAGCCCCGCCGAGTCCCGTGGCGGCGCGACCGGGCCGAGCAGGGTCTCGTGGATCGCGGCCGGGAACGGGATGACGCTCGCGAGCGACACCGCCGGGTAGCCGCGCACGTACTGCGGCCACAGGGGGACGAGGTACTGCCAGCCGCCTAGGTCGGGGAGGTGGCCGACCGGGAGGCAGTCGACGGCATCGCCGGCGAAGATCACCAGGTCCGGGTGCTCCCGGGCGATGGCCTCGACCACCGCGCGGTGGACCGGTCGGTTGCCCTGTGCGTCGCCGTAGACCGCGACGCGCAGGCGGTCGCCGCCCGGGACGGGGAGCGGCCCGCTCGCCTTTCCGGTCCTCGGGTCGAGGAGCTCCGGCCGCACGGCCGCGTGGTGGAGGGGACCGCAGGAGGTGAGCACCAGGGCAGCCGCTCGTGAGGCGAGGCGAAGGGAACGGGCCGGCATCGCTCCCTTATAGCGTCCGGCGAGACCCCGCGGCGCGGGGTTCGCCTTGGGTGCACTGGCCCGCTCTCAATGGCTTCGGGCCCTCTCGGCCGCCTGGGCCACGTCCCGGGCGACCGCCGCGAGGCCGCGGCTGAGCGCCGCCGCCGATGCCGCTCCGTCGTCCGCCGTCGACGGCTCGTGGAAGCGGGTCTCGCCCGTCGCCAGGGCCGGGCCGCCTCCGCCGGGCTGCAGGGTCCAGCGGGCCACCAGGACCACGCTGCCGCCCGCCTCCGCCTCGAAGCGCAAGAAGTCGACCGAGGCCGAAAGCTCGGGAGGGGAGCTCCGGCTCCAGGGCCACGCCACCACCTCCCCCGCCGGCAGGAGCAACCTCAGGTCCTCGGCGAGCGCCCGGGCGAGCAGCTGGGGGAGGGGAGCGGCCCAGCGGTCGTTGCCGGAGTAGGAAAGCTGGTCCCGCCCGACCCGGGTCACGACCTCGGACCGGTCGAGGTACGGCGGGAGCGTGAGCGGACCGAGGCCGAACGAGGGGAGCGGCGCCCGGCCCGCCTCCGCGGGCGCCACCTCCGGTGAGAGGGTGTAGTAGCGGGACGTGCTCGGGTGAGGCTCGAGGAGGCAGGCCTCGGTGCCGAGGGCCAGAGCGAGGAGAACGCCGTTCGTCACCTTCATGGCTTCACCTGGTAGCGCCCCCGGACGAGCTCGCTGGGGTTTCGCTCGATGCTGTCGACGAGGAGACGGATCGATCTCGCCGTCTGCGTCATCTCGCGCAGCGCCTCCTCCAGGCGCACCGGGATGGGCGCGCCCGGGTCGAAGGACCTCTTCACTTCCTGGACCGCCCGGTCGACCGACTCGAGCGACCCGGCCAGCCGCTCCAGGGCGGCGCGCGCGTCGGCGGCCACCGGCGGCACCTGGGCGTCGAGGGTGCGGGCCAGCTCCCGGATGGCGGCGAGCGCCTCGTCCATCTCCCGGAGGGTGGCGGGCAGGGCCTCGCCCGCGCGTCCCAGCGTCGCCGCGGCCCGGTCGATGGTGGTGGCCGCCCGTCCTACGTTCCCGGCGGCGCTGCGCAGATCGACGAGCAAGCCCTCCAGGTCCAGGGCCTGGAGCTTGGCGAGCACCTTGGTGGCGTCGGCCTGCAGCGAGGCCAGGCCAGGCTCCACGTAGACCGGGATGACCTCGTAGGGGAAGGACATGGGGGGGGGCGGCGCCGGCGGCGCGCTCGGCACGATGTCGAGGTCCACGTAGCGGCGCCCGGAGAGCAGGCTCTCGATCGCCAGCCGGGCGCGCAGCCCGTGTTCGATCAGGGTGCGCACGATCTGGGGGTCTCCGAAATCGGTCCTCTCCCCCATCTCCCGCAACCGCGACTGGTAGAGCTCGATGACCACCGGCATGTAGAGCTCGCGCAGGGGGTCCTTGGGGGATCCCATGGAGAGGTGGATGCTCGCCACCCTTCCCACCGCCACGCCCCGGAACTTCACCGGCGCGTCGACGTCCAATCCCTGGAGGTCCTGCGCGAAGACGACGACGAAGCTCACCTTGTGCTGGAAGATCCGGGCGCTGCCCAGATAGACCGAGGCGGCGGTGCCAAGTATCACCGCGGCGAGCACGAACGCGCCGACCAGACTGGGGCTGAACCTCCGGGCCATGGCACCTCCCTAGTGGACCGCCTCCCCCTGGCCGAAGAAGGCCCGCACCTGCGGCGGGCCCCGCTCGCGCAGCTCCGCCGGCGGACCCTCGGCGATGGCCCGCTTGCTCTCCCCGTCGAGATAGAGCGCCCGGGTGCCGATGGCCAGGATGCTCGCGACGTCGTGCGTCACCACCACCACCGTGGTGCCCAGTGCCCGCTGCAGCTGCAGGATGAGCCGGTCGAGGTGTCTCCCCGTGGGCGGGTCCAGGCTCGCCGAGGGCTCGTCGATGAAGAGGATCTCCGGGTCGAGCGCGATGGCGCGCGCCAGCCCGGCTCGCTTCTGCATCCCGCCCGAGAGCTCCCAAGGGTAGAACTCCTCGAACCCGAGCAGGCCGACCAGGGCGAGCTTGAGCTCGACGACGTCTCGCACCCGCGGCGGGGAGAGCCGGGTGAACTGCTGCAGCGGAAGCGCCACGTTCTCCGCCAACGTCATGGAGGTCCAGAGCGCGGCGCTCTGGTAGAGCACCCCCACCCGGCGCAGCATCTCCTCCCTCTCGGGCGGCGAGGCGCGCGTGAAGCTCGTCTTCCCGTACAGGATTTCCCCCTGGGCCGGCTCCTGAAGTCCGAGGAGATGACGGAGGAGCGTGCTCTTCCCGCTGCCGCTTCCCCCCATGACCACGTACACCTCGCCGCGGCGAATGGTGAAGTTGAGCTCGCTCATCACCACCCGATCGCCGAATGCCATCGTCAGGCCGCGCGCGCTGATGACGTCCTCGGCCACGTTCACCATCCGAAGAGAAAGAACACGTACTGGTAGACGCCGCAAGCGGCGATGATGAGGACGATCCCGCTCACCACCGCCTGGGTGGCGGCCTCGCCGACGCGCTCGGAGCTCCTCTCCGCCTGCATTCCCCGGAGCGTCCCGGCGAAGGCAACCAGGGAGCCGTAGGTGGCGCCCTTCAGGAGCCCTCCGGCGATGTCGCCGCTGGTGACGGAGGCGGCGGTCTGGCGCAGATAGGCCGCGAGCGCCTGGTGCATCATCGTCGTCCCCACCGCAGCCCCGCCGAGGACGCCCATGGCGTCGGCGAAGAGCGTGAGGAAGGGCATCATCAAGGTGAGGGCGACGACCCTGGGGACCACCAGGAACTCCACCGGGGAGATGCCCAGGGTTCGCAGGGCATCGACTTCCTGCGTCACCTGCATGGTGGCGATCTGGGCGGCGTAGGCGGCCCCGCTGCGCCCGGCCAGCACCACGCCGGTGATGAGCGCGGCCATGTCCCGGACCACCGCGATGCCCACGATGTCGGCGATGTAATGCTCGGCCCCGAAACGACGCAGCTGAGTGATCCCCACGAACGCCAGGATGATGCCGACGAGGAAGTTCACGAGCGCCACGATGGGGAGCGCCTCGGGCCCGGCGCCCTGCACGAGCAGGCCCAGGTCGGCGGACCGGTACCGGGCGCGGCGCAGGGCGAATCGCGCCAGCGCGAGCGTCGTCGAGCCGACGAACCCGTTCGTGTCTTTCGCCCGACCGAGGAGCAGGAGCGAGCGCTCGCCGATCTGCTCGAGGAAGGCCGGCCTCCCCTCGGCACGGCCCTCTAACGTCGCCGAATCCTGGACCAGGTCGAGGAGACGCTGCAGTCCCGTCGGCAGCCCGGCGCGCTCGATCGGGGTGGAGCGGGCGCGGCACGCGGCCACCAGGCGAGCGAGGAACACGACAAGGGCGCTGTCCCAGGAGGAGACGCCGCTCGCGTCCACCGAGACGCGAGAGACGTTCCCGCGCGAGAGCTCCGCCTCCACCTCCGCCGGGCTCGGGGTCTCGGTCTCGAGGCGCCACGTCCCGGCGAGGCGCACCCGGAGCGTGGCGTCCGGATCGCGGCTCACCTCCAGAGAGGCGGGGGGCGCGGTCACCATACCCTCGCTGGGCATGGGGGAAGGGTACAGCCGCGGCCCTCCGGCGCACGCCTACCCCGAGGGGGCGCATCCACCCTGGGAGAACGGCCCAGCGGGCCGGGGAGAAAAGGGACGGCCGCCCCGGGCTTCACCCGGGCGGCGGCCTTCGAGGCAAGAGGCCCGAAACGGGCCTACTTCACGCCCATCTTGGCGGCAGCGGCGTCGACCCCCTTGTCGACACCGGCCTCGCCCGCCTTCTCGGCGGGGGCCACCGCGGTGCCGGCGGTGCTGCCGAGCTTCTTCGAGGCGGCGTCGCCGCCCTTCTTCACCTGCTTCTTCCCTTCCGTCTTCGCCTGATCGGTCAACTTGTTGCCGGTGCTCTGGGCCGAGGCCTTGGCGGCGTTTCCGGTCTTCGCGGCGGAAGCCTTGGCATCGCCGGTGGCCTTCGTCGCGGACGCCTTGGCGGAGTCCGAGGCCTGTTGCATCTGGGCGGTGCTGGGCATGGAGGGTGCCTGGGCGAGTACCGCGAGCGGGGCCGCGGCGACGACGGCGAGGAGCGAGCGCACGATCTGCTTCATACGGCCTCCGATTGCTTGAGGAATTTGGGCTGGTGCTCCGGTGGGGAGCCGAAACTCGTCCCATGAAAGGGTGGAAAACGCAAAGAGATCGATGGGTCCACCACATCGGGGGGAGGCCGACGGGGGCGGCGACGGCGAGCGCCCGTCTCCGAGCCGGGCTCGCCTCCGGCAGAGCGGACGTTGACGCAGGGCCGCGGCGGGGGTTGGATGGCGCGCATGCCGAGCACCCACCTCACCTTCGAGAGCCGACAGGCTCACCGCAACTGGCTCGAGACGCAGGCCCCCCTCCCGCTCGGGTTTCGCGTCGGCACCACCCGCTTCGAGTTCACGCCGGCGGAGGTGGCGAAGACGGCCCGGATGACCCTCACCCTCCTCGCGCTCGAGGAGCCGACCCCGTCGTTCGCGGCCATGTTCACCCGCAACGCCTTCCCGGGGGCGCCCGTCATCGTCGGGCGAAAGCGACTCGCCGAGCCGAGGCTCGCCGCCATCCTGGTGAACAACAAGATCTCGAACGTGTGCGCGCCGGGCGGGGTGGAGGCAGCGGAGGAGGTGGCGGCGGCCGCGGCGAGCTTGCTCGGGGTGGGGGCGCGGGAGGTTCTGCCGTCCTCCACGGGTGTCATCGGCTGGCGGCTGCCCGTCGACCCCATGCGGACCGCGCTGCCGGGGCTGGTGGCGAGCCTGCGGCCTGACACCGCCCTCCCGGCGGCGGAGGGAATCACCACCACCGATCTCTATCCGAAGGTCCGCCGGGCCGTCGTGGGCCAGGGAAGCGTCGTCGGCATCGCCAAGGGCGCAGGGATGATCGAGCCCAACCTCGCCACGATGCTGGTCTTCCTCCTCACCGACCTGGCGGTGCCGCGAGAGGAGCTTCGCCTCGCGCTCGCAGAGGCGGTGGAGGCGAGCTTCGCCAACATCACCGTCGACTCGGACACGAGCACCTCCGACACCGTGGTGCTCGTCTCCTCCATGCGGCACCAGGCCCCCGAGCGCCGCCTCTTCCACGAGGCGCTCGGCCGCGTGTGCCGGGATCTGGCCGAGGACGTGGTGCGAAATGGCGAGGGCGTCCACCACGTGGTGCGCGTCGCGGTGCGCGGAGCTCCCGACGACCGGGTCGCCCGGGAGGCGGGCAAGGCCGTCGCCAACTCCCCGCTCGTCCAGTGCGCGGTGAACGGCAACGATCCCAACGTGGGGAGGCTCCTCGCGGCGCTCGGCAAGTACGCCGGCCCATCGGGGATGGCGCTCGATCCCGAGCGGGTGCGGGTGCGGATGGGCGGGGAGCCGATCTTCAGCGGAGGCGCCATGCGCCTCGATGCGAAGATGGAGCAAAGGCTCCACCGTCAGCTGAAGGAGGCGGAGCTGTACGCGAGTGTGCCGCCGGCGGACGGGCTCACCTTCCGGCCGCCGGTCGACTTCCCCCGCCACGAGCGCGCGGTGGAGATCGAGGTCGACCTGGGGCTCGGCGACGGGGCGTGCGAGGTCCTCGGCAGCGACCGGAGCCACGAGTACATCACCGAGAACGCCGACTACCGGAGCTAGGGATTCCCTGGGGGGAGGGTAGCTCCGAGCCTCTCGCGCGGGCCCGAGCCAGCCCGAGACTACCTCTTCAGGAGAAGGACGTTCACCGCCTTCACCACCACCTCAACCCGGTCCCCCTTCTTCAGGCCGAGCTCTTTCGCCGAATCGACGGTCATCACCGACGCCATCCTCGCGGGGTCAGACACCTTCACCTCGACCTGGCACATCACCGAGCCCTTCTTGATGTCGGTGACTTTCCCCACGATCCGATTGCGAGCGCCTACCTTCATGCGCCCTCCTTTGCTTTCGCTACGACATCATGCCCGGGGGGAGGAGGGCGGGCGAGGGCCAAGTGGGTCTCGGGGCTCGACGGCGGGCGGGTCCCTAGCGAGACGAGGCTCCGTTGCCGCAGGAGTCTCCGCGGGCCGCGACGGGCGGTCGCGGGGAGGTCGCCGTCGGGGCCGCGCCGCAGGCCCCCGCGGGAGAGGTCGCCTCGGGTGCCGTGGTGACGCTCGTCGGGACGAGGAGCGGGCCGCCGGCGGTCTCGCGCAGTTCGTAGAGCACCGTCGAGACGCGCGACGGACAGCAGAGCGCGTCGGCAGCGGCGTAGCGCGCCATCTCGGCGGAGACGGCCCGGGACGAGAGGAGGCGCCCGACCCGCACGCTTCCGTCGGCGCGGGAGTCCATGGGCCTCGGCGACAGCGTTCCGGCGAAGCGGCCGTCGACGAACACGAAGACCTGATACCCGAGCGGGCGACACATCCCGTCCACGCTCGTGCACCCGCTCACCATCCGAGTCCGCCCGTTTGCCTCCGCGCCGCCGAAGAGGGTCCAGCCCGCCCGGGTCACCTCCCGCTCCAGGGCGTTCTCCGCCGGGCGTGCCACTCCTCCGCGGCAGCGCTCGGCGGTGGGGGGGTCGCCCGCCGGGGCCGGGGCGCGCGGGATCCTCGCTCCGGGGCGGTTCCAGTTCACGGGCGGCGAAACCTCGAGCCAGCCGTGAGGCCCTGCAGCGCCGGCCTGCGAGGCCGCCATCGCGAGAAAGACCGTGAATGCGCCCGCCGCTCGCCGCATCAGGCTCCCCGTGCCCGCGGGAGAGCGGGCACCCTCGTCAATCTACCGCTCCCTGCGCTAGGCTCAAGACCGTGATCGCCGACCACCACCTCGCCTGGGAAGAGCGCGCCTTCCACGCCGTGAACGTGGACGGGGGCAGATGGGTCGACGCCCTGGCGCAGGCTCTGTCGAGCCCCTGGTTCGGAGCCGTGGTCGGGCTCGCGCTCGCCGCCGCGCTCGCCTTCTGGCGCGCGCCGGCGCGCTGGCGCTGGCTCCTCGCCCTGGCGCTCGCCCTGGCTCTCTCCGACGGCCTCGGGTCACAGGTGTTGCGCCCGCTGCTGGCCCGCGGCCGGCCGGTGTTCGTCCTGCCGCCCGGGTCGGTCCGCTGGATCGCTCCGGCGGCCGACGTCGGGTCGCTCCCCAGCCTGCACGCGGCGAACTTCTTCGCCATGGCGCTCGTGGGGACGGCGGCGTGGCCGGGCCTGTGGCCGGCCTTCTACGCCATCGCAGCCGGGGTGGCGTGGAGCCGGGTGTACGTCGGGGTCCACTGGCCGCTCGACGTCGTGGGGGGAGCGCTGTGGGGATCGCTCTGCGCCGCGGCCGCGATGGCCATCGCGAGAGGGGCGGAGAGCCGCCTCCGGCGGGGCGCCTGATATCGGCTTCCGACGCAGCGCGTCTACCCACCCGTCGCGTGCGGCAGTAGGCTCGCCCCCCTTTCGACGAGGACCCCCCATGTCCGTTCCCTCCTACGTCCACGGCGCGAGCGACGTCCCGCTGCTGGGCGAGACCATTGGCGAGAACCTGCGGCGCACGGTGGAGAGGTTCCCCGATCGGGAGGCGGTCGTCGTCCCGCACCAGAGCTACCGGGCGACCTACCGGCAGCTCTGGCAGCAGACCTCCACGGTCGCCCGGGCCCTGCTGGCGCGCGGGGTGAAGAAGGGCGACCGGATCGGCATCTGGTCGCCGAATCGTTTCGAGTGGGTGGTGCTCCAGTACGCGGCGGCGCGCCTCGGCGCCATACTCGTGAACATCAACCCCGCCTACCGCGCTCACGAGCTCGAGCACGTGCTGAAGCAGTCGGGCATCTCGCTGCTCGTCACCGCCGCCGGCTTCCGGGGGGCCGACTATCTCGCCATGGTGCGCGAGGTGGAGGAGCGCTGTCCGGAGCACAAGCAGACGCTCGTCATCGACCACGAGTGGCACTCGCTCCCGGAGGAGTCGAAGAAGGTGAGCGAGGAGGAGCTCGACCTCATCGAGCGGACCCTGCAGTCCGACGACCCCATCAACGTCCAGTACACCAGCGGGACGACCGGGTTCCCGAAGGGCGCCACCCTCTCGCACCACAACATCCTCAACAACGGATACTTCGTGGCGCGGACCCTCCGCTACAGCGAGGAGGACCGCATCTGCATTGCCGTCCCTCTGTACCACTGCTTCGGGATGGTGATGGGGAACCTGGCGGCGACGAGCCACGGGGCCTGCATGGTGTTCCCGGGCGAGAGCTTCGAGCCCGCCCGGGTGCTGCAGACCGTGCAAGCGGAGCGCTGCACCTCGCTCTACGGCGTGCCCACCATGTTCATCGCCGAGCTCGATCACGCCGACTTCGCCACGACAGACTTCTCGAGCCTGCGGACCGGGATCATGGCCGGCTCGCCGTGTCCGGTGGAGGTGATGAAGCGGGTCCAGAAGGACATGCACCTGCCGGAGATCACCATCTGCTACGGGATGACCGAGACCTCCCCGGTCTCGACCCAGAGCCGGGTGGACGATCCGCTCGACCGGCGCGTCTCCACGGTGGGCAGCGTGCACCCGCACGTGGAGATCAAGATCGTCGACCCGGGAACCGGTCGCACGGTCCCGCGGGGCACCGCCGGGGAGCTCTGTACGCGGGGCTACTCGGTGATGCTGGGGTACTGGGACGACCTGCACTCCACCCGACAGGCCATCGACGCCGCGCGCTGGATGCACACCGGCGACCTCGCGGCCATGGACGAGGGCGGCTACGTCAACATCGTGGGACGTATCAAGGACATGGTGCTCCGCGGCGGAGAGAACATCTACCCGCGCGAGGTGGAGGAATTCCTGTTTACCCGCCCTGAGGTCGCGGATGCGCAGGTCATCGGGGTCCCCGATCGGAAATACGGAGAGGAGCTCATGGCATGGGTGAAGCTCCGGCCGGGGGCCCAGCTCACCGCCGAGGAGCTAAGAAACTTCTGCAAAGGCCGGATAGCCACTTACAAGATCCCCCGCTACTGGAAGTTCGTGGACGGGTTCCCGATGACCGTCACCGGCAAGGTGCAGAAGTACCGCATGCGCGAGATGGCCATCGAGGAGCTGGGGCTGCAGGACGCGGCCCGGGTGAAGACGGCCTGAGCCTCGTCCCTTCGAGGAGGAGGGCGAGATGGACGACGTGCCGGGCGCGCTGGAGGCGGTCGAGGTCCACCACCGCGTGCAGGGGAGCCTCGTCGATCTCCTCGGGCAGCTGGTGACCGGGGGCAGCGAGCGCGCCCTCGCCGAGGAGACCCTCACGCGCCTCGTCGACTTCACCCTGGCGCACTTCCGCACCGAGGAGCGCCTCATGAGGCAGCTCGGCTATCCGCGGGCCGGCGCCCACGCAGCGGAACACGTCCGGCTCATGAGCGACATCCGCGCCATCCAGGCCGGGCACGCCGCCGGGGACCCGGGCGGAGCGGAGCGGATGGCCGAGCTCCGCCGCTGGCTCCTGGAGCACATTCAAGGCATGGACGGGGCCTTCCTCGACTGGCACGCCGCCCAGACTCGCCCGGACGACGAGGGTCGCTAGGGTCGGGCGCGAGCGGCAGAACGTCGCGCTGTCATTGACCTCGAGCAAAGCCTCCGCGAAACCTGGATCCCGGGGACACCCGTCGGGGTGAAGGCCTTGGCGTCACGTGCTCGCGGCCTGCGGCACCCCGGCGGGGTGTGTTACTGTGTGAGCACAAACGATTGGCCGGGCGCGGTCCGGACCGTCGGCTGAATGGAACGCGGGAGGGGTCCTGTGCTTTCCACCACGTCGCCGCGACGGTGCACCGTCGCGATCGCGACCATTGAGCCCGGGGCGGGGAGCCCCGGGGTTTCGGTCGCGCGCTCGTTTCGCGCGGCCAAGGGCTTCGTCGATCGCGTCGTCGGGATCGCCGCCGAGAAGGACGCGGCCCGGCTCCGGGCCGCCGACCTTTCTCTCTGGAACGTGCTCTCCGCTCCACCACCGGAGGACGGGGCGGCCTTCGTGGAGCGGCTCTCGGAGTTGAGGAGCCGCTGCCCGGTGGACGTGCTCCTCCCGGCGCGCTCGGCCGACACGATCGCCTTCCTGGCCATCGAGAAGGACCTCGCGGCCATCGGGGTCCGAACGTTCCTTCCCACCGCCGCCCAGCTCGAGCTGCTGAGGACGGCCGCGCGACTCCCGGGACACCCGCCGGGCGGGGGGGCGCAGAACGGCGCCTACGCCGTGGCGGTGGTCGGCGACGGCGCGGGAGGCGTCGCCGGCCTGGTGGCGCTCAGGAAGATCGACGCCGAGGGCCAGTCCCAGCGCTGGGTGGGCGTCGCCGCCCAGGACGCGGCCCTGCAGGAACGGGTGCTCGCCTTCGTCCGCCAGACGCGGCTCCGGGGCCCTGTCGAGATCGATCTGCTCCGGGACCCGTCCGGCGAGTACCAGTTCGTGCGGGTGGAGGCGCGCTTCCCGGCGTGGGTGCACCTTTTCGCGTCCCCCGGCCCGAACCTTCCCGCGATTCTCGTCCGCCTGGCGCTCGGGGAGGCGGTGGAGTCGCAGGCCACGCTCCCCGGAGGACCGCTCCTCGTGGGCGCCGCCTGGGAAGCGTGGATGACGCACGACTGAGCCGAAAGGGGGGGAGTCGCTCGCGGCCGTCGGCGTGGCTCGAGGTCACTCGAGGTCCACCCAGCGCCGCCCGTCGCGGCGCAGGAGCTCCCGGGCGCTCTCCGGGCCGTCGCTTCCGGCCGGGTAGTTGGGGAAGTCCCGAGCGGGAAGGCTCGCCCACAGGTCCAGGACCGGCGTCAGGACGCGCCAAGCCGCTCCCACCTCGTCGGCGCGGTGGAAGAGGGTGGAGTCGCCCACCATGGCGTCGTAGAGCAGGCGCTCGTATCCGGTGGCGGAGGGCAACGGGCCGAAGTCGAGGTAGCTGAAGGCGAGTTGGACGGGGGCGAGCCGGATGGACGAGCCCGGCCGCTTGGCCTTCATCTGGATGGCGATCGACTCGTCCGGCTGGATGTGCAGGTCCAGGCGGTTGGGCTCGATCTCCGCCACTCCCGCCCCGCGGAAGAGGGTGAGCGGTGGCGCCTTGAACTGGATCGACACGCTGCTGTGGCGGCGGTCGAGCCTCTTGCCCGATCGGACGAAGAAGGGTACGCCGGCCCAGCGCCAGTTCTCCACCTGGAGGCGGAGAGCGGCGTAGGTCTCTGTCATGCTGGCCGGCGGAACGCCCGGCTCCTGCCGGTAGGCGGACACCTTGTGCCCGTCGATGAACCCCTCGCCGTACTGGCCACGCACCGCCCACTGGAGGATCTCCTCGTGCGACATGGGCCGCACCGCCTCGAGCACCTTCGTCTTCTCGCCCCGCACCGCCTCGGCGCCGAGCGAGGAGGGCGGCTCCATGGCGACGAGCGCGAGAAGCTGGAAGACGTGGTTCTGCACCACGTCCCGCAGGGCGCCGGCGCGGTCGTAGGAGAGGCCACGCCCCTCGACGCCGATCTCCTCCGCCACCGTGATCTGGACGTGGTCCACGTAGCGGCGGTTCCAGATGGGCTCGAAGATGCCATTGGCGAAGCGGAACACCAGGATGTTCTGGACCGTCTCCTTCCCCAGATAGTGGTCGATGCGGAAGATCTGCTCCTCGCGCAGCACCCGCTTCAGCGCTTCGTCGAGGGCGTGGGCCGAGTCCGCGTCGCGCCCGAAGGGCTTCTCGACGACCACCCGGCGCCAGCGTCCTCCGTCCTCGGCGGTGAGGCCCGCCGCTCCCAGGCGCTCGACGATGGGGGCGAAGGCGTCGGGCGGCGTGGCCAGGTAGAAGAGGGCGTTCCCGCCGGTGCGGTGCTCCCGGTCGAGCTCCGCCAGCCGCTCGCCCAGCCGCCGGTAGGTGGAGAGGTCGTCGAGGTCGCCGGTGACCGCGTGGAGGCGCGAGGAGAAGTCGTCCCAGACCCGGGCCTCCACCGGCCGCGTGGCGAACTCCCGGAGAGCCTGCCCCATCGCCTCCCGGAACCCGGCGTCGGTGAGTGTCCGACGCGCCACGCCCACGAAGGCGAACTCGCTCGGGAGCAGGCCGTTGCAGACCAGGTTGTAGAGCGAGGGGAGGAGCTTGCGCTTGGTGAGGTCGCCGGTGGCCCCGAATATGACGATGGCGCAGGGATCGCTCGGGCGCTCGAGCCGCCCGTTGGCGGTCTCCGCGATCACGGGCGTCCCGCGCCGCCGATTCGGCCAGGATCGCCCTCTCTGCGTAGCCGCGGGCGCATGCGACGAGGAGGTACCGTCGGAGCGATGGGGCGGCGACGCCCACATGGGGCGCACCGGCGGCGGCCGGTCTCACCCGTTCGCGGCGGCCCGCCGGCCCCTCACTTCTCGCCCGGGCGGCTCCGGATGGGAGAGACGAACTGGTAGTCGATGTCCCAGGGGAAGTAGATCCACTTCTCCTGCCTGAACTCCTTCACGAAGGTGTCGACGATGGGCCTGCCGAGCGGCTTCGCGTACAGGGTCGCGAAGTGGGCCTTGGGAAGCTCCTCGCGCACCGCCTTGGCGGTGCGACCGGTGTCGACGAGGTCGTCGATGAGGAGCCACCCCTCTCCGTCTCCCTGCACCCTCTTCAGCCACTTCAGCTCCCCCTGGACCTTCTCCGCCGTGCCGCCGCCGTAGCTCACCACGCACACCGTGTCGATGAGCCGGATGTCGAGCTCGCGGGCGACCAGGGCGGCGGGGACCAGCCCGCCGCGGGTGATGGCGATGATGCCCTTCCAGTCGCCGAGGTCGTGGAGCAGGTGGCAAAGGTAGCGGGCGTCTCGGTGCAGCTCGGGCCAGGAGACGATGATCTCGTCCTTGTAGGGGTTGCCGCTTCCGCTGCCGCCGGCCTCGGGGGTCTTGGGCGGGCTCAAAGCCATGTCGAGTTCCTCCGGAAGAGGGGGCGGCAGTCGGGCGGCGGCCTCTCAGCGAGCAGCGCCGGAGAATATCACCGCCGCGCCGCCGGCCGGGGGCGAAGCGAGGACCCCGGCGAGCCCGGCCGTCCCGGTGGCCGAGGCGCGGACGCCGGTGTCGCGCTCGGCGAGACCTCTCGCCCGCTCCACCTGGTCCTCCTCCACGACCACGACGCCGCCCCCGCTCCGGCGCAGGCCGTCGGTGACTGCCCACCAGTCATAGGTCTCGTCGTCGAGGATCCCGTCCGCGAGGCTCGTCGGGGTCCCCTCCCAGGGCCACATGAAGCGGGAGCGGGAGCGCGCGGCCTCGAAGAGCGGTACCCCCCGCGCGAGACGGACCGCCCTCTCCAGCGGAGCGCAGGCGGCTGTCTGGACCGCAAAGAGGCGCGGGACCCGGGGCAGGACCCCTGCTGCCACAGCGATCGCCAGCCCCTGAGCGAGGGAGCTCGCGAGAGCGCCGCCGCCCACCTGCACGAAGAGGGTCTCCGGGGTCGCACCCGTGGCCCGCAGGGTGTCGGCCAGCTCGAAGGCCATCGTCCGGCCGCCCTCGACGGCGAGGCCGTTCGCCGTGCCCTGCACGCCGAAGGGGATGGCCCCTCCCGCCACCGCCTCGGCGAAGCGCAGGTAGCAGGGGTCGCCCATCTCGCCGGCGCGCCTCTCGCAGACCGCGATGCCCGCGCCCAGGTCCCGCAGGCGCCGCACCACCGCCGCGCTCGCGCTCGGCGGGATGAAGACATCGATCGGCCAGTCGGCGGCCCGCGCCAGGATCGCAGCCGCCAGCGCCGCATTCCCGCAGGAGGCGATCGCCAGCCGGCGCGCCCGGATGCCCTCCCCGGCGGGAAGGCCGGCCGCTTCCAGCGCCCGAAGGTAGAGCATCACCCCCATGAGGTGGCGGGCCTTGTGGGAGCCGGAGACGTTCCCCGTCTCGTCCTTCACCCACAGGTCGCCCGGCACGCCCGCCGAGCGCGCCAGCGCGGGCTGAAGGCGAAGGGGAGTGGTGCGAAAGCCGCGCCCGTCGACCGAGACGAGCGCCGAGTCGAGCCTCTCGACCAGCTCGCCGTAGGCGGAGTCGGAGAGCCCGCCCGCCCGAGCCACCCGGTACGGCGACAGGAGGGCCCGGTAGCGCAGGAAGGGGTTCTCCTCGGCCGAGCGAGCAAATTCCGCCCCGCCGCCGCCGGGGACGAGCACGTGGTCGACCCCTCGCTCTCCGGCGTTGGGGCAGCGAAACGGAAGGGCCCGGACCGCGTCCACCACGGCCCCGCACCCGTGACAGGCGAAGCGGACTGCGCCCAGGATCATGAGGCGAGCGGGGCGGCCGCGCCGCTCTTCGCGTTGAACTCGGCGATCATGGCGTCCCAGGCTGGGACGAGCTCGAGGAGCCCGTCCCAGAAGGACTGGCTGGCGCGCGCGTTGAAGTCCTCGAGCGACACCCCTTGCTGCTCCACCCAGGTGAAGTACCCGAGGTTGAAGATCCGCTTGCGATCGAGGTGGGTGAGCTCGAGCAGGTTGTCGGTGCCGGCCGACGCGAGCGAGCCGGCCCAGGTCTCCCCCGCAGCCACCGCGTCGAAGCGGTTGCCGAACCTGCGCTCCATTGACTTGGCGGCCTCGCTGCCGTAGAGCGCCCCTCCGTCGGTGGCCACCGACAGGACCACGTCCTCCGGACCGAGGTCGAAGTACTTGGCGAGCTTGACGGCGGCCAGCAGGTTGCAGATCCCCGAGAGCCCGAGGTGGGAGAGCCCGGCCACCGCCGCTCCGTCGAGGCCGCGCCGCTCCGCAAGGTAGCGCCTGCCCACCTCGGTGTTGAAGAGGACGAAGAGCGTGTCGGTGGCCCGGTCGCTCACCGCCGTGACCACGTCGGTGTTCATGACGTTGTGGATGAAGGGAACGTGCTTGTCGCCGATCCCCTGGATGTTGTGCTCGCCGAAGCCGTTGCAGAGGAGGGTGGGGCACTCCGCGGCCTCCACGGCCGCGATCTTGGCGCCGAAGGCCTGCTTCAGGTGATCGCCGGCCGCGAGCGTCCCGGCGGAGCCGGAGGCCGACACGAAGGCCGCCAGCCTGGCCCCCTTGCGCCCCTGGGTGAGCGAGCGGTACAGCCGCTCGAGGGCAGATCCGGTGGCGGTGCGGTGGACGAGGTAGTTCCCGAACTCGCAGAACTGATTGAAGATGATGTTCTGCGGGTCGCGGTCCATCGCGGCGCAGGCGTCGTAGATCTCCTTGACGTTGCTCTCGGATCCCGGCGTGCGGACGATGTCGCCCGGGTCGAAGACCCAGCGGTCGAGCCAGTCGAAACGCTCCTTGCTCATGTTCTCGGGGAGCACCGCCACGCCCCGACAGCCGAGGATGCGGGAGATGGCGACCCCCCCCCGGCAGTAGTTGCCGGTGGACGGCCAGACCGCGCGGTGCCGGGTGGGGTCGAACTGGCCCGTCACCACGCGCGGGACGAGGCAGCCGTAGGCGGCGAGCACCTTGTGCGCCTGGATCATGGGAAAGCGGTCCCCGAGTGCGAGGACGATCCGAGCCCTCACCCCGGTCAGGGCGGGGGGGAGCTCGAGGTGCCCGGGCACCGCCGAGAGGCCGCGGCGGCTCTCGTCGTTGAACCAGTGCACGCGGAACAGGTTGAGCGGGTGAGCGGCATCCGGGTCGATCGAGGCGAGCCGCGCGCGGATGGCGGCGGGCACCGTCGACGGATCCTGGACCTCTCCGAGCGTGGGGAGCAGTACCCCGGCGTCGCGGAAGCGGCCGAGCGTGCGCTCGTAGGTTCCGCGGTCCACCACTTTTCGTTCCAGCCCCAGGCGCGCCATGTCGTGCTCCTTCTCCGAAGAAAACCTGCCCGCTAGGCGACTTCCGCCATTCGACCCCAAAGACGCCTCGCCTCGCTCTCCGAGGCGACGGCGACGGCCGCCATGTCGGCGGCCTGGAGACGCCCATCCCGCACCACCACCCGCCCGTCCACCACCACGTGCCGCACCACGCCCCGCTCGCGGACGACCACGTCCCCCAAGCTTCCCGGGGCCAGGGGCGATCGGGCGGCGCCGAAGGCCTCGGCGACGAGGGCCTGGCCCGCCGCCAGCCGGCCGGCAGCCTTCTCGTCGCCATGGGCGGCCGCGAGCCGGAAGAGCGCCGACTCCTCCGCTCCCATGTCGGCGTCCCAGCCGTCCGTCCCGAGCGCCACCCGTCTGGCGTGGCCGAGGAAGCGGGGGTAGCCCACCCGGTTCCCCTCGTTGGAGCGAGGGTTCTGGACGAGCCAGAGCCCGGCGGAGGAGGCGAGCTCGACCTCTTCCCGGCCGAGGTGGACCCCGTGGGCGAGGACGGAGCCGGGCGGGAGGGCGTCGAGCGCCAGCATCCGCTCGAGCGGCCCCCTGGCGCCGCGAGCCCTGGCGTCCGCCACGTCGGCGAGGTCCTCCGCGACGTGGACGTGCACGGCCGTCCCCAGGTCGCGGGCGAGCTCCCCGGCCTCCCGCAAGGTCTCGTCGGAAACCGTGAAGCTCGCGTGCAGGCCCACCATTCCCCGGGTGAGCAGCGAGGCCGGGAGGCGGCGGCACTCGGCAAGTCCCCGGCGGGCCTCCTCGATGCCGAAGTTCCGCTCGGTCGCCCCGTAGCAGAGGAGCGCGCGGATCCCGAGCTCGTCGCACGCCTCCGCCAGGACGGCGAGGGATCC
>DATJZG010000052.1:0-36717 GCA_035499295.1 Anaeromyxobacteraceae bacterium
GGCAAGACGTATTGGATGCTCGTATATGTCCCCGCGGCCGGGCTGAAGCTCGGTGTCGCGGCAGGCGCCAGGTTGATCGTGTAGGTCGCGCTTCCTACGGCACTCGTCGAATAACCTGGAGCGGTGGCAATCGCCTTGAGCGTCTCGGTGGCACCAACCGTGATGAATCCGCTCGTATACTGAGTAGAGTTGGTGGTCGGAGTGGTCCCATCCGTCGTGTAGTAGATGGTGGCGCCGGAGGTGCTGTCACTAGGCAAGACGTATTGGATGCTCGTATATGTCCCCGCGGCCGGGCTGAAGCTCGGCGTCGCAGCAGGCGCCAGGTTGATCGTGTAGGTCGCGCTTCCGACTGCGCTGGTCGAGTAACCACTCGCTGTCGCGATGGCCTTTATCGTCGTGGTTGCTCCTACCGTGATGTACCCGCTTGTGTAGTGCGTTGAGCTCGTCGTCGGAGTCGACCCATCTGTCGTGTAGTAGATGCTGGCCCCGGAGGTGCCGTCACTGGGCAAGACGTACTGGGTGCTCGTGTATGTTCCCGTGGATGGGCTAAAGCTCGGCGTCGCGGCAGGCGCCAGGTTGATCGTATAGGTTGCGCTCCCAACCGCGCTCGTCGAGTAGCCCGGCGCCGTCGCAATAGCCTTGAGAGTCGTAGTAGAACTTACGGTGATATAGCCGCTCGTGTACTGCGTAGAGTTTGCAGTTGGTGTTGTTCCGTCGGTTGTGTAGTAGATGGTGGCGCCGCTTGTGCCATCGTGCGGCAGCACCCACTGGGTGGATGTGTATGTCCCGCCCGCCGGACTGAAGCCCGGTGTCGCCGCCGGCGGCAAATTGATCGTATAGGACGCGCTCCCGACCGCACTCGTCGCGTAGCCTGGCGCTGTGGCAATCGCGTTGATGGTGGTCGAGACTCCTACGGTGATGTATCCGCTCGTGTAGTGAGTCGAATTCGTGGTCGGGGTGCTCCCGTCTGTCGTGTAATAGATGCTCGATCCGGGAGTCGAGTCGCTGAGGGAGACGTACTGGATACTCGTGTACGTGCCCCCTTGCGGGCTGAACCTTGGCGTTGCCGCCGGACTCTGCGCTTTCGCTGGATTGGCGACTGCCAGCGCAAGGGCGGCCACTACCAAGAGACAACTGTGGCGGTTCATTCGACCTCGCCTCCGCGGCATATAGGGCACGAACCTCGTCACGTTGCGGACGGTGGTCTCGACCTGGGGTCCCGCAGACGGTGGGTGAACGCTCTGCGGATCTCGCTTGGGTACGCGCGGACAATCCTTCGTCGCGACGTTCGCTACGGGGAGGAGCGGGCCGGGACTGACTCCGTTCCACGCTTGACAATTGATCATGGAATCGCGCTTCCCCGTCGCTCATTGCTTGTTGCGACGGTCTTGATGGCGCGCGGTGTCTTCATGCGGAGGCGTGACGTGACCACAGGCAAGCGCGGGCCGACAAGTGACTTCTCCCGAGAAGCTGCAACCAGCGATTCTCTTGGGATCCCGGTTACAGCGGAGACTTGACGGTGGTCACCTTTTCACGCCTACGAGGCACAGGCGGAGCCTCGGCGAAGAGGCGAACAACCCGTGTGACGGCACCGCCCCTGGACGCGCCCGTCAAGCGCGTAGGCCCGAATCACCTCTCGGCACGCTTCGTGCGAGGGCACGCCATCGCACTCAAGCCAGGAGCGCCAAGATGTGCCCATCCATCCCAGCCCTCACTCATCCCTCAGCGCCGCCACCAACATGGCGAATAGCCCTGGGCCTAGTAGACCCGAATCCGCACCAACCTCGGTCTCAAATGGACGAGAACGCGCTCGAGGAACTGACTGCCAGCATCCAAGAGCACGGCCTTCTCCAGCCGATAACCGTGCGCAAGATCGGTGGGCGCTACCAAGTCATCGCTGGCCACCGCCGCCTCGAAGCCTTTCGGCGATTGCTCGCCCACGCGGAACGCCAGGATCAGGCGAGCGTCGAGCGCTTCGGAACCATCCCGGCACACGAAAAGTTCGATGTCACGGACGAGGAGATGGCACTCTTCGCTCTCGTCGAGAACCTCCAGCGCGACGACCTATCACCGCTCGACGCCGCCCTGGGTCTCACCCGGTTCCAGGAGGCCCATGGTCTCTCCACCGAAGCCCTGTCCAAGCGCACCGGCCTCGAGATCGACCGCGTCAAGCGGCTTCTTCGGCTCGCGAGAGCCCCGAAGGTCATCCAGGAGGCGTGTCACCAGGGTCTGCTGGTGGATGAGCAGGATGAGAGCGGCGAAGCGAGGCGCCTCCCGTCTGGCAATCCCAAGAAGGAACGCAGGCGCCTCGATCTCATGGCGGCTCTCGAGTTCGCAAAGTTCTACGCGCAAGCGCTGAAGTCCTATCCGAAGAAGGCAGATGAGCGCACGGCGCGCGTCGTTGCGCGCGCCCTTTCGGAGCGCTGGAGCTTCCGACGCGTGCAAGCCTTTTGTCGGGCGGGAGGGAACTCCGGCGACTCAGGAACGCGAGACTCTGGGTCTACAACCCACGCCCGTCTGGCCCTGTTCATCGATGGCGAGGAGCTAATCATTCGGCGCGGCCGACTCCATGGCGCTCCTCCAGATGAACGGGCCGCCCTACTTCAGTTGCTCGAGGCACTGGTGGAGGAGCTTGATTCGTGAGGTCGGGTCGATCCTGGGGGCAACGCTGCCCTCCCTGCCTCGGGGACCGTCAAGAGAATTGCCGACCGGTATGCCTCGCCGTCTTCGACCCCGTCTCATGCAAGCGGATTGGCGCCCACTTCGGCAGGGGTTCCCTCGAAAGACTTGTGAATCCGAGCCTCCCGCCCCGCCCCCGTGAGGTGGTCAAGGAAGCGCGGCGCCGGGGTCGCCCGAACCGACCACCCTCTCCCAACGAAAAACGTTGTGAAAGGGTGGTCGGTTCGGGCTCCTGTGCAACTTCTGGGGTTTCAAACGGGGGCGGGGCGGGGGGCTCGAGTGATTCTGGAAGCCATCCACAGAACTTGAAGAGGGGTGGGTGTGTATTCGAGTTCGAGGGGGCCATGGGCCTGGCAGGCGTATCCGTGACCGGGCGGCGGGGTTGGTGAGATGTCCGGGCAGCTCGCGTTCGGCGATCTCGGCCACGTCAACAAGCCGGCGACAAGGGCTGGGCCAGCCGCGAGGCTGACGGACAGGGACCGGGATCTTCTTGGGCTGCTCGTCATTGCTCGCTTCCTGACGGCGGACCAGGTCCACCGCCTGGCATTCCCAGGAAAGCATGCCTCCGTGGCATACCGGCGCCTCCTCAAGCTCTCCCGGGAGGACGGTCAGCCAGCCTTCGTGCGGCGACGAGCCTTTCGTACCTACGATGGCGACCGAGTGGCAGTCTGGGCCGCGACGGCACACGGTCTCCCCGCCGCCCTCGCAAGGTCCCCTGGCCTCCCGGAGCTGCCGAAGCACGACGTCGGCGCCCAGTTCCTCGAGCACCTGATTCAGCTGAACGAGCTCCTGCTGGCCCTGTGGCAAAACGGAGCCCGATGCCCCAGGGCCGCCCATCCTTCGTTCCTGTGGATCCCTTCGGATCGCGTTCGCCTTGTCTGGGGCGAGTGGGAGATGCGCGAGGGGCGAAGGCAGCAGCGCGTCATCCAGCCGGACGCGGTTCTCGAGCTTCCACTGCAGCGGCGCCGCCTGTTCCTCGAATGCGAGACGGGGACCCACCAGATCTCGCCGGGCGAGGCGAACGCTCCCGGAGCGACGGTCTCCAAGGCGGCGCGGTACCAAACCTTCCTGGGCGACCCGGCGGCGGACGGCCGCCGTACGCACTACCTCACCCAGTACCCTGACGGCTTTGCCCCGGAGGTCGTGTTCCTCGTCCTCACTGCCGGACGAGCCACCTCCGTGAACGAGGCACTGGCCGCCTGGCGCGAGACCCTTCAGGGGAAGCGGCCGGCCGCCATGCGCGCCGTCACGTTCGAGGAAGCGAACGCGGGCCTTCGCAAGGTCACTGGCCTCCCCACAGCGAACGCGAACGCCAGAAGTCCCAGGCGCGAGACGTCTCGCTCGCTCGTCCTGGGCCCCGGCGACGTCGCCACGATTCGAAGCTTCGTCAGTGAGGCGCTGAAGTCGATCGAGCGGGCTCGCCACGTGTTCGACACCGACCAGCGCACGGACCTGCCCGAGTACCCGGCGTCTCTCGCGGCGATGCGCTCCATCCTGGAGAGGCTCGAGCGCGCAGTTTGAGGGGTGGCTGTCGGTCAGCGGGGCGGAAGCCGGAACCTTCTCCTCAGCTCCCGGAGCGTCGTCGGCGAGCAGCCGAGCAGCGTCGCTGCCCGCTTCATGACCCCGCCCGAGGCGGCGAGAGCGGCCTCGACGTCCTCGCGCGTCATGTCCTTCGGCCGCATCCTCGTCGTGGGCGTCGACGGGACCGGTGCCTGGACCGGAGCCAGTGCCTCGCTCACCATGGAGCTTCGCGGAGTACGGCTGCCGCGGACGACGCGCTCCGACTCGAGGTAATCGCGGAACTGCTTCACCTCAAGCACCACCGGCTGCCCCTGGTGGCCGTCTGTCACGCTGTAGAGCGCGTCCTTCAGCTGCCGCACGTGACCCGGCCAGCTCTGCGCCGAGAGGAACTCTATCGCCTCGTCCGTCACCGTCGCGTCCGCCCCGGTCTCGAGCCGGATGACGCTCAGGATGAACTCGACGAGGACCGGGATGTCCGCACGTCTCTCGGCCAAGGTCGGGATGACGATCCGGTGCCCCCGAACGAGCCGGTTCACGAGGTCCTCGCGCAGCGTCGACTCGTCGAGCGGGACCTTCGTGGCGCAGATGAAGCGCACGTCGGGGCGAGAAAGCCCCTTCTCGGCACCGAGCGGGCGCAGCTCGCCCTTGCCCTCGAGCAAGTCAAGAAGGAAGACCTGGACCTCCTTCGGCAGCGATTCCACCTCGTCCAGGAAGAGCGTTCCCTCGTCGGCATGGAAGAGCGCTCCCACTCGTCGGCCGAACGCCCCCGTGTAGGCCCCCTTCACATGACCGAGGAGCTCGCTCTGGAACTGGGTCGCGTCCGTGGGCATCCGGCCGCAGTTGATCTCCACGTAGGGACCCGGTCGCCGGCTGAGCTCGTGGATCCTCTGCGCGAGGAACGTCTTCCCGGAGCCGGAGGGCCCAAAGAGCAAGACGGGCCCCTGCTTCCGGGCAGCCTCCAGGACGTGACTCTCAAGGTACTGGCCCGCGACCGATCGCCAAACGTAGTTCCCGGGTACGTCCCGCGGGACGTCCGCCAGGAACTCGAGCCGGCTGTGCGGGCCGGCGAGCTCGAGCGTCTGGCCCGCGGACATTCCCAGGGGTTCGTTGTGCGGGACCTGCCGCTTCTCCCCGTCCTCAGGCCCCCGGACAAACGTTCCCAGCGTGCTCATCGGGTCGCGAAACGCCCAGCCAGAGATCTCCGGAATGAAGTACAGGAGCCCGTGAAGCCTCGACACGTCCGTGTGCGGGAACCAGAGGTGCGAGTCGCTGTTCCGGCCGATGCGGTAGGTCTGGCTGGTGAGCAGGCGCAAGGTGGCTGGCGGCTGACCCTCGCGGACCACGCGGACCGCCTGCGGGCTCCTCCCTGTCGCACGGTAGTGGCCGCGGGGCACCCACTGGCGCTTCTCGATGAAGCTATCGCCGGTGTGTACCTCGTCGGTGAACTCCATCGGCCGCTGGAAGCGCATGGTCATCGGAAGCTCTCACAGTACGAAATACCAATACTGACGCCCGGACGCCAAAACTGGCACTCCCTCGCCCCGGAGTGACGTCCGTGCGAGGGAGAACCCGTCAGATGCGACGCCGGGAGGGCGTTTCCCGCTGTTCCCTTCAGGCTGTCACGCCCGTTGCAGTGCCCCGAGGCATGCAACCACGACCGCCCGCCATCGCTCCCCGTGCCGCGATCCTCCTCGTCCTTCTCGTCTCGGGCTACGCCCTCGTCCACGTGATGCGGCGCCTTCGGCTCGGAAGGCACTCGCCGGTGTTTGCGCTCTCCCACGAGCTCGGCCCGGTCAACGCGACACTGACCGCCCACCCCTGGCTCTGGGGCTCGGCGGTGGCCCTCGGGGCCGTCGGTCTTCTCGTCCTCGCCCGCCAGGCCGCCGTCCTGCGGAACACCCGCTTCACGCGGAGGATGACGACCCTCGACGACGACCTCCGGGGGCTTCGCTTCCCGCTCCGCGACTTCAACCCGATCGAACACTTCTTCAAGGGTCCCCCTGGCCACACCTTCGTCGGACTCAACCCACGGAAGCGCTTGCTCCCCCCGTGGGGGCTCTCCTGGAGACCCGTCTACCTCTCCCCCTCGGAGCGGAGCATGGGGCGCCACGTCCTTGGCAAGACGGGCTCCGGAAAGACGACGAGCATCCTCTGGCCGCAGGTCCTGCAGGACGCGCTCATGGGGCGGGGGGTCCTCGTCATCGATGCGAAGGGCTCCACCGAGAACGCCTGGATGATGCGGAGCATCGCGAACGCGTCCGGGCGACTCGCCGACCTGCGCGTCTTCAGCCTGCCGGCCTGGAACAGGCCCGTCCTCTTTTCCCACACCTACAACCTCGTCCACGTGTCGCCGCGGACCCACGACGAGCCCGGGGGCGACGTCCTCGCCATGGCCGAGCGCGTCTTCTCCCTCTTCGATTTGGGTGAGAACCCCTATTTCAAGACCCAGGCGTTTCTCGCCTTCACCCGCCTGTGCCGCCTCCTCCACGGCATGGTCGACGACGACGGTGTCGGCATCCCCTTCAACCTCCGGGACGTCTCGGTATGCATCCGAGGGCTTTCAGCCCCGAACTCGAGCTGGAACTCGGCCCTCAAGCGATGCCTCGAGAGGTCCCAGGACCGCGAGGCCGCTGACGAGATCCGCGCGCAGGTCCTGTCGCTCGGGAAGGATGTCGCGTCGTCGCTCTCCGGGCTCCTCGGCGCCGTCGACCGCTACCAGTCGCCGCTCGTGAATGCCTACGCCCCGGACCTCGTCTTCGAGGAGGTCCTCGAGAAGAACCAGCTCGTCTACGTCCAGCTCCCCTCCAACCTCTTCAAGATCCAGGCGCCGGCGCTCGGCAAGGTCATGCTCATGGACCTGCAGCAGGAGGCGTCGCTTCGCCAGGTCTTCCGCCGCTCCCGGAACCAGAGACCCTTCTCGGTCAGCGTGGACGAGTTCGGGACCTTCGCGGACTTGTCCATCATCGACTCCCTGAACAAGCTCCGGGACGCGAACATCCTCTTTACCCTCTCCCACCAGTCGCTCGCCGACCTAGAGCTCGTCTCGAGGGAATTCGCCCAGGCCGTCTGGGACAACACCCGCACGAAGGACATCCTCGCCCTCGATAGCCCAGAGCTCTGCGAGAGGCTGGCGCGGTCCCTCGGGACGCGGCCCAGGCTCGAGCACACGGTCCAGCAGGGGCCGGGCGCCCTCGCGACCATCGAGCCGACCGGCGTCGTGTCTACCCGCGCGGTCGAGGCCTACCGGCTGCATCCGAACCGGCTGAAGATGCTCGCCTCGTGTGGCCAGGGCTTTCTCTTCGCCTCCCGCAGGGACGGCAGGGAGGCCATCCCAGTCGCTTACTGCGGCCTGCCGGAGCTTCCTCTCCCGCCCGGGGATGCCCTGCCGCGGCGTGACCAGGCCCAGGCGCGCGGACTGCGGCTCGGCGAACAGGTACCCCCGGCCAACCCCGACGACAACCCCATCCGGGTCGTCCGGCGGCCGGCCTTCAACTAACGGGGAACGCCATGGACACCGCCGAGCGCGACTTCGCGGAAGCCATCCGGACCGCGGTTAGCCACTACCTCGAGGGCAGGGGGACGAGCGGAGCAGCCCTGCTCGCCGGGATGAATCACCGGCCCCTGCCTGGTGGCTGGCTTACGGTCGAGGACACGGTCGCCTACCTCGGCCTGCGTTCGCGGATGGCCCTCTACCAGGCCGTGCGCAGGGGACAGATTCCCGCCCACCGGTTCGGCCGCCGCCTGCGATTCCGTAAGACCGAACTGGACGCGGCCCTGGCCGGGCGGTGAGCGGCCTTCGAGCGGTCGCGACGCCTGTCGCCCAGGCGCGTTAGGATCTCGGGATGCGCTTGACCTGCAAGCGAGGCGAGGGCGGCACGTTGGCATACACCAAGCGCGACGGAGTTCCGCGGAGAGCACGCGCATGGTGAAGATCCGCCCATACACGAAGCGAGGTCACTGCGGATGGGAGGTCGACATCGTCCTCCGACTTCCGACCGGCGAAACGCTGCGTGAGCGCGTCAAGTCTCCGATCAGTTCCAAGTCTGGCGCGCTCGCCTGGGCTCGCGAACGGGAGCGCATCCTTCTTAGAGAGGGTAACCGAGCCACGAAGACACCGGCACCGACGCTCGCCGAGTTCTGGCCGGAGTTCATCACGGGACACGTGGAGGCGAATCGCCAGAAGCCGTCGACCGTCGTGACGACACAGTCGATCTACAAGATCCACCTGGCGCCGGCGTTCGGCTCGAGGCGGCTCGACACCATCAGCGACGAGGACGTGCAGAAGTTCAAGGGCTCGCTGTCAGACCGAAGCCCGAAGACGCTCAACAACGTCCTCACGGTGCTGTCGAAGCTCCTGCGCGTCGCGGTCGAGTGGAAACGGATGGACCGGCTCCCGTGCCGGGTGAAGCTCGTCAAGGTACAGAAGCCCGAGGTGGAGTTCTACGAGCCGCACGACTACGAGCGGCTCCTCTCCGGAGCCAGGGCGGCCGACGAGCGGACCCACCTCGTGGCGCTCCTCGGCGGGGACGCAGGCCTGCGCATCGGAGAGGTCATCGCGCTCGAGTGGACGGACCTGGACATCAAGCGCCGTCTCGTGAGGGTGCAGCGCTCCGAGTGGCAGGGCGCCGTATCCGCTCCCAAGGGTGGGCAGTCCCGAATTATCCCCATGACCTCGCGACTCGCGGCGGCACTGGAGCAGCAGCGGAGCCTACGCGACCGCGTGCTGGGCAAGGACGACGGCACGAGCGTCGACTGGGATTGGGCCCGCGAGAAGATGCGCACAGCGCAGCGCCGGGCCGGGCTGAAGGCCGACGGGAAACTGCACAAGCTCCGCCACACCTTCGGCGCTCGCCTCGCCATGGCGGGGGCGCCGGCGAAGACCATCCAGGAGCTCATGGGTCATGCCGACCTCACCACGACGATGCGGTACCTTCACCTCACGCCGAAGCACAAGGAGGCCGCGATCCGCCTCCTGGAGCGTGGAGACATCCTGGAGACAGGCCCCGGGGTTTCACCAGAGGAGAACTGGGGTCAGAAAAAAGCCCCGCCCAATCTCACCTTGGGCGGGGCACGACTGGTGACCCCTACGGGACTTGAACCCATGTTTTCGACGTGAGAGGCCGACGTCCTAACCGCTAGACGAAGGGGCCACGAACTCTTCTTCTCCTACGCGCGGGCCTTCTGGAAGTCAACGCCCGCGCACCACCGAAGATTGGCTGGGGGACTAGGATTCGAACCTAGATAGCCAGATCCAGAGTCTGGCGTCCTGCCGTTAGACGATCCCCCAAGGTTCTGCTGGCCCCTACCTCCCGGGACCCTTTCTCCCTCCCGCCGGCGAGACGAGGACGAAGACCTTGGTCTCGCCGTGCGCCTCGTAGATGTTCAGCCCTTCCCAGCTCCCCGGCCGCGCCTCCGGATTGTCGATGTGCACCGCGCGGACGCCGGGAAGGTTGGCCACGCTCTTCGTCGGGTACCTCGCGGGCGGGTAGACCGACTTGTAGAACTTGAGGGTCTCCTCGTACGACCTCTCCAGCCGGTAGCGGTTCTCCGCCACGGGCTTTGCCCCGTCGGGCACGACAGCGCCCGCGACCCTGTCGGCTCGCCCCCCCGAAGGCAGGACGAGAGCGAGCGCCGCGAGGGCGGCCTTGTAACTTGCAAGTCCCTTCACAGTCAAGGTTTCCCTGTAGCCCCGAGCTGGGCCGAAGTCAACGAACGGGCGCCGCGCCTTCCATACCGTCAGCGCCACACGCCGACCTCCCGCCCCTTGTGGCCGGGCTCCCGCAGGACGAGCCGGCCTCCCCGGACCTGCGCTCCGGCGCTAGGGCCGATCCACCATCCCTTTGGATCGCTCCTTCTCCACGACTTGCGGAAGAACTGGTGGATCTCCTCGAAGATCCGTTTCAGGGCGAGCGGCTTGCCGATGCCCCGGCTGTCGGGCTCGTCGGTGACGTCGAGCTCGGCCCAGAGACGGCCGCCGACGAGCTCACCCTCGTCGTTCCGGACAGAGCGCTCGAAGTGAAAGACCGGCGAGGGGACCTCGGCGATCTCCAGCATTCCCTTGTCGCGGCCGCGGGCGAGCGGCCGCACCACCACGTCCCCGAGGCGCTCGGCGGCGAGGTAGTAGGCGTCCGCGGTGAAGGTTGCCTGCGCGGCCTCGTCGGCGGGAACGCCGCTCGTGCCCGGCGGGAAGGTCTCCGGGTACACGGTGAGCCCGTGCGGAGCAACGGCCCGCAGGAAGGAACGCTCGTCCTCGGGCAGCATGAAGTAGCGCAGCGTAGCGGCCATGACCGTCGAACAATCTAGCCGAGACCCGTCCCCGGGATCTCGAACCTACGGCAAGGGCTCGGCGGGAGCCGGCACGAGGAGCGGGACGGCGCGGGCCGGGCTCAGCGAGACGTTACCCACGTCCACCGTGGCGCCAGCGGCCACGGCGACCTTCAGCTCCGACGGCGGCGCCTCCAGCCCGGCGGCCACGGGGCGGCGGAAGGTCACCGCCCAGGTCCCGGCCGGCAGTCGAACCTCGAAGGTCCCGTCGCCTGCGGTGGCGACGCTGCGGTGCGCCTTCGCCACGGACACCGAGGCCCCCGCGGCCGGCCGGCTGCCGTCGAGGACGCGCCCCTTCACCATGCCCTCCCCCGCCAAGGAGTCGCGCCGCACCGGCTGGAGCACCCATCGGACCAGGCGAACTTCGGCGAGGTCGGACTGCATCTGCACCACGCTCCCGTCCGGGGCGAGCGCGAACTCCCGGAACTCCCAGCGCCGGTCGCCGGGCGGGACCGCCACCGCCGCGGCCAGCTGGCCCTGCGGCGTCACCGCGAGGAGCAGCACCTCGGCCCGCGAGGCCTGGTCGTCGTTCCCCTCGGCCCGGTCCACTGCCAGGATGACCTCGCCGTGGCGGGAAACGCCCACCAGGCGGACGCGCGCCACCGGGATCGTCGATCGCAGGTGGACCGCTCGGCGCACGCGGCCGTCGGCGGCGAGGAAGCGGAGCACCACCATCCAACGCCCGGCGCGCTCGGCCTGGACGAATACGCCTCCCGCCGGCAGTCCCGGGAAGGGGCCCTCGGACCGGATCCCGCCCCATCCCAGCTCGCCCCGGACCGTCTGGCCATTCAGCATGAGGAAGAGCGGCCGCTGCCTCAGGGCGATCACCTGGTCCACGCCCTTGAACGACGGCGGCAAGGCGGCGGCCAGGACCACCTTCCCGGCCGCGTCGTATTGCACGAGCGAGGGGCTGTCTCCCTCGGTGAACACGAAGATCCCGCCTTCCTCGGACGCGGCGATGTCCGACTCCATCACCGGGTCTCCGGCGCCGCGAGCGAGCGGGTAGGCCACCGTGAACCGACCGTGCGCGTCGAAGCGCTGGACCCGACCGTTGAGCGTGTCGAGGACGTAGAGCCCCCCCTGCGGCCCGACCGCGAAGCTGGGCGGCCCGAGCACGTCCTCGTCCTCGCGCGCCGGGTTCCCCTGCACTGCGAACTGGCCCGGCCCCGTTCCCGGCGATCCCCGCAGCAGCACCTGGTCCGGGGTCGCCACCGCCGGGGCCACCGCGCTGCCGGGCAGGTCCACGGCGGGGGCGTCGGGGGCGACGGCGAGGATGGTGTCGGAGCCTGGCGCCGGAGCGATGTCCGGCGTGCACTGAGGCGGTCGCTCGTCCGGCCACACCTCGACCACGCGGAGGTCGAGGAGCTTGCCGGGCTCGACGACGACGTCGTCGACGCGCTGATCGGGCACGAGGCCCGGGCCGCGGATGACGAGGGAGTAGGACCCGCCCGGAAGCTGGACGATGAAGCGCCCGGCGGAGTCGCTCGTGGCGACTCGGTCGCGCCCGATCACCGCCACCGTAGCCCCCATGACGTTGGTGAGGCATCCCTTGTAGCGGAGGGTCCCGGTCACCGTCCCGGCGCTGCGCGGGGATGCGGGCGCGGCCGCCGGAAGGGCCAAGGCCAGGGCACCGAGCAACAAACGGGGGAGCGGCGAGCGGCAGGACATCGACGGCATCATGTCACGCGCGCCCCGGCCTCGTCAGCCGTCGCACGTCGAGGATCCGCGCCGCCTCCCCCCGGGAGAGCCCGGCCCGTTCCACCGCCAGGTCGGCGATGGACCGGCCGGTCCGGACCGAATCCTTCACGATCTGGGCGGCCGCCTGGTAGCCGAGCCGGGGGGCGAGAGCCGTCGCGAGGCTGACGGTGCGGTGGGCGTAGTGCTCGGCGCGATCGCGATCCACCTCGAGCCCCCGGGCCAGCTTCTCGTCGAAGGCGGAGACGCCATTGGCGAGGATGGTGAGCTCGTGGAGGAGGTCCCAAGCGACCAGCGGCATCATCACGTTGAGCTCGAGCTGGCCGGCGGAGGACGCGGCGGCGATGGCGGCGTCGAGCCCGATCACCTGGTAGCTGACCATGGCGAGCATCTCCGCCATCGACGGGTTCACCTTCCCCGGCATGATGGAGGAGCCGGGCTGGACCGCCGGCACCCGGAGCTCGCCCAGTCCCGTGGCCGGGCCGGACGCGAGGAGCCGGATGTCGGCGCCGACGCGAACGAGCTCGACGGCCGCCGTCCGGAGTGCCGACGAGAGCGCCGCGAAGGGCGCCAGGGACTGCATGGCGTAGAACGGGTTCGGCGCCGGGACGAGCGGGACTCCGGTGAGGCGCGCGAGCTCCTTCACCACCATCGACCGGTAGCGGGGGTGGGCGTTGATCCCGGTACCCACGGCCGTTCCACCGATCCCCAGGGAGGCCATCTCCGGCAGCGCGTCCTGGATGCGAGCCGCCGCGGCCGCCAGGGCCACTGCCCACCCCGACACCTCCTGGCCGAGCCGGATGGGCGTGGCGTCCATGAGGTGGGTCCTCCCGGACTTGACGACGTCGTCCCACTCCCGCGCCTTTCGGGCGAAGGTGGCGGCAAGCCGCTCCAGGGCAGCGGTCACCGCCGGCGCGAGGTCGAGGGCCGCGAGCCGCATGGCGGTGGGGATGACGTCGTTCGTCGACTGCGCCATGTTGACGTCGTCGTTGGGATCCACACTGCGGTCGCCTCGCCGTCCGCCGAGGATCTCCGCCGCGCGGTTCGCCAGCACCTCGTTCACGTTCATGTGGAACGACGTGCCCGCTCCGGCCTGGTAGACGTCCACCACGAACTGATCGCGAAGTGCCCCCGCCAACACCTCCTTGGCGGCGCGCCCGATGGCGGCCGCCTTCCGCGCCGGGAGGAGCCCGAGGCGCGCGTTCACCCTCGCGGCGGCGAGCTTGATGCGCACCACCGCCTCCACCAGCGCCGAGGGTTCGCGCAGGCCGGAGATGTGGAAGTTCTCGACGGCTCTCGCGGTCTGGGCGCCCCAGAGCGCGCTCGCCGGGACCTCCATCGTGCCGAGCGTGTCCTTCTCGAGGCGGGTTCCTGCCCTTCGGGCTGCCATGGTCGTCTCCTCTCGTGTGGAAGCTGAGGCGCTCGCGCCTACGCGATCCGCTCGCGCAGGCGGCGCAGCGCGATCTCGGTCTTCGCGTCCTCGATCTCGCCCGCCGCGCAGGCGACGATCGCCTCGCCCAGCCCGCGCCAGGAGAGCACCGCCCCCTCCTCCAGCGGCGAGCCGTCGCCGTCGGCGGGCGCGTCGAAGGAGGCGCCGTCCGCCCCGCGCTCCACCTCGGCGGCGAGGAGGTGGATCTTCTCGGAGATGATCCCGGGCAGCATGTAGAAGCCGGCACCGAGAGGCTCGAACCGTTCCGGCGCGATGGAGAGCCCGGCCTCCTCCAGGACCTCGCTGGCGGCGCGGCGGCGAAGCGCCTCGAGGCCCCGCTCGCCAGGCTCGAGGACGCCAGCCACCAGTTCCTCGAAGAGCAGGAGCTCGGGTTCGGGCATCGCCCGAGGTCGCCCGCTGCGGAAGTGCACGGCCGGGCGCAGCTGCCGACGCAGGAGCACCTCCACCCCCCTCGGGGTCCGCGCCCACAGGCAGACGGCCACCGCGTCCAGGGAAGGGCGATCGACGACGTCGATCGGGTAGACCTCGGAGGCGGAGCCGTCGACCCTGCGGTTGCGGGCGCGATAGCGGCGGACGTGCAGGAACCCTTCGTCGCAGCGGGACGAGGCCGTCCGGTCCTCCACGATCTCGATGGCGCGCACGCGGGGCATGGCTGCCGGATAGCCCACCCCTCCGGAGCGCGCAAGGCGCCTTTTTCCCGGCCCCACGTCCCGGCTTGCCGGACGCCCGGCCGGCCTTACCTTGCCTTGGTGAGAGCCTTCCGCTGCGCCGGATGCGGCGCCCTGAACCGAATCCAGGCCGTCCCGGCCGGCGCGGCACCCGTCTGCGGCCGCTGCCGGGCGGACCTCGAGGTCTCGGGGGAGCCCCAGCCGGTGGACGCCGCGGCGCTCGAGTCCGCCGTCCGCAGCTCGCCGGTGCCGGTGCTCGTGGACTTCTGGGCCCCCTGGTGCGGCCCCTGCCGGGCGGCGGCGCCCGCCTTCGCGGAATTGGGGCGGCGGAAGGCCGGAGAGCTCCTGGTCCTCAAGGTGAACAGCGACGAGGAGCCGGACGTCTCGGCCCGGATGGGCATCCGGGCCATCCCGACGTTCGTCCTCTTCAGCGACGGACGGGAGGTCGCCCGCCAAAGCGGGGCCCTGCCGCGGGCCGACCTCGAGGCCTGGCTCGCGAGCCATGGGCCGCGGTAGCCGGGAGCAGGGGCCGCCCCGGCCGCGGCGGCGCCGCGCGTCGATCCTTCCCTAAGCGACGACCCGGATCTTCTTCTTGTCTACGGCCTTGTACTCGGGGAGCTCGTCGAACTGGAGGTACCGGTAGACCTTGTCGGCCTTGGGAGCGATCTTGTCGTTGTAGGCGGCGAAGTACTCCGCCTTCGACGGCAGCCGGCCCAGGTTCGAGGCGACGGCCCCGAGCTCAGCGGATCCAAGGAACACCTTGGCGCCGTCCCCCATCCGGTCGTCGAAGTTCCGGGTCGAGGTCGAGAACACGGTGGCGGCGTTCGGAACGCGCGCCTGGTTCCCCATGCACAGGGAGCACCCGGCCACCTCGACGCGGGCTCCGATCTGGCTGAAGACCTGGAAGTAGGCCTCGTCGCGCAGCTCCTGCTGGTCCATCCGGGTGGGCGGGCAGATCCAGGTGCGCACCGCCGGGTTGAACTTCTGCCCCTTCCAGATCTCGCCGGCAGCGCGGAAGTGGCCGATGTTCGTCATGCAGGAGCCGAGGAACACGTCGTCGATCTTGGTGCCCGCCACCTCGCTCAAGAGCTTCACGTCGTCGGGGTCGTTCGGGCACGCCAGGATGGGCTCGGTAATCTCGGCCAGGTCGATCTCGATCACCGCCGCGTACTCCGCGTTCGGGTCGGCCGACAGGAGCTGCGGCTTCTTCAACCACTTCTCCACGGCGTCGATGCGCGATTGCAGGGTCTTCGCGTCCTGGTAGCCGTCCGCGATCATCTTTCGCATCAGGGCGACGTTGGAGCGCAGGTACTCGGAGACCGTCTTCTCCCCGAGCTTCACCGTCGCCGCGGCGGCACTGCGCTCGGCGGCGGCGTCAGTGAGCTCGAAAGCCTGCTCGACGGTCAGGTCCGGCAGCCCCTCCATCTCCAGGATGCGCCCGTTGAAGACGTTCTTCTTGCCCTTCTTCGGAACGGTGAGGAGGCCCTGCTTGATGGCCCAGTAGGGGATGGCGTTCACCACGTCCCGGAGCGTGATGCCCGGGTTGACCTTGCCCTTGAAGCGCACCAGGACGCTCTCGGGCATGTCGAGGGGCATGAAGCCCATCGCGCCCGCGAAGGCCACCAGCCCCGAGCCGGCCGGGAAGCTGATCCCGAGGGGGAAGCGGGTGTGGCTGTCTCCACCCGTGCCCACGGTGTCGGGGGTGAGGAGCCGGTTCAGCCAGCTGTGGATGACTCCGTCGCCGGGGCGAAGCGAGACGCCCCCTCGCTCCACCACGAACTGCGGAAGCGTCTTGTGCATCTTCACGTCCGCCACCTTCGGGTAGGCGGCGGTGTGGCAGAACGACTGCATGAACATCGGCGCCTGGAAGCGGAGGCAGGCGAGCTCCTTCAGCTCGTCCGCCGTCATGGGGCCAGTCGTGTCCTGGCTCCCCACCGTCGTCATCTTGGGCTCGACGTACCAGCCGGGAAGAGCCCCGGGGAGACCGGCGGCGCGCCCCACCATCTTCTGCGCCAGGCTGTATCCCTGCCCCTTCGCCGGCTCGGGGTTCTTCTTCACCATGAAGACGTCGCTCGGGCCCTTTTTCAGCGCCTTGCGAGCCTTGTCGGTGACCGCGCGGCCGATGATGAGGGGGATGCGGCCCCCGGCGCGGTACTCGTCGCCGAGGTTCTCGGGCTTGAGCCCGAAGCTCGAGAGCACCTCGCCGGATTCGGCGCGGATCTCTCCCTTCTCGAAGTCGATGGTGACGAGGTCGCCGGTCTTGAGCTTCGAGACGTCGGCCTTGACGGGAAGCGCACCCGAGTCCTCGGCGGTGTTGAAGAAGATGGGCGCGATCACGCCGCCGATGACGACGCCGCCGCGGCGCTTGTTGGGTACGTGCGGGATGTCCTCCCCGATGTGCCAGAGGACGGAGTTGATGGCCGACTTCCTCGAGGAACCGGTGCCGACCACGTCCCCGACGAAGGCCACCTGGTGCCCCTGGGCGCGGAACTCGGAGATGGTCTTCAGCCCGCCGGGGAAGCGGGTCTTGCCCATCGCCAGGGCGTGGAGCGGGATGTCGGGGCGCGTCGAGGCGTCGCCGGCGGGGGAGAAGTCGTCGGTGTTCGTCTCCCCGTCCACCTTGAAGATCTTCACCTTCACCTGGCCGGGCACCCCCGGCCGACAGGTGAACCACTCCGCCTCGGCCCACGACTCGAGCACCTTCTTCGCCGCCTGGTTCTTCGCCTTGGCGAGTGCGCCCACGTCGTCGAAGGCGTCGTAGACGTAGGTGAGCCCCGAGAGGGCCTTGGCGGCGTCGTCCGCGAGCGCCTTCACCTTGAGCGCGGCCACGAGGGGCGGCACGTTGTACCCGCCCCCCATGGTGCCGAGCATGAAGATGGCGTCCTTCTTGGAGATGAGCGGGGACTTCTTCCTGCCCGTCACCAGCTCCGCGAGGAACTCGGCCTTCACCTCGGCGGCCGGATCCACCCCCGGCGAGACGCGGTCGCGAAGCAGCGAGAGCAGGAATTCCTCCTGTCCCTTGGGTGGCTTCTGCAGGAGCTTGCACACCTCGCGCACCTGCTCCGGGTCGAGGGCGCGGGGAGGGATCCCCTGACCCTTTCGCTCGTCCACGTGCTTCAGGTAGGCGTCGATAACGGGGTTGGTCACGCGAAGTTCTCCTGTCGGCGGTTCGCAAGCGGCCTCTCCTCGAGGAGGGGCCGAATCGGGTTCACTCGAGCGCGCGGGATGTGTGCCTCACGGGACCGCGTCGCTCCGGGCGAGGGAAGGCCGCTTTATACCGCATCCGTCCTCCGCGTGTCAGCCCGCCCGGCCGCCCCGGGAGAGAGCGCCTGCGCCGCACCGCGCGCTCGCAATGCCCCGGGAACAGGGGAGTTTATGCCCCCGCCGAGGACTCGCCCGAGTCGCGGTCGGGCCGGACGTCGACCCGGTTGTCGTAGAAGGTGCTGCCCCCGCCCTCGTCGGTGAGCCGCTGCGAGGTGAGGGCATTCACCGTTCCCCTTCCCGAGGACTGCGAGGCCCAGAAGACCCCTTCGGCGACCACCACTCCCCTGGGAACGCGCTCGGTCACCTCGAGCGCGAAGGCCGCCTCCCCCTCCTCGTTCCAGGCGACCACGCGGGATCCGTCGGAGAGGCCCCGGCAGCCCGCGTCCGCGGGGCTCATGAGAAGCCTCATCCCCTCCTCGCGCCGCAAGAGGTCGTCCCGCTCGCGGAACGACGAGTTGAGCCCCCACACCGAGGCCCCGGTCATGAGCGCGAGGGGGAACTCGCTCCTCTCTCCGTGGGGAGGCAGCCAGTCGGGCAGGGGGCGGGCGAGGCGCTCGTTCCGGATCTCGATCTTTCCCGATGGGGTGCGGAATCGCAGCCGCTCCCTGGGCCCCAAAGACAGCTCGACTGCCCTCCCCTCCTCGAGCGCCCGCTCGTCGATCCCCTCCCGGAGGTCGGACGGCCGCGCCAGGAGGGCCCTCGCTACGTCGTCTGCGGTCTGGCGGTAGAAGGGGTGGGGAAGGCCCATCGCCTGCGCGAGGCCCTGGAAGACCTCCCAGTTCGAGCGCGACTGGCCCACCGGCGCGATCGCCGGCGCTACCCTCTGGATACAGAAGGTGCCGTAGCTCCCGTAGAGGTCGGCGTGCTCGAGCGCGCTCGTCGCCGGGAGCACCAGGTCGGCCCAGCGAGCGGTGTCGGTGAGGAAGCGCTCATGGACGACGGTGAAGAGATCGTCGCGGGCGAGGCCGCGCAGGACCTCGCGCTGGTCGGGAGCCACCGCCGCCGGGTTCGAGTGGTAGACGTAGAGCGACATCACCCGCGGCCCCGCGAGCTCGTTCAGGGCGTGGCCGAGCCGGTTCATGTTCACGACGCGGGTGGCCCGGGGCAGGAGGTCCTCGCGGGTGACGACCCGGAGATCGAAGGCCTGGCCCGCGCCGCTGCTCGAGAGAAGGCCGCCGCCGGGCTCGGCCCAGGCGCCGACCACCGCCGGGAGGCAGGCGATCGCCCGGACGGTCATGGCGCCGTTCCCGTAGCGGGACAGGCCGCTGCCGAGCCGGATGAAGGGAGCGCGTGCCCCGGCGTACCGCTTCGCCATCTCCTCCACCGCCTCGGGTGCGAGCCCGGTGAGGCGCGCCACCCGCCCAGGGGGGAAGCGGGGGAGCACCTCGCGCGCGAGCTCGTCGAAGCCGAGGACGTGCCCCGCCAAGAAATCCCGGTCGACGAGCTCCTCGCGGGCGAGGACGTGCATCATCCCCAGGGCGAGCGCCCCGTCGGTGCCGGGGCGGACCAGGAACACCCGGTCGGCGACGGGCGCCGTGGCGGTGCGGTAGGTCTCTACCAGCCAGACCTCGGCGCCGCCGCGGCGCGCCTGTTTGGCCCGCTCGGCGAAGTGGATGCTCGTCGCCACCGCGTTGATTCCCCAGAGGATGACGAGGTCGCTCGAGAGCACCTCGTCGGGGTGGGGGCCGAGCGTCTCTCCCATGACCGCACGCCACCCGACGCCCTTGGCGGGGGAGCAGATGGTGCGGTCGAGGCGGGAGGCTCCGAGGAGGTGGAAGAGCGCGTGCCCGGCGTGCCTCTGCACGAGGCCCATCGTCCCTCCGTAGGAGTACGGGAGGATGGCCTCGGCTCCGTGCTCGGCGATGATCGCCTTCCAGCGCTCGGCGACGAGTTCGAGGGCGTCGTCCCAGGAGACGGGCCGGAACTTCCCCTGGCCCTTCGCCCCCGCCCGCAGGAGCGGCGCGGTCAAGCGCAGGGGGGAGTGGACCGTCCGCTCGTGGCGGCTCATCTTGGCGCACAAGGTCCCGCGGCTGTACGGATGGGCGGGATCGCCCCGGACCGACAGCGCACGGCCGCCCTCGACATCGACGAGGAGCCCGCAAGCATCGGGGCAGTCATGCGGGCAGGCCGCGCGCACGGTGCGCATCGGCGCATCATAGATCGCCGGATCGCCGCGGGGTCCGCCAACCGCGGCGGGCTGGCAGCCCGCCCGGGCCGCGAACCCCGGACCGGAGGCCTGATAGGATTCCCGGCATGGCGCGATTGGCGGCAGGTGCTTGAGATGAGGGCCCTCGTCACCGGAGCCACCGGCTTTCTCGGCCTGTGGCTCGTCCGCCAACTCCTGGAGCGCGGCTACCAGGTGCGGGCGTTGGTCCGGCCGGAGAGCCCGCTCGGCGCGCTCGCGGGGCTGGGCATCGAGGAGGCCCGCGGCGACGTCACCCTCCCCGAGTCGCTGCCCGCGGCGGTCGGGGGCTGCGACCTCGTCTTCCACCTCGCGGGGATTCGCCGGGCGCCCAAGCGCGATGTCTTCCTGAAAGTGAATGCGGCGGGGACCCGGGCGCTGCTCGAGGCGTGCCTGAGGGGAGCGCCCGGGATGAAGCGCTTCGTCCTGGCGGGGTCGATCACCGCCGCCGGGCCTTCCGCGACGGGCGTCTCGGAGGAGGAGCCTCTCCGTCCGGTCGAGTGGTACGGGGAGTCCAAGGCGGAGGCCGAGCGCATCGCCTTCTCCTACCGCGACCGGCTCCCGGTGACCGTGGCCAGGCCCCCCCGCATCACCGGCCCCGGAGATCGGGAGAACCTCCTCTTCTTCCGGCTCGCCGCCCGGAGGGTGGTCCTGGCGCTCTCCGGACCTCCGCGCCCGCTGTCCTTCGTGGACGTCCAGGACTGCGCCCGGGGTTTCCTGCTCCTGGCCGAGAGGGAGGAGGCGGTGGGGGAGCCCTTCTTCCTCGCCAGCGACGAGAGGACCGACCTCGAGGGCCTCCAACGCGAGGCGGCCCGGGCGCTCGGCGTCGAGCCGCGCCGGGTGACGGTCCCTCCCTGGCTGCTCCGCACCGCGGGTCGGGCGGCGGATGCCGCGAGCCTTCTCCTCCGCCGCCACCTTCCCATGAACCGCAAGCTGGCCGAGCAGATCCTGGCTCCCGGGTGGACCTGCCGAACCGAGAAGGCGCGGCGCCGGCTCGAGTTCGAGGCGCGCACCAGCCTGCGCGAGTCCATCAGCCGATCCGCGCTCTGGTATCGCGAGAAGGGCTGGATCTAGGCGAGCCCGCGGCGGGCGTTGGCCTCTCCGAGCGAGATCGCGCGCCGCCGAGGCCCCGATGAGCCCGATGGCTCCCGACCCGGGACGTTCACGGCCCCCTCGGAAGGCTGAATCCTCTCAGTACCCAATCGAGATCAGGGGCCCGCCAGCCACCCGGGTATGCGCCCCGTCCGGTACGCGGCGTTCAGCGGGCCAAGCCGCTCGCTCGCGTCCCCGGGAGACGCCCCCGGGGTCGCCCCTTCACCGCCGCGACATCGCTCGCATATCGCTCTTTGACATTCACCCGGGGCCTCGACTAAACCGGCCCCATCGTGGCCGAGACCCGCAAGGCGGCCTTCTTCGACGTGGACGGGACCCTGGTGCGGACGAACATCGTCCACGCCTTTGGCTTCTACGCGATGAACCAGGGGACGCTCTTCGGGACAGCCTGGCAGACGGCGAAGACGGTGGCCTCGCTGCCGCTCCTGTGGGCCGCTGACCAGGCGAACCGCAAGGCCTTCAACGAGATCTTCTACCGGTTCTACGAAGGCCAGAGCGAGGACCGCCTCTTCACGCTCGCGGACGAGCTCTTCGAGAAGGTCCTGCGGCCCGCCATCTTTCCCGGAACGGCGAAGCTCCTCGCCCAGGCGCGCCGCTTCGGGTGCCGGCTGGTGTTTTGCACCGGCGCGCTCGACTTCACCGTCCGCCGCCTCGCCGACCACCTCGGTGCCGACGACCTCATCGCCAACCGCATGCACTTCGTCGACGGCTTCGCCACCGGCCGCGTCGTCCCCCCCATCGTGGAGGGGGCCCACAAGGCGCTCGCCATCCGCGACTACTGCACGCGCCAGGGACTGGCGCTCGACCAGAGCTTCGCCTACTCCGACAGCTTCTCCGACTATCCGATGCTCTCGGTGGTCGGCCACCCCGCCGCGGTGAACCCGGACCTGCGCCTGAAGAGCGTGGCCCGCGCCTACGAGTGGCCGGTCATCTCCACCCAGGAGGCGTGAGCCGTGCGACCGCCGAACAAGCTCCGCCGGTTCTACGAGTCCGCCGACCAGGTGGTGGTCACCGACCGGGACTCCCCGCCCCGGCTCATGTTCTTCGGCGAGGACTTCCTCGTCGAGGACCTGCCCATCGGGACCAAGGTGATCTTCCCCAACCCGCCGGTGGCCGGGCTACCCAACGTCAAGGCTGCCATCCGCGCGGCCATCAACCACCCGGAGGGCTGCGACCCGCTGCACGCCCTGTTGCACCCGGGCATGAAGGTGACGATCGCCATCGATGACATCTCGCTCCCCTTGCCCCCCATGCGCACTCCCGACGTGCGCCAGCAGGTGCTCGAGGTGGTGCTGGAGCTGCTCGCCGACTCGGGGGTGGACGACGTCCACCTCGTCATCGCCATCGCCCTGCACCGGCGCATGACGGACGCCGAGGTGCGCCGCATGGTGGGGGACCGGATCTTCGAGTCCTGGTGGCCGGACCGGCTCTACCATCACGACGCCGAGGACCCCGACGGGCTCGTGACGCTCGGCGTGGCAGAGCACGGCGAGAAGGTGATCCTGAACCGCCGCGCCACCGAGTCGGACCTGGTCATCTACGTCAACCTGAACCTCGTGCCCATGGACGGCGGGCACAAGTCGATGGCCACCGGGCTCACCAACTACGAGGGAGTGAAGGCGAACCACGGCCCCGGCACCATCCGGCAGAGCTGGTCCTACATGGACCCACCCAACTCGGCGTTGCACCACTCCGTGGAACGGATCGGCCGCCTCATCGACCGGGAGCTCAACGTCTTCCACATCGAGACCACCATCAACAACCGCATGTTCGACGGGCCGCTCGGTTTCCTGATGAAGCGCGAGGAGGAGTTCACCGAGGTGGACCGCCTGAAGCTGCAGGGCCTGCAGACCACCTTGCGGGCGCTCCCCAAGGCGGCGCGCCGCAAGCTCCTCCAGGCGGTCCCGGCTCCCTACGAGGTCATCGCCGTTCACGCCGGGCGGACCGAGCCGACCCACCAGAAGATCCTGCAGGCGAGCTACGGCCAGTACATGGTGGACGTCGACTTCCAGGCGGACGTGCTCGTCTACGGGATGCCCTACATCTCCCCGTACAACGTGAACTCGTGCCTGAACCCGCTCCTGGTGCAGGTGATGGCCTGCGGCTACTTCTTCAACTTCTACCGGGGCCGGCCGCTCGTGAAGAAGGGCGGGACGCTCATCCTCGCCCACCCTTGCTCCGACGAGTTCGACCCGGTGCAGCACCCGAGCTACATCGAGTTCTTCCACCGCTTGCTGCCGGAGACCCGGGACGCGGTGGTGCTGGAGCAGAAGTACGAGCGCGAGTTCGCCGAGAACCCGACCTACGTGCACATGTACCGCACCGGGAACGCCTACCACGGCGCGCACCCGTTCTTCATGTGGTACTGGGGCGAGAACGGGCGTCAGCACCTCGGTCGCGTCATCGTGGTGGGGGCCGACAACGAGCACGTGCCGCGCCTGCTCGGATGGGAGACGGCCGGCACCCTTTCCGAGGCCGTGGACATGGCCCGCGTGGCGCACGGCCGCGGCGCCGAGATCGCCATGCTCCACTTCCCGCCCATCGTCATGACCCAGAGCGCCGGATGAGCGGCAAGACGCCCGACCGGCCGGCGCCACCCGGGCGCGGGGCGCCGCTGCGCCCGGTCCCGGCCCCGAAGCCCCCACTCCGCGTGGGCGAGGCGCTGGCGGGCCGTGGCCTGCTCCTCACCGGGGCCACCGGCTTCCTCGGCAAGGTCACCCTCTCCCTCCTCCTCGACCGCTACCCGCAGGTGGGCCGGATCTTCGTGCTCGTGCGGGCGGGCAACGGCGGCAGTCCGGAGGCGCGGTTCTGGGACAAGGTGGCGACGAGCCGCCCCTTCGACCCCGTGCGAGAGCGGCTGGGGGGTGGCTTCGACTCGTTCCTGCGCGAGAAGTGCGTTCCCCTGGCAGGGGACGTCACCGACCCGCTCTTCGGCCTCTCGGAACGCGATCTGGCACGCATGGAGGGGCTCGACCTCGTCGTCCACTGCGCCGGGCTCGTCGACTTTGCGCCCTCCCTGGATCTCGCCGTGCAGGTGAACGCGCGCGGCCCCGGCCACGCGGTGGGGCTGTGCCGGCGGCTGGGAGCCGCGCTCGTCCACGTCTCCACCTGCTTCGTCGCCGGCAACCGCGACGGCGTCGTCTTCGAGGACGAGCCCATCCGCGGCTACTTCCCCCGGCGCGAGGACGTGGTCCCCCGCCCCAAGGGCGGGGCCCTCGACCCAGCCAGCTTCGACCTGGAGGAGGAGATCGCCGACTGCGAGCGGAGGATCGCCCAGGTGCGCTCGTCGGCCGAGGACCGCACCCTCCTGTCCACCTTCCGCGAGCGCGCCGCCGAGCGCCTGCGCCAGGAGGGACGAGACCCGGGGGACGCGAGGGCTCTCCGCCTCGCCGCCGGCCGGGAGAAGAAGCTCTGGGTGGGCGAGCGCCTGGTGGAGCTGGGGATGGAGCGGGCGCGCCACTGGGGCTGGCCCAACACCTACACGTACACGAAGTCGCTCGGCGAGCAGGTGGTGGCGGGGAGCGACATCCGCTGGGCCATCGTCCGGCCCTCGATCGTGGAGAGCGCCCTGCGCTACCCGTTCCCCGGGTGGAACGAGGGGTTCACCACCAGCGCGCCGCTCGTGTTCCTGTCCCTGAAGGGGCACCGGGCCTATCCGGGAGGGCGCAAGACCATCATGGACGTGGTGCCGGTGGACCTGGTCGCCGCCGGCATCGTCGCTGCCGGGGCCGACCTGGTGGACCGTGGACGGCTGCGGCGGCCGGAGAGCGCCGGGGACTCCGAGAAAGCGTTGGGCCGCGTCTACCACCTCGCCTCCGGCGACGTGAACCCGTTCTACGTCCACCGTTGCTTCGAGCTCGTCGGGCTCTACCAGCGGCGGCTCTACGCCGAGCGCCAGGAGGGCAACCCCCTCGTCAACCTGATGCGGTCGCGCCTCGAGCCCTACCGGGTGGACCGCGATCACTTCGAGCGCTGGAGCACGCCGGCGGCGGAGAAGCTCGCCCGCGCCGCGCGGCGGCTGCTCGACGAGCACACCCCGCGCTGGGGCGCCCCCCGGGTGCAGGCCATCGCCGGGCGGCTCTCCGAGGAGATCGACGAGTGGCAGAGTCGCCTCGAGCGGACCCGTCAGCTCTTCGAGCTGTTCATGCCGTTCCTGTGGGATAACCAGTACGTCTTCCACTGCGCGGCCATTCGCGAGCTCTACGACCGGCTGGCGCCCGAGGACCGCGTTCGCATCCCCTGGGATCCGGAGGAGCTCGACTGGAGGTCGTACTGGAACGACATCCACGTGAAGGGGCTCGAGGAGTGGGTCTTCCCGGGGCTGGAGGAGGAGTCGAAGAAGAAGGTCCACGGGGTGAAGGCCCACCGCGACCTCATCGAGCTCCTGGGAGCCGCCGCCGAGAAGCACCGCAACCGGGTGGCGCTCCGGATGTCCGGGGCGCGCAAGGAGACCTTCACCTACGGCGAGCTCGCCCGGCTTTCGGAGCGCATCGGTCTGTTCCTGCGCTCCGCCGGCGTGGCCCGAGGCGACCGGGTGCTCCTGGCGAGCGAGAACCGGCCCGAATGGGCCGCCAGCTACTTCGGCATCCTTCGCGCCGGCGCGGTGGCGGTGCCGGTCGACCCGCAGCTCTCGGCGGCCGAGCTCGCGAACCTGGCGCGGAGCTCCGGCGCCAAGGCGCTGCTCCTCTCCGAGGAGGCCCGCGAGCGCGCCTTGGATCTCGACGGCGCTCTCGCCGCGGCGGGGCTCGCACCCCGGGTGGCCCTCATTCCCGAGGCGCTCGCCGGCGGACCCGCAGCCGACCTGGTGCGCTCCGCCGCCCCCGACGACGTCGCCAGCCTCATCTACACGAGCGGCACCACCGGGACGCCCAAGGGGGTGATGCTCACCCACCGCAACTTCGCCAGCCTGGTGGCCCGCCTGAGCGGGGTGTTCCGGCTGGGGCCGGGCGACGGCCTGCTGTCGGTCCTGCCGCTCCACCACACCTTCGAGTTCGCCTGCGGCCTGCTCGTCCCGCTCTCGCTCGGCGCCGAGATCGAGTACCTCGACGAGCTCACCGCCGATCGCATCGGCGACGCGCTCGAGGGCGGGCGCGTCACCGCCATGGTCGGCGTCCCGGCGCTCTGGTCGCTCCTCCACCGCCGCATCGCCCAGGAACTCGCGGCGGCGCCGGGGATCGTGGAGCAGGGGGCCGCCATCCTGCGGCGCGTCAACGCCTCCCTGCGCGACCGGCGCGGCCTGAACCTCGGCAAGCTCCTCTTCTGGCCCGTCCACCGCAAGCTGGGCGGCCGGCTGCGCATCCTGGTGTCGGGGGGCTCCGCCCTGTCACCCGAGGTGCAGAGGGCGTTTCACGAGATGGGCTTCGACCTCTACGAGGGGTACGGCCTCACCGAGGCCTCGCCGGTGCTGTCGGTCTCCACCCCCGAGGACGCGGTCCGGCTCGGGCACGTGGGCCGCGCCCTGCCGGGCGTGGAGATCCGCATCCTGGAGCCCGACGAGTCGGGCGTGGGCGAGGTGCTGGCCCGGGGACCGAACGTCATGCTCGGCTACTCCCGCGGCGGAGAGGGGGCCCTGGAGGTGGATCGGGCCCAGACCGAAGGGGTCCTCCGGGACGGCTGGCTCCACACCGGTGACCTGGGGAGGCTCGACGAGAGCGGGCGGCTCACCATCGTGGGGCGCAAGAAGGACGTGATCATCGACGCCAACGGGAAGAACGTCTTCCCGGACGAGGTGGAGGAGCTCTACCGCGATCCCGACCTCATCGAGGAGCTGGCCGCCGTCGGCCTCCCGGACCCCGAGGGCGAGAAGGTGGCGCTCCTCGTCGTGCCCGCTCGCCGTGACGAAAAGGGCGCGGAGTCGCGAAGCCTTGTCGAAGCGCACCTGCGCCGCGTGAGCGCGTCCCTCCCCTTCCACAAGCGCGCCAAGGTCTGGCACGTCGTGGACCTCCCCCTGCCCCGCACCGCCACGCGCAAGGTGAAGCGGGCCCTGGTGGTGGAGGAGCTGAAGAGGCTGGAGGCGGCCGCGCAGCGCGGCCGCCGGGCACGGGGCGCCGCGGGGCGCGGCGCGGACGGTTGGCTCTTCGACCTCTTGGCGGAGGTGTCGAAGAGGCCGCGCGAGCGGGTGACTCCCCACACGCAGCTCGTGGCCGAGCTCGGGTTCGACTCGCTCATGGTGACCGAGCTCCAGGCCGCCCTGGAGGAGGCCGGCGTCCCGGCGCAGGCGGTGGAGCAGGTCCCGGGTGCTCACACCGCCGGCGACCTGGTCCGCCTCCTGGGAACATCCGTCCCCCGCGGGGAGGGGCTCGAGCGGGGAGCCGGCGAGGAGGGCGCTTCGCGCCCGCCCGAGTCCACCGCCCTGCCGGAGGCCGCCCAGGCGTTCGGCCGCGCCGCCCTCGGCGTCGCCCAGCAGGCGCTCTACCGGTCGCTCTTCCCGGCCAAGGTGGAGGGGGGCGTGCACGTCCCGGCGGGACGCAACGTGCTCGTGGTGGCGAACCACGCGAGCCACCTCGACATGGGGCTCGTCAAGTTCGCGCTGGGAGAGCAGGGCCAGAGGCTCGCCGCCATGGCGGCCGCCGACTACTTCTTCGATACGCCGCTCAAGCGCGCCTACTTCGAGAACTTCACGAACCTCATCCCCATGGAGCGCTCCGGCTCGATCCGCAAGAGCCTGCGCGCCGCGGTCGCGGCGCTGGGCCGGGGCTACAACGTGCTCATCTTCCCCGAGGGGACGCGCTCTCCGGACGGCGAGATGCGCCCCTTCAAGCCCACCGCGGGCTACCTCGCCCTCCACTGCAACGTGGACACCCTCCCCGTCTACCTGCACGGCACCCACGCGGCCCTCCCCAAGGGCGCCCTCCTGCCGCGGCCGGCGGAGCTCAGGGTGGCCATCGGGCCGCTCCTCCTCGTCGACGACCTGCGGCGGAAGACCGCCGACCTCCCGAAGGGCGAGGCGCACAAGGTCGCGACGCTTGTGATGGAGGAAGCGGTTCGATCGCTCGCCGACCGGGTCCGCGGAGCCGTCGGGGCGGGGCACCCGGCGCGCCCTGATGAGTCGTCCAGACCCGATCCGCCTCCCCCGAGCTCCGGAGTGGCCCAGCCAGCGCGCTCCGCGGAGCCGGCGAAGGCCCGCACGGCCGAGGAGAAGACGTGAGGGTCCTTGTCACCGGCGCCACCGGCTTCCTGGGGCGCGCGCTCCTGCCGCTCCTCGCCGAGGCGGGGCACGAGCTGAGGGTCCTGGCGCGCGGCGAGGCCGCCGAGGCGCGGGAACTCGGTGCCGAGGTGACCCGGGCGGCGCTCGAGGACCGGGAGGCGGTGCGCCGGGCCCTCTCGGGAGTCGAGACCCTCTACCACCTCGCCGGCAAGGTGGACTTCCACCCCCGCCACGCCTCCTCGCTCTACCAGCTCCACGTCGAGGGCACCCGCACGCTCCTCGAGGACGCGCTCGCGGCCGGGGTGTCGCGGGTCGTCCTCGCCTCGAGCTCCGGGACCATCGCCGTGTCCGGGGAGGCCCGCCCGGCCACCGAGGCGGACGACTACCCCATCGTCACCGTGGCGGGCTGGCCTTACTACCTCTCCAAGATCTACCAGGAGAAGACGGCACTTCGCTTCCACCGGGAGGCGGGGCTGCCGGTGGTCGTCCTGAACCCATCGCTCCTGCTCGGCCCGGGGGACAGGGGACTCACGTCCACCGACCTCGTCTTCAAGTTCCTGGAGCGGCGTATCCCGTCCATGCCCTCGGGCGGGCTCTCCTTCGTCGACGTCCGCGACGCGGCGGCGGCGTTCGCGCGGGCGCTCCAGTTCGGCCGGCCGGGGGAGCGCTACCTCCTCGGCGGCGCCAACATGACCTTCGCCGAGTTCTTCGGCCGCCTGGAGCGCCTCTCCGGGGTGCGGGCCCCGCGGGTCCGGCTCCCCTCGCAAGCGGCCGTGGCCGGCGCGCGGCTCCTGGAGCGCTACCACGCCTGGCGGGACAGCGATGCCCCACTTTCCGGCCCCGAGGTCGAGATGGCGGAGGCCTACTGGTACCTGGACGCATCGAAGGCGCGCGCGGAGCTCGGCTTCTCGCCGCGCGATCCCCAGCAGACGATCTTCGAGACCTGGCGCTTCGTCGCCGAGCGATTCGGACGCAGGGATGCGGGCGCCACCGCGCTCGCGCCCCAGCCGTAGCGCGGGTCACATCGTCCCGTTCGACACGTCTCGGATCTTCCGCACCCCGGCGACCCCGCAGCGCGCGCCGCAGTCCGGGCAGATCTGGTAGGTCATCTCCTTCACCACCAGCACGTCCGGGTGCGAGTCCGCCGGCGCGATCCGGGCGCCACAGTCGGGACAGTCGAGCTCGGCCACCCGGCTCTCGCGGGCGAGGACCTGCGACCGCCTCCGCGTCGGGGGGCAGCGGCTGCACTCGACCCCGTAGAGGAACCCCTCCTCGGTGCGGGGCGCGCCCGCCTCGAGATCGGCGCCGCAGTACTGGCACTCCCACCCCACGCCGGAGTGGTAACCCCTGCGCCCGGCCCGTTCAAGGGGCGGAGCCGGGAGGGAGCGGGCCGCCGCGTCAGTACGTCACGCAGAGCGTCACCTGCCAGGCCACCACGCCCACGAACGACACGCACAGCGCCTTCAGGGCCCAGGGCGTGAAGCGGACGAGGAGCGCCGCGAGCAGGATGGACACCGTCACCTTCAGCGTGACGAAGGTCCCGACGCCGACGCCCAGCAGGGGAGCGAGCACCGGGTTCACCTCGGTCGCCCCCTGCCCGATGAGATAAGCGGTGGTGGCCGCGTCGATCGCGTTGAGTGCAACGAAGAGAACGGCGAGCGGGTCGGGTCTCGGGGTCAGGGCTCGGAGCGCCGTCGGCATATGGGCTGTTCGTGCGCGTCCTTGGGCGGTTGGACTCCCAAGGGCGGGTAGAGAGGATGGTTACATCTGAGCACCCTCTACGGTAGCTACCCACATGGGATGGGTTAATGACTCCCATACCCTGTTCTGATGGTAAGGCCCTCCAATATCTGTCTGATATGTACTTGTAAATTCTGTGTTAAACAGCCACAGAGCAATCCTATAAAGGACTGCTCAGCCGCCATAGGCCAGATCTAATGTAACTCCTTCGTGGTACTCTCGGAGGGTCGGCACTGGGGCGAAACCGCGCCCGCGACCAACCTAGAGAGCGGCCTCCACGAGGCGCGCGAGGTCGGCGACGCACTTCGCGTACGGGACCTTGGCCTCGTCGAGGGTGACCGCGAACTCCTCCTCGAGCGCGAGGAGGACCATGAGCGCGCCGAGGGAGTCCCAGCCCGGGACCGCCTCCCGCTCCCGCTCCGCGGGCGGAGCCTCGGCAAGCCCCAGCGCCCGCGCGAGCGCCGCCGCCACCCGGGACGAGACGTCGTCGCCTCCCTCGGCGCCGCGCGGGCCGCCCGAGCGGGAGCGCGCCGGTACCCCGCCGGCGCGGGCGCCCGGCGGCACCGCTCCCGAGACCACGCTGCCCGATTCCACCGTCGCTCCGTCGCCGATGACGGCGCCGCGCAGGATGGTGACCCGTGCGCCCAGCCGCACCGCGCGGCCGATGTCGATGGGGCTCTCTTCCGGCTTCCGGTCCCGCTGCCCGGCCACGTGGAAGTCCGTGTCGGCGATGGCGCAGAACGGGCCGATCCGGCTGCCGGACCCGATGCGGACGGATCGCTGGGCGACGATCGCCGCCCCGTGCCCCACCACCACGTCGTCTCCGATCTCCAGGGACCCGCCGTGGCCCACGACGATGTGCGACTCGACGGGAACGCTCGAGAGCCGGAAGCGGGCGCCGGCGACGAGCCGGCCGCGGTTGTGGATCCACGCCTTCCGTGAGACCTCGGCCTCCGGGCCGAGCTGGTCGAAGCGGCGGGTCCAGAGGAGGCGGGGCCGCAGGTGGGGCTCGAGGAGGCCTTCCCCTCTCACGGACCGCTCCTCGTCCACTCGAGGCCGATGGCGGGGTGCAGCGGATAGTCGGCGGTGGCGTCCCAGCGGAACAGGTTCGGCGAGGGCGAATCGAACCCGCTCGAGTGCCAAAAGCCGAGGCAGGGCTTGTTCTTGGCGGTCGGGATGAGCGCCGCCTCCACCGAGCGGAGCCCTAGGCTCCGCGCCGTCTCCACCGCCACGTACACCATCGTCTCCTCGACCTTGCGTCCCATCACCCGGCAGGAGAGGAGGTAGTCCACCACGCGGCCGACCGCGCCGTCGGCCTCCAGGCTGACGATGCCGGTGAGGCCCGCATCCCCGAAGCGATCCGAGACCGAGACGGTCCAGAACCGCCTCCGCCCCTCCGCCGCCCAGGAGACGAGTTCCTGCTCGGTGAGGCGCCGGGTGGCGAGGTTCATCTGGTTCGTCTTGTTGAGCAGCTGCGCCGCCCGCGAAAGGTTCGCCGGGCCGAGGGGCTCGACCCGGACCTTGGTGGCGAGGCTCGCGAGCCAGTCGTCGAGAGAGCCGACCTGATCCCGCAACGCCTCCCGCTTGCGCTCCTCCGCGTAGAGCCGGGTGCGGTCCGCGTCTTCGCGGCTCAGGGCCGGGACGTCGAAGCAGCGGAGCCGGGCGAGCGCGCTCGGGTAGAGGATCTTGTCCTCGGGCCACTCCGGCACGAGCACCTCTGGCAGCGCCTCCCTCACCCGGGCTCTCTCCACCGGGTTGTCGTCGAGGAACACCGCCGACTGGAGGCCAAGGTTGAGCTCCCTCACCAGCTCCTGCACGTTGCGGGCCTTGTCGTTCCAGTTGATGCGCCAGGCCACGAAATCGTCCTGGCGCAGCACCATCTCGGGATGCGAGCGGATGGCTTCGAGGGCCACCGACTCCTCGTTCTTCGAAACGATGGCGAGCAGCACCCCCCGCCGCTTGAGGGCGGCGAGCCCCTGCTGGAAGGCGACGAAGGCCTCGCCGACCGCGTCGTGGCCGCCGATCTTGAGCTGCTCCCAGCCGACGTCGCCGACGATCCCCCCCCAGAGCGTGTCGTCGAGGTCCACCACCACGAGCTTGCGCGCGCCGCCCGCGAGGCCGCGTAGCGCTGCCTTGATGTCCTGGGCGGCCTCGGCGAGCGCGGCGCCGGCGAAGGCGACCTTCCCGATGAACCAGGCCCTCGGGCTCTGGCCCTGCGCGCCGCCCGCCACCGCCCACCGCGAGGCGTCGAGGACGAAGACGTTTCCGGCGCCCGCCAGCCGATCCATGAGGCGCAGGTTCATCGCCGCCAGGAGCCGGCTCGCCCCTCCCGGGCGCGCGTCGATGAGCCCCAGGCCGCGCTCGTGCGGGGGAAGGGTCCAGCTGGCGACGAGGACCGCTCGCCAGCGAGCCGCCCCGCCCGCGACGAGGTCGCAGAACCGGTCCACCTCTTCGAGCGCGGCGGCCTCGGCCACCTGCTCGCCGGCGAGCGCCCTCGCGAAGGAGGGCACCGCCTGGGCCGGGCGCGTCCAGAGGAAGAGGAAGTCTGCGGCCCCGGCCGGGGGACCGGCCAGGATGGTCTGCGCCACCTGCCCGAAGGGAGCCACGACCGCGTTCACCACGGGAGGATCGGCCGGGTCGGCGAGACGCCGCGCCAGGTCGTCGATGGTGAAGTCGGCGGCGATCACGCCGCTCGCGCCCGGCGCCGGCGCCGCCGCGGGGGCGGGCTCCGCCCGGGGTTCCGCCGCCGGAGCCACCTTCGCGTCCGGCAGGCCGTCGAGGCGGCGCAGCACGCGCGCCGGGTTCCCTCCGGCCACCACGCCGGGAGGGATCTCGCCGGCGACCACGCTCCCGGCGGTGACGACCGAGCCGGCTCCGATCCGGGAGCCGGGGCGGACGGTCACCCGGCCAGCGAGCCAGGCGCCGTCGCCGATCTCCACCGCCTCTGCGAGCTCCGGGCCGTCGCCGGGGGACTCGGTGTCGGAGATCACCGTGTACTGGCCGAGCTGCACGCGGGCGCCGACCCGCACAAGGCGGCGGGCGGAGATCCAGCTGCCGTAGTTGACGTGGGTGCCGTCGCCGATCACGAGGCTCGCGCCCGGACCGCACTCCAGGGAGATGGGGTTCCAGCGGGAGTAGAAGTGGACCTCGTTCCCGATCTCGAGAGTCCCACGGTTCTCGATCCGCGGCGCGCCCACCGCGCGCACGCGCTTCCCGACTCGGGTGCAGCCGCGGAGCACGAGCGGAGCGGTGACCATCTCGACGGCGACCGATAGGGCGCGCGCGAGCCAGGAGGGAAGCGAGCGCCCGTCGCGGCTGCGCCGGAGGCGTTCGACCGTCGTCGTCATGGGAGACCCCGCCTCCGTGAATCCGCCGAGCGGATCCGCCTCGCTCGAGTTGGCGACATGGGAGCATCCATCCGGGTGAACGACAACCCCATGGGCAGGGCTCCCGTGAACGTGGGACACGCACCTACGTCCACAGATAGTGCGAGTCGCCCTTAAGCGCCGCCCGGGCGCGATAGGGCCTTTCTCCCTCGGCAAACAACCTCGCCCGCAAGAGCGGGGCCCTGGCAGGCTCGCCGGGGAGAGGACTGCCGGGCTGCGCACCGCCGGGCGGAGGCCTCCCCGAAGGAGGGGCTCCGAACCGCGGGCGCGAGAATTGGAGGCACCGCCCGGATTCGAACCGGGGAATACGGGTTTTGCAGACCCGGGCCTTACCACTTGGCGACGGTGCCGTCGGCGTCAGGGTTCTATCGGATGCCGCAGGCTCGCGTCAACGACCGGCCGCGCCGGCTGCCCCGCCGCCGCGAAGGGGAACCGGGGGATTTCCACTCGCGCGCGGCCGGCGGACCCTTCGCGCCACAGCGCCCCGCGAACTCCGCGATCGCTTCCCGGATCGCTTCCCGGTGCAGGCGCTCCTCGGCGCCCGCCGCGCCGGGGTCGCGTCGCCGCTCACCCTCAGCGGAAGGCCGCGCGCGACTGCGCGTGCGCCCGACGCCACCCCTGGATAACCCCTCCGGAGCGAGACCCCAAAGGGGCCCTGCGCCATCCCTCTCGGCGTTGTTACACAATACGTATGGATCTGCTCGCTAGGTTCGCCTCGAACGTTCGCCGGCTCCGGGAAAAGAAGAAGCTCTCCCAGAAGGCGCTCGCCGACAAGGTCGGCATCTCGGTCTCCTACGTGTCGATGCTCGAGCGGGGCCAGCGCTCGCCGCCCCTCGAGACGATCGAGAAGATGGCCAAGGCCTTGGGCGTCCCTGCCCCTTCCCTGCTCGGGAAGTAGCGGGCGCCGGAGGGCGGCCTCCGGCGCGCCGTCACCGCCCCAGCGTCTTGCTCCCCGGGCGCCACTCCACCGGGCACTTGTCGCCTGTCTGGAGCGCCTCCAGCACGCGCAACACCTCCGAGACCGATCGCCCCACGGCGGTGTTGTGGTAGCAGGCGTACTGCACCACTCCCTTCGGGTCGATGATGTAGGTGGCGCGGGTGGCGAAGCCCTTGTCCTCGAGCAAGGCACCGTAGCTCCGCGCGATGGTCTTCGTGATGTCGGAGACGAGCGGGATGTGGAGCTCCCCGAGCCCCTTCTCGATCCAGGCCTTGTGCGAGTGCTGCGAGTCGACGGAACACGCGAGCACATGGGCTCCCAAGGCGTCGAACTCGCGCACGCGCTTCGAGAACTCCAGGATCTCGGTCGGGCAGACCACCGTGAAATCGAGCGGGTAGAAGAAGAGCACCACCCATTTGTCGGCGAAATCGGAGAGACCGATCTCCCGGACCTCGCCCTTTCCCGACACCGCCGGGGCGCGGAAGTCAGGCGCCTTCTGGAGCACCGTCACCATCTTCGTTCCTCCTTGCGAGTGCGGAATGGGCTCCGATATTCGCGGTCCGCGTCACTGTCAAGCGAGCGCTCCCAGGCGCGTCCCGGAATACGCCGGAGGTGACGGCGGTAAGAGATGGCATGGCGAAGTGGGGTCGGCGCGATTTCCTAAAGGGTGCGGCGGCCGCCGGCGCGGCCGCCGCGGCTCCGGCGCTCGCCTCCGACGAGCTCATCCACCTGGAGCGCCACGAGATCCCGCTGCCGGGCCTCGACCCGGCTCACGACGGCCTGCGCGTCGCCCACCTCTCCGACATCCACGTGGGCTCGCTCACACCGGTCGAGCGCATCCGCGCGGCGGTGGCGGAGGCGAACGGCTTTCGGCCCGACCTCGTGGCCCTGACCGGCGACTACCTCACCCGGGACCGAAAGGGCGTCGGCCTCATCCTCGAGCAGCTCGGCGGGATCGAGGGGCCCGCCTTCGCCACGCTCGGGAACCACGATCGCTGGGTGGATCCGCGCGGAGCCGGGGCCGCCCTCGAGCACCTGGGCTACGGCGTGCTGGAGAACGAAAACACCACGCTCACCTTGCGAGGTGCACCCTTCACCGTGGTGGGGATCGACGACCTCTGCAGCCGCAGCGCCGATCCGCTCCACGCGGTGGCGGGGGCGGCGCGCGGTTCGCGCCTCTACCTTGCCCACGTTCCCCGGACGGCCGAGATGCTTCAGCCCTTCGACGAGCCCCTGCTCGTCCTCTCCGGCCACACCCACGGGGGACAGGTGAACATCCCGCTCCTCATGCCCGCGCTCCGCTGGCTCGCCCACGAGCCCTACCAGGCCGGGCTCTATCACCTCGGGCAGGTGCAGCTCTACGTGAACCGCGGCGTCGGCAACGTCGGCCTCCCCCTGCGAGTGAACGCCCCGCCCGAGGTGGCCCTGCTCACGTTGCGCTCCCTCCCGCCGGCGCCGAGCCCGGGGTAGCGGGCCGCCCCGCGCCCGCGGGCTCGGCCGGGCCGGCCTTCGCGCGCGCCCCCTCCGGTTGATCGTCGGCGAGCTGGAGGGTGCGCGCCATCGCCAGGCGCGCCCGCTCCTGGTCCTCGACGGTGAGGGCGTAGCGCGGCAGCATGCGCCGGGCGAAATCGAGGTGCCAGGCCTCGTCGGGTCCGATGACCTCGCGATAGAGTCGGGCCGACTCCTCGTCCCCCCGCGCCGCGAACAGCGCCGCCACCCGGGCGTTCCTCATGCGGGTGAGCGCCTCCCGCGTCGCGTTGGCGGCGAGCCGCTCCGCCGGGGTCTGCAGCCCCTTCAGGTAGCGGAAGGTGTGGCTGTACCCCCGCCCGCGCGGGTCGAGGCCGTCGGGGTCGATCCCGATCTGGCGCAGACGGTCGGAGAGGAGCCGGAAGTGCCTCGCCTCGTCCCCCACCTGGCGGGCCAGACCGAGCTTCAGCTCCAGGTCCGACTCGGCTGCCATCCAGATGGCGGCGATCTCCGCCGCCTCGAGCTCGTCCTTCAGCGCCGCCACCAACAGGTCGACGACCTTCGCGTCCTCGCGAGGCGCACCGGCGGAGATCTCGCCCAGGTGGGCGAGCGCCCTCACCAGTTCCGCATCCAGCGCCCCGGCGAACTCGGCAGGGTCGAGCGCCACGTCGCGCTCCGGCGCGGAACCGGCCGAGTCGTTGGAAAATGCCAGGGGACCTGTGGAACCAGGCATACCGTCATCCATACCGGGAAGCCGGGGGGACCGTTGTCCCCCGTTCATGGTCGCGCCGCCGGCGAGGGAATCTCGCTGGCCCGCTCAATGCGAGGCGACGAGCGAGGCTTCCACCCGCTCGTTGCTCCCCTCCTTCACCCACAGTTCTTCCTCCCACGGCATGTATCCGTGGAGCCGCAGGACGAGGCGATACCGCCCGGGGTCGAGGCGGAAGGTGCAGGGGGTCCGGCAGCGCGGGGCGCCCCGGACGAGGACCTCCGCCCCGGCGGGCCGGCTCTCCACGGCGACGTCCCTCGCGTCCGGCCCCGGGCCCGGAGGCGGAGGCGCCGGCGCGTCCCTCCGGCAGGCGGCGAGCTGGAGCGCCGCGAGCGCTGCGGCCGGGAGCCCGAGTCGCCCCTTCATGGCCGGCTC
>DATJZG010000053.1:0-9533 GCA_035499295.1 Anaeromyxobacteraceae bacterium
TGCGCCGGCTGCCGTAGAACGGGTACTTCAGGTACGTCTGGTCGATCGCGCGCATGAGGGCCAACTCTTCCGCGGGCACTGGCTGCGGCTGGTAGTAGAAGGTGGAGCGCGGCAGCGAGAGGGCCACGCACTGCTGGCTGATGGACAGGCGGCTGCCCTCTCGTTGCACGAGTCCCCGGCGCGTCGTCAACCCAGGCGGCGCAACCCCTGGGCGAGGAAGTCGCGCTCGACCGTCAGCTCACCGATCTTCTTGAGGAGCTCGTCCCGACTCGGCCCGTTCTCTTGCGCCTTGGCGGCCTCTTCCAGGAACGCCTCCCCGGCCCGCTCGAGCAGCTGCCTCTTCCACCTGAAGATCAGCGTGGGGTGGATTTGATATCGCTTCGCGATCTCAGGAACGGTCTCCACCTCCTTGACCGCTGCCAGTGCGACCTTCGCCTTGAACTCCGGGGGATGCCGATTCCGCTTCCGTGCCATCGCTCTCCGCTCCTTTCGGTCAAGAGCGGAGCCTCAACCCTACCTTAGCCACCTGTCCAAAAAATGGGGTCCACTTCAAAGGCCCGCCTCAACATCCTCTTCGTGCCCCTGGCGGTGGCCGCCCACTTAGTGGTCAGCGACCTCTGGAATCGCTCGAGCGAGGCCGCCATCGTCATCCCCTACAGCCAGTTCCAGGAGCTTCTGCAGCAGGGAAGGTGAAGGAGGTGACAATCGAGGCCGAGTCGCTGACCGGCGTGCTGAAGGTGCCAGCCTCGGAAGCGCCCTTCAACGGGAAGAGCCGTTTTGTGACCACCCTGGTCCGCCCCGAGCTCGCCGCCAGCCTCGAAAAGTACGGTGTGACGTTCGCGGGCCATGTCGAGAACACTTGGCTCCGCGGGATCCTCTCCCTGGTGTTCCCCATCCTGCTCCTCGGCGCGGTGTGGATGTGGTTCGCCCGCCGGACCATGGGCCCGGGGGGACCCGGCGCCGGGCTTATGTCCATCGGGAAGAGCAAGGCCAAGGTTTACGTCGAGACCGGCGTCGCGGTTCGTTTCGCGGACGTGGCAGGGGTGGACGAGGCGAAGAACGAGCTCATGGAGGTTGTGTCCTTCCTCAAGGACCCGAGGTCGTACGGTCGGCTGGGCGCCCGCATGCCGAAAGGCGTGCTCCTGGTTGGGCCGCCGGGCACCGGCAAGACGCTCTCGCCAGAGCTGTAGCTGGCGAGGCGGGGGCGCCCTTCTTCTCCATCAGCGGCTCCGAGTTCGTGGAGATGTTCGTGGGGGTGGGGGCGGCCCGCGTCCGCGACCTGTTCCAGCAGGCCCGAACCAAGGCCCCCTGCGTCATCTTCGTCGACGAGCTTGACGCACTGGGGCGCTCGCGCGGCGCCTACCCGGGCATGGGTGGCCACGACGAGAAGGAGCAGACGCTCAACCAGCTCCTGGCTGAGCTCGACGGCTTCGACCCGACCACCGGGATCGTGCTCTCCTCGCGGCCACCAACCGCCCGGAGATCCTTGACCCGGCGTTGCTCCGCGCCGGCCGATTCGACCGGCAGGTCCTAGTGGACCGACCCGATCGGCTCGGCCGCACGCGGATCCTCAGCGTCCACGCCAAGAAGGTACTGCTTTCCACCGAGCTGAAGCTCGAGGAGGTGGCCGCGCTCACGCCCGGGTTCACCGGAGCGGACCTGGCGAACCTGGTCAACGAGGCGGCGCTGGTCGCGACCCGCCGGCACGGGCGACCTGGTCGCCATGAGCGATTTCACCACCGCCATCCAGCGCATCGTGGCCGGCCTCGAGAAGCGCAACCGGCTGCTCAACCCACGGGAGCGGGAGGTCGTGGCCCACCACGAGATGGGCCATGCCCTGGTGGCCGCGGCTCAGCCGGACTGCGACCCGGTGCACAAGATCTCGATCATCCCGCGCGGCATCGGCGCGCTCGGCTATACCTTGCAGCGTCCGACCGAGGACCGCTATCTCATGACGCGCGAGGAGCTGGAGGCCAAGATGGCGGTCCTCCTAGGCGGCCGGACCGCCGAGGAGGTGGTCTTTGGCCACCTCTCCACGGGTGCCTCGGACGACCTTTCCAAGGCGACCGAAATCGCGCATGGTCACCCGCTACGGCATGCTCCGCGAGACCGGGCCGCTCGCCTATGAGACCGAGCCGAACGGGTTCCTGGGCGGAATGCAGATGTCTCGCCGGCTCTACAGCGAGCCGCGCGAGCTCGACGTGGCCATCCGGGGCTTGGTCGAGATCGCGCAGGCACGGGCACGGCGGATTCTGGAAGCCAATCGAGAGCTGCTGGAGGAGGGCGCCCGACAGCTGCTCGCCCGGGAGACGCTCGCCGACGCCGAGCTCGAGGCGCTCCTCCGACGCGTGGTGGCGCCTCTCAGCGGGCGTCCACGCCCCGCCACCACCGCGGTGCGCTGATCTGGTCCAGTCCTAGCGCGGGTGATGGCACCTCCTCACACCCTCTGGACCGATTTGGGGGCCCCCCCCCGGAACACCAGGGGAAGCGTACAGTCAAGGGGTGAGAACCAGAGCAAAGGAAGGCAGGGATTACGTCGTCCTGGGCCACCTGCTCGAGGTCTATCCCTCCGACGATGACACCTGGAGCGTGGCGGTGGACGGTCAGGAGATCCTGGCGCGCTTGGCCGACTACTACGCCGCGTGGGCGGTGGGGACAGCCGAGAGTTACCGCCAGGGCAGGGTGGTGGGATCACCGTCCGTGGAAGATTGAGCAGGATGACAGCGCCCGGGTGACCGACGTCTCGCGCACTCGACCTGTGGGTGCATCAATGGAGGAAGCGGAACGCGCGCGGGAAGGTCATCATCGTGCGCTACGCCGACGACTTTGCGCCACGACGGCGCGGAAGGGAGGCCGTGATGGCCGACTGACTGTGTCTTGCTACACGGGAGATGAGGGTCGGCCCCTCGGGATCGAGCTGCAGGGCTAGGTCCCAAACCACCAGAAGCTGCTCGGGCCTAATGGCTCGGGTGGTGAGCGTTCATGGAAAAGGCGGGACGAGATCCCGTCAGGTGTGAGCCGGGAAGGCAAACGTGAGTGAACCGCTGCTGAAGTGTCGAAAGCGTAGGGACGTCATCGAAACCGGGCTCCTGTCGTTGGCCCGGGACAAAGTTCGGGGGTTACCTGCTTACTGCCCGAGCGGTGACCGGCATGGCAGGCGGTGCGAGCCCGGCTCAGGCTCTCGTGTGGAACGTGGGAACCTTCGCTTCGATGCCAAGGGAGGACTCCAAGCGGAAGACCCGTGAGGGGCAGAGTACCGATGCGAGGCGAAGGGGCGGACGGGCTCGTCGTAGCGTTGAAGCCTGGTAATGCGGGCGGAGCGAGGGAGCCCGACTCTCCGGCCTCAGAGGCAGGTCAACCAGAGATGGGAGGAGCCTGTGACTGAGGCGAAGCCGTACAACATTCCAAAGCAACTTGTTTGGGAAGCGTTCCAGCGGGTGAAGGCGAACCGCGGTGCGGCGGGCGTGGACGGTGAGTCGCTGGCGGCGTTCGAGAAGGACCTGAAAGGAAACCTGTATAAGGTCTGGAATCGGATGTCGTCGGGCTCGTACTTTCCACCACCCGTGCGGCTTGTCGAAATACCGAAGGACAACGGCGGCAAGCGCCCTTTGGGCATCCCCACGGTAGCAGACCGCGTGGCGCAGACGGTGGTCAAGATGGTGTTGGAGCCACTCGTGGACCCGGTGTTCCATCCGGACTCTTACGCCTATCGGCCAGGTCGCTCTGCACTTGACGCGGTGGGGATGGCGAGGAAGCGCTGCTGGAGCGTGGACTGGGTCATCGATCTGGACATCAAAGCCTTCTTTGACAGTCTGGACCATGAACTGGTGGAACGCGCCGTGGCACACCGCACTGACCTTCCATGGGTCCGACTGTACATCTCGCGGTGGCTGCGAGCCCCCGTGCAGAAGCCAGACGGCTCTCTGGAGGAAAGGACGAGAGGCACGCCGCAAGGCGGGGTCGTTAGTCCACTGTTAGCGAACTTGTTTTTGCACTATGCGTTCGATGCATGGATGCAGCGGGAGTATCCGGGCGTCCAATTTGAACGCTATGCGGACGATATCCTTGTCCACTGCAAGAGCAAGCCGCAAGCAGAAAAGGTGTTGGAGGCCATCCGGGGTCGTCTCTCGCAGTGCGGTCTGGAGCTTCATCCCACGAAAACTCGGATCGTGTACTGCAAGGATGACGACCGGCCTGGGGATCACGAACACATTAAGTTCGACTTTCTCGGGTACACCTTCCAGCCTCGACGGGCGAAGAATCGCCGGGGAAAGTTCTTCGTGAGCTTTCTCCCGGCGATCAGTACCAAGGCCGCCAAATCGATCCGCAGGACCATCCGTGAGTGGCGGATGGCATCTACCAGGAACAATCAGCGCCTGGAGGACCTCGCTCGGCTCACCAACCCGGTGGTGCGGGGTTGGATGAACTACTACGGCCGGTTCTATCGGTCGAAGTGCGGCGAGGTTCTGCGCTATCTCAACGTGGCCCTTGCTGCATGGGTGCGATGGAAGTACAAGCTGCGAAACCGAGAGCGTGCGTCGATGCACTGGCTGTGGCGCGTCGCGCGCCGGGACAGGAAGCTCTTCGTCCTGTGGGAACTCGGGATCCTGCCTGACGCTGGAGGGTAAGAGCCGGATGAGGCGAGAGTTTCACGTCCGGTTCCGTGAGGGCGCGGGGGTGCGATCCCCCCGCGCTACTCGGCTCGTGATGGGCTTCCAGTCGAGGCGGACGCGCGGAAGATGCTGGTCGACCTCAAGGAACGTCTGGTGCACTTCCGGCTGGCGCTCCACGAGGACAAGACGCGCCTGATCGAATTCGGGAGGCTTCCCGCCCTCCGATGAGAGCAGCGCGGCGAGCGGCGTCCGGAGACGTTCGCGTTCCTGGGCTTCACGCTGTACTGCGGGAGAACCAGGGACGGGCGATTCATCGTGAAGCCGAAGACGCAGAGTAAGCGGACGGCCCGCAAGCTGAACCAGTTGCGGGTGGAAGCTCGTCGGCGGATGCACACGTCATTACCCCTTCAGCATCGCTGGATCTCCAGCGTTCTGCGCGGGCACGGCGCGTACTGCGGCGTGCAGTCCAACTTCCGGGCGCTCAGTAGCTTCCATCACCAGGTGCGGTGCATCTGGTACCGCAGCCTCCGGCGGCGCAGCCAAAAGCGCCTCACCCGGGAGAGCTTCAATGAACTGCTCGAACGGTTTCCTCTGCCCGCACCGCGCCTCACGGCTCCCCGAATGGCTCTCTTCGCATGACCTTCGTCACCCTCGGGAAGAGCCGAGTGCGGGAAAGCCGCTCGCTCGGATCTGTGAGGGCGAAGCCGAATGGCTGAGCTACTCGACCACGACCACCCCTGGCAACGACTCGTAGTCACCAACTGCAACAGGGACTGCCGGGTCTCCCCCGCCAGCCCCGCCGCTGCACCTGCAGGATGCACGAACACTGCGGGCAGGACCCTCCTCTGGACCAGCGCGGTCTCTTGCAAGCGCCAGCGTCCCCCTGCCACTCCGCTCGACCAGGTGTAAGCGCCCGCCCCTCCGCACGCGCGCGCCATCTCGCAAACGGCCTCGGTGGCACGCGGCTGCCTGAAACGTCGGGTCGGGCCCACCTGGTCAGCGTCGCTCCGTACGCCAGCACCGGCCGCTTCAAGAAGGGGCGAAAGCGGCGCAGTGCCGCGAAACACAGGGAGACGACGATGGCGCACCTCGGGCTCAAGACCACGAAGCCGGCCCCGGAGAAGAAGCCCAACCGCATCGCCCCGCCCTGCCGCCGCTGCGGCGCCGAGTGCACGTGTTCCGAGGAGGAGATCGACGCCGGCGGCCCGGCCTAGCTGCGACCCCCGGGGAGAGGCCGGCCTCGAGCGGGTCCCTCCTCGTGCAGGAGAGCGAAGCCGCCCGCGCAGCGGCCAGGGGCCGAGCGGCCACAGCGCTGCAAACCGGCCCCAGCTCCGCGGGCTACGCTCGCTACCCCCCGAGCTGCACCGCCTTGCCGACCCACGCGTCCGTCTCGCACGCCTCGACCAGGAACGCCGCCACGTCTGCGCGAGAGATGGACCCGGGCACTGGTTCGATGTCCGTCTTTCTCACGTACTGCCCCTGCGCAGGGCCGCCCTTGAGCCGGGTCGGTCGCGCGATGACCCAGTCGAGACCGCTCTCGCGCACGACTTGCTCCTGCCGCTCGTGGTCGACGAAGGGGATCTTGAGGAGCCAGGACATGACCAGCTTGTCCACGACGAAGTTGACAAGCTTCCGGCTCTCGCCCACTCCGAGCGCGCTCAGCACAACCAGCCGCTTCACGCCGTGCCCCCTCATCGCAGCAATGACGTGACCCGTGCCGCGCGAGAAGTAGTCGGGCGTCTCCTTGAAACCGCGGAGCGAGGTCGAGGATGCGGTGACGACCACGGCGTCGTGGCCCGGCATCGCCGCCTCCACGGACGCGTTGTCGTGAAAGTCGCCGACCCGGCGTGTGAGCCTGGGGTGCTGCAGGTCCAGGCGGTCCGGACTCCGCGCGAAGGCCGTAACTTCGTGGCCCCGCTCGAGCGCGGCCTTCACCGCCAGCGCGCCAGTGCCCCTGGACGCCCCGATGACGAGGATGCGCATGCCGTGTACCTCCCCGTCACCCTCTTAGCACAGCGGGGCGAGGGCACGGTCAATTCGAAGGTGCCGAGAGGTCGCGTGGCTCTCCTCGCCTACCCGCTGGGGCAGGGGCACGCTGTCCTTCTCGAATACCAAATCGGCAGGAGATGGCTTGAGCCGCAGCGAGTTGCGCGGGTAGGGTTGCGGCGGTGTGGAGCTTGATCGGGGCCATCTTGGGCGCGGTGGGGTCATCCCTTCGGAGTAGAAGGGAGCTCGCCCTTGAGAATCTCAGGCCGACGACGAGGGAAAGCGCAGGCGGCAGCGGTCGGGCGAGCTGGGCGTTGGACATGTGCTCATCAGGAAGGAGCCCGAAGGGCGCTCGAGCCACTTTACCAGCGGCGCTGTCTCCACACCGGTTGCGGTGCCAGCACGCTTCGTGTTGTGGTCCCCCTATGTCACTCTGTGGGTGATGGGTAGTCACCACCAGCCAAGGCGGAATCAAGGCGCGAGCGTGGACCACGCGAAGACGCTGGAGGGCATCCTTGAGCGCGTCACCTACGTGAACGAGGAGAACGCCTGGAGCGTGGTGAAGTTAGCGGTCCCGGGCAAGAAGGACCTCGTAACCGTCATCGGCCACCTCCTCGGCGTCCAGCCCGGCGAGAACTTGCGGCTGCGCGGTAACTGGACCCAGGACCGCAAGTACGGGGAGCAGTTCAAGGCTAATGGCTACGTGACCGTGAAGCCGGCGACCCTGGTCGGGATCGAGAAGTACCTCGGCTCCGGTCTTGTGCGCGGTGTCGGCAAGATCATGGCAAAGCGCCTCGTCGAGGGTTTCGGCCTCTCGACGCTGGAGGTCATCGAGCAGGCCCCGGATCGCCTTCGCGAGGTGGACGGCATCGGTCGGGTCCGCAGCGCGCGCATCGCCAAGGCGTGGGTGGAACAGAAGCAGATCAAGGACGTAATGGTCTTCCTCCAGTCCCACGGCGTCTCGACCACCTTCGCCATCAAGATCTACAAGCACTATCAGGACCGCTCCATCGCCGTCGTGAAGGAGAGCCCCTACCGGCTCGCTATCGACATACTCGGCATCGGGTTCAAGACGGCCGACAAGATCGCTGGCCATCTCGGCATATCCCCCAGCTCTCCCGAGCGTGCCCAGGCCGGCATCCTCCATGTCCTGGGCGAGCTCTCGAATGAGGGTCACGTCTTCTGCCCTCGGCCGAAGCTCATCGAAGCGGCAGCCGCACTCCTGGAGATCGATCCCGTCATCATCGAGCGGGCCGTCGATGTACTGGCCGAGGCCGACCAGGTGGTCGTGACCCCTATCCTAGAGAGCGATGGGCAAGGCACGGTGGGAGTGGCTGTCTACCTCTCCTCGCTGCACAGGGCCGAGAGCGGGGCGGCGGAGCTCGGTCGCAGCCTTCTTCGCAGCCCGGTTCGCCCCATCACCATCGACATCGAGAAGGCGATCACGTGGTTCGAGGAGCGGCAGAAGCTCTCGCTTGCTCTTGAGCAGCGGGAGGCCATCCGCAGGGCGGTCACCAGCAAGTTCCTGGTCATCACAGGCGGGCCCGGGACCGGGAAGACCACGCTCGTGAACGGCATCATCCAGATCTTGGAGAAGAAGGGGAGGCGCATCCTCCTGGGTGCGCCCACCGGTCGGGCCGCCAAGCGTATGACTGAGACCTCCGGGCGGGAAGCCAAGACCCTGCACCGCCTCCTGGAGTTCGACCCGAAGACCATGGGCTTCCTGCGCGACCGCCAGCGGCCTCTGGAGGCCGACCTCGTCATCGTGGACGAGGCGTCCATGATCGACACGGTCCTCGCATACAACCTCATGAAGGCGGTGCCCCCAGCCTGCCAGCTCATCCTGGTGGGCGATGTCGACCAGCTGCCGTCGGTGGGGCCGGGGAGCGTTCTCCAGGACGTCATCCGGTCGGGTGCCGTCGACGTGGTCGGGCTCCAGCACATCTTCCGGCAGGCCGAGAGGAGCCTCATCGTCGTGAACGCCCACCGGGTGAACCACGGCGAAATGCCCTCGCTTCCGCCGCCCGGCGCCGAGGCGGACTTCTTCTTCGTCGTGAAAAACGAGCCGGAAGAGGTCCTTGAGACGCTGAAGGCGCTCGTCAAGGACCGCATCCCCGAGAGGTTCGGCTTCGACCCGGTGAACGATGTCCAGGTGCTGACGCCCATGCACCGCGGGCTTCTTGGCGCGATGAGCCTGAACGCGGAGCTCCAAGGTCTCTTGAACCCACAGGGGGCATCGGTCGTCCACGGCAGCCGACTCTTCCGCGCCGGCGACAAGGTGATGCAGACCCGGAACAACTACGACCTGGAGGTCTTCAACGGGGACATCGGCCGCATCGAGGCGCTGGACGAGATGGAACGCACGGTCTCGGTCCGGTTCGATGGGCGGCTCGTCACCTATGAGCCCGCCGATCAGGACGAGCTGGTCCTCGCCTATGCCTGCTCCATCCACAAGTCGCAGGGGAGCGAATACCCGTGCGTGGTCATCCCCATCCACACCCAGCACTACGTGATGCTTCAGCGGAACCTCCTCTACACCGGCATCACGCGGGCCCGGAAGCTCGTGGTCCTGATCGGCACGAGGCGCGCGCTGGCCATCGCGGTGAAGAACGACAAGACCGAGATGCGCTTCACGCAACTCGCGGCTCAGCTCGGGAGTCTTACGCGGGCAGGGTGAACGAGTGCGAGGCCCGCCTCGCCAGCTCCGAGGGCTACGGCTCCGCACAGGGGCACCAGCATAGAGGGGGACGGTACCGGCCGAGCCTCGGGTCCGTTTCTGGACTGGGGTCCCTGGGGCCTGCAGAATCTGCGTGGTGGCATCCAGGGGACCGCAAGGTGTCGTTCTTGCCGCTCTCTCTCGATGAGCGTGTCCGGCGCGTCGGAGTCGCGGCCAGGGCGCACGATGGGCGTGACTACGGGAGGAGAGAGCCAGCC
>DATJZG010000054.1:0-52109 GCA_035499295.1 Anaeromyxobacteraceae bacterium
CACCACCTGACGCATGAGAGTGTCGAGGAGATCGTTGCAGCGGACGACGGCACTCGTCGCGAGGGCGCGAGGGACCGAGGTGCCGGGAAGCATCTCCGTGAGGCTGTCCGCGAGCGTCCCCATGTAGTGGAAGCACTGGCCGGAGTCGCTGAACTGGCGCCGGAAGAAGGCGTCCGGCCGTGCCGTCTCCGCCTCGGGCCAGAACAGGAGGGGGTTGTCGGCCAGCGCGTTCCGGCATTCGCCCGAGGGTGGGGTCCCTCTTCCGAAGCACCAGGGAGTATCCAGGGCGCCATCGTTGATCAGGTCGCGGAGGACGTCCGGTCGGGCAGGCACTTCCGCATGTCCTTCCACGAGCGTTCGGTAGGCCAAAGCCTCGATGACGTTGTGCCCCTTGCTGTCGAAGGCCAGAGCCGGTCCGGCGAGGCCCGCAGCTGCGACGATCGACAAGCGAAGCGCAGCCGCCCCTGCGCGAACAGCAAACCAATTCCGGAGGTCCGTGCGGACCTCGACGGATTTGACTTCGGCTTTCATTTCACCGCTGACTTCCTGACGAGGCAGTCAATGAGCACCGGACCTGCCAGCCGAATGGCCTGCTTTCAGTTGAAGTTGTACTGGATGACGAGAAGCCCGATCAGGGAGGAGAGGAACACGTGGGTGTTTGAGAAGACCGGGGAACGGGCGTAGACGACCTCGAGCCCCACGTTGAGCGGCTTCACGGCGGTGTAGAAAAGACCAAAGTTGTACCGGTACGACACGAACCTCGTCTCCGTCAGGTCGAACTGTGTCGTGAAGCCAGCGAGGAGGCCAAAGGGTATCCAGTGCAGCGCGTTCATGTCGAAGTCGAGCATCGCATTGGCCCCGAGGAGATGCGCCAGGACCGTCGGGTTGTCGCCCGAGCCGCGGGTGTACTGGTAGGCGAGGGAAAAGGTCATCCCCAGCGACTTGTGGATTGCCCAGGCGCCCACGAGGGCGGGCTGGAACGTGGTCTGGCTGGAGTTGGTCAGCGGTGCGGTGAGCTCGCCGTTCCGGACGCTGAGCACGATTGCCTCGACGACGTTGAAGAGCACCGCTGGTCCGGAACCGACATCGAACGAGCCCCCGAGCCGGAGCCTCTCACCCACCTTGAAGCTGACGGTCGTGCCGAAGACCGGGTTCACCTGGACGCTGCTGCCGATCCCCACGATTCCCGAGTCGTTGATGCCGGTATAGACGACGATGCGCAGCGAGGCCCGGACCGCCCACCAGTCGAAGAACCCGTACTGGAAATCCAGGTACTGGGCGAATGCGCCGACCTTGTAGGTGTCGGTGGAGACGACGTGCCCGACGATATCGAAGGTCCGCCCGGGGGCCGACCCATAGCCGCCCCCCGTCTCGGATCCGACGTAGGTGGAGACGAAGGGGTCGAGCGTGAACCTGGACGGGATGAAGTTGTGCCCGGCGAGCTCGCGTCGTAGCTCAGGCGCGTCGGCAGCGGGCTTCGCGTCGGCATCGGCGTTCGCCGCGATGCATGGCGACGAGAGCAGAACGAGGGCAACAGCGAGGGCTCCGAAGAAGCCCGCCACCCGGTGGCGGAGTTCGGCGGAGGCTCCGATCCAACAACCGTCTGAGCGACGCACGGCCGTTCCCTTCTCCGTTCAGAAGCGCCCCGCACTGACCGCCCGCCTTGGACGGACAGGTCTCAACAGGCCTTCGACCTCTTCCTCCTCCTAGAGGGGGTGGGGCGACAGCAACAGTCCCCGACACGGGGGAAAAACGGGGTACGGCGGGAGACGCGCGACTCGCGGCGGAGCCCTTGGGCGCCCGCCTCAACCTCCGAGCGCGGTGATGACGAGTACCAGGACCACTCCGATCGCGGTGATGCCGACGCCGTACTTCCAGGTCTTTCCCCCGCTGTAGTGGCCCAGCAAGATCCCGCAGGCGAAGAGGTCCAGGAACGCGAGGCCGCGCGAGACGGTCATCGCGATCCGCGGGTCGTGGATGACGAGGAAGGGAATCGCGACGGGAAGCGTGGTGAGAACGACGACGAGGCAGATGAGCATCGCGGCGGCGTAGTCAGTTGCCTGGAGCACCGTCTTGGGAACGGGGATGGCAACGAGCCGTTTCCGGACGGCCTCGAGCATCCCCTTGCTGGCACCCCCGGCCAATCGTTCGGGCAGGGCGTCCGCGATGAGTCGGTGTGCCTCGCCGGTGTCGTGCGTCCCCTGGATCTGGAGCAGAAGGTTCTTCCTGCGGTTCTGCTCGGTCATGGTGCTGACGAGATACATCACCGCCTGGGTGATGCCCGAGGCCAGGTTGGAGCCGACCGCGCCGAGGAGCATGGTCCGGATCTCGTGAGCTCCGGCGGTCGCCACGCTGATCGATCCGGTGATGCTGAGCGCCATGATGATGCCGACGATGGCATCGGAGGCCCTGTCGACGGGGTCCAGGACCTGGTCGCGCAGCGACTTGTCCTTCGGGACTTCCGGCACGTCTTCGCTCACGGCTTTCACCCATCGCATGAACTGAAAACAACCGAACCGGGACGCCTCTGGCGAGGGCTCACAGGAGAGGGGCGGTGAGCCGTGCCACAGAGACCGCGAGGCCTCGCGAAAGGCCCCCGGCGAAGGGAGGACGGATCGTAGTGCTGCGACAGCTCCAGATCGTGGAGCAGCATGCTTTCCATCTGGCTCGCGAAAGGCTTGTCCAGGAAGAGCGCGTTCACCTCGAACTGCAGGCGGAAGGAGCGGTTGTCGAAGTTGGTGCTGCCGACGGTGGCGAGGTCATCGTCCACCAGGAAGACCTTCTGATGCATCATTCCGGGTGCGTGGCGGTAGAACTTGATACCCACCCCGTCGAGTTGCTCCTGGAACCAGAGCGACGCAAGGTCCAGGACCCCATTGTCGGACTTGGCAGGGACGATCACCCGGACGTCGACCCCCCGCAGCGCTGCAAGACGGAGTGACGCCATGACGGCCGCATCCGGGACGAAGTACGCGGTGGCGATCCAGATGCGCTGCTTCGCTTGCTGTCGAAGGTCGCCTTCCCGTCCACCAGGAGCTCGACGTCGTTGCCTCGCAGGAACGACGTGTGGGCGAGCTTCTTCAGGGCCTGGTAGTGTGGCAGCCGCTCGACCACAGGGATGTTGAACGGCTCCAGCGCGGTGCGCACCTGAGCGACGAGCGCCGCGATTTCCTTCTGGTGCTCCTTCCACGACTCATGGTAGCCCTCGAACTGGTTGCGCCCGAAGACCCAGTAGAGGGGAACCGCGAGGTAAGGGAAGGTGTTCAGGCTCACTCCCCAGGCGATCGCCCCCTGGGCGGTGCGGTTGGTCATCACCGCGTGGACGGAGCTGAGGAACCCGAAGACGTGGAAGACGACGAGCAGGCTCACCATGCGAAGCCCCCGCGAGAGCCTGGCCCGTATCGACTCGACGGCGGTTGATGGCGCAGGAGTGGCCCTTTCCGAATACGTTCAAGGTCAGTGCCGAAGGTCGCTGGGGCAGCTCACCCTCCGCTCCTAGGCCGGGTGGGCCAGTCGCGACAGTCCCCGAGACGGGGGAAAAGCGGGGTACGTCGGAGGACGCGTAACTGGCCCACTCGGACTGAACGGCGCACTCCGGGGACTCTGGTTCGACGACCCCCCGGAGCTTCGTCAACAGCGCGCGGAAGGCGGGCATCCCGTTAGCCGTATCGTTCGTGGCCGACATCGCTCGACCACTTACCTCGCGGCCTTGGACCGTTTCTCCCCTTCGTTCGTCCCTTCCACACAGGTGTGCAACGGCTCAACGAAGTACGAGCACGGGAATCTTGGTGTGGGTCAACACCTTGATGGTCTCGCTCCCGATCAGCATGGCCTCCATCCCCCGGCGGCCGTGCGAAGCCATCATGATCAGGTCACAGCCCAGCTTCTCGGCGGCTTCCACGATCACCCCGTAGGGATTGGAGCTCGTCTCGGAGACGCAGTCGCACACGATGCCGTTGGCCTTCGCCTCCTCGAGGATCACCGCGAGCGATCTGCGGGCATGCGCCCGGAGATCCTGCTCGTATCTCTCTTTCAAATCGGCGGACTGCTCCCCCTCCCCGGCAGGGAGGTGAAAGGGATCGATCACGTGGAGCCCGGTGACACGCGCGCCGATGCTCTTGGCGAACTGCATCCCCTTCTTGACCGCGGCTTCTGACAGCGGGGAGCCGTCCGTGGGCAACAGAATGTGCTGAAACATCGGAACCTCCTCGTAGCCGAGAAGTACGTGAAGTACGCGCCATCCTCCGGTGCTCGGGACGGGAGCGCAACGAGTGGAGCACGTTCTGGGTTGCCCAGCGGGTTCGTCCCCCTCTGGACCTGGTAGCAGCCAGGCGCGCTGCGCTACCAGCGGCTGTTCATCTGCCGGAAGCGCTCGTCGAGCCCTGCACGGGAGGCCCTGAGCATCCCGGCGCGAGAGCTTCCGGGCACGTGAGATGCATTGCGTCTGCTCGCATTTAACAGCCCGGATCGGCTCGGCCATCCGTGGGCTGCCCCGCAGGTCTTGCGTCGCCTCGCCGGGCGACATGAGGGACGTGCGGCGCCGTGGAGGAAGCCATGAAGGCCCTCTTCACCATTCACGCCTTCGTCTCGTGGGCGTTCGGGCTCGCTTTCCTGCTCGTTCCAATTGCACTGCTCAAGGCGTACGGCATCACGCTCAATCCGGGCAGCACCATCGTCGTTCGCCTACTCGGCGGAGCCTTCGTTGGGCTTGGCCTCATGGCCTGGCTCTCAAGCCACGTAGCTCCTGCGGAAGGGCTGCGAGCCATCATCCTTGGCATCACGGTCACCGCCGCGCTGGGCTGCCTCGTTTCTCTCCATGGTGTTATGTCCGGGGGAAGCAACGCGCTCGGCTGGGTCTCGGTGGTCCTCTACGGCTTCTTCGCCGTGGGCTTCGGCACGCTGGCCACCGGGAAGGCACCCGTCACCGCCACAGCTGATCGACCGGACGAGGCAGATCCACTGGGCAGACGGCGGTTCGCGTCTCGGCTTTTGACCTCGCCGCTGCGACGGCGGGACGCCCGGGAGCACCATGCGAATCGCGGGACGGCTCGAGGCCTCGGCCTCGAGTCGCTGGCCGAGCCCGTGCAGCATGACCGAGATTCGTTCGAAGGATGAGGAGAAGCTGCTGGTCGGCGAGTGGGCGTCACGCGTATAGGCCATGAAGATCCTTGTGGTAGGCGCCGGGGTGGTTGGGAGCTTCAACGCTGCCCGCTTGAAGGATGCGGCGCAGGACGTGACTCTCCTCGCCAGAGGCCAGCGCTTGGCAGACTTGCGCGAGCACGGCGTTGTTCTCGAGCAGTACCCCTCCGGGACTCGCACTACGACCCGCGTTCCTTTGATCGAACGCCTGGGGCCCGAAGATGCCTACGACCTTGTGCTGGTCGTCGTCCGTCGGAACCAGATTCCATCGGTCCTCCCGATGCTCGCTCGAAATCGGCGTTCCCCCAACGTCCTCTTTCTGGGGAACAACGGCGCGGGCGCTGCCGACATAATCGATGCCCTCGGAAGGGAACGAGTGTTGATCGGATTCGTCAATGCCGGTGGTGAGCGGAAGGGACACGTCGTTCGCTACATCTGGACACGGCGGCTTCACCTTCTGCTCGGAGAGGTGGATGGACTGTCCACCCCCCGCACCCAGGCCATTGCCTCGATGTTTCGAACGGCCGGCCTACCCGCCCGTGTCCATTCGAGAGTCGACGCCTACCTCAAGACCCACGCCGCAGGCCTCGCTGCGTTTGCCGGTGCGCTCTATCGGGCGGGCGGACGCGTTCGTCTCCTGGCCAGGAAGCCTGAGGACCTCAAGCTCTTCCTTCGGGCCTATCGCGAAGCTCTGCGAGCTCTCGGCCGCATCGGCGTGCCGCTGAGACCGTGGTTCAGCCACCTCATTCACTGGCTACCGGAACGGTTCTGGCTGCTCGTCTTTCGCCTCTTCTTTGATACAGAGCTCGCGGTGGTGGGAGGAGAAGGGCACGCCAACGCAGCTCCCGATGAAATGAAGGAGATCGCAGACGAGCTCCGCGCTCTCTTCCGACGAGCAGCTGTTCCCTCCCCCGCGAGCGACATCCTCTTCACCGCCGTCGATGACCGGTTCGAAACCTGGCGCTCGGAGCACACGACGGATGGACGCTAGGCCACAGTGCTCCTGGTCCGCTCGCAGCGTACCCCGCCGCCCTGGCCTGGTGACGGCGGTCGCGCTGGTTGCGGTCCTCGCCGACTGCGTCCCGCATGCAGCAGCTCGGGCCACGGGCAAACCCCGAACACCTCGTCGACGAGGTCACCTGGCTCAGCACGCGTGTCCAGGTGGCCAAGCAGCTTGCGGACGAATGTCGTCCCTTTGATTCCGGAGGAGGAACCAGCGATGTCCTTCGATCGCATCGCGCTGGTCACCGGAGGCGCCGGCGGCCTCGGGTACACCATCTGCACCAAGCTCCACGAGAACGGGTACCGGGTGGTGCTGACGCACTCGCTGAACAACACCACCATCAAGGAGACGCTGGCCGACATGAAGGCGAAAGGCCACGAGTTCCACGCCTATCCGGTGGACGTCGCCGACTACGATTCCTGTCAGCGCTGCGTCGCAGACATCCAGAAGGACGTCGGCCACATCGACATCTTGATCAACAACGCTGGCATCACCCGCGACATGACCTTCCGCAAGATGACCAAGGCGGACTGGGACGTGGTGGTCCGCACCAATCTCGACAGCATGTTCAACATGACCAAGCCGGTGATCGAGGGGATGCTGGAGCGGGGCTGGGGACGGATCGTCAACGTCAGCTCCGTGAACGGGAGCAAGGGGGCCTTCGGGCAGACCAACTACGCGGCGTCCAAGGCCGGCATCCACGGGTTCACCAAGTCGCTGGCCCTCGAGGTGGCAAAGAAGGGCATCACGGTCAACACCATCAGCCCCGGCTATCTCGCGACCAAGATGGTCATGGCCATCCCTAAGGAAGTGCTGGAGACGAAGATCATCCCGCAGATCCCCCTGGGCCGGCTGAGCCGGCCCGAGGAGGTCGCGGGACTCATCATCTATCTCTGCTCGGACGAGGCGGCGTTCGTCACCGGTGCCAACATCGCGATCAATGGGGGCCAGCACATGCAGTGATGCCCGACTCGGGCGGACTTCGAGCTTTGCCGACGCTCACGGAGGATGATGGATGCCTGACCTCGAGTGACACGAGCTGGCGCCGCTCGAATCTCGGCCAGCGTCAGCGCCGGAATCGGAGGTTGGCCTGCGCCGGGTTCAGCCTCCGGCGACTCGGATCCGCGTCGCAATGGCGCAGGCCTGCGAGACCTTGGGTCGGCATGGGGGTACCTGGGATCAGCCTCACACTCACGACGCGAGAGGACGGCAGGCTGTCTGTCCAGCACGGAGAAGCCTGCCTCTCGCCGCCCAGACGCGTTGAGCCCGGCACGGTTTTCCACCTCTTCTCGGGGACGAAACTCTGTACCGCTGCCGCGTTGATGTTGCTGGTCGAGCAGCGCTTGGTCTCGCTGGATGACGTGGTGACGAAGCACCTACCGAGCTCGGACTGTCGTCCGGGGAGACGGGATCCACCTCCGGCTTCCGGACCCCAGCACACAGCAGGTTGGGAACGAACAGCATCGTGAAGGGGCGCGCCGGGCGGCGAGAAGGCGAGGCGCACGTCAGGTCAGCCCGGCCTCTCGGCCGATCTCCTGGGCGACGGGAAGGACCCGCGCGAGCAGCTCGGGGTGACAGCCGATCAAGCCGCGCCGGTTCTCGAGGGCGCGCCCGTCATACTGGAAACTCACCCCAGCAAGGTCCGTCAGCACACCACCCGCGGCGCGAAGCACGGCCTCCGGGGCGCATGTGTCCCACACGTACGTCTTGCCGCTGAAATGCACGTACAGGTCCGCGCGGCCCTCGGCAATCGTGCCGCACTTGAGGCCCACCGAGCCCATCGCCTGCACCTGGTGAATTCCGAGTTCCTGACGAAAGCGGTCGGTCAGAGGCGACGGATGGCTTCGCGACACCAGCAGTCGCAGCTCGTCGGTTCGAACGGGAGGCGGCCGGAGCGTGAGCGCTCGGCGGGTGCCCCGCTCCTCGGCGTAGGCCATCTCTCCGGGCACGCCCACGAAGAGACGATCGTCCACGGGTCCGTAGACCACTCCAAGCCCGGGCATACCGTTGATCGCCAGGCCGATCTGGACCGCAAACATTCCAGTGTGATCGACCAGCTCACTTGTACCGTCGAGCGGATCCACGAACCAGCACCGTTGGCGATCTCGATGCTGAAATCGGTCGGCGGACTCCTCGGCGACGATGCCGTCGGTCGGGAATGCGCGCCAAAGGCCATCGACCAGCAGCTTGTTCGCGCGGCGGTCAGCCTCGGTGACCGGCCCCTGGCCGTCCGGCTTTTCATCGACGTCGAAGGCGGCGCCGTATACTTCGAGCACGAGTCGACCGGCCTCGCGCGCGAGCTGGGTAGCAATATCGAGCTCTCGGGCCAAGACGCCCACCGAGCCTGGGTAGTCCCGAATGAACCCAGGCGCAACGGCCCCCGCCGTGCATCATCCGGGTCCGGCAGCGGCGTGCCTTCTGGGATCATCATCTCGCCAAGGGATACGACCAGGGCACTCCGATGCACCCTCCTGGGCGTCGGGCCAAATGCGCTCTCCTCGGTGCGGGCCCGCTGGCCTCCTCGTGGAGTACCGCTCGCGCCAGACCATCGGCGGGCCGGGTTCCGTGCCCTCCGAACACCTGGATGCCTGGCTGGTCACGGACACTCGGGCGGAGCTGATGGCCAAGCTGAGGCGGTTGGCCGCCTCGTTCGGGTGCGAGTCGGGGTCCAGCCCGTCACCTGCGGCGACCGGGCGTGTCTGCCGCACGTCGCCGCGGGGTGACCGAAATTCACCTCCCCTGGCTCATCCGACGGATACCTCGCGTCTGTCGCGACCGCTACCGGGTGAGCGAGGGGTAGAGCCTGGCGGCGACGATGACTAGAAGAATCAAGGTGCCCAGCTCCACGAGAAAATCGCGTCCGAGTCCGAGCGCGCTGTGGCCACCCACGACCATCAGCGAGCGCAGAGCGTCCACGAGGTAAGTCAGCGGGTTTCCCCGGGCGAGCACTTGGAGCCAACCCGGCATCGCTTCGAGCGGATAAATCGCGTTGCTCGCAAAGAAGAGCGGCATCGTCAGTACCTGACCGATCCCCATGAACCGCTCGCGGGTCTTTACGATGCAGGCAATGGCCAACGAGAAGGTCGAGAATACTGCCGAGCCCAGCAGCACGGCGAGGAGGACTCCCAGGAACGGGAGAGCCTCGAAGCGAACCTTGACTCCGAGGACGAGGGTGACCACATAGATGATGACCGTCTGCGAGAGGCCACGAAAGCCGGCTGATGCCGCCTTCCCTAGCACCAGCGCGCTCCGGAACGCAGGGCTGACCAGCATCTTCTGGATGATGCCGAGGTCCCGTTCCCAGATCACGGCGATGCCGTAGAAGATGGCAGTGAAGAGGACGCTCTGCGCGAGCACGCCAGGAGCCATGAAATCCAGGTAGCTGAGGGACCCGGTGGGGATAGCCCGGAGGCGAGTGAAGACCTGGCCGAAGACCAGCAGCCAGAGGATGGGTTGGACCGACCGGGTCAGCACCTCGGTTGGATCACGTCGCAGCTTCCGAAATTCGGCGTTCGCGACCGCGAATACCTCGCGGGCGAAAGCGACGAGTACGTTCTCGCTATTCGAGGCGGCGGACGGCGGCGCGGGCGCGAGCTGCGTCACGGTAGGTCCCTCCTTCCTCGATCGAGCCCCCGGTGTACCGGACGAACACGTCGTCGAGGGTCGCCTCTCGTCCGAGCCCCGAACGGAGGGCCTCCGGCGACCCAGAGGCGGCGATCTGGCCATTGTGCATGATGGAGATCACCTGGCAAAGCGCCCCAGCTTCCTCCATGTCGTGGGTCGTCATGAGGATGCTGGTGCCGAAGTGCGACCGGAGCTCCCGGAGTCGGTCCCACACCACGTGCTTGGCCCGCGGGTCCAGGCCCACCGTGGGCTCGTCCAACAGCAGGACCGCCGGGTGGTGCAGCATCGCTTGGGCGATCTCCAGCCGACGGATCATCCCGCCGGAGTAAGTGCGGACCAGGACGTCGGCAGATGCGGTGAGCCCCATGAACTCGAGCCCCTCCGCGACCTCCTGCTCCCGCCGCTCGTGCGGTATGGCGTAAAGCTGCGCCGAGAGCATCAAGTTCTCCCGGCCGGTCAGGCCCGAGTCCGCCGAGAGCATCTGCGGGACGTAGCCCAGGCGTCGCCTGACCTCGCGCGGCTCCCCCACGACATCGAAGCCGGCAACTTGGGCGTCTCCCGAGCTCGGGGGCAGGAGCGTGGTGAGCATCCGGATGAGTGTGGTCTTGCCCGCGCCGTTGGAGCCCAGAAGACCGTGGAAGGCTCCCCGATCGATCCGGAGGTCGACGCGGTCCACCGCAATCAGATGGTCGAAGCGGCGGGTCAGCGCCCTGGTGATGACGGCTGGCGTCTGGTCCATGGGACTCAGTACGGTCATGGCTGCATCCTGACACGGGACGCTGAAGGTGCAGTGCGAGACCCTCGCTGCCGCGCGGGTAGGCAGCGACCGTTACGGCTGGCGCGACAGCGCTTTGGCTGACGACTCTCGTCCCCTGTGGTTGAGGAAAGGTTGGCCGGCCGCGCCCGGCGTTGGGTGTTGAGAATACGGTGAATCGAGGCACTCCCGTCGAGCGGAACGGATTCGAACAGGCCGGTTCTCTCCTGGTCGAGCAGGCGTGGAACCCCCAGGTGCTCATCCACGGTCACGAGAACGAACCCGTCTCTAGCGCGGAGCCGATCGAAGCGAGGTCTTACAGGGATCGTGCCAAGGGAGCACTGCAATGGATGGCCCGGCCTCGCGCAGATGCTGCGCCCGCCATCCGGCCAAACCGCAGGAGAGCCAATCGCATTGAACCCGCCGCGTCGTCGCTGCCATCGCCCGCAGTCGACGCGCCTGGTCTCGAAGGTGGGGACCATCTCGGTGAACCACGAACACGGGGAGATCAGCACTCAGAACATCGTGTTCGCGCTCCTCGCGAAGGCCCAGCTCGCGCTCGAAGAAGGAGAGGTGAAGCAACCGTATGTCGGCTGCACGGTCGTGTCGTCACCGCGACATCGCCCACGACGACTGCCTTCTCAACTTGGCCCGCGCGTGTGACGTTGCCGCGAACCAGCGTCTCGCGGAGAAACTTCTCTCGCAAATGCGGGACTTTACCGAGTCTCTGTTGCGACGCCAAGCGGATAGGGAGAACCGAGCATGAGCATCATCGACAAGGCATTGGAGGGAAATCGCACTTATTCACAAAAGTATGATCCAAGGCTAGCGAAGCCGCCTGCGCCAAAAATCGCAGTTGTAACTTGCATGGATCCTCGCCTTTCAGACCTCCCAGGAATTCTGGCGCTGCCACAAGCCGATATCGACGTCATCCGAACAGGCGGACCAGCGGTGACCGACGATGTGCTCGGGGAGCTTATCGTGTCCACGCGAGTACTCGGCTCGAGAGAGATCATGATCCTGAACCACACCGGTTGTGGATTCACCACTTTTACCGACGATGAGTTAAACGCGAAGGTCGCAGCGGCGACTGGCGACCGGTCACCAGCTCCCATGCGCTTCTTCTCTTTCAAGGACCCTGAGCAGAACACTCGAGAGCAGATCCAAGCCGTGAGGTCACACCCTTGGATCGCAAAAGATGTTCCTGTGCGGGGTTTCATTTTTGACGTGGAGACAGGCCTGCTCAGGGAAATCCAGCCGGCGGCACAGAACGCCGGTCCTTGAGGGACGTTGTTCTACAAGATCGAGTTCCGGAGCCGCGAGCGCCAGAGCGGTCTTCGCATCAGCGCTGTATTGGATTGGAGTCGTCAATGAGCAGCGTCCAAATCAACCAGAAGAGCTATGAGATGCCCCCACGGGAGGGGATCAGCATCGCGCATTTTCTTACCGTCGCAGATATCGACAGATCGGCGCGCTACTACGAAAAAGTCTTCGGCGCTCGCATTCTGAGCCCAGGGGACAGCAACGGAGCGCCTGCGTATCTTCAGCTCGCCAACCTATGGCTCATCCTCAACGTCGGTGGCGGGCCAACCCCCGACAAGCCAACGGTGACGCTCAGTGTACCCGATCCGAATCACATCAACAGCTTTATGAATTTCCGCGTTGCAGATATTGAGGCGTGCTACAAAATGTGGAAAGGCCGAGGAGCCGAGTTCATCACAGAGCCGATTCCCAAGTACGGCGAGACGCGCTGCTACATCCGTGACCTTGACGGCTATATTATCGAGGTCGGACAGAGCACCGATCTTACCTATGGTTAACGCTTGGCCCAGCTGGAGGCGAGCGCAAGGAAGACCAACCGCCATTTCCAGAGTTGAGTCGAACCGGCCCGGTGGCTGGCGCAGCGAGCAAGGGAGGCCTGGGGCGCTGGTGGGGGCGCTCCGGAGAAGCTCAAGCCCGCTCGGTGCGCGTAGCCGCGGAGAGCCCGGCACCGGGGGGAGCAGTGGACCTGCGCAGCGGCACCATCACCTTCGGGCCCCGGACACGAAGTCCGAGGCGCGACGGCTGGTGATGCTCACCGCACGGCTCGCCGCGGCCCTGAGGGCGCTCCCCGCGGCATCGGCGCCGCTCCGGTCTCCCCAATCCGAGGACCGGACGGCCCTAGGAGACCTCGGCCAGCCGTTCCGGCGCGCGGTGCGCAAGGCCAAGCTCCACGGACTGTGGTTCCACGACCTCCAGCGAAGCTTTGTCACCCGGGCGCGGAAGGCCGGCATCCCCGACTCGCTGGTGATGCTGACCTGCCCCCCGTCTCTCGGCCACTCGTAGTGGGAGTCCTCGTTGGTTGAAGTCTTCTGAGCTGCCCCCATTCGCTGGACCATTCTCAGGTTGAGAAGTCCGCTCCCTCCGCCGTCGTTTTTGCCCTCACAGTCCGTGCGTACTCGACCGGCGTGAGGTTCCCGATCGAGGAGTGAGGCCTGTTCTCGTTGTAGTCCCGGCGCCAGGCCTCGAGCTTCCGCCGAGCATCAACCAAGTCAGAAAATAGCTCGCCATTGAGGCATTCGTCGCGGAGCCTACCGTTGAAGCTCTCGATGAAGCCGTTCTCCATCGGCCGGCCTGGCCGGATGAAGTCGAGCTTCACCTCGTGCCCGTGGGCCCATGCGTCCATCGCCCGCGAGAAGAACTCGGTCCCGTTGTCGACGGTGATTTCCTTCGGGTAGCCGCGCTCGTTCGCGATCACATCGAGCACCTTCGAGACCTTCACGCCCGAGAGCTGGCGGTCGGTGTGGATCGCGAGGCACTCACGGGTGAGTACGTCGACGACGGTGAGGGCACGGAAATGGTGCCCAGCCTCGAGCCGGTCGTAGACGAAGTCCATCGCCCAGCGCTCGTTGGGGCGCGTCGGCGGAGCCGGGACAATGCGCAAGTGACTGGACCGCTTCTTCCGCTTCTTCGTCCGCACCGAGAGATCCTCCTCCTGATAGAGCCGGTAAACCCGCTTGTGATTCACCGTCCAGCCTTCCCGCTTCAGGAGCACGGTGAGGCGCCGGTAACCATACCGGCGCCGTGCTTCAGCGAGCTCGCGCAGCCGCATCCGCAGCGGTCGCTGGTCCGGCTTCCGAGCACGGTAGTACCGGGTGGAGCGGTTGAGCAGGACGAGCCTGCATGCCCGACGAACGCTGACGCCGTACTGCTCGACGAGCCGGTTGGCGCCTTCGCGTCGGACAGCAGGCTTCAGGCCTTTTTTCCGAGCACCTCCTGGAGCATGTGCTTGTCCAGCGTCAGGTCGGCGACGACCTGCTTCAGTCGCCGGTTCTCCTCGGTGAGCTGGTTGACCTGGCGCGCCTCGGCGGCCCCCATACCGGCGTACTTCTTCTTCCAGGTGTAGAAGGTCTGCTCGCTGATCCCTAGCTTCCGGCACAGCTCGCCCGCTGTCGCCTGGCCCGTTTCGACCTGTCGGATGGCGTAGGTGATCTGCTCGACCGAGAACCTCGACTTGCGCATCGCTTCGTCCCTTTCTTCGACTCGGACGAAGCGAACCCCTCAACCCTCAACTGGTCCAGTTTTTGGGGGGCAGGTCACTCCTTGAACCCGGCCTACAGAGGAAGCCGGTTCGGGACGTTGAGCCTCCGCGCGCCCGCCCGCCGGCCAGCTCGTCGCCTCGGAGGTGAGCGGAGCGGGGCGCCTTGTTTCCTCGTCATGCGAGGGGGCTTAGCGCGGGCGGTTCTTCCTAGAAGCTGTTCCCGACCGGGGGCGTCTGCCCGGCCTGCGGCACGTGACACGAAGTGCACACCCAGCGAGTGCCGGCCACCTCCTTTTTCACCACGCCGGGCGCGTTGCGCCAGTCGATGTGGTGGCTGGTCGGGATCGGCGTGGGGTCGAACTCGCCCTCGGTCTTCCCGACGTTGTGGCAGTCGGCGCAGCGATTCCTGGAGGCGGTGATCGGCAGGTACCGGAGCACGTCGTGCGGGATGGCGGGTGGCGCGCCGGGAAACGCGCGGGGCAGCTTGTCGTTGCCGCCCGGCGTGTCCTTCGGAAAGACGAACGGCTTCTGCTCCGGCACGTCGAAGACGCTCGCCTTGCTGAGGCCCATCTGTCGGTCGGGGATTCCCAGCGTCGAGGCGTGGGCTTGAGCGGGCACGGGGGCCTGGGCGACGGGCTTCTGCCCGGCAGCGCAGGCGGCCAAGAGCAGTGACCCGAAGAGATATCTCGATCTCATCTTGCTCCCCCTCTACGCCTTGTAGACCCGCACGGCGCATTTCTTGAAATCGATCTGCTTGGAGATCGGGCAGGTCGCGTCGAGGGTCAGCTTGTTGATGAAGACGCCCTCATCGAACCACGGCACATAGACCGAGCCGGAGGGCATGCGGTAGCGCCCGCCGGTCTCGACCACCACCTTGATCTTTCCGCGTCGCGATTCGATCCAGGCGACCTCATTGCGTGCCAGACCGCGCCTCTCGGCATCTCCGGGATTCATGTAGAGCAGCGCACTGGGCATGGCCCTGTACAGCTCAGGGACGCGGCGGGTCATCGTGCCCGAGTGCCAGTGCTCGAGGACGCGGCCGGTGGAGAGCCAGAGGTCGTACCGTTCGTCGGGGCACTCCGGAGGCCCCTGGTAAGGCCGGAAGAAGATCTTCGCCTTGCCGTGCAGGGACACCAGCTTCGGATCGCTGACCTCGCCGAGAGTGCCCGAAGGCAGCTCCTTCATCGCCTCGCCGTAGAACTCGATCCCGGCACCCTTGGTCACGTAAGGGTCGTACTTCTCGTTGAAGCGCCAGGGTGTTTCCTTCCCGTCCACCACCGGCCAGCGCAGCCCCCGCACCCCGGGCTCGAAGTAGCGGTCGAAGGGTGCCAGATCGTGCGCGTGCCCGCGGCCGAACTGGGCATACTCCTCGAAGAGTGCCTTCTCCGGGAACCAGTCGATGCCCGAGGCGGTGTGGTTCGCGTGACCCTTGGCCACCGGGTCCGGCCACTTCACCCGCACGTTGTCGGAGGTGGCGAAGAGCACCTCGTAGAGGGTTGCCTCCGGAGAGATCCCCATCGTCGCTGCGTCGGCGAGAACGCTGGGAAGCTTGCCCGGTTCGTAGCCGTCGGCGGTCAGGCCCGGCAGATTCTGCTCGCCCCAGCAGTCTTTCACCTTGAGCCGCTTGGAGAACTCGAGCATCTGCCACAGGTCGCTGCGGGCCTCCCCCGGGGGCGCGACCTGCTCGCGCCAGAGCTGGGTGCGCCTCTCGGAGTTCCCGTAGCCGCCCCATTTCTCGAAGATCATCGCCGAGGGAAGAATGAGGTCCGCCACCTTCGTCGAGATGCCCGGATAGGGATCCGAGACCACGAGGAAGGCACCTTTGTCTCGCGCCGCCTTGATCCAGCGGTTGGCATTGGCGGTCGACTGGAACGGATTGGTGACCTGCACCCAGAGGAACTGGATCTTCCCATCCTCGAGATCTCGCATCATCTGGGTGAGGTGACTGCCGACCTTGGGGTTGATCGTCCTCGCCGGAAGCTTCCAGATCTTCTCCGCGCGGGCGCGGTGTTTCGGGTTGGTGACCACCATGTCCGCCGGCAACCGGTGGGTGAAGGTCCCCACCTCGCGCGCGGTGCCGCAGGCCGAGGGCTGGCCGGTCAGCGAGAACGCTCCGCTCCCGGGCTTCGCCTGCTTTCCGGTGAGCAGGTGGACCATGTATGCCTGCTCGTTGACCCAGGTCCCCCGGGTGTGCTGGTTGAAGCCCATGGTCCAGAAGGTCACCACCTTGCGCGCCGGATCGGCATAGTGGTCGGCGAGGACTTTGAGCTTCTCGCGGTATTGCTTCGGCGGCTCGTCGGGATCGCCCTGGGAAAGCCGGGCCACGAACTCCAGGGTGTACGGTTCGAGCGCCTTCTTGAATTCGGCGAAGGAGACGAGCCAGTGCTTGTCCGGCTCGCCGGCGCTTCTCTGCTCCACCGCGGTGCCGGCCGTCTTCCCCTGGGCGATCGCCTCCTCGGGGCTGAGCGTCACCTTCCGCTCCCGAGCACGAGTATCGAGCTCCGATGGAAGTGCCTGCCGATCGTCCCGCCGCATGCCGAAGCCGATGTCACTCGGCCCGGTGGCGAACACGCAGTGCCGCTCGACGAAGGCGGTATCGACCCTCTTACGGGCGATGATCTCTCGCGCGAGGTAGTTCCAGATCGCCAGGTCGGTGTTCGGGCGGAAGACGATCTCCGTATCCGCCAGGTCCGACGTGGGCGTGCCGAAGGTGGTGAGATTGAAGACGCGGAAGGCGCGGTCGCGCTGGTGCCGGTCGACGATGCGCGACCAGAGCATTGGGTGCATCTCGGCCATGTTGGCGCCGAAGGCCACTATCGTGTCGGTCAGCTCGATGTCGTCGTAGCAGCCGGCAGGTTCGTCGATCCCGAAGGTCTGCATGAAGGCCGCGACCGCGGAAGCCATGCAATGCCGCGCGTTCGGCTCGAGGTTGTTGCTTCGCCAGCCGGCCTTCACCAGCTTGGAGGCGGCGTAGCCCTCGAGAATGGTGTACTGGCCCGAGCCCATCACCGCCAGGCCACTCGGGCCCAGCTCGCCGTGGACCCGGCGGAACTGTCGCTCCATCTCGTCGAAGGCCTGCTCCCAGGTGACCGGGGTGAAATCGCCGTCCTTGTCGAACTTGCCGCCCTTCATCCGCAGCAACGGGCGGGTGAGCCGGTCCTCGCCGTAGAGGATGCGCGCATTGGCGTAACCCTTGACGCACAGAAGACCGCGGTTGACCGGTGCGTCGGGATCTCCCTTCACCGCGACCACCCGGCCCTTGCGCGTCCCCACCAGCAGCCCGCAACCCGTCCCGCAGAACCTGCAAGGCGCCGCGTCCCACTGGACGTCGCCACCGGCGTCACCCTGCCCGGTCGCGCCCTGCCCTTCTGCCCGGCCGGGGCGGATGCCGACGACCGCGGCGGTGGCGGCGGCGATACTCGCCTTGATGAAGTCGCGGCGCGTACTCATGGGTTGGCATCTCCAAACCAGTGGTAGACGAGCATGGCGTCGAGCACGCCCGGCATCGCCTGAATGGCGGACAGACCTCGTTCCTGCTCCTCGGTGGAGCAGGTCTCCTGGGTGATCACCGCGCGATGCGAGGTGAGGTCGACCTGGTGGACCTCGACGCCCTCCATCTGGCCGAGACGCGCCAGAGCAGCGTCGACGGATGGCGGTTCCAGGGAAACGACGATTCCCGATATGTTCATGGTTCTTCTCGGCTCGCGAGCGGTGCAAGACAGACACCAGGCCGGTGAATCCGGTCGCCCGACCGGCACCGCGCAGCAACTGCGGCTGCTCCCCCTCGGTTCACGCACGTCTTGCGGGCTGATCAGTCGCCGTGTCAGCGAGCTGCCGCGCGGCGGACACCGTCCGGCGGCAAGGAGACGGGACAATGCCACGGTGGTGTCATCTCGCCGGGTTGCTTGCCGTCGCCCTCGGCTCATCGGCAGCGGCCCAGCCGAAACGAGCAGGAGGCCCGTCGGGAGTCCTGTCTCCCATCGCCCGGGAGCAGCTCTGCGTCACCAACGGAGTGGTCTCCACGCTGCCGGGTGGAGAGCTCGGGATCGACACGGCGAGCTCGCGAGCGGTGGTCCGCTTCCCGACTGGATCGAGCGCCGAGATCCGCTTCCGCTACCTGGGTCCGAGTGCGGAGTCCAAGCCGCTCGCCTCGGGCGAAATGCGAAGACAGATCGGCCTCAAGCTACGGGCTCAGGACACCTGCAACATGCTCTACGCCATGTGGCACATCGAGCCCGATGCGAGAATTGCGGAGTCGATCAAGCGAAACATCGGGAAGCGGCTTCATGAGGAATGCGGCGCCCACGGCTACGTAAACATCAAGCCGGTGACCAGTATCCAGGTTCCCCGCGTCCTGCCAGGCGAGTCTCATCGGTTCCGGGCCGAGCTGCACGGAACCGACCTGACGGTCTTCGCCGACGAGAGGTTGGTCTGGAAGGGCTCGGTGGGGAGCCAGGTGCTGGAATTCGACGGGCCAGTCGGCCTCCGAACCGACAACGCCCGATTCGCGTTTGCCTATCTTGCGAGCAGTCCCGGTGGTGACCGACGACAGTCCGGGGAAGGAACGTGTCTGAAGTCGCCGGGCGACTAGCGCTCCCTCATCGGCGCCTGCCGAGAGCGCTGGCGAGGTTGAGTTCGAGGCGGCTGAGCACCAGACCGACCAGGCTCGCGACCTGCGACGTCGTCAGCCCGAGACGCTCCGTCAGGCGCTGACGTGTCTCCTCGTGGAGCTTCAGCCGTGCCGCCGACAGGGTGCGGGAGATGGTGGAGGCGTGTACCCGGCCCGACGAGGCCGATGGCGAGCAGGCGGGGTTTCCGGAGCGCCCCTGCCCCGGCGACGGCCGGCGTCCCACCTCGATCGTGCCCTCGCTGGTCCATGCTCGTCCGGCGCCCGCGCACATCTTGCCCTTCGAGACGGCCCGCCGCGAGCCGCGCATTCGGACCTGCATTCGGTGTCGCCGGGCTTCCCTAAAGGGCAGGTGGTCGAACCTTGACATGCCCGGTACCGTCGATTTTTCGGATGAAGAAGCTGGGTGACATCTGCCTCGCTCTCGTCGATGACGACGAGCAGCTTTGCCGGTCATTTGCGCGGCTCCTGCGCGCGGCCGGCATGCGGCAGATCACGTACGGGTCCGCCGAAGCGCTCCTCGCGGATTCTGGACACCCACGCTTCGACTGCGTGGTGCTCGACATCCAGTTGCCGGGGATGTCGGGGCTCGAGCTGCAGAAGCGGCTCGCGGCCATGGGCGATCCAGCTCCGGTCATCTTCATCACCGCTCACGACGACCCCAAGGCGCGAGAGCAGGCACAGAATGCCGGATGCGCCGGGTACTTCCGTAAGACGGATTCCGGAGCCGATGTGCTGGCCGCCATCCGTCGTGTGGTCCCCTCGCCCCGGGTTCGAGAGGAGTGAACGGGCAAGTTGGCCCTTCGTCCCATGGGGGGTGCGTTGTCGGCCCCCCCCCAGGGTGGTACGCCAAGCGCCCGGCACCTCGGAGGTCGGCCACACCCCGCGGTAATGACTCATGAATTGGATGGAAGTCACCTGGCCGATGATCGCCGCCGCGTGCCTCACGCTCGGGGTCATCAACCTGGGCATTGGGATGGCGCAGCCACCCAGAGCCGCCAGGCTCCTGTTCTTCCTGAGCTGCGCGAGCGCTGCCTTGTTCGCCGGGCAGGAGCTGACGCTGATGCGTGTAGAGCGCGTTGCCGAGGTCTGGCCACTGCTTCGGTGGATGGATGTCACGTGCGGCGTGATCGTGGTGTCGATAGCAGCCTTCATCTGGGTCTTCTTTCGGACCGGGAACAGGTGGCTCGGTCTCGCCGTCCCGGGCCTATACGCGGCCGCGCTGGTCTTCGACTTTCTCCCCGGCTCGCAACTGACGTATCGAAGCATCACCGGAATCAGAACGGTCGAGACGTTCGGCGGGGCGACCTACAACGTCGTCGAGGGCGTGCCGAATCCGTGGAATGCGCTCGCCTACCTGAGCGCCGTCACGCTGCTGGTCTTTGTTGTCGACGCCTCGGTGAGGTTGTGGCGCCGGGGGGAGCACCGGCGTGCCGCCGTCGTGGGGGGCGCGGCCACGCTCACGACCCTGCTGGCGAGCGTGCATTCGGCTCTCGTGGACGCGGGGCTCGTCCGGACGCCCTATCTCATCAGCTGGGCCTATCTGACCCTCCTGGTCGCGATGGGCGCTGAGCTCAACGCGGACGTCTCCCGCGCGGCCAAGCTCGCCGGGCGACTGCTGGAGACCGAGCGCCAAGTCCAGCTTGCCGGCGAAGCAGGCAGCGTCGGCCTCTGGACCTGGGACGTCGTTCGTGACGAGGTCTGGGCGACGAGCAAGGCCCGTTCGCTCTTCGGGCTACCGGATTCCGGCACCCTGAGCCTGGCGCACTTCGTCAACGCGTTGCACCAGGATAGCCGCGTTCCTTTTCGAGATGCCATTACGAGGTCACTCAGCGGCGAGGGCGACTACGAGCTGGAATTTCGCGTCCAGCTTCCGGAGGGTCCGATTCGCTGGATCGGGGCTCGCGGACTGCTCGAGCGCGATGCCCGGGGCAAGCCGGTGCTGATGCGCGGCGCGGTGCTCGATCTCTCGGCCCGGCGCCGGGCGGAGATGGAGCTGCAGCAATTGCGAGGCCAGCTCGCCCACGCGGGCAGGGTCTCGATGATGGGACAGCTCGCCTCGGCGCTCGCACACGAGCTGACCCAGCCGCTCGGGGCGATCCTCCGCAACGCCGAGGCAGCGGAGCTCTTCCTGGCACGCGAGCCACCGGATCTCGATGAGCTGCGCGCCATCCTCGTCGACATCCGCAATGACGACCAGCGCGCGGGCGAGGTCATCGTCCGCCTGCGCGCGATGCTGAAGCGACGCCCCATCGACCCACGAGCGCTGCGGGTGTCCGAGCTACTGGCAAGCGTCGTGGCCCTCACCCGCGGCGACGCGGCGGCGCGCCACATCACGCTGGAGTCCAAGATTGCAGCTGGGGTCCCAGCAGTGAGCGGTGATCGGGTCCACCTTCAGCAGGTACTTCTGAACCTCGTGCTCAACGCGATGGATGCCACCGAGGGCGCGCCCACGCAGAGACGACACGTGTCGCTGCTGGCCCGGAGAAACGGCGCCCAGACCGTCGAGGTGGCAGTGAGCGACGGCGGGCTCGGCATTGCACCCGAGAAGCTGGGACAGGTATTCGAGCCGTTCTTCACCACCAAGGAGAATGGCCTGGGCATCGGGCTACCAATCTCGCGCACGATCATCGAAGCACACGGCGGGCACATCTGGGCGGAAAACAATTCGGAGGGTGGGGCGACGTTCCGGTTCACCCTTCCCGTTGCCGAGGAGGAGGCCGCGTGACGGACGATGTCTCACCGGTCGTCCGTGTGGTCGACGACGACGTGTTCTTCTTGGAAGCGGTTTCCCGGCTCCTGAGAGCGGCTGGCTACAAAGTCCGTTCGTTCCCCGGGGCAGACCAGTTTCTACGGGAGCTCACTGACACACCCGGCTGTGTCGTCGCCGATCTTCAGATGCCAGGATTGAGCGGCCTTGGGCTGCAGGACGCGTTGAGGCGTGCCGAGTACATGCTCCCCGTGGTCTTCCTGAGCGGAAAGGGAGACATTCCGACGACCGTGCTCGCGATGCGGGACGGGGCGGAAGATTTTCTCACGAAACAGGCGCCGAAGGAGAAGCTGCTCGCAGCGGTGGATCGGGCCCTTGCCCACGATCACCGTCTGCGCGCTGACCGCGCTCGGCTGGACGGACTGCGTGCCCGGTTCCGTTCCCTCACGCCCCGCGAGCGCGAGGTGCTGAGCCACGTTGTCCAGGGACGTCTCAACAAGCAAATCGCGGCGGACCTGGGCATCCACGAGCGAACGGTGAAGCTCCATCGTACGGCGATCACCAAGAAGGTTCGCGTGCAGTCGGTGGCGGAGCTCACTCGCCTCGTTCAAGAGGCAGGCGCTTTCGAGAACCGCTCTCCGGACCTTCCCTAAAGGGTAGTAGATAAGCTCCCGCACAGCTCGATAAGCAGGCGTCACTCGTCGTTGGCTTCAACCTCAAAAGGAGGAAGCCCATGAAGACACGCCTCGCAGTTGCAGCTGGCGCACTCCTCGCCTCGACGGCCGCGAATGCCCAGCTCGCTGGCGATCTGCTCAAAGGGCAGACGGGTCTCCAGGCTGGAACGCAGGCGCCCGAGGGTCTCGTCGTGACCGGCTTCGTCTACGACTACCACAGCACGGAGCTGAGCGGTCCGAACGGCACTTCGTTGGACACCACCGGGCACCTGAACGTCCTCGCTGCTCCGGGCGTCAATCTCTGGTTCGTGACCCCGCTCAAGTTCTTCGGCGGGAACTACGCAGCGGTGCTGTCGCTCTGGGGCTCCTCCCCGACGACCGAGTACCCGAAGCTCCAGGCCAACCAGAGCGCCTACGGATTCGGAGACATGTACTTCAAGCCGGTCGAGTTCGGCTGGCACACCACGTACGTCGACGTCATCACCGGCTTCGCGATGTGGATCCCCACGGGCCGGTACACGCTCGGCGCCAATGACAACACAGGCCAGGGCCAGTGGGGCTATGAGTTCTCGCTCGGAGCCACGCTGTGGGGCGACGCGGGTCATCACTTCCACCTTTCCGCCCAGGCCTATTACGACGTCTACACCCCCAAGAAGAACGCCACCGTAGGGGTGGGCCCCGGCAAGACAAGCCTCCAGACCGGAAACATCTTCACCGTTGAAGGGGGACTCGGGTACCAGGCCTTGGGCGGGGGCCTGAACGTCGGAATTCCTTACACGTTCCAGTGGAAGGTGACCGAGGACACCCTGCCCAGCGGCATCGGTTCCATCCTGCCGGGAATCCAGGCAGCCAAGGCGTGGAGCGCATCGCTCGGCGTGGAGACGACGCTCTTCTGGTCCGAGACCGATGGCGTCACCTTCCGGTTCCTTCAGACCGTCGCCGGAGCCAACACGTCGCTCGGTTCCAGTTATTTTCTTTTCTACAACCACATCTTCTACTTCAACAAGAATAAGACTTAACGTTCCATTCCGCGCGGAGGCGAACATCCATGAAGGCCTTGACGTCGCCACCTAGCCGTTTTCGGTGCCTCTCGAGCACGGTCTTGTTCCTGGCAGCAGTGGTCGCGCCCACGACCATCCTGGCCGCGGAGAAGAAGCCAAACGTCGTCTTCATCCTCGCCGACAACGTGGGCTACGGCGACATGGGTCCGTACGGCGGAGGCGAGCTGCGCGGCTTTGCCACACCTCGGACCGACCAGCTGGCCCGGGAGGGGATTCGCCTCACCCAGTACCTCGTCGAGCCCGCCTGCACTCCATCCCGCGCCGCGCTTATGACGGGCCAGTACTCGATCCGGAATGGGCTTTCCCTCGTCTCCTTACCGGGCGGACCCAATCAGCTTTCGGCGAACGCTTACACGATGGGGCAGTTGTTCAAGGGCGCAGGCTACGCGACGGCAATCTTTGGCAAGTGGCACCTCGGCGAATCCCCCCAGAGTCTTCCCGGGGCTCATGGCTTCGATGAGTTCTATGGAATCCCGCCAGGGACGTCGTGGGACGACGCGATCACCGTCCCGATCATCGCGATGACACACTCCATCGAGGCTCCCGAGAAGACGCTCTACGAGAAGTTGGGGGGGTGGATCGTACAGCAGAAGGCGGGCGGGCCGCTGGAGCGGGTGAAGCCGTTCACCCCCGAGGTGCGCGCCGAGATCGACGTCGACCTGACAGATCGGTCGATCGACTTCATGAAGCGGCAGAAGGCGGCGGGCAAGCCGTTCTTCGTGTACCTCCCCTTCTCGATGGGGCATGCACCGAACTACCCCTCCAAGCAGTTCGCAGGGAAATCGCGCATAGGGAACTACGGCGACAAGATGATGGAGGGCGACTATCACGTCGGGAGGGTGCTCGACGCGCTCAAGGAGCTCAAGGTCGAAGACAACACCATCGTCGTGTTTGCCTCTGACAACGGTCCGTGGCGCTTTCCTGCCGCCGCCCTGGGGAATCTCGGCTCACCCGACATGGGATTCTCCGGGCCGTTCCGTGGCGAAATCGGTGAGGCAACGGAAGGTTCGCTCCGGACCTTCTGCTTCATTCGATGGCCGGGGCACATCCAGCCAAACGCTACGTCGTACGCCATGTTTTCCATCATGGATTTCATGCCCACCTTTGCTTCAATTCTCGGAGTCAAGCTCCCGGCTGACCGCCCGATCGACGGTGTGGATCAAACGGCCGTTCTCACCGGGAAGAGCAAGACGGGACCCCGAGAGCACCTTCTCACGTTCATCGGTCCCGATCTGGTGGCCGTGCGATGGAAGCAGTGGCGTTTTTACTTCAAGGACATGGCTCCTACTGGCACCGAGTTTCAGAAGGTCGGCGGGACGTACATGAATAGCGCGGAGATGTACTTTCCGAAGGTCTTCAACATCGAGATGGACCCGCATGAGGATCTGAATCTCGGCGGTGTGTACCTCACGATTGCGCCGTTCGCCTACAAGTACATCATCGAGTATGGCCAGTCGGTCGCGAAGTATCCGAACCCGCCGGCGCCCAACACCACGAACTTCAGAGGCAAGTGAGGGCGCCGGGCGGTTGCCGGACCATGCGCATTCCGACGATGCAGGCGAGTCGCTGAATCCACCCCCCTCGAGCTCTTGACTCTTAAACCACCGACGGAGAACACCGATGGCAACCGAAGACGACACCGAAGGCGCACCGAAGCCCGATCTCAATCGACGCGAGATCCTCAAGGGCGGGGGGGCGATCGCGGCGGCGGTCGGCCTGACCGTGGCGAACGCGGCGCCGGCCGAGGCGAAGGAGACCTCGCCCGCGCCCAAGAATCCGTACGGCGGGGGTCCGAGCAAGGGGCTGCAGTTCCCGCCGTACTATCAGCCGACGCCCTCCGTCAGAAGCCGGAACAACTACTTCCCCGGCAGTGAGGCCATCGGGAAGGACGAGATGCGAATCTCGTTCGTTGGCAGCTGTCCCTTCCCGCCGCGACGCGATCAGGCCGGCACGTGCATCATGGTCGAGCTGGGCAACGGCGACCGTTTCTTCTTCGACTTCGGCCCCGGCTGCATCAAGAACATTCTTTCGATGGGCGTGTCTGTTCCCAACATCAACGACATCTTTCTCACCCACCTTCACGTGGACCACTACCACGACCTCTCCTATCTCCTCCCGTTCTCGGCCTGGGCAGGACGGTGGAGAATGCCTCTGCGGGTCACCGGGCCTTCTGGACGCACCCCCGAGCTCGGCACCAAGGCCATGGTCGCCGGCATGAAGCAGATGCTGAAGTGGCATCTGGAGGCATTTGACGCCTGTCCCATCGGAGATGGCTACGAGGTCGAGGTCAACGAGTTCGACTGGAAGGACGAGAACGGTATCTGCTACGACAAGAATGGCGTCACGATCCGCCACTGGCGGCGCTCGCACGCCAAGGACGGCGCCTCGGCCTACCGGTTGGACTGGAACGGTCTGTCGTTTGTGTGGACCGGCGACGGTCGGCCGGACGAGCTGACGGCGAAGTACGCTAAGGGCGTGGACGTCTTCGTCACGGAGAATCAGCCAGACCTGGCCCGCATCAATCAACTGAAATATGGCTTGCCAGAATTCCTTTTCAACTACACCGTCGACATCCACCATACGCTCTCGTACGCGGTAGGCTACCTCTTCAAGCAGGTCAACCCGCGTTGCGGCATGGTCACGCACACTGCATTCGACAATGACACGCTCAACGAGACCAGCGCGGACGTACGCGCCCACTGGGATGGGCTCTTTCTCTACGGGGCTCCCGATGTGGTCGTCGTCAACGTGACCAAGGACGCCATCTGGCACCGAGAGGCCGCGCTTCCAGGGTTTGTCGGACAGTCCTTGCCCGCTCCCACCCTTCTCTTCGGTGACCCGCTCCCGGTGGCCACGGGCATGGGAGTTGTTCCTCAGCCGAGGCTGCCTCGGGAAAAACAGCAGGAACAGAGGACACGCGACCTGGAGATCGATCCGAAGAAGTACTACCCGCCGGATGTCTACCGCAAGCCAATCACCACCCTTCCGAACCCGCAGCTCGTCGATCTGCGCGAGATGGCAAAGGTGATGGGCATCGATCTGAGCAAATTCATCAAGTGAAGATGAACTCCAGTGTTCCCCGCCGTGGGCGCTGGCGGCGGGGGTTTTGGGGTCGAGTCGCTGTCGGTCACGGTTCTCATGGACATCATTGAAGATACTGGGAGGACCGTTCCAATTACGGTCCTGACGGGCTTTCTGGGGGCGGGAAAGACGACGCTGCTCAACCGCATCCTGACCGGAAATCACGGCATGCGGGTGGCGGTCCTCGTCAACGACTTCGGCGCCATCAACATCGACGCCGAACTCGTCGTCGGGGTGGAGGGGAACATGTTGAGCCTGGCCAACGGCTGCGTCTGTTGCCAGATCCGCGACGACCTCGTCGAATCGGTCATCGCGTTGCTCGCGCGCCCGGAGACCGTCGAGTACATCCTGCTCGAGGCAAGTGGCGTCGCCGACCCGGCCGGGATCTTCATGACCTTCAGCGATCCCAATCTGCGGGACCGGCTCAGGTTGGACAGTGTCACCTGCGTGATCGACGCGGACCAGGTCTTCGCTCATCCTGAGTACCCGCCGCTGATGGAGCTCAAGCTCCGCCAGGTCGGGTTTGCGGACATGGTCATCCTGAACAAGGTGGGCCTCGCCGGGCCTGAGAAACTCGAGAAGGTGAGGGCCTGGCTGGACGACCATTTCAACCGTCTTCGGATCGTCGAGGCCGACTACTGCGAGGTGCCCTACGAGATCCTCCTGGGCGTCGGGCGCTTCGATCCGGCTCGGGCAAATGTCGACTCACGCGTCGCACAGCAGGGTTGTCTCGGTACCACCTGTCCTGGTGCGCGTCCTGGGCATGACCACTCGAAGGTGTTCAGCAGCTGGAGCTACGAAACTGAGCAGCCATTGGTGCTGGAGACGTTGCAGGAGCGACTGCGGAAGTTGCCAGGGACGATCTACCGTGCCAAAGGCGTGCTCTACACCACAGCTGCGCCAGATCGCCGGGCGGTGCTGCAAGTCGTCGGCCGCCGCGTGGACATCTCGATTCAGGAGGCATGGGGCGAGCGAGCCCGGCGTACCCAGGTCGTTGCCATCGGTGCCGTGGGAAGTATCGATGCCACTCTTCTGGAAGAGACCTTTCGCTCCTGCATTTCGCAAGCGGCCATGGGCACCTGAGACGTGAGTGCCATTGGGCGCTTCGGTCCCGGATCCCGATGGATGCTCGGTTCGACAAGGGCGAAGCATTCGGAGGAGGAGCGCGTTGATGGTGCCGGCCCTGGCCCATCGACGTGGGGGACTCCTCCTCCGCGCGGCGCCGATGGCCCGGCTGCCGGGTGGGCGTGCTGCCGCTGCGGACGGGAATTCCGCCGCGAAGGGGATTCGGCCGCGGCGAACTCGACGCCATCTCAGCTTCGCTCCCTGTGCAACGACGTGGAAGGCAACGAGGCTCCTCGCACCGATGGCACTGCTCTCAGCTGGCATGGCCGTCGCCCAGGTGCCGGAGCCGAGCGCGCAGGCGCCGGCCGCGGTACAGAGCGTGGAATCCAGCGCTGGCGGGCCGCCATCGGTCGCGGCGCAGCTCGAGCTGAAACGCGCCATGACCGATCGCGCCGCGACCGACCAGCGGAGCCAGTGGACTCTCCGCACCAATGTGCTCCTGGACTCGCCCGTCTCTCTGGTGCGCCTCGACATCCCGTTCGTGGACAAGAACAACAGCTTCAGCAGCGACCCTGCGAACGTCGGCCTCGGCGATCTGAAGACGCGGGTGGGGTTCGCGCCGATCCCGGTCCCCGCCGTCCCGCTCTCGTTCTTTTTCGACTTCATCTTCCCCACCGGGGGCTCGCTCGGAAACGGGAAGTACCAGCTCTGTCCCGGTCTCTCGTCAGCGATACGTCTGGCCTCGTGGCGTACGCCGGTCTTCCGCTTCCTGCCGCTGGTGGAGCAGTACGTCTCCATCGCGGGCGACCCCAACCGCTCCGACATCGACTACACGAGTTTCGAGCTCAAGGTCGAGGCGCTGTGGCCAAAGGCCCTGGCGTTGAGCATGAACGCCAAGCCCGTCATCGACTGGGTGCATGGCGCGCAGAGCGCCGCGGTGCTCGATTCGCAGGTCGACTGGATCGCGTCGACGCACTGGCGCGTGTGGGTCAAGTACGGCTTCCGCCTGTGGGGGGCCAGGCTCCCGACGACGTACGACGGCCAGCTCGAGATCGGAGTCCGCTGGAGCTCCTAGCGGACCTTACGTGACCAGAGAACTCGAAGGGTGCGCAAATGACAAGAGCAGAGAGGACTCACGCCAGGACAGGGGTGTTCGGAGAAATCTCGCTTCCGAGGGGGCAGATGGAAACAGCGGAGACCCCTGACCGGGACGTCTCGCCAGGATGCCCGTGCTCTGAGAAGGGAACGATGACCCCGCTCGCCACCCGACAAGGCGCTCGCTCCTGGCAAGTGGCGGCGCTGTCCGTGCTGCTTCTGGCAGGCTGTGCATCCATTGGCCCCTCGAGCATCGTGCGCGATCGGTTCGACTACGCGACCGCAATCTCCGAGTCCTGGAAGACGCAGATGCTGACCAACATGGTGCGCATCCGGTACTCGGAAGCACCGGTCTTCATGAGCATCGAGTCTGCAATTGCTTCCTACAACCTAGACCTCAGCGGGAATGCGAGCGGGCAGATTGGCGTCGGCTCGGGATCGACCAGCTCGGTGACTCTCGGGGCGACGGCCGGCTACGGTGACCACCCGACCATCACCTACAACCCGCTCGTGGGCGACCGCTTCAACAAGGCCCTCCTGACCCCACTGCCCCCGGGCGTCCTGCTGACGCTGATCCAGGCCGGATGGAACGCCGAGGTCCTCTTTCGATGCTGCGTGCAGGCGGTCAACGGGCTGCAGAACCACAGCAGCCGGAGCTATCTCCGCCGGGCAGCCGACACGAAGTTTGTACGGCTCATGGACCTGTTCGGACAAATCCAGCGAGCCGGCGGCATGGGCGTGAACGTCCAGCAGGACGAAAAGTCGAGCGCGGTCACCTTCTTCTTCTCGCGAACCAACCCGCCGCCCGAGGTCGTGGCTGCCGTCGCTGAGGCGAAGAAGCTCCTGGGCATCGCTCCGGACGCCAAGGAGTACACCGCCACCTACGGCATCACTCCGAAGGACGACAAGGAGGTCGCAATCCTCACTCGCTCGATGCTGGAGATCCTCCTCGATCTCTCTTCGTATGTGGAGGTGCCGCTCGAGCACGTGGTCCAGCACCGCGCCGCTCCCGGCATCGAGACGGCTGAGGTCCAGAAGGAGCTTCTCCCCCTCCTCCGGGTGCACAACGGCGCCTCGAAACCGAACGACGCGTTCGCCGCCACCCCTTACAGGGGACGCTGGTTCTGGATCGACGACACCGATCTCCAGTCGAAGGGCGTGTTCTCGTTCCTGATGTTCCTTTTCACAGTGAGCGAGACGGGAACCCGTGCGGTCAGCCCAGTTTTGACCATCCCCGCGGGGTAACCGCTCGCCACCCTGTGCCAGCCGGGAGACTCGGGGACAGCTCAGAGGCCGCGAAGGAGAAACCATGCAGGCCAATTCCCCACTGGTTGCAGTGTTCGCGCTCATGACGGCTGGAGCGGCCTACGCGGCCGACCAGCAGGGAGACTCGTCCGCGACTGCCCCGTCCACTACCCTAACCACGGCGACCCGGGCGGAGGTTGTCCCGCCGCCGGCGGAACCCGCACCGCCGGGCCCGCTAGAGGATACGCCACCGGGCAGGCGTATTCTCAACGGGCACGTATTCATGCCCTCCGCGACCGTGCCCGGAGCGCTGACCACGACGAGCTTCGCCACTTACCTAATCACGGCTTACGGGAAGACGACGGGCTCGGCGCAGATCGGGGACAAGCTGTACAGCGGTAGCTTCGACTACGCAGGCGTCGGGGCCATCCTCGGCTACGAGTACGCCTTCCTCGACCACTTCTCGGCGCGGTTCTCGATCACCGAGTTGGTGTACACGGGCATCAACGGCTCTTCGGCGCTGGTGATAGGAACGTCCGTATCGACGGGTGCCAGCCTGGGTTTCACCGCAAGCCTCCCCATCGGGGACTCGTTCAAGCTAGGCCTCCTGCTCGACGGAACCATCGGCCCCGGCCTGGCGCTCACCATCGGCAACGGAATCAGCAGCATCATCAACCGCTGTCAGCAGAGTGGCTGCGCCGTCGGCGAGGGAGACATCTTCGGAAAGAAGAATTCTTTCAGCGTTCAACCTGCGCTGGCGATCAACTGGGCGCCGTGGCGGCCGTTCGGTATCACCGCCAACTTCTCGTACGCGTTCATTAGCCAGGACCTGAGTTCGGGGACCTTCAGCGGTCAGGCCCTTGGACTGGGCGTTGCCCTCGACTTCGACTTCAAGGCCATCTCCGACGTCCCAATCGGACTCCAGGCGGTCTTCGCGTGGACAACGCCCACGAGCGGCACCAACCTCCAACACGTGACCGATCTGGGCGGTGGCATCTTCTACACCGGGCGCCCGCATCTCGCGCTCGGGCTGCAGATCGTCACCCGGCGCTTCAGGGTCGAGCCCAACGTCGACGTGAGCTGGAGCACCTGGCTCGCGACCATCGGGCTCCGCTACTACTGGTGAGACAGGTCGAGCCACCCCTGGGAGGGAGGACCCGCCCCTCTGCTGTGAGTCGAGTTGAGGGCCTTCGATCCGAAGGCCAGAGCGGTGCAGGCGCGTGATTCGTGACTAAACATCGTCCGAGCCCGATTCCGAGCTGGCAGAGCGAACTCCGCCGCCCCTGCCGGAGTGCGTGCTTCCCAGGGGGGCCAGAACGACGGCCGGATCTCGGTTGGTGAACCTAGTCACCGTCAATCACACCGGGCGGTGTGTTGGCGTCCCAGGTGAGGAGGACCACAGCAACCGCGTGGGTGATCGCAGTCCACCTCGTGCGGTTCGCGTCGCGGTATGGTGTGGAGCCCGCTCTCAGGCAGCCGGCGTTGCCCCACAGGTGCTCCTCGAGCAGGAGTGTTGTGGTCGACTGCCCGGCCAATTTACGATGTCCGCGCCATTGGGCGGTGGAGTCCGCCATCAACCGTGAGCCGTTTCTTGGCTGGCCAATGACTCCTGTGAACCGCCGGGTCCGAGATCAGACCCGGTCGAATCGCGGGAGACTCCACCGTGGCACCTCGACAGGTGTCCAGCTCACGGCGCAAGGCACTGAGATTGACGCGGCCGACCATGAGCGGCGCTCGGTCTCCATCGGACAACGACCTGGGATCTGCCCTCGAACGCTCCCCGTCCAAGTACGCTTCCGCCTGGGAGGAGTTCCGCCAGCGCCGACGCGCTTTCAGCATTCTTTTCCTCGGCTATACGCCGGCCGCACTCGGCATGCAGCTTGCGATCGAGTGGAGTCTCCCGGAGGAAGCCCTTTGGGTGGGGCTCCCCGTCTGGGTGCTCGCGACCGCCTGCGCGATGCTTCACCTCAAGGCATTTCTCTGCCCACGCTGCGGGGTTCAGCCCGCCTACATCGTCCAAGCGCTCGGAAACACCTCACACTGTAAGGCGTGTAAGATTTCCTTGGGCTTCTCGAACCCGGTCGGAGGGTGACTCGTGGTTCTTGAGCGAGGCGTGGAACGGACTGCGAAGCAGCTTCGAGATCCGCGAGCTCGTGCTGTTCGGTTCGTCCTGACCGTCGGCATTATGAGCTTCTTCGCGGACTTCACGTACGAAAGCTCGCGGGCCATCGTTGGGCCCTACTTCGCTCTGCTCGGGGCGAGCGCCACCGCCGTTGCGGTCATCACTGGTTTCGGTGAGCTGCTCGGCTACGGGTTCCGCCTGGTCTCAGGGAAATTGAGTGACCGAACACGCCAGTTCTGGCCCATCACAATCTTCGGCTACGTCGTCCAGATGGCCTCGGTCCCGCTGCTCGCGCTCGCCCCCAGCTGGCAGCTGGCCGGGGTGCTCGTCGTTCTGGAGCGCCTGGGCCGGGCGACACGGAACCCTCCGCGCGACGTGATGCTCTCCCACGCCGCCAAGGAGATGGGTTACGGGTGGGCGTTCGGGGTCCACGAGGCCCTCGACCAGCTCGGGGCTCTCTTCGGACCCCTCGCCATCGCCGTCGTCCTCGCGGTTCGGCACGAGTACCGCCTCGCCTTCGCACTTCTTGCGATTCCCGCCGCGATCATGCTGCTCCTGCTCGGGTACGCGCGGCGGACGTACCCAGCCCCGGAGGACCTCCCAGGACCGGGCGCCGAGGTGAAGACCGGCGGGTTGCCCCGCGTCTTCTGGATCTACCTGTTCGGGGCCTTGCTGGTCGCGGCCGGATTCGCGGATTACCCGTTCATGGCCTTCCACCTGGAGACCCGGCGCGTCCTGCCGCAGGCGTGGATCCCGGTCTATTACGCGGTCGGCATGGGGGCGAGCGGTCTTGGGTCCCTCGTGTTCGGCCGGATCTTCGACCGAGTCGGGCTGGTGGTGCTCCTCCCCCTCACGGTGGTCACGAGCCTCTTTGCGCCGCTCGTCTTCCTCGGGAATGCCTGGATGGCGCTGCTCGGCGTTGCGCTCTGGGGAGTCGGGATGGGAGTTCACGAATCGCTCATCCCGGCTGCGGTCGCGCCGATGACCAGCATCGAGCACCGCGCCTCTGCCTACGGGCTGTTCACCGCCGGTTACGGCATCTTCTGGTTCCTGGGCAGTGTGCTTATCGGCCTACTGTACGAGCGGTCCCGCATTGCGGTGGTCGTGTTCTGCGTGCTGGCAGAGGTTGCAGCACTCCCCTTCTTCCTTGCCGCCTCGCGCCGGCTCCCTCGGCCCCGCGCGGCGTGAGCAAAGGAGCACGGGACAGGCACCCGTGAGACATCTAACGGCGCAATGGACAACAGCGGTCGATGCGCTTGGTCTGCGCTCCGCCGCGTGTTACGAGCGGGAAATCAGTCAGGCGGTGGAGTCCGCCCGAACTGCCGCATCCGCGGCCAATGACTCCTTCCGGCGTCACCCGCCGTTGGAGGCATTGCACGTGGATGCTGTCGCCGACCCGTCCCAAACCGAACCCGCGCCCGAGCGCCAACCGCCGCGAGCCGCCCCCTCCCTCGAGCGGTCATTCGAGAGTGTCCTCTTCCCAGGGGGACGGAGACCGAGGTCGCGCCCGGAGCCCGACCCGGGCGTCCTCCGGGACCTACGCCTCGACCAGGTCATCGAATCGGTCACTCGAAACTGGGCGGAGTACGACCTCATTCCATTCTTCCATGCCCGATTCGACGACCCGGAGGTTGTCGGCCACCGCCAGGAGGTGATGCGCGAACTCGAGTCCGGACCTGCCCGGCGGGCGATCGACGAGTTCGCTCGCCGCATGCGTGCCATGCGGCAGGCGTTGCCAGCCGAGAAGAAGCAGCTCTACCCACGGGAACGTCAGCGCTGGTTCCTCGCAGCCGCCGAGGAGTACGTCGCCGGAGTCGAGCGGCTCGCCCGGGACCTGCGTCAGGCCCCACTCACATCACGGGGGCTGACGGCTTTTCGCGACTACCTCGAGAGTTACGCGGGCTCCTCAGACTTCCAGCGCCTCGCCCAGGAGACCCGGGCAGTGAGCGAGGGACTGGCCCGGATTCGGTACTCCGTAGCGCTCCAGGAGGGAACAGTCACAGTCCGCACTTACGAGGACGAGCCCGACTACAGCATCGCGGTGGAGGAGACGTTCCGAAAATTCCGCCAGGGTGTGGTCAAGGAGTACCGCGCCACGTTCAAACCCTTCACCGGGATGAACCACATCGACGCTCAGGTCGTGGACCGGGTGGCGCTGCTCCACCCGGCGATCTTCGAGCATCTGGAACGGTTCGCTGGGGAGCAGGTGGGTTTTCTCGATCCGATCCTCGCGCGCTTCGATCGCGAGGTGCATTTCTACATTGCGTACCTCGAGCACATCGGTCGGCTTCGGCAGGCCGGACTTCCCTTCTGCTACCCGGGTCTTTCGGCCAGACACGATGAGCTCTCCGCTCGAGAGTCCTTCGACCTCGCGCTTGCCGCCAAGCGGGTCTGGGAGAACGCCGCGGTCGTGCGCAACGACTTCACGCTCCGCGATCCCGAACGAATTCTCGTGGTCACTGGCCCGAATCAAGGCGGCAAGACGACGTTCGCTCGCACTTTTGGACAGCTTCACTATCTCGCGGGACTGGGGTGCCCCGTCCCGGGTGCCGAGGCAGTGCTCTTCCTGTTCGACGATCTCTTCACCCACTTCGAGCGGGAGGAAGACACCACCGGGGCCCACGGAAAGCTCGAGGACGAGCTCATCCGGGTCCGGGACATCCTCGAGCGGGCGACGTCCAGGAGCATCGTCATCCTCAACGAAATCTTCTCCTCGACCTCGCTGGAGGATGCGCTCTTCCTTGGCCGTCAGGTGCTGGGCCGATTGCTACACCTCGACTCCATCGCAGTGTGCGTCACGTTCCTCGAGGAGCTATCGACGCTCGCGGAGGGGACGGTCAGTCTCGTCGCGGGATCCGATCCGCGCGATCCCACCGTGCGCACCTTCAAGATCGAACGCCGGCCGGCGGACGGGCTCGCCCACGCCGTCGCCGTGGCCGAGAGGCACCGGCTCACCTACCGCTTTCTGCAGGAGCGGCTCCGGTCATGAAGGTCCTCCTCATGCATCCGGGGAAGGACTTCGATCTCCAGCAGGAGCTGCCCTGGAACGCGAAGACTCTTGTGGCGGACCTCGGCCTGGAGGTTCTGGTCAGAACGGCGGCCCAGGGAGACGAAACGGTGCACGACGTCGTGACGCGCGCACTGTTGAACGCGTGCCGGAACGACGTGGAGACCGTTCTCTTCCGGCAGGCTGTGCTCCACGATGCCATCGCCGAACGTGAGTCGGTCGAGGGCCTCTTTGCACTCGCCGTCCGGACGATCGAGGAGAAGAGACGCAACCATTCCGGGATCTGGGGACATTCGCCCTCCTCGGTTCTCTACAGCTCGTTGGAGCTGATGACCTTTCTCCTCAAGGCTCTCCGCAGGCTTCGGGCCTTCGTGGCCGAGCGCCCACGGACCTTCCGCTCCGAGGGATTCGTCCGGCTATTCGAGACGCTGGAGCAAGAACTCGACGATGCTTACTTCGAGGAGATCGAACGTCACCTGACGGAGCTCCGCTTTCGAAAGGGCGTGCTGCTGAGTGCCGAGCTCGGTCCGGGAGGTGTCGGGCGCGACTACCTGCTTCATGCATGGCCCACCCCCGACCGAGGCTGGCTCGCCCGGCTCTTTCCCCGGAGCCTCTCGGGATACTCCTTTGCCCTCGCCGAGCGAGACGAGGCGGGGGCGCAGGCACTGGCTGAGATTCGTTCTCACGGGCTCAACCTGGTGGCCAATGCCCTTGCCCAGGCTGCAGACCACGTTGACAGCTTCTTCCGGATGCTCCGGGGTGAGCTGGCATTCTACGTCGGATGCCTCAGAATCCGGGACCAGCTCGCCGCACTCGACGAGCCGAGCTGCTTCCCGACTCCGTTCCCTCCGGGCGCCCGGAGACTGCGCGCACGGGCGCTGTACAATCCCTGTCTCTCGCTCCAGCTCCAGAGGATCACCGTGCCGAGTGACGTCGACGCCACAGGCAAGGACATCATCGTCGTGACCGGAGCGAACCAGGGCGGCAAGTCGGTGTTCCTCCGCGGCCTTGGAATCGCCCACCTGATGATGCAGAGCGGGATGTTGGTCGGTGCCGAATCCTACGAGGGTGAGCTCTCCGCGAGCGTGGTGACTCATTTCAAGCGCGAGGAGGATGCAAGTCTCGCCGAGGGCAAGTTCGGCGAGGAGCTCACTCGCTTTTCGGAACTCGTCGACCACATCGCGCCGAACGCCCTCGTGCTTCTCAACGAGTCGTTCGCGGCAACGAACGAACGCGAGGGTTCGGAGATCGCTCGGCAGGTCGTGACCGCGCTCGTGGAGCATGGCGTCAAGGTCGTCTTCGTCACTTTCCTGCACGCGTTCGCTCGGACTGTCCAGGAGCGCAATCGCGAGCAGTGCCTTTTCTTGCGCGCGGAGCGATATCCAGACGGGACCCGAACCTTCCGGCTGGTCGAGGGCGCTCCACTCGCGACCAGTCACGCCAGGGACCTCTACCGGAAAATCTTCGCCGAGACGGCCGGCCACGGCTGAACATTCCACGAGTCCTTAGTGCGTACCGCCGCGTGGCGAACCCGCGGCCTGTCCGCCTCCGAGGGCATCGAGTGCGGCTCGAAGCGCGGCGCCATCGCCTGCCTCCGCGCCGCCGTCGAGAGCGCGGGCGTGGGCACGGAGCGGCTCGGCCTGACCACCGAACTGCTCTGCCAAGCGCTTGAGCACCGCCCTGGACCAGGGCAGGAGCCTGGACCCGAGCTTGACGAGCGCGTCCGTCACCGCAGGGGCTGCGGCCTCCGTCAGTGCCTGTCGCACCCTGCCCTCCAGCAATCCGTGCAGGCGGCGGATCCAGCGCGGGGGGTCCAGCTCCAGCGAGGCCAGCTCGGTCGGCACGACAATGTGGGGTTGACCGAGGAAATCGACGTGGAGCTCCTCGAGACGGACCGGGAACCCGGGGACGACCGCAGACATCTGCTGGAGCAGCTGATTCAGTTGATCGCGCGTCTCCAGTAGCCAGGTCCGGACGTGATCTGACGCTTCGGCCGCCACGGACACCAGCGCATCGGAGACGACGTCTCCTGACGAAACTTGTTCGGCAGAGTCCTTCAGAATTCGGGTCAGTTCGGCGACAGCACGCTGGAGAACGTGGGGCGTCGCTCCTTCGACTGCCTGGAGAAGAGCCCCGCACTTGCGCTCGGCCTCGTGGAGCAGCTGCTCTGCATCGAGCGCGAGCTGCTCCGCCCGCCTCCGGGCGTCACCGCCGCCGGGATTCATCCCGCCTCCCCGCACCGCGAGACGGGCCCGCAACGTCGCCACCACGCTCTGGTCGAGTGCGGCCAACTTCCGACTCGCCGAGCTCCTCGCCAGCTCCCCGGCCTGTGGAACCAGCGGAGCAATCTCTCGGTCAAACCACTCCCCGGAGAGCTGGCGCTCCACACCCACCGTGCTCACCAGTCCGACCGAAACGTCGACACCTAGCTGGGAGCGAAGCTGCCCGACGAGATAATCTCGGGCGCGCACGCGGTCGGAAGCGGAGAGCAGATCGACCTTGCTCAGCGCAACCTTGACCGGAATCCCGGACTCGTACAGCAACCGCACGATGTCCAGGTCCTCCCGCCCCGGGGCGTTCGCTGCGTCGACCAGGAGTACCCCCAGGTCGCACCTGGGCAGGTAGGCGTACGAGGCACGAGCCCCGGCCCTGGCGAGGGAGCCAAGGCCAGGAGTATCGACCAGTGCAAGATCACCCCGCAGATTGTCAGAGGGGACGTGTGCGACGACCCGGACGACGCGCTTGACGTTGTCCGGATTTCGCTGCTCCGACACGTAGTCTCCGAGCTGCTCGAGCCCCACCTCCAGCGGGTCCCGCTCCGCGAGATGAATCTCGGCCCTCGGCACCTCCCCCCAGACGATCCGGGTCGGAACCGAGGTGACGGGCGTGACCCCGACCGGCAGAACGTCCGCGCGGAGGACTGCGTTCAGGAGTGAGGACTTGCCCGAGCTCACTCTGCCGAAGACGGCGATGTCGAACGTCTTTGCTTCCAATCGCTCGATGAGTGCCTCGAGCGAACCACGGAACTCGACCAGCCCCTGCTCGCGAATGACTCGCTCCAGCAATGCCACGCGCCCGAGATCGACGGGCACGCGCCCCAGGTCCTTCAGTCGGGTGCCGAGATCTCGACCGAGCCCTTCGAGAACGTAGGCGTGGAGCCGGCGCACGATTCGGTCGAGATCGCCCTGGATTCGCTGAATGAGGCGTTGATCTTCCTCGCTCAGGACTCCGTAGCCCCGAAGGCGCGAAGGAGAGGTCTCCTCGATGGTGATCTCGGCGAAGGTCAGGGAAGTCTGGATTGCCCAGGACGCCGATACTCGGGGCCTGGAGAGCTGGAGACCCAGGCCCTGATACGCCTCGAGCAACCGTTCCCGGAGCCGTTCGAGGTAGTCGCTCACCACCTGCTGCTGCACAGGCTGGAGATCCGGAGCAATTCCGGAGAATGGAGAGTGTCTCGATGAAGCCGCCCGTTCGATTTCCCTGGTCAGCTGGTCGAGCTGAACGAAGGTCGCGGTCAGGACCCGGCGGTGATTGTCGTTCAACCCGCACCCCCGGAGGAGGGGGGGGCGCTCGGACGAAGGTAGTGCCCAGCCGTGGCAATGGCGCTCTCTGTCCGGAGTCGTTCGCCACGAATCCGGCCATCGCGCCAGCACCGAGGATCCGCCAGGGAGTGCACGAGCACCGAGAGAATCCCTGGCCGTCCCGCGGCGATCTCGACCAGTAGATCTCTGTCCTCTCCTCGGAGGTCCATCGGCAAATGGCACGCGTCGAGCTGCCGCTCGAGAAGCGCCCGCATCGGTCTCCGGCCGAGGGGCGGAACCGCCACCTCGAGGTATGCCAGACGTAGCGACCGCACCCACGAATGATCCCGGTCATTCTCCACGTCCGCAGCGAGAGCGATTCCCAGTCCCGTGCCACGGAGGGAGCGGAGAAACCCCTTGAGAGCGTTGCCAGCCGCCCGGACTCCATCCAGCAGCAACGTCCCTCGTTCTCGTTCCACAGCCAGCCGGAGCATTCCTCGCACCTGGGCCTGCCTCCTCGGTGTCCCTCTTCCTGGATACGCCTGCAGGAGCGCCCGAGTGACGTCCGACAGGTGCTCCGTTGCATCGGCGTACCCGCACGGACGGCCGCAGGCCAGGGCCCGGCGTCGCACCTCGCGGAGCAGGGCCGTCTTCCCGACCCCCACCGGGCCATAGAGAAGGACCGTGTTCCCTTCGGTGAGCTGCTGCTCGAGGGACTCGAGAAGCATCGCGCGCCCGAGAAGCCCGGCTGGCGCAAGGGCAGAATTCATCAGGGCCTCAGGGTTGCAGTGAGCCGCCGTGGCTCGAGCAAGAGATCCAGGGCATCGGTGATGCTCGTCACGACGACATCCGCGACGCGGAGGAGCTCGGTGCACAAGCCCTCCGGACCGAGGACGGCGATCCCCAGCGAAGCCGAGCGCATCATCGGGATATCGTTCTGTCCGTTGCCCACTGCCACCACCCGTCGCCGGACGGTCACGAACAGCCGCTTCTCGGACCCCGTTTCCACGGTGTGCACGCTCAGCGGTAGGTCACGGAGCGCCACCATCGCGCTCCCGAAGGTGTCGGCGGTCAGGACGTGCACCTGAAGCCGGCGAGCGAGCCGGACAAGTCGCCGCTGGACTCCGGGTAGAAGTTCTCCGTCGCGGGCCAGCGTGCCATTGAAGTCGAGCACCAGGTGCGAGAGCTGCAATGCCGGAGCGGGCCCCATCCGGACGATGAGTGGCTCAACCCGTGGCACGATCATGGCCTCCTCTGGCGAAAGCCGGCGCTCCCCGCGTAGACGGCTCCAGGCCCGAGCTCTGCCGCAGCGCGGGCGGCTCCGCCCTTCCAACCGAGCCCCTCGGGAACGGCTGCGCGGCCCCCCCCTCCATCCTCTAGCCCGACCTCCACCTCCACCGTGGGCGTTCCACGGGAATCGAGGATCTCGAGCGCTCGGATGGAGACGATGGTCGCCATGAACTCTCCTGAGGGTTGCCGGCCCCTCGTGCCTCAGGAGTCATTGGCCGTCCGGAGAACGGCGATTCGAGGGCGGACTCCACCGCCGGAACTGTCAGTCGCTCTTCTTCACCGGGAGACCAGCATCCTTCCGACGACCAGGAATCGCAGGACCGAGCCAATGGCTCCGCCCGTGGCGACCAGGACGAAGCTCAGCGGCGTCACGCAACCTCCTCACCGGCGACCACCTCCAGTCCCTCGCAGAACACCAGTCGGGGGTCGGGTGGACAGGACGGACCGTGAGCTCTCATCGGTGGGGTCCCACTCTCGGGAAGGCCCTCACCCCGATGTAGCGGGCGTGCGCTCCCAGCTCCCGCTCGATGCGCAGCAGCTGGTTGTACTTGGCCAGGCGCTCACCTCGACACGGAGCGCCGGTCTTGATCTGCTGCGCCCCGGTAGCCACCGCGAGGTCCGCGATGAAATCGTCCGTCGTCTCGCCCGAGCGATGGCTGACGACGAGCGAGAACCCGGCCCCCCGCGCGACCTGCATGGTCTCCAGCGTCTCGCTGAGCGTACCGATCTGATTCGGCTTGATCAGCACCGAGTTGGTCACCTTCTCCTCGATCGCTCTTCGCACGCGATCCACGTTGGTGACCAGGAGGTCGTCCCCGACGAGCTGGATGCGCTCGCCGAGCGTGCGGGTGAGGAGCTTCCAGCCGTCCCAGTCGTCCTCCGCCAGCCCATCCTCGATCGACCAGATCGGGAACTGGCGGACCCACTCCGCGTAGAAGGAGACCATCTCCTCCGCATTGCGGCGGCGTCCATCTGACTTGCGGAAGACGTAGCTGCCGTTTTCGTAGAACTCGCTCGCCGCCGGATCGAGCGCGATCCCCACGTCCTGGCCCGGCTTGTAACCCGCCCGGGTAATCGACTCGAGGAGCAGCTGCAGCGCCTCCTCGTTCGAGCGCAAGTTGGGGGCGAACCCTCCCTCGTCGCCCACGTTGGTTCCGTATCCCTTCTGCTTCAGGAGCCCCTTGAGCGCCTGATAACACTCGACCGCGAACTGCATCGCGCTCTGGAAGCTGATGGCGCCGGCGGGAACCAGCATGAACTCCTGCAGGTCGACGCTGTTGTCGGCGTGGACGCCCCCGTTCAGCACGTTCAGCAGCGGAACCGGGAGCACTTCCCCGGCCGGCTCGACCAGGGCCTGGTAAAGCGGCAGCCCACGGCTGGCTGCATTGGCGCGAGCAGTGGCGAGCGAGACACCCAGGATGGCGTTCGCTCCCAGGCGAGACTTGTTCGACGTCCCGTCTAGAGAACGGAGCTTGGCGTCCACCCGGCGAAAATCCGCGGCCTCACCGGTGAGCGCGGCGGAGATCTCCCCGTTCACGTGGGCGACGGCGAGGAGGACTCCCCGGCCTCCGTAGCGGCGAGGCTCGTGGGTGTCCCGGAGCTCGACCGCCTCGCCACTTCCGGTGGAAGCCCCGGAGGGGACGCTGGCGCGACCGACGTGCCCGTCCCGAAGCTGGACGTCCACCTCCACGGTGGGGTTCCCCCGGGAATCGAGAATCTCCCGCGCACGAACTTGCGCGATCTCAGCTGTCATGTGACCTCCGATGCCGCTTCGGTTCCGCCGAGCACTGCACTCGCCTGCCGGATGAGCCCATCGAGCTGCTCCACCTCGGCCCTCACCTGCTCCGCTCCGATTGCCTGCGCTCGCTGCGCCTCCTCCAGCGCTTGTTGCGAGCGTCTACGGACAGCACCCAGCTTGCGGCGTAGCTCCTCCTGAAGCAGGCGCCCGCTCTCCTCGGCCCGCTCGGCGAGGTCGAACTGGACGCGAGAGCTGTTCACCTCCAGCAGGCGAAGGAAGTAGCGCTTCGCGTGGCGGAAGACCGAACCTCGGCGCCAGGCACCCGGCACCAGCTGGTCGACGAGCCACGACCAGGGGGACTCCCCTGTCAGCTGCATCAGCGAGGTGAAGCGCCTCTGAGTCGGTACCCGGAGCCCGAGGTCGAGGTCCACCTCGGCGAGCGTGGGAGCCGCGAGCTCGTCCGCTGCGCGGCGGAGAAACTCCATGGACATGCGGGCCAGCCGTCCGGATGCCGAACGGTGCAGCTCCTCGGCCCGCGGACCCTCCTCGCGCAGCCAGCGCTCGGTGGACTCCCGGGCCATCGCCTCGGCCAGCTCGAGCGCCTGGGCTCGCATGGCGTGCGGACGCCCGCGGAGCGCGCCAAGACGGCTCCGGAGCGCGGAGACGGCCTCCGGAACGGCGCCCGCCAGGAAGTCCCGACGCTGCTCCTCCAGCGCCGACCGCAGGTGCTCCACCTCAACCCGGAATGCAACGTCGAGCAGCCGAAGCGAGCGCTCCAGCCCATCCAGCGCCGACAGTAATCCGGTCACCCGCCGCTCCGATTCCTGGATGGGCAGGGTCAGCGCGAGCCTTCGCTCCTCGAGAACTCCGAGCAGCTCCCGCCGGAGCCGGAGAAGCCCGCGCCACGCCGCACCCGCTGCGAGCCGGGCGCCCTCCCTTCCGGAGAGCTCCTCCAGCGCGGTGACCAGCGCTTCCCAGTCAGGACCTCCAGTTCCACCGGACAGCCGGTCGTGGGCGCTGACCTCGAAGAGGCGTGAGGCATTCGGCGCTCCGGCTTCGCTGAGGACCGACTGGGTGAAGACCCGGGCCTCCTCCAGGGCCGCTGGGGGGAGGCGGTCTGCCTTGTTGAGAACGAAGAAGAAGTGCTCGACGTGCCGGCCGAGCTCGGTGACTACCTCCAGCTCGCGGGCGGCAATCGGTGGGTCCCCCCCCAGCACCATCAGGGCCGCATCCACCTGTGGCAGGAAGGCGAGCGTCGTCCGGGTGTTCTCCACGTAGGTGGACTCGATCCCCGGCGTGTCCACCAGGCACATGCCTCTCGCGAGAATCGCTGCGGGCAGCAGCACTTCCACCGCGTCCAGGCGCTTGCGGTTCCCCGGGTTCTGCTCCTCGGTCACGTACCCGGCGAGGGAGGTCCGTGGAATCTCTTGCCAGTCCCCCCCGCCCACCCGGATCCGGATGGTTTCACGCGGTGCATGGCGCACGACGATCGCCGCCGAGGTCATGGGCCGGACTCCCATCGGAAGCACCGGCGTGCCGAGCAGGGCATTGAGGAGCGTCGACTTCCCCCGCTTGAACTGCCCAAGGCACGCGACGAAGTACCGACCCGCGATGGTTCGCTCGTGGAGACGATCCGCCTCGTCCGCGAGGTCCCGTACCCGGGCACGCCGGCCGAGCGCGGAGAGCTCCCGGAGAGCTCCCGCGACCTCGGGTTCGGTTCCTTCCTCGAGCAGTGCAGTCATGCGTTCGCGTCGCTCCTCCGCTCGATTGGACTAGCGGAAGAGAGCCAGTGAATTGAGAAGGGTCTTCGCGACGCCCCAGGCGAACGGGACGAGCACGGCAGTCCAGGGGAGAACCAGGACCACGGTCGTCTTCAGGGGCTGTCGCGTGGCGTCCATCTCGGTCTCCTCGGGCGCCGCATGCAACTGCGGACGCCGCATCAGCGCGTTCGCAGGAGTCATTGGCTCGGTCCGAGCAGTTCCGGCGGACTCCACCGCCTCTCTTTGCTTCGACATCTACGCAGTCGAGGCTGACTTCTCAAGGGGTCAAGCGCTCCCCTTTCGCCCGGCCACCGGTGACCTTCGAGCGAGCCCCCAGGCGTGCCAGCAGGCCCGGAGGCGCGAGCGGTGTGGTGCCGGAGGAACATCTCGGCTGATGGCTCGTTGTAGCGCTTGTCCGACCAGGATACCCATGCTGCGGAGAGCGCGCGTTGCCAGCGAGCGCACCACCGGGTCGACGTCTCCAAGGCAGGCCACGAGGAGTGTGACCCGGGGCTCTGAAGTCTCAATCAGCAGCTCCACGCCCGCCCGGCGGACTCGGGGGTCCGGATCCGTCAGCAACGGTGGCACGAGCCCGGCCGCGCTGCCGGGCATGATGCGAAGGAGCAAACGGAGTGCGCGGTACCGGCGCCGCCGCACATCCGGCTCCGCTCCACTGTCTCGGGCGGCACGCTCGAGTGTGTCGATGCCGGGCGGATCGACGACCGCCAGCGCGGAGGCCGCGAGCTCCCCGATCGTCCAGTCCGGCTCGCCGAGGCTCTCGACCAGCGCCTGGACGCCGATGTCCGAGAGAGGGCGGCCACGTGCCTGAAGGCCGAGTGCTGCGGATACTCGGATGCTGCGCTGCGGGTCCTCGAGCGCTTGCCGGAGGATGTTCTCGACCTCCGGCCCGCCCACCTCGGCCAGCAGAGAGACGGCGGTACGCCGGCCCGCCACATGAGTCGGGGACTCGTCGCCACCTTCCAGGGGCTGGACCGCACGGGCGAGCTCCGGCTCCGCTCGGTCGCCGAACGCTCGCAGCGCCTCGGCTGCCGCCGTCCTGGCGAAGTCGTCGTGGAGACACTCCACGATTCGCGGAAGGGCCGGGGCGTACCGGCGCCGGCCGAGTGCCTGGAGACAAGCGGGATAGGGATGCCGCCGGAGAGCCTCGAGGAGGGCTCGATCTGTGTCCGGCCCCGGAAACCTCTCTAGCTGCCGCGCGATACTGTCGACGACCTCGTCCTCCGCCAGCCGGAGGGCCGGTGGCAGCGAACGACTCGAGCTGTCCTCGAGGGCTCTCAGCAGTGCCCCCGCGGCCGCCCCGCTCCCGAGCGTACCCAGGACCTCTGCTGCGAGCCGCCGGGGCTGGGAGATCGATCGCGACGGCCCATGGAGCAGCGCCTCGACCAGTGGGGCGACGCGTGGTCCCCGGCGCACCAGGTCGAAGAACGCCAGAGGTCCGCGGCGAAGATCTTCGAGCTGGCCGACCAGCCGGAGGTCGGTCGAACCCTCCTCCCCGTTGACGTCGCTTTCCGGTAGCTCGAGTGGTGACGACATCGACGACCGCCTGTCCTCGGATGACGAGGGTTCCAGGAGTCATCGGTCACGCTCGGTGACGGTCGGGGCGGACTCCACCGCCTCAGCTCAGCTCCTCTTAGCACGGCGGACTGCCGTTCGCTCGTCATGCGATCCGCAGACGCCTCGAAGTAGCCGAGCCACCGCGGAGAACGGGTCATCTTCTCGTCCCGCGGTCAATTCGAGGATGCGCTCGAACCCGTCTGGCAGGTCGGCGATCTAGGCGAGTGCCTTCTCAACGAGCTGGGACCCAGCAGTTGCCTGAAGGCTGTCCACGCGCGGCGAATGTCCCGCTTAGCAAGAGGCGAGCGAATGCATCGTGCTCAGCCCAGGTCGCGTCTGGCGCTCCGTGCTCATCGTGTGCTGAGCGTCCGCCCCCTCGGGCTTCACTAACAGTGAATAGGCTGGGACTGTCCACCAGGCGCGGGGCTCGGTAGCTTTGCGCGTTCCAAGTCTGGGCGGTGGAGTCCGCCATGAACCGCCGATCGGAGCGTCCGAGCGGCCAATGACTCCTGTGATGGCGGGCGTGCCCAGCGGCATCTCCGTCGCGTCGCAGGAGGTGTTCATGGTCGATGTTCCCAGCGGTTCCGAGGCAGTCCCCCACCTCCGGCGCGCTCCTCCTGGGCGCCCGGGAGCGGATCGATGACACAAGTCTGGACCCTCGCTGCACTCTGGTTGGGGCTCGCCTTGCTGGCGACCCTGCTCTCCATCTGGTTCCGCATTGCCACCGCTCTGTCGGAGATCGTCGTCGGGACGGTGGCCCAGCTCGTCATCGGCGCGGCAATCGGCGGCTCGGTCCTGGGCACCGACCAGGGCTGGATCAAGTTCCTCTCCGGAACCGGAGCCATCGTCCTCACGTTCCTCGCTGGCGCCGAGCTCGATCCCGTCATCTTTCGCGCTAGGTGGAAGGAGGCGACGGCGATCGGCGTGGTCGGCTTTGCCGCTCCGTTCCTGGGCTGCGCGTTCATCGCCCACCTGGTCCTGCACTGGGGATGGCGGCCGAGCTGGCTCGCCGGGGTTGCGCTGTCCACGACGTCTGTGGCCGTCGTCTACGCAGTGATGCTCGAGCTGGGCCTCAACAAGACCGTGTTCGGCAAGGCGGTCCTGGCGGCTTGCTTCGTGAACGACCTCGGGACCGTGATCGCCCTCGGACTGATCTTCGCTCCGTTCGGTGCCCGAACCCTCGTCTTCATCCTGGTCGGAATCGCGGTTTTCGCGGTGCTGCCCTGGCTCACCCCGAGGTTCTTCCGGAAGTACGGCGGCAGGCCATCGGAGCTGGAAGCGAAGTACCTCCTGCTCCTTCTCTTCGGCCTCGGCGCGCTGGCCAGCTGGGCGGAGAGCGAGGCGGTGCTTCCCGCGTACGTCGTGGGCATGGTGCTGGCGGGGACGGTCGGAAAGGACCACGTCCTCGTCGCGCGCCTCCGGACGCTCACCTTCGGACTTCTGACCCCCTTCTATTTCATCCGGGCAGGGTCATTCGTCTCCGTCCCGGCGCTGCTCGCGGCACCGATGGTGTTTGTCGTTCTCTTCCTGGCGAAGATGGTGACCAAGACCGTGGGCGTGTTCCCGGCCACCAAGGCGGTCGGCTATCCCCGGCAGGAGGCGCGCTACACCACGCTGCTCATGTCCACCGGGCTCACGTTCGGAAGCATCTCCGCCCTCTTCGGGTTGAACCACGGCATCATCGACCAGGCTCAGTACTCGCACCTCGTGGCGACGGTCATCATGAGCGCAGTTGTTCCGACGGTCATTGCGAATGCATTTTTCCTTCCCAGGCACCTTCTCCCGGCAGCTCCACCGGCGACCCTGCCGGTCCCGGTGCCCGCGACGGAGCGGACCCCTGAGATGGGAAGTTGAAACCGGAGGCAGGCATGGCGCTCGAGGGTAGAGGGAAACGCGTTCGCATCTACGTGAACGAAGGGGATCGGGTCGGCCATCAGACGGCGGACATCGCGGTCCTCACGTTCCTCCGGCGTGAGAACGCGGCCGGTGCCACCGTCATCCGGGCCATCGAGGGGTTCGGCGGACACGGCGAGATCCACACTGCTCGGCTGGTCGACGTCGCCCAGGCGCTTCCGATGATCATCGAGTGGGTCGACTCGGAGGAGCGGGTCGATCGCCTCTTGCCCAAGCTGAAGGAGCTCGTTCCGCGCGGACTCATCACGGTCGATCCGACCGAAGTCGTCCTTTACGAGCCCTACCCTGTCCGCCGTGTCTCGGGCCACCTCACCGCAGCCAACGTCATGTCCCACGACGTGACCAGCGTGGGCCCGGAGGTGCCGGTTCGGCAGGTCGTAGAGCTGCTCCTCGGCCGGGTCTACCGGGCCGTGCCCGTCGTCGATGGAAACGTTCCGGTCGGGATCATCACCAACTCGGACCTCGTCACCCGCGGAGGACTCAGCGTTCGGATGGAGCTGCTGCCGAGCCTGGAAGGCCCCGAGCTCCACGATGTGCTGGAGCGGCTCACGCGAAATCAGAAGACCGCCGGCGAAATCATGACCCCGAAGCCGGTCACGGTCCTCGCCACAACACCCTTGCCAGAGGTCGCGCAGATCATGGCCCGGCGCCACCTCAAACGGCTTCCTGTGCTGGGCCCGGGCGGTGGGCTGGTCGGGATCGTCAGTCGTCTCGATCTGCTGCGCACGGTCGCCGAGGGCTTCTCGAAGAGCCAACCGGAGCCTGACCAGGTCGGCCTGAACGGAGATGCTCCGATTGGCAAGGTAATGCGACGGGACGTCCCGACGGTCTTTCCGGAGACCTCTGTTCCCGAGGTGATGCAGGCGGTGTTCTCCACCCGGCTGAACCGCGCGGTGGTTGTGGATGCCGAGCGCCATGTTCTTGGACTGGTCACCGATGCCGAGCTCCTGGAGCGAGTCACCCCATCGCTGAAACCGAGCGCGTTGCAGTCACTCATGCATCGGCTGCCGCTCCTTGCCCGACGGCAAGATGAACGCGAGACCGAGCAGCACGCACTGGCTCACACGGCCCGGGAGTTGATGGTCGGTGCGATTCCGACGGCCGAGGAGAGCACGCCACTCCGGCAGGCGCTCCGCTCCATGCTGGAAGGCAAGGAGAAGCTCATTGCGGTTTTGGACAGCCACCGCAAGCTGGTGGGGGTGGTCGATCGCGCCGACATACTCCGGGGGCTAGCGGCGCCCGGATAGGAGAGACCTATGTTCTCCAAGATCCTCGTGGGAGTCGATGGCTCGCCCCCAAGCCAGCGCGCCTTCGCAGTCGCGCTTGACCTGGCGAAACACTACAGGGCTCCTCTCCACGTCTGCTCGGTCATCGAGGATGTCCCGAAGTACGACGGCGAGTCGATCGCCGACGTCGACGAGGCAATGGAGCGGGCGCAGAAGGCATTCGACCGGACCTACGAGGCGCTCGCCGCGGAGGCCAAGCGGGAGAAGGTCAGGCTGGTGCGTCACGTGGCGCCGGGACATCCGGTGGAGGTCCTCGTGCATCTCGCCGAGCAGGAGGGCATCGAATGCATCGTCCTCGGCGGCCTCGGGCACTCGCGCGTCCTCCGGCGTGCTTCCGGCGGCACCGGAACCCAAGTTGCCTACCATGCCCATTGCTCGGTGCTGATCGTCCGCTGAGCTGACGAGACTACGGAGCCCGGCGACGGGCGGCGCAGGCACGGTCACACTTGGAACGGTCCTGAAATCCGCCCCCGCAATCGATTGCGGGGCGCCCTGAAATGGCCCTCCAATTGGCCCGGCAATGCGCCCGAGAACACGCTCCTGGATCGGGCGTATTTCCGGGCCAATTGCAGGGCGGGAACGCGGGCGGTTTCGAGCAGCTGTCCTTCAGTCTTGTCGCGCCGTTGCGCCCTCGCCCATCCCCTTTTCTGCGCAGCACCGGGAGCACCCCTGCGTTTCCCGTTCACGCCCTCGCAACCATGAGATGAGGGCGTGGGAAACTTGGGGATCCCCTCAAATTCAACGGGGTGGGCGAGGGCGAAGAGGCCTCATCAGTGCAGTCCGGATGAGAGGGAAAGCAAAGAGAAGATTGGGAAGGAAGAGATGGCTGGAAGACGGGAGGGTGGGTGAAAGGCAAGGTCCAAAGTGTCTACGAGGTCCTGGCTCGCACATGGCCATAGGAATGCCGGGCGGAGCCGTGCCTCGCGAAGGAAGCGAGCGCGCACGGCGGTGGGGCTCGGGGCCTGAACCAGCACGGTGATTGTCGCCGCCAAGTGCAACTGTGCCGGCGCCTAGTGCTGTGACTTGGCGGGAGCATCGACCCTCATGCTGACGCCGGCGGGGCGACCATCGACAGTGCGGGCTCTCGGGCCTTCGACCGACTCTTCCGTCCCGGCAGAAGTCGTGTCGAGTTCAAGATGAACGCGAGCTCGGACGAGACGTGAATGAAGGCGGCCAGCAACGGGTTGAGCACGCCGGAGGCGGCCAGAGCCATGCCGACGCCGTCCACCACGAGCGTGCCCCAGAAGTTCTGGAAGATGATTCCCCGGCACCTCCGGGCAATCTTCACCGCCATCACGAGCGCGACCGGATTGTCGCCCAGGAGGAGCACACCGGCGCTCTCCCGGGCGACTTCTGTGCCACCACCCATGGCGATTCCGACGTGAGCCTCTGCAAGCGCGGGGGCATCGTTGATGCCGTCGCCGACCATGGCGACCCGTCGTCCCTCAGAACGAAGCCGCCGCACCTTCTCCAGCTTCTGGTGCGGAAGAACCTCCGCCACCACCTCATCCACACCGAGCTCTTGTCCCACCCGAGCCGCAATCGCTGCAGCGTCGCCAGTGAGCAGAATCGTCCGCAGTCCAAGAGCCTTGAGTCCAGTCACGGCCTGGGCGGCCTCCGGCCGCAGCACGTCGGCGATGTGCAGAGCACCCAGGAGGCGACCTCCCCTGGAGACCGCGACCTCGGTCAGGTGCGGCGGAGGGGACGGAAGCTCCGCCAGGTCGACACCGGCGACGCCCAGGAACGCTCGAGTTCCGATCCGGATCTCGTCGCCGCTCGGGCCACGACAGGAGATTCCCCCACCCGGGGAGTACTCGAAGCGCGTGGGTTGAGGGGACCTGACACCCACGCTTTCCGCGTGCTCGAGAATCGCACGGGCGAGAGGGTGTTCGCTGGGTCGCTCCGCGGTCGCTGCAGCCTCCAGCACCTGGGAGTCGTCGAGGCCCTTCACGGGACGTATGTCGACCACGTTGGGTTGACCGAGCGTCATGGTCCCCGTCTTGTCCAGGACGACGGTGTCCACGGTTCCGAGCGCCTGCAGATGAAGTCCGCCCTTGACGATGGCGCCCGCCCTCGCCGCCCGACCGATGGCGCCGAGGATGGCCAAGGGGGTGCCCGCCGCGATTCCGCACGCTCCGGCGACGATGACCACAGAGATGGTCGCGCGTGCGTCCCTGGTGAGCGCGAAGGTCAGGGCCGCAGCGCCGAGCGCAAAGTAGACCAGGTAACCGGCAAGACGATCCGCGATGTGCTGGATGGGCGCTCGAGTCTGCTCGGCACGCTCAACCGCCTCCAGGATCCGGCCGAACGTCGTGTCTCGGCCCACTCCCTTCGTCTGGACTTCAAGTGCGCCCGACTGATTGACCGTACCGGCGAAGACGTGTGAGCCAGCGAGCTTCTCGACCGGGAGCGACTCGCCTGTCACGCTGGACTGGTCGACGAAGGACGTGCCGCTCTCGACGATGCCGTCCACCGGGATCCGTGCGCCCGGGCGAACAAGGACGAGATCGCCAGCGCGCACCTCGTCGATCGAGACCTCCACCGTGCGCCCGCCACGCTGGAGCGCCGCTTCCTGGGGCATCAGACGGAGCAGCTCCTCGATGGCGTGCCGCCCACGTGTCACCGTCAGGTGCTCGAGAACCTCAGCGACCAGCACGAACAGGACGATGACGCACGCCGTGAAAGCCTCGCCGATCACCAGCGCCGCGAGAATGGCGATGGTCATCGACAGCTCCATCGTCATCCGGCGCTGGAGGAGAGACTGAAGGGCCTCGCGGTAGATGGGGTACCCGCCGACGATGGTCGCGATGGCGGCAATGACGTCGAATTGGCGGAGCGGAACCCAGAGATGAAGACCGCTCACGAGCGCTGCGACCGCGACGAGCCCGATGCGAATCAGCTCGGCTGGCTCAAGCCGGTGTTTGCCATCCTCAGGTCCCGACGCTTCCGGGGCGATGGTTCCCCGCGCCGCCTCGGCCTCCAAGGGAAGGGCCGGCCCCTCGACGTCACTACTCATGAAATCACTCCCGTCACCTGAGGTAGGTTCGCAGTGCGTCGACGAGCTGCTCGACGGCAAGGGCGCGCTCCTTTTCTGTCTGGCCCTGCCCTTCGAGGACATGCATTCGCAAGTGGTCCTCCAGGAGTTCTGCCATCAAGCCGGCCGTCGCTCCCCGGACCGCCGCGACGAGTTGAAGAACCTCCTCGCAAGGGCGCTCCTCGTCGAGGCCCCGCTCAATGGCGGCGACCTGTCCGGCAATGCGTCGAACGCGAAGGAGAACCTTGTTCTTGTCTCGGCTGAGATGGGCCACCAGAGCCCTATACTGGGGTAGAGTATCCGTGTCATCCCCATTCAACGACCAGAGCAGGCCCGTCCAATCGTCGCGGGTAGCCGAGGCCTTCTCGGTAGGCTCGCGCGACTCAGTGGTCGAGCAACGGTGCAGAGGACTGACACCCTCCAGTCAACTGTCAGCGATGTCTTGACTCGTTCCGACCGGCATATGCGGCGCTACCGAGGCGTTGACTTTGTATCCTATTTAGAATCTACTTAGGCAGTGGGACGGACCCCGCTTCCGAAGGACGAGGCACTTCAGCCCCTCAACGTGAAGGTCCCATCCGAGGACCTGTACTTCGTGCAGGAGGTTCTTCGGCCAATGCTCGGGGTCTCATACAACGCCGAGGCGGTTCGGGAGGTCCTGGTCCAGCTCCGGACTTGCTTCCATCTTCCCCAGTACGTCGTCGATGTGCTCGATGCCGAGATGAAGGCGAAGAAGGTCAACATCCTAGGCTACGTCCAGGAGCTGCTCCTCCGTCGTTACGAGGCGATCCGCGACAGACCTGCCCCCAAGGGTCAAGAGCGGACCGGACGCCGACACCGCTCGCGATAGCCAGGGGGCAAGCCGGGAGGGTCAGGAGGTCCCGATGGGACTTCGCCCGCGTGCCGTTCCCTCTCCCGCGAGATGCCTGACCTCTACGGATAGAAACGCGCGTCTCGAGGTTCGCCTGACGGTCCCAACTGGTAAGGAAGCTGACGCCGCATCTCGCGCGCTGGTGCATGCTCTCGCGCGGCTGGCGGTCAGCAGGGCCCTGGCTCGGGCCGCGGCCGAGGGCCGTCGCCGAAGATGCCAAGCCCGGAGCAGATCCGCGGCTACTTCGACGGGCTGGTCTCCACGCTCGAGGCAGACCCGGCCGCGGCGAGGGACGTCCTCGCGGCGGCCTTCAGTTCTGTCCGATTGGTCCCTACCGCGAGTGCCTACCGCCTGGAGCTCACGATGGCGGAAGTCTGCAGTAAGGCAAATTGC
>DATJZG010000055.1:0-16065 GCA_035499295.1 Anaeromyxobacteraceae bacterium
AGCGGCCTTACATCGGGAAGCTCTCTAGCCCTCCCAGGAGAAACCCGCTCGGATTCCAGGGCGTGCCTCAACAGGCCTCGTCGTTGCCCCGCACGCAGGCTCTGCCGCCAGGTGGTCGTCGATGAGAAACGCCTACGCGGCTGCGCGCCAGCAGTACCGATTGTGCAACCCACCGACCCGCCGCCAAGCGTGCAAGACGGCCAGGCCAGCGGGGCGCCGCTCCTCCTCCCGGCCTGCAGGCGCATCCTTGCCGACGCCAAGATGCGTCCGGTCCTCGTGGTAATAAGCCCCGTACTCTGCAAGTAAACGGCGAAGATGGCGATCATCGAAGACGATCACATGGTCAAGCAACTCGCGACGTACACTGCCCACAAAGCGTTCCGCCACACCGTTTTGCCACGGGCTCTCGTAGCTCGTTCGCTTGGGCTTCAGGCCCATCGACTTCGCCGCGGACACCACTTCCGCCGAGAAGGTTGAATCCCTGTCGAACACCAGGTACTTCGCGCGGCTGCAAGCCTCCTCGTACGGGAACGCCTCCCTGAGTTGCTGGAGTACCCACGCCGAGGTCGGATTCTCCGTCACAGCCCAGTGTGCCACCTCTCGCCGCGCATGGCGAATCGCGAACCACACGTAGAGGACGCGAAAGGAAACCGTCGGCACGGTGAAAAAATCCATCGCGACAATCACCTCTCGGTGGTTCCTCAAGAACGTCAACCAACTCTGCCGGTTCTCCGGCCGTCGGCGACCGCGCCGCAGGTAGCGGGATACGGTTCGCTCGGAGACATCGAACCCGAGCTTCTGCAGCTCTCCGTGGATCCGAATCGCTCGCCAGCTATTCTCCCTTGCCATCCTCCTCACGAGGTCTTGGACCTCTCGAGTGATCGGTGGCCGTCCAGCGCGGAGCGCTCGCCTGGAGCGCCACCTCCAGAAGAGCGCGAAGCCCGCGCGGTGCCAGCCTACCACCGTGTCCGGTTTCACGATCAGCAGCACCTCGCTCCAGCGCGACCAGGTCCGGCGCAGCAGGACCCAAAACAGCCGATCGGCGAACCTAATCGTCGGGCGGCGCCTCTTCCCCACGGAGGCGAGTTGCTGCCGGAGGGCGAGAACTTCGAGCAGGACGTCCGCCCTCGCGGCGAACAGGTGCGGCAACATCCTCAGGATCACCCAAAGGAGCCGAAACATGCGAGCGCACGAGTGTGCCCGGCGTCCTCTGGAAGGTCAATGTTTCCCGAGACTACAGAATATTGGCGAGCCACAGGTACCCGGCTAAGAACAGAGAGGCGCGCTGGCTCGGTAACCATTGTCGTAGCGAGGTGAGTCACACCCTCGCCCTCCGGTTGACAGAACGCCCGGTCGAAACTGCTCGTCTGTAGCTGACCGGCCCGAAGAAGGGACACCTCGCGGCGAGGTGGCCGTTCGCGTCGCGGAGCGGTGACGATGGCGAAGGACAGCGGTGCTGGCGCTAGCACAGCCCTCACGGTAGCCGACTCGGAGGAGTCGCTGCCTCTTGCCCTCACACCGAGAGAGGCGGCTTCAGCCCTGCGGCTCGATCCCCGGACCATCCGCGCGATGGTTCGCTCGGGCGAGCTCGAGGGCAACCAGCACGGCCACGCCATCCGGGTGAGCAGGGCGTCGGTGCTAGACTGGCTCTGCGGCAAGCGTCGCGTCTCGCGCTCAAGGGGGTAACCCAGTGAGTGTGCGACGCATGAAACGCCGCTCCCGGAAGACGGGGGTGGTGTCGGAGAAATGGCACGTGGACGTGGACTTCATGCTGCCGAATGGCCAGCGCGAACGCGTTCGCAAGGTGGCGCCCGTGCAGACCAGGCGTGGCGCCGAGGAGTACGAGCGGCAACTCCGGCAGGGGCTGCTTGACGGCTCTTACTTCAAGCTGGCCGAGGAGGTGGAGAAGGAGATCCCGACCTTCGATGAATTCAAGGATCGGTTTCTCACATACAGCGAAGTGAACAACAAACCGAGCACGGTTTATGCGAAGCGGTGGATGCTCAAACTACACCTATCCCCCTTCTTCGGCCCGATGAAGCTCTCCGAGATCGGGCCAGCAGACAACGAGGCGTTCAAGGCGAAGAAACTCGGTGAGGGGCATTCGAAGAAGAGCGTCAACAACATGCTCGCCGCTCTTGGGAAGCTCCTAAACCTCGCGGTCGAGTGGGACGTCATCGACCGGGCACCGAAGGTGAGGGGGTTCAGCCTTAAGAACGACTTCATCTCGGAGGACGAGTACCTCACCCCCGAGGAGACCGATCGTCTTATCCAGGCCTCGGCTCCTGAGTGGCGGTCGTTCATCATCACCGACGTCAAGACCGGGCTACGGCTCGGAGAGCTCCTCGCGTTGAAGTGGGAGGACGTTGACCTCATCGCAGGTCAGCTCGTGGTTCGGCGAACGCTCTGGCAGAACCAGGAGGGCCCGCCGAAGGGAGGCCGTAACCGGACGGTGCCGCTCTCCGACGAGGCGATTGCAACCCTGAAGGCGCACCGACACCTGAAGGGGCCCTACGTCTTCTGCGAAGCCGACGGCCGGCGCCTCACCCATAGCCGGGTGAGGGATGTAGTTCCGTCCGCGTGCAGGAGGGCCGGTCTCGCTAAGAGGATCACGACGCACGGGCTCAGGCACTCGTTCGCGAGCCACCTTGTAATGCGTGGGGCGTCGCTCAAGGCGGTCCAGGAGCTGCTCGGGCACGAGAGCATCGAGATGACGCTTCGGTACAGCCACCTGGCGCCGAACGTAAAGCGGGATGCCGTGAACCTGCTCGACTCGCCGAAGGGGTTCTCCAACGGCAACCTGACGGCAACACGGCCGAGGATTAGCAGCCCAGATGATGAAAACCCCGGCAAGTCAGAGACTTACCGGGGCGAAACTGGAGCGGGAAAAGGGATTTGAAGTTTGACGGTGGGTAAATTCTAACAGTGCGACAGTCCACGCCTTTCTGTCGTTTCCTCTGTCGTCAGCTTCCCTTCGAATCGCTTCTCGTTTCCCCAGGCTTTCCCACCCTCCCCCGGGCTTCTCCCAGCGTCCGGGAGAGATACGGGAGACGGAAGTCGCAGTGGCAACGGCCGAAGTGACGCCTTATGGAACGGCCTAACGGCAACCTGACGGCAACAGAATCCCGGCTTCGGACGGCCTCCCCTTGGTGAACGAGGCGCTCGAGGACATCTGGGCGACAGGCAAAAAGGATGGCAGCATCTTCGCCGACCCGCCCTGGCCGGAGAGAGGCGGCGGCAAGATGAAGCGCGGCGCCGACAGGCATTGCGCTCATGAAGGTTTCGGAGATCGAGGCGGTGGGCGGGCTCGTCCATCAGCTCGCGAAGCCGAACTCACACCTCCACAACTTCCCCCCGGACGCGCTCGACGTGATGCAGGCGTGGGGTTTTCGATACGTAACGATCACCCGGCGATAGTAAACCTCACCAGAATCCCGTCCCGTCGGGAATCCTTGACGAGTTGTCATCCCACCCAGGCACGCATGATGTGACCACCACGCAACACGAGGCCGTCCGTGCGTCCATCGAAATAGAGTGCGTTGAGCGCGTCACTGTCGGCGACTTCAGACCCCGAGAAACCGAGCGCACCAACGTCGGCCTCCAGCTCCGTGGGCGCAAGAGAACTATTGAGCGGCTCGCCGATCGATCCAAGGCGGGCGGCCAATGTCAATCGCCACGTCCTCCCGCGGTCCTGCTCGCCTTGCGGCGTCGCGAAATCGAACACGATCTCGCTTCCCGGGCGCGTGGCCATCGCGATGGTTCCGAGTGTCGCCATGATCGCGTTGCGCGTAAGATAAGGGGTGACACCGAGCCAGGCAAAAAACGCCGGCCGTGCGAAGTCGAACCCCGCGCGCGCTAGCCCCTCGCGCACGGTTTCCTGCTCGAAGTCGACCGGTGCGTAGACAACGCTTTCGGGGATTGCGATGGCAGTTTCACCCAAACGCTGGCGCTTCCAGCCCTGCGTGGCCGGATGGTCCACCTCGAAGACACGCACGTGCTCGAACCGCCCGCGATACGCAAAGGTATCGAGTCCCGCGCCCAACACAACGTACTGCCTCAAGCCGTGGTCGAACGCATCCGCGAAACGATCCTCGGCGTAGCGGCTGCGCGCTGCAATGAAGGCTCGCAGACTAGCGGCCTGCGGCGCCGCTCGCGGTTCCCGCCCGGCGCGCAGCTCGCTCTCGGCATGGGCACCCACGATCCGCAGGGCCAGAGGGTCCCCGAACACTGGCGGGATGTCGACCAGTTGATGGGCAGCGCGGTATATAGCGGCCCTTTGTGCAGTCAAACTCGGCCTGTCAGTTACCAAGTGCCGTGATCCTCCTGCTCACCTATCCTCTCATGGTGGCCGTCCGGAGGGGCTGGGCACCATGTTCACCTCGGCGAGGATCGTCGTGATTATCATGCGGCCCTTCGGTAGTCCGCATGCAGTCCGCCAAGCGCGGGTGTCATCACGATTGGTCCGGACGTTTTGACCTGGAGAACACGGTTGGCAGGCACCAGTTGTCCGATCCCTTGCCTTCCGGCTCACCATCAGTCGAGGTTTCCGGCATAGAGGCGGGGCCTTCTCCTTGGTACTGGGAATGTCGAGCCCGGTCGCAGGCCTGCGCCGCCGTTTCAGCGAGGCTTGGGCGGCCGGCCGTAGGTCACTCCCGCGATCGGCTCCTCGAGGATGGCCTGTTTCAGCGCATCTGAGGCTTCCAGGCAGAGTAACAGCGCTTTGCGCTTCTGGTTCAGCGACAGGGCCAGCGAGCGGACATTGGTATTCTCGCGCGAGAGCGACAAGATCTGAGCCTTGAGCTCGCCGTATCGAACAAACCGCACTCCAGCCATCGCCACGTCTGGGTCCCTTGGAAGCTTCGAGGCGAGCCCGTCGAGATCGGCACGGACCTGCGTCACCTCCTTGGCCATCAAGGCTTCCATCCGGTCCATCTCGGCGTCACTTTCCTCCGCGATGTGCGGTGCTAGCAAGGTCTGGATGCGAAGGACGCCGATCTGGGCACCGAAGGCGAGGGGCATCAGCTGCGAGCAGTCCCGCGAGCCAGCGCACTTGGCCACCACTCGCGAGAGCGCCGCGTCGATCTCCGCGAGTGTCTCGGCGGCCGGACCAAACAACAGTTTGTATGCTTTGAGGTTGGTGTTCTTCACAGCGAGGCGCAGCACCTCATCATCCACGCGCCGAAGATTGTCAAAGGCGCCAGAGAACTGCGCAAGTAGATCCTTCTCGCGCTGGGTGCCCCCGGTCGCCAGGAGGTTGGCGAGTTCCTCGCGCTCCTGCTCGACCTCCGCAGTCGCCGCACGAGCCCGGTCGGCTAACATCCGGGAATCCTGGTCGGTGGTTGCGAGAACGGCGCTCTTCTCGGCCTCCGACGCCGAGGCGAGCGCGAGTTGCATCCGTCCAACGGTATCGGCCCGGCTGGCCTTGAAAGCGAGCTCTTGCGCTGGGTTCTCGACCCGGTAGAAGTGCCACCCCACAATGAGGAACAGGGCGAGGATCGCCGCGCCTGCAAGCATCCAGAGCACGATTCCCGTGTCGAGTTTAGTCTTCACGCTTTCCTCCTGATTCCTGAGCGACTGCTCGAAGATGGCTGTGCTGTGGCTGCCACTATTGGTGAACGACGACCATTAGGATGGTCCCGTTTCGGTGTGCCTTGGAAAATTCGAGTCATGCGGATCCGGAGTTGCTCTCCGCGGCGACTCCCGTGGGTAAGAGAATCTTGCCAAACAAGAGCCCGATCAGGGCGGAAGCAGCGGCAGAAGCGAGAAGCGCGAGCTTTGCGCTCGCGAGCAACGGCTTTGTCGCGAAGGCCCCAGCGGCGATGTAGATGGGCACCGTGAGGCCGATTCCCCCGAGGCAGCCAATCACCAGGACGCCGCGCCATGTGACGCCGCGTGGCAAGTCACACACCCTGGAGTGCACAGCTGCGAAGCTGGCCGCGACAATTCCCGCCGGTTTGCCAAGAACGCGCCCGACCAGCACTCCCGTGAGCACGGTGAGGGAGTCTCGATCGTGCCACCTCAGCCCGTCGACACTGATCCCCGCGTTCGCCAGAGCGAAGAGTGGCGTGATCCCGTAGGCAACCCAGGGATGCAGTCTGTCTGCCCCGTCAAGGGGCAAGAGGAGGCCGATCGGGATGCCGCTGAGGGCGGGTTCAACCCCAGCTCGAAAGAGTCCCATCCAGGTCACCAGCCCCGGGGGAACGTACGCGAGGAGGCTGCGCACACCGAGTTTCCGAAGCGCCAAGATCCCGAGCGTCCCTCCAATGGCCACGAGGAGCCCCGTCGATGCGCCTCCCTTTGGATAGAAGATGGAGACGACGAGAACGGACCCGATGTCGTCCACGGTAGCGAGCGCTAGCAGCAGGACGCGAAGCGACGCTGGTATGCGCTTCCCGAGCAGAGCGAGGACGCCGACAGAAAAGGCGATGTCCGTAGCAGTGGGAATGCCCCAGCCGCGCCTCGCGATCGGTCCCTGATTCCACCCCAAGTAGATGAGGGCTGGGAGGATCATTCCACCGAAAGCGGCGGCTACGGGGAGAGCGGCCCGCCTGAAGTCCGACAGGACACCTTCGTGGAATTCCCGTCGAATCTCGGCCCCGACGACGAGGAAGAATATCGTCATCAACCCATCGTTGACGAATGAGCCGAGCGATAGCGTGGCCGCGAAGCGCTCCATGCCTACCGTGAACGGTGTTTCCCATACTCGCCCGTATGAGGCCGACCACGGGGAGTTGGCCCAGGCAACGGCTGTCCCGGCTGCTCCAAGCAGAACGACCCCGCTCGCAGCCTCTACCCGGAAGAACCGCTCCAAGGCTAGCGGCACCCACGTGGTCCGTCGTGCGTTAAGCTGCTTGGGGCCGGGGTCGCCTGCGTATCGGTCCAATGGCAAATCGCTCCACCGATTGGCGGCCCGACCAATCGAGTGAGCCCTGCCACGGCCGTGCGCGGCCGGACACCCGCTAGACGTCTAGCACGCCGGCTCCAGGCATTGAAGAGGTCTTCTAGGGCCTTGGCCAGGTTCGGACGATGGTGGCTGGACGGACCGAGGCCGGGGTATGACGCTGCTTGGGCAATCGAAGCGGAGGAAGCCAAGACATCGAAGCTATGCACCTTCTGGTGGAGGCCTGGAGCGGAAACACTCAAAGGGTGGGAAGGCGATGGGCAAGAATCGCCCTCGCGCAGCCTTTCGAGATTGGGTTCCGTGAAGCAGGAGCATGAGACCTGGCTGCCGCGTGTGTACCGCGTCCGGGTCCTGGGATTCGTGGTCGCGGGCCTCGCGACAGCTGGCCTTCTATACGTAGGGCAGGACTTCCTCGCGACTTTGCATCGCCTGGATGTTGTGATCCGCGACGACGCTTCCGCTGTGAAGGTCTAGCGCACCGGCGCTGCGCGAGGTCGGACGTGTCGCCAAGCGAGGCGGCTCGGTCGTGGTGATGACCTTTGGAGACCCCGACGGCATGGAAGTAGTCGCCTTGCTGACCGCGCTCAAGTCATTACTGCCGCCCCCACCCCAGGGAGCACCCGGCCCGTTCGCGCTGTCCGACGAAACTGTCCTGCGCCAGTTCGCAACTGATGCAGGACTCGAACCCGTCGAGGTCTTCGACGTCGACAGCCCATGGATCTATGCCGACGACAGCGCGGCATCGCGTGGTCTGACGTCGACGGGGAACGCGGTCAGGGCGATGGAGCAGATCAACGAGAAGGTCGTGACCCAAGCCTACGCGAAGGCAATCGCTCCGTTCCGCCAGTCCGACGGCAGTTATCGCGCGACGGCCTGGTTCCGCTGCCTGTTGGCGCGGCGGTGAGCCTGGCTATTCTCCAGGGCGGTCGCGCGTTCCGGAGGAGGTCCTCGGGCCTGACGAACTTCGACGCGCCTGGGCGCGGTAGCGTCGTGGGTGCGCACTTCGAGTGGGGTAGCGTTCTTCGGTCTGACCTGCACCCCAAATCCAGGCCGCCCTGGATGCAAATGAATCGTACATCCTCGCCGCAGGAACTGCGCAGATCGCTACTTCACAACGGCGGTTGCGAACCCGCCCCATGCGCGCTTTCCTTCCGTGTCCGGGCCAAGGGCGCGGTCTCGAGAAGCTCGAGGCCACATGAATGAAGCAAGGCAGCGATCCGCTCCCGCGAAGGCGGCGTGCTGTCGACACCGAACTTCAGCGGCTCGCCTGCGGCCTTCGCTGCAGCTCTCCCAAACCGCCGGAAGCGTGGCCCATCGACAGCCTCTCGGTCGAGGTACATCGTCACGCCTTCCCACAAGAAGAAGCTCGGCTGGCTGCCTCGTGAGTCTCATCAACGCAACAGGCACTTCCCGAGCGATCCTCGTCCCGGCTACCTTGCAGGACGGATATTCTGGTTCATCCGGAACAGGTTGTCGGGATCGTACTTGGCCTTCAGGTTGGCAAGGCGTTGATAGTTGGGTCCGTAGGCGCCTTGGCTCACGCGCTGCGCTTCTTCCTCGGGCATGAAGTTGACGTACACACCGCCGGTTGCGTGGGGTGTCATCGCGTCGAACAGCTGTCGTGCCCAGGCGATGCATTCCTTGTCGTTGGCCGCGCTGCTCCAGCGCGTATGGACGTTCATCACGAACTGTATATCTCGGTGTGGATAGGCAGTGGCCTGCGCCGGCACCCGGTTCACGGCGCCCCCCAGGTTCCCGATGAAGACCTCACAGTCGGGAGACGGCAGTCGCCCGACGTAATCGAGCATCACCTTGATGGCTCCGTCGCTTAGCTCGACGAAGTCGTGCGACTTCCAGTAGTTCCTAGCGCCGGGCGCCAGCAGCGGGTCGAACGCGGTTTGCCAGCCAGCGAAGGGGCTCGGCCCGACCACGTCCGCGATAGGCTTGCCAAGGGCTTGAATCGGCGCGACGGCCTTTCGACCTTTCTCTAGGTCGCCCGCATAGCAAAGAGCGAGAACAACGACCTCCTTGCCGTGCACTTCCTTGGGGAGGAACGGCAAAGGTGGGGCCTTGCGCATCACCACCCAGCACGTGAGCTCCTCCGGCGCACCGGCAACCGCGCGGCGATATCCTTCTAAGAGCTCCTTGGCCTTGGCGAAGGGGTGAACGATCAAGCCGGCAAGTACTTCCGGCCCGACAGGATGGAGGCGGAACTTGAATGACGTTGCGACGCCAAAGTTGCCGCCGCCGCCACGAACAGCCCAGAACAGTTCCGCGTCGTCCTTCTCGCTCGCGCGAACAAGGTCACCGTTCGCCGTGACCATGTCCACCGAGAGGAGATTGTCGATGGAGAGACCGTACTTCCGGCTGATCCAGCCGAATCCGCCCCCCAGCGTGAGCCCGGCGACGCCGGTCGTCGAGTTGATACCGAGGGGCGTTGCGAGGCCGAACGCCTGCGCCTCACGGTCGAACTCTCCGAGGGTTACACCAGGCTCGACGCGGGCTGTTCGACCAACGGGATCGATGCGGACCGACTTCATTGAGGAGAGGTCAACCATAAGACCACCCTCGCAGACGGCGTTGCCGGCAATGTTGTGCCCACCCCCCCGGATTGCGAGTAGAACCCGGTGCTCCCTGGCGAGCTTGACCGCTAGCATGACGTCGGCCGCCCCGGCCGCACGGACGATGGCGGCGGGCCGCCTGTCGATCATCGCGTTCCAGATGGTGCGTGCCTGGTCATACCCTGGTTCGCCTGGCAGGCACAGCGCACCGCGCAACCGTCCCCGGAACGCCGCGACCGCCTCGGACTTGAGGGTCGTCGTGGATCCATCGTCTGTCTTCAGAATCACGTCCGCCATATGCGAGACCTCCGTGAGAGGACCATGGCCCCTTGCGCTATTCTCCAGTTCGAAATAGCGCTAACAGTTATTGGGGCGTAAGTGACTGTTCGAGCTCGCACCCCTGGTCCGACCTAACTCCGCTCACTGGCTGTGACTCGCCAGTCCTCGTTTGGGGCGCAAGCCGCGGTGGCCAAGCGTCGCTGATTATTCCGGCGCCGTCGCTAGAAGCAGCGCGTCGCGGCTCCGGTCTTCACGAACTCCTGCATCCAGCCCACGCGTCACGCCGACCAACGATCTTGATTAGGAAGATTTGGTATTAGCCGACAAGCCGTAAGGAGGCGTGCGCTTCCTCGCCGCCACCGCCCTCCAAACCGCTCGGATACGTTCCTTGAGCCGTTTCCTCCTCTCGCTTCAAGTACTCATGCACGTGCTGTACTACGATGGCACCCTCGCCCACCGCTGCGGCAACCCGTTGCAGTGACCCGAGGCGCACGTCGCCCGCCGCGAAGACGCCCGGCATGCTGGTCTCGAGCCGCATCGGGGGCCGGAAAAGGGGCCACCGATCGTGGGCCACGTCCGAACCCGTGGCCAGGTAGCCCTTCTCGTTGCGCTGGATCGCCCCGTCCAACCAGTCAGTGTGGGGCGTCGAGCCAATTAGCACAAAGAGCAGTTGGACCGGCACGCGGTCTACCACCCCGGTGTCAGCGTGGCGTACCGAGATGCGCTCTATTCGCTGGCCTCCCTCAGCGTCGACGACCTCCGCTCCTAGCCGCACGTCCACATTGCGCGCCCGACGGATCTGTTGGACCAGGTAGTCTGACATTCCTTTCTCGAGGGACTCGGCGCGGGCCACTAAGGTCACCTGCCGTGCAAAGCGAGACAGATGGACGACAGCCTGGCCCGCGGAGTTCCCGCCCCCCACCACCACAACGTCGAGGCCATACACCGGACGCGGGTCTCCGAACGTCGTGTAGAATAAGCTCTGCCCCGCGAAACGCTCGATTGACGGCACTTCGAGCCGCCGGTACCGGGCTCCGGTCGCGATGACGACAGCCCGCGCAGTGATCTCGCGCCCGTCGGACAGCGAAAGGATCCTCGCGCCGTCTTCCGCCCGGAGGCCGACAACCTCCCGTGCGAATACATACTTGGCTCCAAAGAGCCAAGCCTGCTGGTAGGCCCGTTGGGCGAGTTCGGCACCACTAATGCCGCGGGGGAAGCCCAGGTAGTTCCGGATGAGGGAACTCGCGCCCGCCTGCCCACCGACGACGTAGCGCTCGACTACGAGCGTCCGCAGCCCCTCGGAGCCCGCGTAGACCGCTGCTGCCAGACCGGCCGGGCCTGCACCGATGACAGCCACGTCACAGGCGAGCTCATGCGGACTGCCGCCGATGCTATCAGCGATCTCCGAGTTCGTGGGTTCAGAGAGCGTCGATCCATCGAGCTGGATCACGATCGGTAGCGTGGGCCTGCTGATGCCGTTCTCCTCGAGGAGTCGGGTCGCTGCGGGGGACCCGGCTGCGTAGAACCCGTGCGGGACTCCGTTGCGGCCAAGGAACTCGCGAATTTCGTTCGACCGAGGGGAGAGCTCATCGCCAACGACCTGGACCAATTCCATCGCCGGCCGGTGGAGTCGCGTCCACTCGGCAAGGAACTCGCTCACCAGAGGATAGAGGTGGACCTCGGCAGGAGCCCAGGGCTTATAAAGGTAGTTATCGAGCTCGCCGAGTGCGCACCCCTGAAGGATGGTGCGCGATGCGGACCGATCGCCCCAGGCAACCAAGAGCGCGCGCTTCGCTCCGGGTGCCAGCGCATGGGCTTGGGCCAAGAATTCGTTGCCGTTCATCTCGGGCATCCACTGGTCGGCCACAACGAGCGCGATCTCCTCCCCTTCTTTCCTGATCTGCACGAGATCGTTCAGCGCTTCACGTGCGGACAGGTGTGGCGCGACGCGGTAGTCCGCGCCAAAGCGGCGGGTGAGAGCATTGAGCATGGCGGCAAGCGCGCCGGGCTCGTCGTCCACGATGACGATGACAGGTCGATCGGCCATGGTTGCACCTCCTGAGTCCCCTCGCACTCGAACAATCACAGACTCGACGCCCCGGCTGGACGCCCGTTTGAGCACGTCGCGCGGGGATACCTGGGCTCACACCCGCGTGATCACGGCCTCGAGGTATGAGCTCGGGACCACCATCGTTCCGTCGCGGGCCACGTTGAATCGCTCGACGAGCGCATGGAGCTTGGCCGCCAAGGCATCCTGCCGCCTTGGCGGAAGCGCCTCGAAGGCGCAGTGGATTGGGCCGTACCACGTGCGGAAGACCTCCAGCCAGTGCGCCGCGGAGCGATACCGGAAGGTGAACTCCCTCCTCTGGACGTGCCGCTCCCGCGATTCTGCGGCGAAGAGCTCGGCGAGCCGGCCCTCGGTGCCCCACTCCGCCGGCCCACGCAGGCCGGCCGGCGGCGGAACGTATGCCCCGACCAGCTTGAACACCTGGCCGATGAAGCCGTCCGGGGTCCCCCGGGAGGGGCTCGCGGGCAGTGATGGTGGTGGTGGGGGTCATATGTGTCCCCGTGTTCGCGAAGGTGGCGTGATTGCCGTGGAAGCGTTAGGAGCAGCGGCACGGCATGGCCATGACCGCCTCGCCGCCTGTCTTGCTCGGGCGTCCGCGGCGCTCGGCCGGCCTAGCAGAGCGTCCGCGGCGCATGTCCAGGCGTCCAGGGCGCGCGCGGAGCAACGCATGGGCCCAGATCCGCTCACGGACGTCCTCGCCTCGGTCCGGCTTACCGGCGCGGTCTACTTCGCCATCGAGTGCGCGGCGCCGTGGGTCGCCGAGGCGCCGCCGGCCAGCGCCCTCTCCGGCCACGTCATGCCAGAGGCGGACCACATCCTCGAGTTCCACGCCTTGACGCGCGGCCGCTGCCTGGGCGGGATTCTGGGCGAGGAGCCAGTGCGGCTCGAGGCAGGCGACGTTGTCTGCTTTCCGCACGGCGATTCACACGTGATCTCGAGCGCGCCCGGGTTGCGGGCACCGCCGATGGACCTCTCCATTTACCAGCGGCCCACCGGGGCGCGGCTCCCATTCTCCATGAACCTCGGCACGGGCGCGGCCGACGCCCACCTGCTGTGCGGGTTTCTCGGCTGCAACGCCCGCCCGTTCAATCCGCTGCTGGCCAGCTTGCCGCGCGTTCTGCTCGCGAGCGACCGCGACGGATCGACGGGCGGCTGGCTCTCGCGATTCGTGGAAGCGGCAGAGGCGGAGGCGCGGAGCTCGCGCCCTGGAAGGGAAGCAGTACTCGCACGGCTATCCGAGCTCATGTTCGTTGAGGTCATACGCCGCCACCTCGAGTCGCTACCCCCAGGCCGCACTGGCTGGCTGGCGGGCCTGCGCGACCCCCACGTAGGGAAGGCACTGGCCGTGCTGCACGCGCGCCCCGGCCATCCATGGACGCTCGACACGCTAGGACGCGAAGCCGGGCTCTCCCGCTCGGCCCTGGCTGAGCGCTTTGCGTCGCTGGTGGGCGAGCCGCCCATACAGTACCTGGCGCGCTGGCGCATGCAGGTCGCTGCAGATCTGCTCACCACGACCCACGACGGTATCGCGGCCATCGGCGCTCGCGTGGGCTACGCATCGGAGGCCGCGTTCAGCCGCACCTTCAAGAAGCTGGTGGGCCTCCCACCGGCGGCCTGGCGCCGACGCCGACGCCTTGCCCCAGAGCACGAAGCCCGTCCATCACCTCGTCCGGACTGGGCGTCGCGTCTGTCGCCCAGCAAAGGCCCGGAAGCGCAGCCACCCGCTCGAGGGTGAGAGAGTCTCACCCCAGAGCGAAGAGCAGGGCGCCACGCGGCAAGGGCCTCTCTATGGAGGACGCCATCTTTTCTGGCAACGCAGCGCGCCATGGATCTCAGTCAGCTTCGCGCGCTCCGCGTACCGTTTCCGGGTCGCCGGCACAAGCGCCGCCCACCGAGCTCTCCCTCGTTCGAGCGCTTAGATTGAGCAGTACCGAGTTGTGGGGTCAGCAGTCACTGACACCCAACCGCCCGTGGCATGTCGCTTCCTGCCGCCACAAGAGGAGCATCTGCGCCTGAGCGGGCGTACCAAAGGAGGAATGCCATGGCGACCATCGAGAAGAAGCAGACGACCACGTCCAAGATTCGCGAGGAGATGAAGGAGGCTTTCGGCAAGGTCCCGAGCTGGACGGAGGACATGCCAGAGTCAGCACTCGAGGGATTCTGGACTCTGATGCGGGACTTCCAACTCGCCGAAACGAAGATCCCGAACAAGTACAAGGAGCTCATCGGGCTGGGCGTTTCGGGAGCGACTCGCTGTCGGTACTGCACGCTCTTCCACACCGAAGCAGCAAAGCTGTTCGGCGCGACCGACGAGGAAATCGCAGAGGCAGCCATGATGGCAGCGCACACGATGGCAGCCTCTACCTTCGTGAACTCGATGCAGGTCGACTACGAGAGTTTCCGCCGCGAGACGGTGGACGCGATCGCATATGCGAGAAGCCACATGCTGCGGCAGGAACAGGCATCCTCGAGTACGACACGTGCTCACGCCTGACCGTGGCGGGCTTTGCAAGCTCATCGAGGACGGCCTGCTCGTGCTCCAGGCTGGTCGGGTGCGAACCACGCCACGGTGGCAAGCGACCCTTGCACGGGCAGCGATGAGTCTCCAGCGAGCCGGTGCGCCCTGGCTCGACTTGAGGCTGCCGGTCGCCACGGCGCTGGTGGAACACTATCCGGACCTGCCAGACAGTAAGCTCGCCGACCTCGTGGAGGCAATGCTACCAGTGGAGCAAGCAGAACTCCCGCCGGTCTTCAGTGAACCACGCTAGGTCGCTGTCGCTCGCCGTGGTTCTCGCCCTGTGGCGTGCGCCCACGACCAGTGGTCGTCGAGGTAAAGTGGCTCGCGGCCTTCCCGCCGACGAACGGAACGTCCTTTTCTGTGACCACGTCACAGAAGGGACGCGCACCGCCCTCGTGTGCCCCACGTAACCGATCGCACGCCTCATCCCCTGATGCAGGTGCAGTCCTTCATTGCCGGGAGGCGGGGGACCTCTGATCTGCCTCACGCACGCAAGGCTAGTTTCGGTCAACCGCCCTGTTTTGGTACGAGAAGGCGTTTCTGAAGACCTCGTCGACATCGATGAGCTGGCCGATGGTTGCGCCGGCCCTGATCTTCTCTTGGAGCACGTGCTCAGTTCGCAGCAGGCGCCGCGCCTGCTCCAAGATCGTTGCGGATTCGCCGCGTGGAACGACGACGACTCCGTTGCCGTCGACCACGATGAGATCGCCAGGCGCGACCGCTACTCCAGCACACTGGATCTCGACGTTGACGTGACCGTAACCGGAGATCGATCCCACGTTCGGAACGAACCCCTTGCAAACAACTGGGAACTTTAGCTTGCGGACCTCCTCGACGTCCCGACAGGCGCCGTCTATGACGGCGGCTACGACGCCGCGATTGATGCCCGACATCGTCATGTTTTCTCCCCAGAACGCGGTATTTGCGGAACCGTGAGAGTCAATGACGACGACGTCGCCAGGTTCGCAAAGGTCGATGGCCTTGAAGGCCGCAGCCAGGTCAGAGGCGAGCGTTTTCACGGTGACGGCGGTACCCACCAATCGGATGCCTTCGAACAGAGGGCGCATGTCGGACGTCATCGCGTTTAAGCGGCCCATGCAATCCGAGAGCGCGCACGTGACGGAGTCGTAGCGCAGGAGATCCTTGAATCCTGTGAGCACCTCCGCGGGCGGTCGCTCGATCCTTTCGATGATCATGAAGCACTCTCCGAGGTGAAGGGAGGCCACGACATGTCAGGAGCGACGTGATCCCACCACGCCCTTTCCGGGTGGAGGTGCTGCGGCCGAGCCTCACCTAGCCAATCCAGGGCCGGTGACACCGCCGTCGCACGTCGCCTTTCAAACGAAGATCCTGCCTGGCTTCATCTTCGACCCGGAGCTCGGTCGAATCGCCCCCTCCAGTTCCACTACTCGCGCCGGGTACGTAGTGACGGCCAGGGCCACCTCGCGATTCCTCCACAAGATCGCCTCGTTCTCCACCGTTCATCCCGTGTTAGACGGGAATGGAACTCTCGGGCCCTAACGTCCCCCTCATGCTCCCAGAAGGGTCGCCACGGCAATCGCCTGCTGGCGCAGCCGGGCGCCTGCGCGCCCGGCCACCATCCCGCTTACGGGGACGCCTTCGGGCCTCCGGACCTCGCCTGCATGCCTGGCGCGAAAAGGTCGCCTGCGTTGGGGATGCAGTAACCCGAATTGCTGGCGTAGCCGGCAGCACCGACCGCGGGCAGAACGAAGCTCAC
>DATJZG010000056.1:0-37913 GCA_035499295.1 Anaeromyxobacteraceae bacterium
GAGCAGGAACTTCCCCTCGAGCGGACGGCAAGTGGCATCGGCGCGGGCGGTGCCGCCGGCCTGTCCCGGGCCGACCTGGGGCTCGACCCGGCTCGACCCGGCGCGCGCAGGTCCCGCGGGGGGCGGCGGGGCCGGCGGCGGCGCCGGAACCGGCTGGCCGGTGACCCCGCCCCCCGGGACCGCTCCCGGGGTGGGCATCCCGGCGCGAAGGCGGGGGGGCCGGCGCGGCGGGGGCGTGGGCGCGGGCTCGCCCTGCTCGGCCGGGCTGGGCGGCGTCTCGGGCGGCGGTCCCTCCTGGGAGAGGGCCAGCGCGGGCAGAAGCAGGGCGGCGGCGAACAGCGGTCGCATGATTCCCCTCGAGCCGGCCTAGGGGCCGGAGATGTTGTACTCCTTGCGTATGGTCTGCCCGTTGCGCTCGATGTCCATCGTGATGTGCTGCGATTCCCGAAGCTTCTGGTAGACCTCGAGGGCCTTGTCCGGGGAGTTGATCTCGTAGCCGTTGATCTTCTGGATCACGTCGCCGTTCTCGACCCCGATCTGGGTGTAGAAGGAGTCCGGCTGGATCGAGAAGAGCTTGAAGCCGTTCGCCACGCCGTTCTTGAAGCTCGGCACGATGCGCGCCTGCGTGGCGATGTTGTTCAGGTTCGAGAGTGTCCCGTCGATGACGCTCTTCTTCACCTCGTAGCGGTTGTCGGCGAGCTTGCGGATGCCGTCCGGGTCGGTCACGGGCCTGGCGGGAGCGGCGAAGGGGGGCGGAGGCGCCGCGGCGACGCCCACGTTCGGACCGCCGCTGTCGAAGTCGATGTACTGCTTCTGGCCGTCGTTGCAGACGATGGCGACCACCCGGAATCCTCGGCCGGTGGAGTCGCGGCCGTCTCGGATGCGCTCCACCGAGAGAAGCGGCGAACCGAGCACGCTCTCGCCGATGGCGTAGGTGCGCGTCTCGCGAGAGCTCGTGTCGACCACGACGGCCGTCGACCAGCGGGGGTCGTCGGCGACGATGGCACCGACGAGCTGGGCGCGCAGCGAGGTCGCCACCGGAGGCGCGCGGATGTCCCGGCAGGTGCGGGGCGCGGGCGGCGCCTGCGGGCCCGCCGCCTCCCCCGCCACCGGGGCCTGGGGCGGCTGGATCCCGAGGAGCGGATAGAGCTTCTCGGCGTCGAGGCCCGGGACGGGCAGGCTCGCCGCGCCCGAGGTGGGGAGGGAGGCCACGTCGATCTGCGGAGTCGGACGGATCGCTGCACCGATGGCCGTGTTGACGGTCTTCGCCGTGAGCCACGCGGCCGCGAACAGCACGGCCAGGTTCGCAGTCCACGAGTATCTCTTGAGAAAGACTTCGAGCATCGCTGGGCCAGGGACCCCCTCCAGAGGTTAGCAACCGATGTGCCATCCGAAGGGGTGACCTTTGAGGTTCAAGTCACTGTACTAACTAAGTATTTTTGGATGAGCGCTTGCCGGGAGAGCCGGTCCCTGCCAAATTGGCAAAAGACCTTCAGCCTAACGCCGGGGGGCGCCAAATTGTCAGCAGGATCGCAGGTTCTTTAGCTCCCGTGGGGTCCTCCCTCGTCCTCCCCGCCGGGCTCCAAGAGGCGGCCGGCGTCGTCCCGGTCGAGCTTGCGGTAGATGGTCCGCGGTGCCACCCCGAGCAGCCGGGCAGCGAGGTTCTTGTCGCCGCGCGTGTGGCGCAGGGTCTCGCGGATCACCCGGCGCTCGATCTCCGCGAGCGGTGTGCCGAGGGCGACCGAAAGGGCCGACGCCGGGGCCGAGAGGTCGGTCGGCGCCATGCGGCGTACCGCCTCGGGCAGGTCGTCCACGTCCACCTCCGCCCCGCGGCAAAGCACCACCGCGCGCTCCACCGCGTGCTGGAGCTCGCGAACGTTGCCCGGCCAGTCGTAAGACTCGAGGGCGTTCAGGGCCGGTGGGGTGAATCCGCTCACGCTCCGCCGGTTCTGGTCCGCGAAGCGGCGCAGGAAGACGGCAGCGAGCAGCGGCACGTCCTCGCGCCGGTCGCGAAGCGGTGGCAGGCGAACGGCCACCACGTCGAGCCGGTAGAAGAGGTCCTCGCGGAAGCGTCCGGCCCGGACCTCGACTGCCAGTTCGCGGTTGGTGGCCGCGACGATGCGCACGTCCACCTGCACCGGCTGCGTCCCGCCGAGCCGCTCCACCACCCCGTCCTGCAGTACCCGCAGGAGCTTCACCTGGACGCCGGGGGACATGTCCGCCACCTCGTCGAGGAAGAGCGTGCCGCCGTGGGCGCGCTCGAACCTCCCCTCGCGGCGCTGGGTGGCGCCGGTGAAGGCCCCGCGCTCGTACCCGAAGAGCTCGGACTCCAGGATGGTCTCGGGGATGGCGGCGCAGTTCACCGGGATGAAGGGGCCGGCGGAGCGCGGCGACAGGTCGTGCAAGAGCCTCGCGGCAAGCTCTTTGCCGGTGCCGCTCTCCCCCTGCAGGAGAACGGTGGCCGAGCTCGGCGCCACCTGGCGCAGCGTGTCGAGCGCGGCGCAGAAGGCGGGCGCGGCGCCGATGAGCCCTCCGTCCCCGTCTCCCTCCCCGTGGGCCAGCTGCGCGAGCTTCGCCCGGAGGGCGCGGTTCTCCGCCACGAGCGAGGCCCTCTCCAAGGCCTGCCGCACCGACTTCACGATGGCGTGCCGCTTCAACGGCTTGGTAATGAAGTCGTACGCGCCCTCCTTCATCGCGGTCACCGCGCCCTCGACGGTGCCGTAGGCGGTCATGAGCACCACCTCGGTTTCTGGCGAGATGGCCTTCACCGTCCGCAGCAGCTCCTCCCCGCCCATCCCCGGCATCATGAGGTCGGTGACCACCACGCTCGGGTGCTCCCGGCGGACGACGTCGAGCGCCTCCGTCCCAGAGGAGGCGAGCGCCACTCCCCAGCCCTCCCTGGCGAAGATACGCGCCAGCGACTCCAGGTTGGATCGCTCGTCGTCCACGATGAGAACGAGTGCGGACACGTCCGCTCCACTTATATCGCGCCGAACGGCCGCTCGCGCCGGTTTACCGACCCTCCCCGCTCGTGTATGAGTCCGGGAGCCGGCCCGAGGGTGGGTGGCGCGGAGGACACGATGAAGAGAGCCTTTTGCCTTGTCGCGGCACTCGCCGCCTGCAGCCCGTCGGTGAAGACGGTGACGGTGGAGCCCGCCGCGGTGGTGCTCTCCGAGAGGGGTGCCAAGAAGACGTTCCAGGCCGTCCCGAAGGACGCGAAGGGCAACCCCGTCGAGGGCGGCAAGCAGAAGGTGGTGTGGAGCAGCTCGGTGCCCAACGTGGCCTCGGTGGACGAAGCCGGCACGGTCATGAGCGTCCACTCGGGCGAGGCCGTGGTGTCGGCGGCCGTCGGCGAGGCGAAGGGCTCGGCCCGGGTCGTCGTCTCCATCCCCACCGCGGTGACGGTGGCCCCGGCGGCCCGCGAGCTCAGGCCGGGCGAGACCTTCATCCTCTCGGTGGTGGTGGCGGACGAGAACGGCAAGCCGGTGAGCGTCGTCCCCGCGCCCATCACCTGGTCTTCGAGCGACGCGGCCATCGCCAGCGTGAGCGAGGGGAGGGTGCTGGCGGTGGGTCCGGGGACCGCCACGGTGACGGCGGCCTCCGGGCCGGTGCGGGGAACCGCCCAGATCACCGTCCGCATCCCGGAGTTCGCGAGGCTCCTGGTGAAGCCCCCCAAGCTGACGCTGAAGCGGGGCGACTCCTTGCGGCTCCGGGCGGAGCCGGTCGACAGGGCTGGCAGGGCGGTGGGCGGAGTCCCGGTCGCCTGGCGCTCGTCCGACGGCCGGATCGCCACCGTCACTGCCGACGGCACCGTCCACGCGATGAAGAAGGGAAAGGCCAAGATCACGGCCAGCGCCTCCGGCAAGGTCGCCACCGTCCAGCTCGTGGTGCCGAAGTAGCTGGGCCTTCGGAAAAGAAAGGCGGCGGGCCGTCGCCGGTCCGCCGCGCTCGCCTGCTGCCCCGCCGGGATCAGGCCTCGGGCGTCTCGGCCTTCTTCTCCGGCTCCGCCGCGGCCGCCTCGGCCTTCGGCGGGGGCTTCGGCTTTCCGGCGTTCACCTTGGCGCGCTTCGTCGCCCGGTTGTCCTTCTTGGGCTCGGCCTTGGCGGGCTCGGGCGCCGCCTTCTTCGCCTCCGCCTTCTCCGCCTTCGGGGCGGCGGCGTAGCGGGTCTTGAAGCGCTCGATGCGGCCCGCGGTGTCGAGGATCTTCTGCTTGCCGGTGAAGAAGGGGTGGCAGTTGGAGCAGATCTCGATGTGGAAGTCGCCGCGCGTGGAGCGGGTCTCGATGACCGCGCCGCAAGCGCAGACGACCTTGGCCGTCTTGTACTCGGGGTGGATGCCTTCCTTCATGACTTCCTTCCAATCGCCGCTTGCACGGCGCTTGATCGCGACGTGGTCCGGGCGGAGCTGCGGGATCTAGTCGTTTCGGGGGCTTCGGTCAAGATGAAGCTCCGGGGAGGCGCGCCCCCCGACTCCTACTTCCCGCCTCCCACCATCATCTTAAAGAACTCCTCGTGGTTCTTCGCCTGCCGGAACTTGTCGAGCAGGAACTTCATCGCCTCCACGTTGTCGAGGCCGTTCAGGATGGTCTGGCGGAGGATGTAGATCTTGGAGAGCCAGTCGGCGGGGAGGAGCAGCTCCTCCTTGCGCGTGCCGCTCTTCGCGAGGTCCATGCAGGGGAAGATCCGCTTCTCCATGAGCTTGCGGTCGAGCACGATCTCGGAGTTGCCCGTCCCCTTGAACTCCTCGAAGATCACCTCGTCCATTCGGCTCCCGGTGTCGACGAGGGCCGTGCCGATGATGGTGAGGGACCCGCCCTCCTCGATGTTGCGCGCCGCGCCGAAGAAGCGCTTCGGCTTGTGGAGGGCGTTCGCGTCCACGCCGCCAGAGAGGATCTTTCCCGAAGGGGGAACGACCGAGTTGTAGGCCCGCGCCAGGCGGGTGATCGAGTCGAGGAGGATGACCACGTCCTTCTTGTGCTCGACGAGCCGCCGAGCCTTCTCGATGACCATCTCCGCCACCTGCACGTGCCGGATGGCCGGCTCGTCGAAGGTGGAGGCCACCACCTCCCCCTTCACCGTCCGCTCCATGTCGGTGACCTCTTCCGGCCGCTCGTCGATGAGCAGCACGATGAGGGTCGCCTCCGGGTGGTTGCGGGTGATGGCGTGGGCGATGTTCTGCAGCAGCACCGTCTTCCCGGCCCGCGGGGGGGAGACGATGAGGCAGCGCTGCCCCTTGCCGATGGGAGCGAAGAGGTCGACCACCCGCGTGGTCATCTCGTTGGGATCGTGCTCCAGCTTGAGGCGCTGCGTCGGGTAGAGCGGGGTGAGGTTGTCGAAGAGGACCTTGGCCTGGGTCTCCTCCGGAGGCTGCCCGTTGATGGAATCCACCTTCAAGAGCGCGAAGTAGCGCTCGCCGTCCTTGGGCTGGCGCACGGTCCCGCGGATGGTGTCGCCGGTGCGGAGGTTGAAGCGGCGGATCTGTGAGGGCGAGACGTAGATGTCGTCCGGACCGGGGAGGTAACTGAAGTCGGGGCTGCGCAGGAAGCCGAAGCCGTCGGGGAGCACTTCGATCGTGCCCTCGCTCGCGACCTCCATCTCCTCCTTCTTCTCCTCCGCCTTCCTCGACTGGGCCTGGAGGATGGCGAAGATGAGGTCCTGCTTCTTCATCGCCCCGGCGGCCTCGATGTTGAGGTCGCGCGCCATGACGGCGAGCTCCGCCACCTTGCGGTGCTTGAGGTCGGTAAGGCTGCCGGCGAGCAGGTCGGACTGGGTGGCGGTCATGTGGTCTTCCCGGGGGGATGAGGCGCCGGAGGGCGATGGCCCGGGACGGCTTGTGGGTCTGGGGGGGAACGGCTGGAGAGAACCGGAAGGTAAGGGGCGAGGATGCGGCTGTCAACACCCGAGCGCACGTCGCCCCGCGACCGCGTCGGATTCCGAAACCGTTGGTGCCAGGATGCGGCCGACCACCCAAATGTAGGAGGGGACGCGCAACCACATGCGCGCTGTGCCATGGACGCGGGTCTCGGCGGGAGGACGGGTAGTGCAGACCGATCGGCTAAGATGGGGCCCGTGGAGAGAGCGTGACCGCGAACGAAGCTGTGGTGGCCGGTTCGCCCAAGTTCCTGGGCGCACTGCTGGAACAGCTGACGGCGAGGCTCGGCGGTCCGCCGCGCGTCGCCGACTCGCCCCACCTCGCCTTCGCGCTCTGCCAGGACAGTGCCCGGCTGCTCGTGTACGAGTGTTGCGGCCAGGAGTGGTTGCCGCTCTGTGAAGACCTGCGTCGTTTCTCCGGCGCAGGCCTCTCCATCGTGGTGGCCCTCCCTCCCGAGCACGCCGCCCAGGTCGCGAACCTCTCCGGAACCGCGAGCGCCGTCGTCGCGTGGAGCGGAGACCCAAGGCCGGTCCTGGAGGCGGTCAGTCGTGTGGTCGCGCCGCAAGCTGCGCCGGCGCCGGGGCGTCCGGCGCCCGTGCTCGCCCCGGCGGGCGCGGGTGGCGCGGGGCGGCAGGCGATCGCTCCCGCCCCGGCTCGTCCGGCGGCCGCACCGGCACGCCCGGCGGTGACACCGGTGGCGGCTCGAACGCCGGTCGCACCCGCGCAAGCGCGCCCGGCAGTGACGCCGGTCGTGGCCCGTCCGGCGGTGACGCCCGCCCCGGTACGCCCGGCGGTGACCCCGGCGCGCCCGGCGCTGACCCCGGTCGTGGCTCGTCCGGCAGTTCCCCCGCCCATCGCGCGCCCGCCCGCCGTCCCGGTCGTGCCGGCGGCGGAGGCCGCCAAGGCTCCGCGCCCGGTGATGGCCGCGGCGCCCGTCGCGCCCCGCGCCTCGCCGGCGGTCGCGGCGACGCCTTCCGTCGAGCCCGCGCCCGCCGCTACCCCGGCCCACGCCGTGGCGCCGGTGGCGAGCCCCGTCCATCTCGTCCCCGAACCGGACGCGCTCGGCGACCTGTTCGACGAGCCGACCGAGGACGCGGTACCGCCCTCGGGCGAGGGCGACCCGGAGCCAACGGCTCGGCCGCCGTCGGCGCCCCCGGTGGCGTTCCTCGCCTCGAGCACCTGGCCCGGCACGGTGCTCGCCGCCGCCGACGCCGAGGGGCTACTCTCCGGCGCGCTGGTAGGCCTCTGGCCGGAAGAGGGGCTGAGGCCCATCACCGAGAAGGTCATCGCCGGGCTGTCGGTCGCAGAGAAGGCGGCCTTGCAGGACCGCCCGCTTCCTCTCGACCCGGGGCCAGTGAAGCGGGCTACCGGGCTGAGGTGGCAGGTGGCCGCGGCCCTGGCGACGGCGCCGGCTCCCGGGACGCCCGTCGATCACGAGGCGCTGAAGGCGATCTTGGCCGGCCTCGACGCGGTGCTCGCCGACCTGAAGGCGATGAGCGAGGGCGCCACCCCGGAGGCTCTGCGCGTCATCGAGAGCGTGCGCCACGCGGTGGTGAAGGAGGCCATCGACCTCACCGAGACGGTGCAGCGCATCGTCCCGGCCGAGGTGGTGGCGGAGATCACCTCCGCCCAGCCGCTCCGGGCGCCCGAGACCCGCGTTCTCTTCAGCACCCGCGGCGTGGAGTTGCAGGAGCGCCGCAAGCCCTGGGGCATGATCGTGGTGCTGGGCTTGGCGGTGGCGGTGGCCGTCGGGTACCACGGCTACCGCTACGTGAACCGGCCCCGGGCGTCCGGCCCTGCCGTCGCCGGAGCCCCGTCCGGCTCGGTGGCCAATGCCTACCCCCAGGGCAAGCTGATGTTCGCGCCGGCGGGCAAGCACCTCGATCCGCGCGAGGTGGAGAGCTTCAAGAACGCGGAGATCGCGAAGGGCAACGAGGTCCTCGAGGTGCTCCCCGGTACGTTCATCGTGGTACCGGCAGGCACGAAGGGCCAGGGAACCGGGGCCGCCGCGCCGCCGGCCCAGGGAGCGAAGCCGTGACAAACGAGAAAGAGACCCGCGCATCGGCCAGGGGCTTCACCCTCATCGAGGTCATGATGGTGGTGGCCATCATCGGCGTCGTCTCGTCCGTCGCCATTCCAGAGTACCAGAACATGACCATGCGCTCGAAGCTGGCCGAGCGAGAGAACATCATGGTGGCGGTGGTGAAGGGCGTCGAGGACATCACGCTGAACTCCTCCACCGTTCCCACCAACAGCGGCACCTTCTTCGTGGGCGCGTGGAACCCGGACGCGAACCCCACCACGATGAGGCGCCCCTGGGTTCAGACCGCTCAGGGCTGGAACATGATGCCCGTCATCATCGAGGGGAGCACCTTCTGCAGCTACTCGTTCACCCTCAGCACGGCGGTGACGCCCATGGTCCTCCAGGTGGTGGGCGCCTGCGACATCGACGGAGACGGTGTCCAGAACATCGAGGTCGAGACCTACCAGGGCATCGGCAACTCCTTCCTCCTAATGCCGCCGCCCTTCGGCCAGGTCATCACGAATCCCCAGGCTTTCTAGCAGGGACCCGAGCGCCGGCATCGCGCAGATCGACCTCCGCGCGCGTCGCCACTCGAAGCCGAGAACCCCGATGCCGCGGCCGGGAGAGCGGGCATCCCTCCCGTCTACCGGGCCCACGGCTCGGCCGTCCCGAAAAGGTCCTGCCCCTGCCGGTGCAGGAAGGAGCCTTTCCGCCCGGCGCGCGAGGGACTCGTACTATCCTCGCCCCCGCCGTGCAGGCCTTCGACCTCCTCAACCGCACCTTCGACCGGATCTGGGTGGTCACGCTGCGTCGAGCCACCGACCGACAGGAGAAGCTGCGCGAGCGGCTCCGCGGCCTCGACTACCAGCTCTTCTTCGGTTTCGACAAGGCGGACCTCGACCTCGAGGCCCTGGAGCGCGCCGGCGCCTACAGCGCGGCGCGGGCCCGCAAGGTGCATCGGCAGGGAAAGCTCATGCCGCCCGGACACGTCGGCTGCTCGATGTCGCACCGGGCGATCTACGAGGCCACCGTCTCGAACGGTTGGGACCGGGTGCTCATCCTCGAGGACGACGTGGTGCCGCGAGTCGAGGCGATGGAGGAGCTCGCGCCCGCGCTCGCCGAGCTGCCGTCGGACTGGGAGCTCCTGTACCTGGGATACGAGCATGGAGAGCGGACCCGGCCCCGCGACCGGCTGAAACAGGCGGCCTACCTGCCCCTCGCCGCTCTCCGGCTCATCAAGTGGACGCCGCGGCAGGTGATGGGGCTCCATCCCAGGCCCTTCTCGGCGCACCTGCGCCGGGCCGGGAAGCATCACTGCACCCATGCCTACGCGATCACGGGGAGGGGAGCGAAGAAGCTCCTCGACGAGCAGACGCCCGTCGCCTACATGGCCGACCAGCTGCTGCTGAAGCTCTGCATCGGCGGGGAGATCGAGGCGTACCTGACCGATCCGAAGTTTTTCGATCAAGACAGCTTTCTCGGCCACACCGGCACCTACACCACCGGCTAGCGAGAGGCGCCGGAGGTCCTCGCCGGGAACCCGCGCGGACCGTTGAACTCGCCCGGCCGCCGGCGTATCCATGCCCCCATGGCGGCAAGCGCCCGCGAGCGAGTGGAGCAGCTGCGCAGCGAGATTCGCCGGGCGGACCACGCCTACTACGTCCTCGACCAGCCCAGCCTCTCCGATGCCGAGTACGACCGGCTCATGAAGGAGCTTCTGGAGGCGGAGGAGAAGCACCCGGAGCTCGTCACCTCCGACTCTCCCACGAGACGGGTCTCGGGGACCCCGAGCGAGAAGTTCGCCCGGGCGAAGCACCGCGAGCCCATGCTCTCCCTCGGGAACATCCAGGAGGACGCGGAGCTTGAGGAGTTCGACGCGCGCGTGCGGAGGCTGCTCGAGCTCCCCGCCGAGGATGCGGTGGAGTACGTCTGCGAGCCGAAGCTCGACGGCCTCGCGGTGGAGCTCGTCTACCGCGACGGCGAGCTCGCGGAGGGCTCCACCCGCGGCGACGGCGTGCTCGGGGAGGACGTGACGCCCAACCTGAGGACGCTGGGCCAGCTCGAGGCGAACCGCGGCGTCCTGCGACGGCTGGGGGACTCCCCCCCGGCGCGGCTCGAGGTCCGCGGCGAGGTGCTCCTGCAGAAGAAGCACTTCGAGGTGCTGAATCGCCACATGGCGCGGCAGGGGGAGGAGCCGTTCGCGAACCCGAGGAACGCCGCCGCCGGGTCGCTGCGGCAGCTCGACTGGCGCATCACCGCGACCCGGCCCCTTTCGTTCATCGCCTACGAGGCGTTGACGCCGGACGAGCGCCCCTGGCGCAGCCACTGGGAGAAGCTCGAGGCGCTCCATCGCTTGGGGTTCGACACCAACCCGGAGAACCGACTCTGCCGGGGGATCCGGGAGGTCGCGGCCTACAAGGACGCCATGCGCGAGAGGCGCTTCGCGCTGCCGTACGACACCGACGGCGTGGTGGTGAAGGTGAACGACCTCGACTTCCAGCGCCGGCTGGGCGCGGCGAGCAAGTTCCCGCGCTGGGCAGTCGCCTTCAAGTACCCGCCGCAGGAGGAGGCCACGCGGGTGGAGAGGATCTGGGCGTCGGTGGGGCGCACGGGGATCCTCACCCCGGTGGTGGAGGTCACTCCGGTGCGGCTCGGAGGGGCCACCGTGTCGCGCGCCACCCTGCACAACGAGGACGAGATGCGGCGCAAGGACATCCGGGTGGGCGACTGGGTGCTCATCCGCCGGGCCGGCGAGGTGATCCCGGAGGTGGTGAAGTCGCTGCCGGAGCGCCGCACCGGGGCCGAGCGCCCCTTCACCTTTCCGACCCACTGCCCGGAGTGCGGCGCGCGGGTGGTCCGGGAGGAGGGGGAGAAGGTCTACCGCTGCACCGGGGCCGCCTGCCCGGCCCAGCTCGTCGGCCGCCTCACCCACTTCTCTGCCCGCCGCGCCATGGACATCGAGGGGCTCGGGGAAAAGCTCGCCTTCCAACTCGTGGATCGCGGGCTGGTGAGGGAGTTCGCCGACCTGTACGCGGTGCCCTTCGAGACCTGGCAGAAGCTCTTCAGCCGCCCGAGGAAGGACGAGGGCGGGGCGCCGGGGGCGACGAAGGGATCGAGGCCACAGCTCCCGGAGGTCGCCGCGAGGAACATGAGGCGGGCGCTCGAGCGCACCCGGGCGGAGCCGAGGCCGCTGCGCAGCTACCTCTACGCGCTCGGGATCCCGCAGGTGGGGGAGGCGACGGCCACGGCCCTCGCCCGCCACTTCCGGACGCTCGAGCCCTTCCTCGACGCCTCCGAGGAGGAGCTGCAACAGGTCCGCGACGTGGGGCCGGAGACGGCGAGCGAGATCCGCGCCTGGACCTCCGAGCCCCAGAACCAGAAGGTGGTGCGCCATCTCCTCGAGGCGGGTGTGTCCCCGTCGCCAGAGGAGGCGGTAGAGCGGGGCGCTTTCGCCGGCAAGACGGTGGTCCTCACCGGCGGGCTCGCGAAGCTCGCCCGCGACGAGGCCAAGGCGGAGATCGAGCGGCGCGGCGGCAAGGTCTCGGGCAGCGTCTCCCGCAAGACGGACCTCGTCGTCGCCGGCGAGGAGGCGGGCTCCAAGCTCGGGAAGGCGCGCAGCCTGGGGGTGAGAGTGATCGGGGAGGAAGAGTTCCTGAAGATGCTGGAGGACGGCCGGCCATGAGCGCGAAAGGAGGGCGGGTGAGGGCCCTCATCCGTGTCACCGGCGTCGTGCAGGGGGTGGGGTACCGGCAGTCGACGGTGTTCGAGGCGGAGCGGCTGGAGCTCTCCGGGGCGGTGCGAAACCTGCCCGACGGTTCGGTCGAGGTGCTGGCCGAGGGCGCGAGCGAGCGGTTGGAGCGGCTCGTAGCCTGGTGTCGCCGGGGCCCCCCCGGAGCCCGGGTGCGGGCCGTCGACGTCCAGTGGCAGGAGGCCCTCGGCGAGTCGGGACCGTTCCGGATCGCGCGGTCGTAGCGCCGACTTGCCCCGGCGGGACTGCCATGCTAGGAGCGGATCCCTCGGCACGCCGCCTTCGCGGCGGCCACTCGGGCAAGAGGCGGTTCGAATCCGCCGCCCGGCGACATGACGACTCCCTCCCTACTCGACGAGCTTGTTCTCGCGGCGCAGAAGCCCTCGCGCTACGTGGGGTGCGAGTTCGGGAGCGTGGCGAAGGAGCCGGGGGCTGCCCGCGTGCGCTTCGCGCTCGCCTTCCCCGACATCTACGAAGTGGGAATGTCGAACCTGGGGTTCCGGCTCCTCTACCACGCTCTCAACGATCGGCCCGAGGTGGCGTGCGAGCGGGTGTTCCTTCCCTGGCCCGACCTGGAGGCGATGCTCCGCGAGCATCGCCTACCGCTCTTCACGCTCGAGTCGCGCTCGCCCGTCCGCGACCTCGACATTCTCGGGGTGACGCTGCAGTTCGAGCTCGCCTACACGAGCGCCCTCGCCCTCATCGACCTGTCTGGCATTCCGCTCCTTGCCCGCGACCGGGGGCCGCGAGACCCGGTGGTGGTGGGCGGCGGGCCTTGTGCCTACAACCCCGAGCCGGTCGCGGACTTCTTCGACTGCTTCGCCGTCGGCGACGGGGAGGACGTCGTCCACGAGCTCGTGGACGCGGTGGCCGCCTGGAAGGGCAGTGGCGACTCTCGCTCCGCGCTCCTCGACCGGCTGGCCAAGATCCCCGGCGTCTACGTCCCGTCCCTGTTTCGGCCGCGCTTCGACCCGGTCAACCGCACCCTCGTGGCCATGGAACCGCTGCGGGCCGGCTACGAGAAGGTCGAGCGCCGGGTGGTGCCGGACATCGACGTCCTGTCCACGAGCGCCTACGAAAGGCCCGTCGTCCCCTTCATGCAGACGGTCCACGACCGCCTGCCCATCGAGATCCAGCGGGGCTGCACGCGCGGGTGCCGCTTCTGCCAGGTGGGGATGATCACCCGCCCGACGCGGCAGCGCCGCCCCGAGACCGTGCTGCGGGTGGCCGAGCAGGGGCTGCGCGCCTCCGGCTACGAGGAGGTGGGGCTGTTGTCGCTCTCCTCGGGCGACTACGAGTGCCTGAACCCGCTGCTCGACGACTTTCTCGCCCGCTGGGAGGGGGAGAAGATCGCCCTCTCGCTGCCTTCGCTCCGCACCGAGACCATGAACGACTCGCTGGCGAAGAAGATCGCCCGCGTCCGCAAGACAGGGTTCACGCTCGCTCCCGAGGCGGCCACCGAGCGCATGCGGGCGGTCATCAACAAGGGCAACCGCGAGGAGCACCTGCTGCGAGCCGTGGAGTCGATCTTCCAGAACGGCTGGTCCCTGCTCAAGCTCTACTTCATGATCGGCCTGCCCGAGGAGCGGGACGAGGACGTCATCGCCATCGCGCGCCTGGCGAAGCGATGCTTGGGCGTCGCCCGCCGCGCCCTCCCCCCCGGGAAGGGATCGGTGGCCATCAATCTGGGGGCGAGCACGTTCGTGCCGAAGCCCTTCACCCCCTTCCAGTGGGAGCCCATGATCACGCCGGAGGAGACGCGCCGGCGCCAGGCCCTCATCACCGCCGAGCTCGGCGGGCGCAGTGGAGCCATCCACTTCAAGCCCCACGATTCCCGACAGGCCTCGATCGAGGGCGCGCTCGCCCTCGGCGACCGCCGGGTGGGAACGGCGGTCCTCCACGCCTACCGGTTGGGGCAGCGCCTCGACGGATGGACGGAGTGGTTCGACGAGGAAAAATGGAGGGCCGCCTTCGCCGAGATGGAGAGGGTCCACGGTGTCGGGCTCGAGTGGTTCGCCTATCGCCGCCGCCGCCTCGACGAGGTCCTGCCCTGGGACCGGATCGACTGCGGGGTCACGAAGGCCTACCTCAAGAAGCAGCTCGCGGCGGCGCGCAACCTGGCCGAGGTAGTGGACTGCGTGCTCGCGCCCTGCTCGGTCTGCGGGGCCTGCGACTACGAGGTGACGAAGAACCGCGTCTACCGGTCCGAGGACTACGCCCCCGCTGCCCGCCCGGTCGAGGAGCGCCCCCCGGAGAGCCCGGTCCGGACCCACGTTCGGGTGAGGTACGCGAAGGAGGGCCGACTCGTCGCCCTCTCCCACCTCGAGGTCATGACCGCAGTCCTGCGGGCGGTCCGGCGCGCCGGCCTACCGGTGGCCTTCTCGCAGGGATATCACCCGAAACCGCGGGTCTCCTTCGGCCCGGCCCTGCCGGTAGGCCTGGAAAGCCGGTCGGAATACCTCGACCTGGAACTCCTCGGGGCGAGAGACGCGGTCGAGGTAGGGCGCCGGCTCGCAGCGGCGCTCCCCAGCGGCCTGACCCTGCTCGAGGCGCGCCGGATCGACCCCGGCACCCCCTCCCTGTCGGAGTCCGTGCGCTCGGTCCATTACAGGGTAGAATTCCCGGAGCGGTGGAGCGCGGAGGCTCTCACCCAACGGATTGAGCATTTTCACTCCGCGGAGCAGGCGGTGGTGCGTAGGAGCGCACCCCCCCGGCCCCGCGACAAGAAGCGGAACCAGAGGCTCGCAGCACCCAGGGAAAGGGAGATCAACCTGAAGGAGATCGTGACCCACCTGTCCGTCGAAGGGCCGGGCCGGGTTGCATTCAGCTTGAAGGCGGACCCATCGGGGAGCGCCAGGCCGGCCGAGGTGCTGGCGGCGGTCTTCGGGGACGGGACCCCGCCCAAGGGAGTGAGGATTCTGAAGGAGGGTGTCAGCTTTGCGCGGGCATCGCCGCCGGAGGCGGCCGCGGGTCTCCGCCCGCGGTCTCCGCGCTACGCGGACGCTTGATTGGAAAAACGACTAGTGCCCGGGACGGGGCCGCGCGCGCCGCGGCCCCTCGGGGCGAACGGAATGCGAACGTGAGCGAACGCTCGACAGCCGATCCAGGTCAACCGGCACCGCCGGGGGCCCCGCGATCGTGGCCCGCCCTGGGCCTCGCCTTCCTGTCGCTCGGACCGGGAAGACGGGGTTCGACATGGCGGGAAACAGCATCCTGGTGATCAACGCGGCCGGCGCCGAAACGCGCGTGGCCCTGGTCGAGAGCGGGACGATCCACGAGTACTACCTCGAGCGCAAGCGCGAGAAGGGGATCGTCGGCAACATCTACAAAGGGCGGGTGGTCCGGGTTCTCCCGGGCATGCAGGCCGCCTTCGTCGACATCGGCCTCGAAAAGGCCGCCTTCCTGTACGTCGGCGACGTGTACGGCGATCCCGACTTCTCGGAGGAGTTCGAGCTCACCGAGGGAGAGCACGCCCAGCACCTCGTCGAGGTGCCGAGCGAGCAGGAGGCCGAGGAGCAGGAGGTGAAGGCGCTCGCCGGCGGAGAGCCGGTCCCGGCCCTCACGCCCCTGCCCGGGGACCTCCCCGCCGCCCCGCCCACGCCCGCCGAGGCGGGAGACGCCGCGACGCTGCCCGTCCTGAGCCCGGCGGCGGTCCTCCCGCCGGAGCCGCTGGCCGCTCCCACCCCGGCAGCCGGAGGGGAAGCGCCCATCCCGCTCACTCAGGTGGTGGAGCCCGCACCGGCACCCGAGCCGACCGGGGGGGCCGTCGTCGCGGCGGCGGAACCCGTGGCGGCTCCGCTGGCCGAAGTCGCCCTGGCCCCCGCTCCGGCTGCGCCGGCCGAGACGCCCGTTCCTGCGTCGGGCCAGATCACCGCCCGGCCGGAGGCGCTGCCACGAGAGGCGCGAGCCGACCGGGAGCGCGACCGCTCGAGGAGGGATGGCAGAGACGACCGGCGCCGGGGCCGGAACGGCCGCGGCCGCGAGGAGGAGCGCCGCCCGAGGGAGCAGAAGAGCATCCAGGACCTCTTGAAGGAGGGGCAGGAGGTCATCGTCCAGGTCGCCAAGGACCCGATCGGAACGAAGGGCGCGCGCATCACCAGCCACATCTCCATCCCCGGGCGCCACCTCGTGTTCATGCCCACGGTGGACCACGTGGGCATCTCTCGCCGCATCGAGCGCGAGGGCGAGCGGCGGCGGCTCCGGGAGGTCGTCGACCGGATGCGGCCCGAGGGGACCGGCTTCATCGTTCGGACCGTCGCCGACGGCGTGGAGGCGCAGAAGCTCGAGGCCGACATCCGCTTCCTCATCCAGGTGTGGAACGAGATCATCCGCACCAAGGACAAGGTGAGCGCGCCCGCGCTCCTGCACCCTGACCTCGACCTCATCTTGAGGGCGACGCGAGACCTCTTCACCTCGGACGTGCACAAGCTCGTGATCGACGATCGCGAGGAATACGATCGCATCCTGCGTTTCGTGCGCGAGCAGGCTCCGCACCTGGAGTCCCAGATCGAGCTCTACACCGGGCAGGAGCCGATCTTCGATTCGTACGGCATCGAGCAGGAGCTCAAGCGAGCGGGCCAGCGCAAGGTGTGGCTGAAGAGCGGCGGCTACATCATCATCGACCAGGCCGAGGCGCTCACCGCCATCGACGTCAACTCCGGGCGCTATGTGGGCAAGAAGAACCTGGAGGAGACGATCACCAAGATCAACGTCGAGGCCGCCAAGGAGATCGTCTACCAGCTCCGGCTGCGCAACATCGGCGGCATCATCATCATCGACTTCATCGACATGGACAAACCCCAGAACCGGGACAAGGTCTTCAAGGCCTTGCAGGACGCGCTGGGCCGGGACAAGGCCAAGACCAACGTGCTCAAGATCTCCGAGCTGGGCCTGGTGGAGATGACGCGCAAGCGGGTGCGCGAGTCGATCACCCGCATGACCACCGAGCCGTGCAGCTACTGCGACGGCAAGGGGCACATCCGCTCGCGGGTGACCGTGGCCTACGAGATCTTCCGCGAGATCCGCCGGGACGCCCCCAGCTTCCCCGAGCCCGTCCTGGTGGTGAACTGCCACCCGGAAGTGGCCCGCATCGTCCAGGGGTCGGAGCGGGACGAGCTCCGCTACCTGATGGACCGCTTCAACAAGACCATCCAGGTGAAGCCACAGTCCGGCTACCACCAGGAGCAGTTCGACATCTACGGGCGCCAAGACCGCGTCGACAGCGGTGAAGGCCGAGGGCGCCGCGACCGGGGCGACCGCGGGCGTGGCGGCGGTCGCGAGGAAGGGTCGGAGGTCGTCGGCAAGCCCGGCGAGCAGGGCTAGAGGGAGGAGAGGAGCCCATGCCGTCGGAAGGCCTGCCGCGACGTCCGGGGGCCGGTCCTCCGCGCGCGCTCGCGGTGTTGCGGGCGGGCCTCGCCGCCTTTCGGGGTGAACCCCTGAAGCTGCGGGCGATGGCCCTCACCTACATCTCGGTCTTCTCGCTCGTGCCCATCCTCATGGTGGCGGTGTCGACGGTGCGGGTGTTCGCGGACCTCGACAAGGTGCGCGCCCGCATCCACGACTTCCTCATCGCCAACCTGGCCGTGGGCGCGCAGGCGACGGTTTCCAACTACCTCGACCGGCACGTGTTCGAGGGCGGGGGGACGGGCGGCGGCCTCGTCGGGTTCGTGCTCCTCGTCCTCTCCGCCGTCGCCCTCTTCGCCCAGGTGGAGCACGCCGTGAACGAGATCTGGGCCGTGCGCCGCCGCCGCCCCCGCCTGCAGCGGTGGCTCACCTACTGGGCGGGCATCACCGTCGGCCCGCTCCTCGTCGCAGGCTCGATCGCGGTGGCAGTGGCTGCCCATGACCGGCTCGGCGCGCCCAGGCTACTCGCGCAGGTGGCGGCCCTCCTCCTCACCCTCGTCTTCTTCGCAGCCGCCTACCTCCTGCTGCCCGCAACGCGAGTCAGGCTCTGGCCGGCCCTCGCGGCCGGGGCGGTGGCTGCGCTCACCTTCGAGATCGCGAAGGATCTCTACGCCTTCGCGGCGGCCCACCTGTTCCGGTTCCAGGCGATCTACGGCTCGCTCGCGGCGGTGTTCATCTTTCTGCTCTGGCTCTACTTCTCCTGGACCATCTTCCTCTTCGGCGCCCGCCTCGCGTTCGTTCTGCAGCACCACCGCGCACTTCTCGACCTCCAGGAGGGCCCCGAGGGCGTGCTGGGAAGGGAACTCCTGGCAGCGCGCGCTCTCCTCGTCGTTGCCCTCGCCTGGCGGGATGGCGAGCCGCCGCTCGACCCGGGCGAGGTGGCCGATCGCCTGGAGGCGCCCGCCGAGCGGGTGCGGGAGGTTCTCGCGCGCCTGCGGGACGGGGGGCTCCTCGCCGAGAGCGCGAGGGGCGCGCTCACGCCCGGACGGCCGCTCGAGCGCACCACGCTCGCGGACGTCCGCAGGGTCATCGCCGGTCCACCCCCACCGCCTCCGAAGGAAGAGGCCCGGGCGGTGGTCGCCGCCCTTCTCGCCCGGGCGGAGGGGGCGGCGGCCGAGCACCTCGCGGAGACCTCCCTAGAGGACCTCTGCCGGGCACTCAGGCCGGAGGCGGCGGGCGCCGGGGCCGCCCAGGAGCCGCGGTCCCCCCAGGGGACGGCTCGCATTCCCGTGTAAAGCTTGCCGATTTCGGGAGGGTGGGCTAGGCTTATCGTGTTCCCGGGCCGACGGGGCCGAATCCCCGCTGGAGCGCGTAAATGCTGAAGTCCGATCTCATCAACATCCTCGTGGTAAAGCGCGGTGTTACGCAGAAGCAAGCCGAGCTCACCATCGAGACGATCTTTGAATCGATGAAGGTCGCCCTCTGCAAGGGCGAGAACATCGAAATTCGAGGGCTTGGCGCTTTTCACGTCAAGCACTACGAGGGCTACCAGGGGCGCAACCCCAAGACCGGCGAGGTCATCCCGGTGAAGCCCAAGCGCGGCATCCTCTTCCGGACCGGCAAGGAGTTGCGCGATCGGGTGAACAAGCCAGAGGAGGCGCCGGACTCCGGAGGCGCCGCGCCGCCCGCGGGAGCGGTACCGGCCGAGGGCTCGGCGACGGGCTCCCAGTAGCTCGTTTTTCTTCGGTTCCCAGGGACATGAAGGGTCCGGGGTGCCGGGCACGCTCCCTCGTAGTCCGGGCAGGTGGCGCGATGGCAGGACGCCACCTCTGCCTCCCCCGAAACCGTCACCTCGCGCCTCGCTGATGAGCGAGAGCAGCGCTTCCCGTCTCTCAGCGGCCGTTCGCGGCTCGCTCGCGGAACAGAGCTGCGCGTCCGCTTTCAGGGAGGTCACCACCCGGACGCGATATCGTCCGGCCCGAACCGCCCGAGTCGCCGCCGGGCGTGGAACGGCTCGTGATAGCGTCCCCGCCGATGGCGACCCCCGCGACCGCGGAGTACCTCCGTCGGCTCTCCGAGCAACTCGTGGCGGCCCAGCGCCCCATCCGCATCCTCAAGTCCATCAACTGGGGGCCGAGGGTCCACGAGCTCTTCTTCAAGAGCGCCTGCCGCGAGCTGCCCCGGCCTGAGTACCCGGCGCTCGGCTTCGACCTCAAGGCGAAGACAAAGGAGTTGAGGGCGCTGCGGGCGCAGATCCGGGGGCGCAATCCCGTCGAGGAGATGCTGCGACAGAAGTGCGACGAGTTCGTGCTCGTCGCCGAGATGCTGGCGGCGCGGGGGACGAGGCGCTTCTACGAGTTCTCCCGCAAGGTCTTCGGGGACCCGCGCGACCGGTTTCCGGACGTCCGCGCCGACAACCTGGCCATTGCCAGGCTCTGGGCCTCCCGGCCGCGGGCCCGGGACGAGGACCTCGTCCTGTCGGCCGCGCAGGCGGCGCGCATGGTCCACCAGATTTGCGATCCTCTGCTGGGAGGCCAGGTCAAGGTGGTCGTGCGGACTCGCCTCACCGCGAACGCCGCCGCAGGCGCCACCCGCATCACTCTCCGGAAGGGAGCGCGGTTCTCGCTTCGCCAGGTCCGGGCGCTCGCGCACCACGAGGGCCTGTGGCACGTGCTCACCTCGCTGAACGGGTTCCGCCAGCCGGTCCTCACCGTCATGGGCGTGGGCCTGCCTCGCCACACCGAGTCGCAGGAAGGGGCAGGGATCGTGGCGGAGTACCTCACCGGCAACATCACCGACGAACGCTACATCGAGCTCGGCGAGCGGACCATCGCCATCGACATGGCGGCCCGGGGAGCGGACTTCCTCGAGGTGTACCGCTACCTGCTCGCCCGATTTCCTCCGCAGAAGGCGGCGCAGATGTCGGAGCGGGTTTTCCGCGGAGGGTTGGTGGAGGGAGGAGCCCCCTTCACCAAGGACGCCGCCTACCAGCGCGGCTACTGCCGGACGTTCAACTTCCTGCGAGCGTCCTTGGAGCAGAGGGATGTCGAGCTGGTGCGAGCCTTCCTCTCGGGCAAGATGAGCGTCGACGACGCCGAGTTGGTTCGCGACCTCGTCGACGACGGGCTGGCGGTCGGGCCGGTCTACCTTCCGGAGTGGTTCATCGACATCGATCGGCTGAACGCGGCCGCCACCCATTCCGTTACCATGAACCGGTTCAGCCTGCCCACCGTCAGCCGCTATTACGAGCGCCGTCGGCGCGGCTCGCGGACGCCGCCGCGCCTCCCCACCCGGGCGGTCGCCGTCGGGGTCGACGACGAGGCGCTCCCGGTCACCGCCGACGACGAGGCGGATAGCGAGTAGCGCGTCGCCGATCTACCGCAGATCTGTGGTAGAGCAGGAATCGAGGAGAGGAAGAAAAAAGAGTGATCCCGCCCAAGAGGGGCATTGCCCGGGACGAGCAGCCGGGCGACAGCTAGCACTTCACGACGTCATGCGCGGGGAGTCCACGCGCGGAGGGACACATCATGAGGAACATGCTCCGGGCGAGCATCGCCGCTGTGGCCTTGGCGCTCGCCTTCCCCGCTGCAGCCCAGTACACGTTCGCCCAACCCGGGCAGCCCCCGCCGCAGCCGGTTTCCGTCTACAACAACCTGGTGCGGGTGAACCTCGGCGTCGGCTTCTACGACTCCGGCTGGTACAACTGCTACTACGGGTACTACTACGGAACCTGCAGCTCCGGGTCGTACACGAGCTTCATCCCGTTCGTTGTCGGCCCGCAGATCGACTTCAACCTGGGCGGGCCCAACAACCTCAGCGTGGGCTTCGACGTCCTCATCGGGACGGTGAACGCCTCGTACTACAACAACGTCGGCCAGTACTACAGCGCCTCGAAGAACGTGACGGTCTGGGAGCCGACCATCGACTACGTCGCCAAGTTCGGGCCGCCGACGCAGGACACGGTCGGTCGCTTCCGGGTGGGCGGCGGCATGTACATCGGCCCGAACTCCGGTATCGGCGGCGCCTTCCGCATCGGCGGCGGCGCCTCCTTCCTGAACTCGAAGCGTTTCGGCATCGGCCTCGACCTGGTGCTCGAGGGCGGCTCCTACCAGGGATACTGGATCGGCGGCCTCCAGCTCCTGGCCTCGCCCGAGTTCCACTTCTAGAGAGCCCTCGCGGCACGCGACCCGGCGCCGCCCGCTCTCCGGCGGGCGGCGCCTCCTGTTCACGCCGCGACCGGAACCCTCCGTCCGCCGGCCGGGTTCAGGAGATGGCGGCGCCGAAGAGGTGCCCCACGAGCCAGGTCGCGCCCGCTGCCAGGGCGGCGAGCCCGACCATCCGCCCGGCGGCCTTCCACGCCGGGGTCCCGGCGAGGAGACCCACCAGGCCTCCCACCAGGGCCAGCACCAGGCCGGCGGCGGCGAGGGCAGTGGCCACCGCCGGGCGCTCGCGCAGGAAGAAGAAGGGTGCGAGCGGGATGGCCGCCCCCACCGCGAACATGACGAAGCTCGACGAGGCGGCGCTCCAGGGGGAGCCCAGGTCGGAGGGGTCGAGCCCCAGCTCCTCTCGGACCAGCGTGTCGAGCGCGTGCTCCGGGTTCTTGAGGAGCTCGACGGCGGTCCGGCTCGCCTGCTCGGTGGAAAGCCCCTTCTGCTTGAAGATGAGCGCCAACTCCGCCGCCTCTTCCTCCGGGGCCTCGGCGAGCTCGCGCCGCTCGAGCTCCACCTGCCTGCGCAGGATGTCTCGCTGCGAGGCGACCGAGGTGTACTCCCCCACCGCCATCGAGAACGCCCCGGCGAGGAGTCCAGCACAGCCGGTCACGACGAGCGCGTGCGACTCGCCGCCGGCCCCGGCGACTCCCAGGACCAGAGAGAGGTTGGAGACGAGCCCGTCGTTCATCCCGAACACGGCTGCCCGGATGGAGCCGCCGCGCCCGCTGCGGTGCCACCGCTCGCGGACCGCGATGGCGGCGCGGGCCTCGAGCGGCTGACCCTTCCCCAGCCCCGCCAGGACCGCCTGGTGGGCGCGCTCCTCGTCCGCGAGCGGCGCCGCGTCCCCCCCCTGTCGCGAGTACTTGTCCGCGTCACCCGCCTCGGCCTCCACCACATAGGGGAGCACGGCCGCCGTCCCGAGTCGCCGCGCCAGCCAGAGCATGGCGCGGATGCGCGGGGAGGGACGGTCGGCGGGGACCTCCGCGCCCTCCTTCAGCAGCTTGCGCAGCCAGATCTCGGCGTGGCGGCGCTCCCCCGCGGCGAGCTCCTCGAAGCTGCGGGCGCGCTCGGCGTTCTTCTCCAGGCGGGCGAGCCCCTCGTAAAGGGCGGCACCGTCCCGCTCATCCACCAGGTTCTGCAGCCAGAGATCGGTGCGGCTGGTCATGCGCCCGATCTTACGGAAAAAGCGCCGCCACGTCCCGTGCGGCCGCCCCTCCCCGCCCGGGCCGGTTTCGTGTAGAAACAAGAGCCGCCCGAGCCCTCCCGTGCAGATCCTCCACACCCGCGACCCCGAGTTCCCCGAGCGCTGGCGGCGCCTGTGCGCGCGCGGATCGGAGGAGGACGAGGGGGCGGTGCGGGACTCGGCCGCTCGCATCGTAGCGGACGTTCGCAGCCGCGGAGACGCGGCGCTCCTCGAGCACACCCGTCGCCTCGACGGCTGGAGCCCGCAGGCCGCCGGCGACCTGGTGGCCGGTCCGGAGGAGTTGGCGGCCGCCTGGCGGTCCCTGCCGGCGGCGTCCCGCCGGGCGCTCACGCTTGCCGCCCGCCGAATCGAGGCTTTCCACCGGCGCGAGACCGACGCGGTCGTCCCGTTGTACCGCGACGCCCTCGGTGCCCGGCTCGGCCAGGTATCGCGTCCGCTCGCCCGGGTGGGGCTCTACGTTCCCGGGGGGACGGCTCGGTATCCTTCCAGCGTGCTCATGATGGCCATCCCCGCGCGGGTGGCCGGGGTGGGGACGGTGGTGGCGGCGTCGCCGGCCGATCGAGCCACCGGTCGGGTGGACGCCTGGACGCTCGCTGCCTGCCACGTCGCCGGCGTCTCTCGCCTCTTCAAGGTCGGGGGAGCGCAGGCCGTGGCGGCGCTCGCATTCGGTACCGCCACGGTGGACGCGGTGGACAAGATCTGTGGCCCCGGGAACGCCTACGTGGCCGCGGCCAAGCGGCTCGTCTTCGGTCACGTGGACATCGACATGATCGCTGGGCCCTCGGAGGTGCTCGTCCTCGCCGACGCGGGGGCGAGCCCGGCCGAGGCCGCCGCCGACCTGCTCGCCCAGGCGGAGCACGATCCCCGCGCCGTCTCGGTCCTGATCGTCACCGCCGAGGCGACAGCGGTCGCTACGCTCGCCGAGGCGGAGCGGCAGCTCGCGAGCCTGCCGCGCGCGGACGTGGCCCGCAGTTCCCTCGAGGGGCGCGGAGCGGCGGTGGTGGCACGGAGCCTGGCCGAGGCAGTGAGTCTCGCCGACGAGTTCGCGCCCGAGCACCTGGTGGTGCTCGTGAAGGGCGCGGCGCGGCTCCTCCCCAAGCTGTCCCGAGCCGGCGCCGTCTTCCTCGGCAGCAGCACTCCCGAGGCCATCGGGGACTACGTGGCGGGCCCGAGCCACGTCCTCCCCACCGCCGGGACCGCCCGCTTCGACTCGCCGCTGTCGGTGGCCACCTTTCGCCGGCGGATGAGCGTGGTGGAGATGACGCCGCGAGCTCTCGAGGCGCTGGCTCCGACGGTAGAGGCGCTCACCGCCGCCGAGGGGCTCGAAGCGCACGCTCGCGCCGTGCGCGTGCGCTTGACGGTCGAGCCGGAGCGGCGGGGTAGCGCCGCAGGCCCGTCGCGGAAGGGCCGGAGGCGCCGGGTGCAGGGAAGGATCCGATGAGGACCAAGACGCCCTCGACGAGGGGAAGGCCGCCCACGGGTTCCGGGTCCAGGCGCCGCGGCGCCGTGGCCCGCAAGACGAAGGAGACCGACGTGGCGGTGGCGCTCGACCTCGGTGGCGGAGAGGTCCGGAGCTCGACCGGGGTGCCGTTCTTCGACCACATGCTCGAGCAGATCGGGCGCCATGGCGGCCTGGGGCTCAGGGTGAAGGCGAAGGGTGACCTGGAGGTCGACGCCCACCACACCGTCGAGGACGTGGGGATCGCGCTTGGCGACGCGCTCCGCCAGGCGGTCGCCGACAAGGCGGGGCTGGCGCGCTACGGCCACGCCGTGGTCCCCCTCGACGAGGCACTCGTCGAGGCGGTGGTCGACCTCTCCGGACGCCCCCACCTCACCTGGAACGCGAAGCTCCCATCGGGCAGGAAGTTCATTGGCACCTTCGACGTGGATCTGACCCAGGACTTCTTCCAGGCGCTCGTGAACCACGCCGGCATCTGCATTCACGTGAACGTCCGGTACGGGCGTAACCTCCACCACGTGGTCGAGGCGGTGTTCAAGGCGTCGGCTCGCGCGCTCCGGGCCGCCCTCCGGAGAGAGGGCGACGGGGTCCCCTCGACCAAGGGAGTCCTGTGAAGGGACCCGACTCCAGCGGCGGGCGGTTGCCATGAGCGAGCGCGCCATCTCCCTCGTCGACTACGGCGCCGGCAACCTGCGGTCGGTGGAGAACGCGCTCCGCGCCGTTGGCGCCCGCGTCGAGGTTACCCACGACCCGGACGCGCTGCGTCGCGCCGATCGCATCGTCGTGCCTGGCCAGGGATCGATGCCGGCATGCGCGGACGCTATGCGCCGCAGCGGCGCCGCCGACGCGCTCCTGGAGGCGCTCGGGCGGGGGGCGCTAGTGCTCGGGATCTGCGTCGGATTGCAGATCCTATTCGAGGACGGCGAGGAAGGCGGCGGGGCGCGCGGCATAGGGCTCATCCGCGGCCGGGTGACGAAGCTGCCCTCGTCGGTGAAGCTTCCCCACATCGGCTGGTCGCCGGTCCGGGCTTCAGGCACCCCCCACCCCCTCTTCGCCCCCCTGGACGGCCAGTACGTCTACTTCGCTCATTCCTACGCCGCACCTGCGGAAGCCCCGGGGGTCGAGCTGGTGGCGACGCATGGGCGGCCATACTGTGCGGCGCTCGCCGGCGACGGGGTCTACGCCGTCCAGTTCCACCCGGAGAAGAGCCAGCGGGTGGGGCTCGCCCTGCTGGCCCGCTTCGTCGAGCTCTAGGGCCGCATGCTCGTCATCCCGGCCATCGACCTCATGGAAGGAAAGGCGGTTCGCCTGAAAAAGGGCGACTTCGCCCAGAAGACCGTCTACTCCGACCGCCCGGCGGAGATGGCCGAGGGGTTCCTGCGGGCGGGAGCGACGCGCATCCACGTGGTGGACCTCGACGGAGCCCGGGCCGGGCGCCCGGTGAACCGCCCGGCAGTTCAGGCCATCGCCGCGACCGGCGCCGAGGTTGAGCTCGGCGGCGGGCTGCGCCGCATCGAGGACGTGGAGGAGGTCCTCGGGTTGGGGGTGCGCCTGGTGGTGCTCGGCACCGCCGCCGTGGAGCGGATCGACCTCGTTCGAGAGGCCTGCCGGCGCTTCCCCGGCCAGGTGGTGGCGGGGATCGACGCGCGCGACGGTGAGGTGAAGATCGCCGGCTGGGAGCAGGGGACCGGGCTCCCAGCGGCCGAGGTCGCGGTGCGGGTGCGAGCCGCCGGAGTGTCGCTGGTCGAGTACACCGACGTGAGCCGCGATGGCATGTTCAGCGGCGTGGACGCGGAAGGGGCCTCGCGGCTCCAAGCCCAGGCGGGGGTGGCGGTGGTGGCGAGCGGCGGGGTGGCATCCCTCGGCGACGTGACCGCATGCCGACGGGCAGGGCTCGCCGGGGTCATCGTGGGGCGGGCGCTCTACGAGGGGCGCATCGACATCGCCGAAGCGATCCGCGTGGCCGCCGACTAGGATTCCCAAATGCCGGCGAAGCGAATCATCCCCTGCCTCGACGTGAAGAACGGGCGCGTCGTCAAGGGCGTCAACTTCCTCAACCTCCGCGACGCCGGCGATCCGGTGGAGGCTGCGAGCCGCTACGACGCGCAGGGAGCGGACGAGGTCTGCTATCTCGACATCGCCGCCACACAGGAGAACCGTGGGACCCTCCTGGGGTTGGTGGGGCGCACCGCCGAGCGCGTCTTCGCCCCGCTCACGGTGGGCGGAGGGGTGCGCGACGAGCGCGACTTCGTCGGGCTCCTGCACGCTGGCGCGGACAAGGTGAGCGTCAACTCCGCCGCGGTGGCGACCCCCGACCTCGTCGACCGCCTGGCCTCGGTGGCGGGGGCCCAGGCGCTGGTGGTGGCCATCGACGTGAAGCGCCGGCCGGGCACGTCACCGCAGGAGTGGGAGGTCTACGTGGCCGGGGGGACGAAACCCACCGGCGTCGAGGGCGTCGAATGGGCGCGCGAGGTCTGTCAACGGGGTGCCGGGGAGCTCCTCCTCACCAGCATGGACCGCGACGGAACACGGGCCGGATACGACCTCGAACTGCTGGAGCGGGTTTGCGGGGCGGTGGGAGTCCCGGTCATCGCTTCCGGAGGGGTCGGGACCCTCGAGCACCTCTACGAGGGGCTGCGCATCGCCGACGCGGCTCTGGCGGCGAGCATCTTTCACGATGGGGAGCACACCGTGCAGGACGCGAAGGCGTACCTGAAGGCCCGCGGGATCGAGGTGAGGCCGTGAGCCTGGTGGCGAACGCTCCCCCCGAGCGAGTGCGCCTCGACGAGCGCGCGCCGCCGCCGGGGATCGCACAAGCGGGTGACGGGACGGTTCGCATGCGGGCTTGCGCGCACCGGGCGGGCCGACTCTGGGTCGAGCCCATCACGGAGGGAACATGGCGAACGAACAATTCCTGGCACAGCTTTGGGCGGTGATCGAGTCGCGCAAGGCGGAAGGCGGCCCGGAGAAGAGCTACACGCGGGAGCTGCTCGCCAACCCGACCAAGGCTCGCAAGAAGGTGGCGGAGGAGGCGCACGAGGTGAACGAGGCGCATCACGCGCTCCTCCTCGGGCGGGACACGAAGGACCACCTGGCGCATGAGGCCGCGGACCTCGTCTACCACCTGTTCGTCCTGCTCGCGTCCGCCGACGTCACCCCGGCCGAGGTGTACGCCGTCTTGGCGAGCCGCCACGGGCAGGGCTCGAAAGCCGTCGGCGCGAAAAACCCTTGACACTAACGGGGTTTCGACCTAAACGACCCCTTTCGGCCGTCGAGCGAGCCGGGCGGGGGTGCCGCCCGGCTCTCATGCCTTTAGGACCCTCAACATCCGAATCCAGCAAGAGGTGTGCATGACGGGAGTGCGAGTCAAGGACGGCGAGTCCTTCGAGAACGCCCTGAAGCGCTTCAAGAAGCAGTGCGAGAAGGCGGGCATCCTCTCGGAGGTTCGCAAGCGCGAGCACTACGAGAAGCCCAGCGTGAAGAGGAAGAAGAAAGCGCTGGCTGCGAAGAAGCGCGCCATGAAGAAGGCTCGCAAGAGCTGGTAGCGACGCGGCTCGGAGGGTGAGCGATGGCGCTTCGAGAGAAGCTCGACGAGGATCTGAAGGCGGCGATGCGGGAGCGCGATCAGGTCAAGCTGTCCACCGTCCGCATGCTGAAGAGCGCCATCAAGTACCGCGAGATCGAGCTCATGAAGACGCTCGACGACGCGGGCATCCAGGCTGTCATCGCCTCGGAGATCAAGCGTCGGCGCGACTCCGTGGAGCAGTACAAGGCCGGAAACCGGCAAGACCTGGCCGACAAGGAGGAGGCGGAGATGCGCATCCTCCAGGCCTACCTTCCCCAGCAGCTGTCCCAGGCGGAGCTGGAAGCGAAGGTGAACGAGGTGATCGGGCGCGTCGGGGCGAAGGGTCCGAAGGACATGGGGGCGGTGATGAAGGCGCTGCTCCCCGAGGTGCAGGGTCGCGCCGACGGCAAGACGGTGAGCGACCTCGTGAAGCAGCGGCTCGCGGCGCAGTGATCCGCGGGGAGTGTCCCGGGTATTCCCGGGGAGCGGAGGTCAGGGAGGGCGATCCCCCTTCCGGCTCGGATGATCCCGGATTCGATCATTGATGAGATCCGGAATCGGGTGGACGTGGTGGCGGTCATCGGCCGTCACATGGAACTCCAGAAGTCGGGGAGAACGTGGAAGGGTTGCTGCCCCTTCCACGGTGAGCGAACGCCGAGCTTCCATGTCTACCCGGAGGACAAGCACTACAAGTGCTATGGCTGTGGCGAGTATGGTGACGTCTTCAAGTTCCTGCAGAAGGTCGAGGGAAAGGAGTTCCCCGACGTGGTGAGGGCCCTGGCCGCCGAGGTGGGCGTCGAGATCCCGGTGGAGGTCACCGAGGACTCGGCCGAGGTCCGGCGCCGCCGCAAGGAACGGGCGGAGACCCAGGCGGCCTGCGACGCGGCCGCGCGCTACTGGCAGGCGCGGCTGTGGAGCTCGCACGGCGAGGCGGGGCGGGCCTACCTCGCCTCCCGCGGCGTGTCCGAGGACAGCGTCCGCCAGTTCCGCCTAGGCATCTCCGCGGCGACATGGAACGACCTCGAGCACCGACTCGCCGTGAAGGGCATCGGAGCTGTCGCTCTCGACCGGGCTGGATTGCGAATCACCAAGGATCGAGGCGGGTACGACCGCTTCCGCGGTCGGCTCATGTTTCCCATCCACGCCATCGACGGGCAGGTCATCGGATTCGGCGCCCGCTCCCTCCCGGGCGCTCCCGACGAGAAGGGGCCGAAGTACGTCAACTCGCCGGAGACCCTCCTCTACAAGAAGAGCAAGGTCCTCTACGGCCTCGACATCGCCCGGGAGGCGATCCGCAAGGCGCGCGCCGCCGTGCTGGTGGAGGGCTACTTCGACGTGATCGGTCTGCACCAGGCCGGAGTCCGGAATGCGGTAGCGGTGTGCGGGACGGCCCTCACCCCGGACCACGTCGAGCTACTGAAGCGGTGTGACTGTCGGGAGGTGACCGTTCTCTTCGACGGCGACGTGGCCGGGCTGGCGGCGCCGGCCAAGGCGGCCGAGGCGCTCTTCCCCTCCGGGATCGCGGGGCGGGTGGCGGCGCTCCCGACCCAGGGAGGGAAGACGGACCCCGACGAGTTCGCGCGCGCCCACGGCCGCGAGGCAGTGGAGGCTCTCCTCCGGGAGGCCGCTCCTCTCAGCGACTTCCTCATCGATCGAGCCGTGGACCGCAACTGTCACGGCCCGGCGAGCGACTCACCGGTGGAGGAGAAGCTCTCGGCGGTACGCGAGCTGTCGCCGCTCGTCCGGCTGGCACCCGAGGGGCTGCCGCGCACCACCTTCGAGGAACGCATCGCCCGCCGCCTGGGGCTCGACCTGAACGCCCTCCGGGACGAGATCGCCGGGAAGCCCCGGACCTCGGCGCGGCCGAGGCCGCCGCGCTCCCCGCCGGGGTCGGGCCGTGCCGGCCCCCTCCTGCCCGGGCCGGCGGTAGACGCTCTCGCCATCCTGGCGGGCCACCCGGACCTCGGGGCAGTGGCCGCCGAGGAGGACCTGCCCCGCCTCTTCCCCGAAGGACCGCTCGCCGAGCTGGCGAGGGACCTGTGCCGCGAGCCGATGCCGCTCCAGGAAGTTCTGTCGCGGCTCGAGCCGGTCGCGAACGCGCGCGTGGTGGAGCGGGTCCGGAGCCTCGCCGGGCCCGGGGGACCCAATCGGGCGGAGGCCGAGCGCGAGCTCAAGCGAGCCGCGGTCGAGGCGAAGATAGAAGGACTTCGACGGGAGCAGGCACGGCTGCTGGCATTGGCGGCGAAGGGCGGCGCGCCTCTACCCGACGACCTGACCCTTCAGCAGCTGACCTTGCAGCGGCGACGCATCGACCTGGAGCGACGGCGTGAGGAACTACGCAAGCCATGACGAGAACCATGGATCGGGTCCGGGGGCTTCTCGGCAAGTTCGCCGGGATCGGCCAGGGTCGCCACGTTAGAGAACAGGATCGCCCAGCCGGGAATCCGGAGGAGCAGCGCGAAATGAAGAAGAAGGCCCACGCACCGAAGAAGAAGAGCAAAGCTGCCAAGGCGACGAGCAGTCGCGCGGCCCACGCCGTGCGGCCGGCGCCGAGGTCGGCTGCGGCTCGCCCGGCCGGGCGGCGCGTCGAGAAGGCGAAGCCCGCGGCCGCCAAGTCGGCGGCCGGCAAGGGCGCGTCGGGCAAGCTCGCCCTGGTGAAGGCACCTGCCGCGATCGCGCCGAAGGGTGCGTCGGTCAAGGGAGCGGCCGCCAAGTCGGCGGCACCCGCGCCGGTGGCAACCGGCAAGGCCCCGCGCAAGGGAACCCGCGCCGAGGAGAAGGAGCGGCAGAAGGTCAAGGGCGGGGCTCCCTACGGGGAGGAGCGCGAGCCGGCCGAGGAGGGCGAGGAGGAGAAGCCCGGCGCCGACGGTGACGAGGAAGAGGCCGAGGAGGGGGAGGACCTGGCGGACGTCGCCGACGACCTCGACGTCACCGAGCGCTCAGAGGTGAAGGCCCTGATGGAGCGGGGGCGCGAGAAGGGCTTTCTCACCTACGAAGAGGTGAATGACGCGCTGCCCTCGGACATCGTCTCGTCGGACCAGATCGACGACGTGATGTCGATGTTCGGCGAGCACGACATCGAAGTCGTCGACGACGCTAAGAAGATGAAGCTTCCGGACAAGCCGCCCGAGCCGGAAGCCAAGGTCGCGGCCACCGAGGAAGAGAAGGAAGAGGAGGAAGAGGACGCCGGTTACGGCAAGTCAAACGATCCGGTGCGCATGTACCTGCGCAAGATGGGATCCGTCTCCCTCCTCACGCGCGAGGGCGAGGTGGAGATTGCCAAGCGGATCGAGGAGGGCGAGAAGGCGGTGCTGACGGCGGTCCTGGGCTCGTCGCTCGCCATCAAGGAGATCCTCGACCTCGGCGAGAAGCTGCGCAAGGGCAAGATCCGCGTCCGCGAGATCATCAAGGACGCCGGCGAGGAGGCGAGCCCCGAGGGCGAGGTGGAGGAGGAGGCGGACGTCGAGGTCGCCGAGGAGGCGGCGGGCGAGGCCGCTCCCGCCGACGGAGGGGACGGAAGCGCCCAGCCGGCCCTGCCGAAGGACGAGGAACGGAAGGTCGAACAGGTCCTGAAGCACATTGACCGCATCCGCAAGCTGGAGCGGGACGTCGCCCACCTGAAGGAGACCCTCGAGCAAAAGAAGCTCTCGGACGTGAAGCGCCGGGAGGTACGCGAGGAGATCCGTGCCATCGAGGGGCAGATGGTGGAAGCGCTGGAGGCGATCCAGCTCAACAAGAAGCAGATCGACCGGATCGTTCAGAAGCTGAAGGGACTCATCAAGCGCGTCGAGGAGGCCGAGAGAGAGATCCTCGATTGCGAGCGGCGAGCACGGGTGCCGCTGCGCGAGCTCAAGCGGCTCATCGCCGAGGCGCGGAACGACGACTCGAGCCGGCGCAAGGCGGCCCGCAAGATGGGGCTCTCCTCCGAGGAACTGGAGGAGCTCGATCGCACCCTCCGCACGGCGCGCCGCAAGATTCAGCGAGTCGAGGAAGAGGCCATGCTCCCCGTCGAGGACCTGCGCCGGACCTACCGCGCCATGGCCGAGGGCGAGCACACCGCCGAGCGCGCGAAGACCGAGCTGGTCGAGGCCAACCTGCGGTTGGTCGTCTCCATCGCCAAGAAGTACACGAACCGGGGGCTGCAGTTCCTCGACCTGATCCAGGAGGGGAACATCGGCCTCATGAAGGCGGTCGACAAGTTCGAGTACAAGCGCGGCTACAAGTTCTCCACCTACGCGACCTGGTGGATCCGGCAGGCCATCACCCGCGCCATCGCCGATCAGGCCCGGACCATCCGGATCCCGGTGCACATGATCGAGACCATCAACAAACTCATCCGCACCTCGCGCTATCTGGTGCAGGAGCTGGGGCGCGAGCCGACGCCAGAGGAGATCGCCGAGAAGATGGAGTTGCCGCTCGACAAGGTGCGCAAGGTACTGAAGATCGCGAAGGAGCCCATCTCGCTCGAGACCCCCATCGGCGAGGAGGAGGACAGCCACCTCGGCGACTTCATCGAGGACAAGGCCATCGTGTCCCCCTCCGATGCGGTCATCAACATGAACCTGGCCGAGCAGACGCGGAAGGTGCTCGCAACCTTGACCCCGCGCGAAGAGAAGGTCCTGCGGATGCGCTTCGGGATCGGGGAGAAGTCCGACCACACCCTCGAGGAGGTGGGCCAGGACTTCGAGGTCACGCGCGAGCGCATCCGCCAGATCGAGGCCAAGGCGCTCAGGAAGCTGCGGCACCCCAGCCGCTCCAAGCGCCTCAAGAGCTTCGTGGAGAATTGATTCGGTGCGCTGCCCCTTGTCCCAGACTGTGCTAGACACGGGTCCACGCGGGCTCGGGGCCCATAGCTCAACGGCAGAGCGGCCGGCTCATAACCGGTTCGATCCAGGTTCAAATCCTGGTGGGCCCATGCGCTGCTACCGTTCGGGCGGGGATTACGTGGGAGGAGACATCCTTGTCGCTGCGTGAGAAGCTGAAGGCGTTGGAGGAGCTGCAGCAAGTTGACCTGGAGCTCAACGAGGTACGCAACCAGGCCGAAGCCGTGCCCCGTCGGCGGGCCGAGATCGACGCGGCAGTCGGGGAGATCCGGAAGTCGTGGGAAGCAGAGCAGGCGCGCCTCGCCAGCAACGAGCGGGAGCGCCGCGGCCAGGAGCAGCTGCTGGCCATGGAGCGGGACAAGGTGAAGAAGTGGGAAGGACGCCTCACCGAGATCCGCACGCCGCGCGAGTACGCCGCGCTCTCCCGCGAGATCGAGATCGCCAAAAAAACGAACGAGACCGTGCTGGAGCAGGTGAAGACGCTCGGCGCCGAGGCGGAGGAGATCCAAAAGGGCGTCGAGGGACTGCAGGAGAAGCTGGACGAGAAGGAGGCGGGGGCGCAGGAGGAGCTCGAGCAGCTCGCCCGTCGCCAGTCCGAGTTTCAGACCCGAGCCGGGGAGCTGGAGGGGCGCCGGGCAGAGCTGGCGAAGAGGGTGGAGCCGGCGCTGCTCTCCCGCTACGAGAACATCCGCAAGCGTCGCGGAGGGGTGGCCGTCACGAGGGTGGAGGGAAACACCTGTCGGGGCTGCAACCGGAACATCCCGCCTCAGATGGCGATCATCCTCGCCCGAGCGAACTCCATCGAGAACTGCCCCAACTGCAATCGGATCATCTACGTGGCAGAGGCCGTCAGCCCAGCCTCGTCACCCGCCGCCTGAGCGAAGTTGTGACGAAGCCCGTCCTGGCAGAGCTACTGCGCTTCATCGCGGCAAACGAGGACCTGCCCCGGGCGCTGGCGCGCTACCCCGGGTACAACCGCGACGTCCTGGGAAAGCTCATCAACGCTGCGGCCGATCGAGTGGAGGAGGCCGAGGGTGGGGGCGCGGACGCCGCGACGCCGGTAGCGGGATCGAAGGGGCTCCGCGTTCGCAAGGCGACGGAAGTGGAGAGGGCGGCACGGCAGTCCGCGGAAGACCTGGATGCGTCGATGAACGAATCCAAGGTCGAGCGGGAACGGAAGAAGAAGGAGAAGGCGACCGCGGTGGAGAAGGAGCGAGAGGAGGAGCGCGAGGCCGCGCGGCCGGTCCGAACGCGCCTCTACACTGACGGCGCCGCTCGGGGCAATCCCGGGCCGGCCGGGGCCGGAGCAGTGATCATCAGCCCCAACGGCCACATCGTCGCCAAGATGGGGAAGTACCTGGGAGAAACCACGAACAACGTGGCCGAGTACACCGGCCTCATCATGGGGTTGAAGCGCGCCAAGGCGATGGGCCTTCGGGAACTCGACGTGTTCGCCGATTCGGAACTGATGGTGAAGCAACTGAGCGGCGAGTACCAGGTGAAGGCCGATCACCTGCGCCCACTGTTCGAAGAGGCCCGGGCCCTGGTGAAAGGCTTCCCGGAAATCGAGATCCGCCACATCCCGCGCGAGCAGAACACCCAGGCCGACGAGATGTCGAACCGCGCGATCGATTTGCGCCTGTAGGAATTCCAGGCCCCCCCGGCTCGATTGCCCGACCCGCGCCGAGCGTGTTACATCTCGAGGGCCGGAGCCGTCCGGGCGAACGCGTCGGCCCGTTTAGGGCCGCCGAGGAAAGTCCGGGCACCGCAGGGCAGGGTGCCGGTCAACGACCGGTCGGGGTGACCCGCAGGAAAGTGCCACAGAGAACAAACCGCCGAACGGCGCCGAAAGGCGCGCGTGGCAAGGGTGAAAAGGTGCGGCAAGAGCGCACCGCGCCTCGGGTAACCGGGGTGGCAAGGCAAACCCCACCCGGTGCAAGAGCAAATAGGGAGGCCGCCCGCCACGGCGGGTGCACCTGCGCAAGCGGGTGGAAGACTGGCCCGGTCGGAGCCTCCGGGTACGGCTCGCTAGAGGCGCGCGGCAACGCGCGTCCGAGAGGAATGTTCGTCGTCGCCGGTATTCCGGCGTCACAGAACCCGGCTTACAGGGCGGCTCCGGCATTTTACTTGTGAGTTAGGCTAGTTGCGCGGTGTTTGTCGCGGTCACTGGGCATTTTCTGGGCATTCTCCAGCGAAACTAGCTCCGCGGCCGGCGACAGGTCGAGCGCGAGCGCCTGGTGAACGCCTTCCGCCCAGAAGCCAGCGGCGAGGTGCGCGTAGCGCTCGGTCTCGGTGACGCCGTAGTGGCCGAGGATCGCCTGTCGTCCGGTGCCACAACTAGATCGGTCCCTAACGGCCGGGATCTTCGGACCTTGATGGTGGGCTTGGATTGCGAAAGGGCGGTCCAACCTCGATTTCCGGCACGGTATGGTAGCCCGTAATGAGCACCGCGCCGTTGCAATTTCTCTTGTTGACGTTCGCCGGTTGGGTCAACCGGCGCCAGCTTGCGATGATCGAGTACCTGACGGGGGAGCATCGGGTACTTCGCGAGCAGCTGGGTACCAAGAGGCTGCGCTTCACCGACGAGCAGCGCCGGCGGCTCGCGGCAAAAGGGAAGATACTGGGCCGGCGGTACTTACTGAACTGGCCGGGCTTGTGACGCCGGACACGATTCTGCGCTGGTACCGAGAGCTTATCGCCCGAAATTACGACGGCGCTGCTCGACGCGGAAGAGGCCGTCCGAAAACGGCTCTGGTCATCCAGGGGCTTGTCGTCCGGATCGCGAGGGAAAACCCGAGCTGGGGGTATACACGCATCCGCGGCGCCCTGAGAAACCTGCGACATGAAATCGGTCGCAACACCATCAAGCGCATCCTCTTCGAGCACGGCCTCGAACCCGCGCCCTCGCGGGGAAAAGGGATGGCCTGGGAGACCTTCATCAAGGCGCACCTGGGCGTGATCGCAGCTGCGGACCTCTTTACGGTGGAGGTGCTTACCCTCACAGGCCTTTTCCGGTATTTCGTCCTGTTTGTCATCGACATCCAGACAAGACGCGTCGAGATCGCCGGCATCGTGCGCCAGCCGTACGGCGCCTGGATGAACCGGATCGCTCGAAATCTCACCGACCCAGTCGACGGATTTCTCCAAGGGACGCGCTACCTCCTCACCGCAGACTTCGTCGAAATCCTTGGAGTAGCCGGAGTAAAGTGCGTGAAACTGCCGGCGCGAAGCCCCGATCTGAGTGCGTACGCCGAACGGTTCGCTTTATCGATCAAGTCGGAGTGTCTCGACAAGCTCGTGCCGCTGGGGGAGCGGCATCTGCGCCTCGCGATCTCTGAGTACGTCGCCCATTACCACCTCGAGCGCAACCACCAGGGGCTTAACAACCAGCTGATCACGACGCCTGCCCTGTCCGGGATGCCGGCCGACGACCACGCGCCAGTGGTTCGCCACGAGCGCCTGGGCGGCCGGCTGAGCTTCTACCATCGCCGTGCAGCGTAGGTACTGTCCGGGCTGGAGCGAAGTCGGATGCTGCCGCTCTTGCGCAGGTCGTCGAAGTGCGCTCGCCCCTCGGGCGGCGCAGTGTGCGACCCGGAGAGAAGGATGCAAGACTCTGAACCCACTGCGTCGGTATCCTGGCAAAGGTGCGATCCAGCTTTGGCACCAGACGCGGATATTCAAGAAGCTGCTAACCTTATCCGGGTCGGCGGGGACACTGAGCGTTACCGACGGCTTGTCCGGGGTCGGCGCCCCCGACGTTAATTGGCAAGAGCGCGACTACGTATCAGTGGGATGAACGTGATCAAGACCAAAGTACTAGCTCGACACGGATGGTTCATGAGAACACCCGCACCGTAAATCCGAATCTCATCCGCGCCTTGCACTAACCGTACTTGAGCTCGGTGCTCTGTCCGACCTCGATGATATAGCCGTCAGGGTCGCGAATGTAGCACCGGATCTCGCCGTACTTGGGAATCGGCGGCGTGAGGAACTCGGCTCCCCTACTTTTCCACAATTCGTAGCACGCTTGAATATCCGCAACGCGGAAATTCATAAAGCTGTTGATGTGATTCGGGTCGGGGACGCTGAGAGTTACCGTGGGCTTGTCCGGGGTCGGCCCGCCCCCCACGTTCAGAATCATCCAGATATTCGCAAGCTGAAGGTACGGAGGCGCGTTGCCGTCACCCATGGTCAGAATGCGGGCGCCGAAGACCTTTTCGTAGTAGCGAGCCGATCGCTCGACATCGGCGACTGTGAGAAAATGCGCGATGGTGATTCCCTCGCGCGGAGGCATCTCATAGCTCTTCTGTTCAACTTGTACGGCGGTCATTGACGGCTCCTTTCGATACGGTGCTCGTTTCAAGTACGGTGTCCCGAGTTGCCGGCCCTGCGGTCGTTGGCGTCGCACGATCCCCTGTGCGAGGTCACCCGCACTTTTGACGGTCCGTGCTTACGCAGCCTTTAACAGGATTTTGCCCTTTGCCCGGCCTTGCTGGCTCGCATCCTGTGCTTCACGCCCCTGGTCCAGCCGAAACACCTCGCCCATCCGTGGCTTCACGACGCCGCGCTCCACCAGGTCCGCCAGCTCTGACAAGTCCGCCGCGCTTCGCTCTTGCCCCATGTTTACGCCCCGAATCCCCGCCCGCGCCGCCAGCTCCGCATTCACACCGCCAACTGTCGAAACCATAACGCCACCCTTCTTCAACAGCGCGAAGGAGCGCGTCGCCGTGTCGCCGCCGATCAGGTCCAGCACGGCGTCTACCTGCCCCACGGTTTCAAACCGCTCGTGCTTGTAGTCCACAACCTGAACGGGACCTAGCGAGCGCAGGTACACGATGTCTTCGCCCGTAGCCGTCCCGATCACTTGCGCGCCCCAGCGCTTGGCGATCTGGGTTGCGAACGAGCCCACGGCGCCCGCCGCGCCGTGGATCAGAATCCGGATTCCCGCCTTGGGCTGTACATAATCTCGAATTGCCTGCAAAGCCGTGAGCCCCGATGTCGGCAGCGCCGCCGCCACCGCAATGCCCCACAGCGTCTTGGACGATCAGGCCTTGGTAGCGCAGGAGATCCTTGAATCCTGTGAGCACCTCCGCGGGCGGTCGCTCGATCTTTTCGATGATCATGAAGCACTCTCCGAGGTGAAGGGAGGCCACGACATGTCACGAGCGACGTGATCCCCACCACGCCCTTTCCGGGTGGAGGTGCTGCGGCCGAGCCTCACCTAGCCAAGCCAGGGCCGGTGACACCGCCGTCGCACGTCGCCTTTCAAACGAGGGTCCTGGCTGGCTTCATCTTCGACCCGGAGCTCGGTCGAATCGCCCCCTCCAGTTCCACCACCCGCGCCGGGTACGTAGTGACGGCCAGGGCCACCTCGCGATTCCTCCACAAGATCGCCTCGATCTCCGCCGTTCATCCCGTGTTAGACGGGAACGGAACTCTCGGGCCCTAACGTCCCCCTCATGCTCCCAGAAGGGTCGCCACGGCAATCGCCTGCTGGCGCAGCCGGGCGCCTGCGCGCCCGGCCGCCATCCCGCTTACGGGGACGCCTTCGGGCCTCCGGACCTCGCCTGCATGCCTGGCGCGAAAAGGTCGCCTGCGTTGGGGATGCAGTAACCCGAATTGCTGGCGTAGCCGGCAGCACCGACCGCGGGCAGAACGAAGCTCAC
>DATJZG010000057.1:0-22256 GCA_035499295.1 Anaeromyxobacteraceae bacterium
CGTGCCGTCCGCCCGCGGCGCCCTTACACAATCACGGACGTCGTGCGAGGCCCTTGTGCAAGGGTGGCGCAGCCACGGAGGGCATATGAAAGTCCGGGTTGCGGTAGCCCTGTTTGCCGGCGCCGTATTCGGCGCCGCGTGAGACCGCCCCTGCGAGGGCAATGCTTCCCACCCCATCCGGGGCCTTATTTTTTTCACCTCGGCTTTCACCTTGGCGCCCTCGGCGACCCGAAGCCAAAGAAAAGAGGCGGTGAGAATTTCTCTCAACCGCCTATAATTTTTTAGCTTTTCGGGATGGGCGCAGCAGGTCTCGAACCTGCGACCCCCGCCGTGTGAAGGCGGTGCTCTACCACTGAGCTATGCGCCCCTGAAACCTTGAGCGGCCGCGGAGTATGCCCGCGGGGTTGCATGGTGTCAAACGCTTCCCGGGGCCTTCGGGAGCCGTCAGGGCGCCTCGCCGCCGTCGTCGTCCGGGGAGGCCTCGCCGCCGCGCTCGACCTCGCGGGAGAGGTCGCGGATCTTGCGCTTGAGCCGCGCCATCTGCCGGGCGACGTCCTCGTAGTCGGCCTTCGCCGGCAGCCCGACAGCGCGCAGGACCCTCTCCTGCACCTCGCCGATTCGCCTCCGGCTCTTCTGGGCAACACCGACGGCGGCGGCGAGCGCTTCCTGCCCCCGCGGGTCGTCGAGGACGACCTTCACGGCCTTTCCAGCCAGGCGCACGCCCTGCTCGATGAAGGCACCGGCGATTCCCTTTCGCTCCCTCATGGCCGGACCTCGTCGGGAAACTCCGTCGCCACCTGCCGAAGCACCGAGTCCACGATGTAACGGTAGGACGCCCTGCGCACGAGCCCCTCGAGGTCGCCCTTCACCCGCACCCGTCCCGACAGGGCCGCTTCCACGGGGTCGGCCTCGCCCCTCACGAGCTGCTTCCAGAGCCGGTAGGGAGCGCGCACCACATATGCGGGCCCGAGCTCCAGGATCTCGTCCTCGTCCTCGAGCAGGCGCCACTCGGCGATCCGGCCGTTCTCCTGCCTTCCCCAGGCCGCCACGTTCCGGCGGAACGCCGGGGGATCGGCCTCGACCACGGCGGCCAGGTCGGCTCCGAGCCCCTCGAGCGCGCGCGGCAGGTCCGGATGGCGGTTCACGGCGTCCGCCAGAGCCGCCAGCCACTGTCGCGACGCGAAGCGCATCCTCTAACTCCGCTTGAGCCAGCCGAAGAGGCCGCCGCGCCTCGGCTCGGGCAGGGTCCGCCCGTCTCGCCCCGGAGCCGACTCGGCGAGGGCGCGGCGCACCGCCTCGGGGGTGTCGCGGGTGGCGAAGTCCACCTCCACCATGCCCCGCTGCGGGTCGTCGAAGCTGACCCGCAGCAGGCACTCCTCGTCGAGCTTGAAGTCGATGCGCCGCCCGGTCGCCGCCGCCGGGAGGCGCAGCGACCCGAGGAACTCGTCGTCCACGATCTGGTCGCTGTCGCCCTGGTAGATGTCGATCTCGATGGGCTTTCCGGGCTCCCGGGGCGGCGGCAGCCGGAAGCTCCGCGTGGCGGGGATGGGCTGGTTCTTCTCGAGGACGCGGCGGAAGCGGTCGTTCGGCGCCGCGATCCCGATGGGCATGGAGAGGACGTCCACCAGGGTGACTGAGTCGATGCTGTCGAGGGAGTCCCCGAGGAGAGCGGCTCCGAGCGCCACGCACTCGTCGGGGTGGACCCCCTTGCGGGCCGGCCGCCCAAAGTGCTCCCGGATTCGGTCCTGGACGAGGGGCATGCGGCTCTGACCGCCCACCAGGATGACCTCGTCCACGTCCTGGGGCCGGATGCCCTTCTCGACGAGCACCCGGTCGCAGAGCTCGAAAGTGCGGTCCACCAGGTCGCTCGTCAGGTCGTTCAGCTGCAGCCGGGAGAGCGACAGCCGGAGGTCGACCGGCTTCCCCTTGCGCTCCTCGATGTAGGGGAGGTCGAGGGCGGTGTTGGGGATGAGGGAGAGGTCGATCTTGGCCGCCTCCGCGGCCTTCTTCACCCGCTGCATGGCGATGGGGGACTGGGCCAGGTCCAGCTTGTGCTCGCGCCAGAACTCGTCGAGCGCGTAGTCGATGATGCGGTTGTCGAAATCCACCCCGCCGAGGAAGGTGTCGCCCCCCGTGGCCAGCACCTCGAAGACGTTGTGCTGCAGCTGCAGCACCGAGACGTCGAAGGTGCCGCCGCCCAGGTCGTAGACCAGGATCTTTTGGTCGAGCCCCCGGTTGAAGCCGTATGCCAGTGCGGCCGCGGTGGGCTCGTTGACGATGCGCTTCACCTCGAAGCCGGCGTAGCGCCCCGCCTCCTTCACCGCCTGGCGCTGGCTGTCGTTGTAGTAGGCGGGCACCGAGATGATGGCCTCGGGGACCTCCTTCTCCAGGAAGGCCTCGGCGATCTTCTTCACGTGCGCGAGCACCATCCCCGAGATCTGAGGCAGGGTGTAGACGCGGCTCCCGAGCGAGACGGCGGCCTCGCCCTGCGGACCCTCGACGATGTCGTAGGAGTAGTAGGAGCGCAGGTCCTGGACGACCCTCGAGTGGAACTTGCGCCCGATGAGGCGCTTCGCCCCGTAGATGGTGTTGGTGGGGTTGGTGAGGAGCTGGTCCTTGGCAGCCCCTCCCACCAGGAACTCTCCCCGATCGGCGAGCGCGACGACGCTCGGGAGGATGAGGCTTCCCTTGTCGGTCGGGACCACCCGCGGAATGCGGTTGCGAACGTGCGCCACGCACGTATTGGTGGTTCCGAGGTCGATCCCGATGATGGGCTTGTCGCGGCCGGGGGTCGCGGACATCCCCCCCCTTCTAGCACAGGGCGTCCGTCACTTCGCCTTTTGGAGCCCGTGCGCGGATGTGCGCCAAGTCAGGAGGAGAGGTCCCCGTCTCCCTCCCCCTCCGCGTCCGGCTCCGCCCGGGCCCCGAAGAGGGCGGGGAGCGCCATCGCCGCGAGAGCGGAGCTGGAGCGCCCCGCCAGTTCCAGGACCGGCGCGCCCGCACCCTCCTCGAGCTGCCAGCGCTCGTAGACCGCCGGCTCGCCGGGCAGTTCCTCGATGAAACGGGACGCCTTCAGGACTACGCGCTCCCGATCGCGCGGCGCCGCCACGAGCGGGTAGCAGAGGCCGAGTTCGTCCTTGGCTCGGGTGCAGGCCACGTAGAAGAGGCGCCGCTCCTCCTCCTCCCCATCCGGGTCTCGCAGCGCCTGCGCGCTCGGGAAGCGGCCGTCGGCGAGCCAGATCACGAACACCGCCCTCCACTCCAGCCCCTTCGCCTGGTGCACGCTCGAGAGCACCATCTTCTCGTCGGGCTCCTCGGCCTCGGCAACGGTCTCCGCCGTGAGCTCGGTGAGGAGGGAGATCTCCGCGAGGAACGCCTCGGCGTCCTCGTAGCCGCGCGCGTACTCGGCGAGTTGGCGAACGTCCTCGAGGCGCGATTCCGCGTTCACGAAGGCGGCGCGGAGGTACTCCTCGTAGCCGCCCTCGAGCACCCGGTCGATGCACTCGCCCGGCAGGTCCTTCGTGGGAGGGCGGGCGAGCGACCGCAGCAGCTCGGCGGTGCGCCGGTATCCCTCGCGCCCCTTCGGAGGCACCTGCGCCGCCACGTCCGGGGAGAGGAGCTCGCCGACCTCGCCCTGGCCGCCCCGGCGCCGCGCCGAGAGCGCGCTCCACACCGAGTCGGCGGTCATGCTGCCGATGCCCGGGGCGAGCTTGAGGAGTCGCTTCAGGGCGAGCTCGTCGCCCGGGTTGTGGAGGAAGCGGAGGTACGCGAGCACGTCCTTCACGTGGGCCGCCTCGAAGAAGCGAACCCCGCTGCGGACCACGAAGGGGATGCCGCGGCGCGCCAGCTCGAACTGGACCTCCATGGAGTGGTGGTGCGCCCGGTAGAGGATGGCGATCTCCGAGAGGGGGAAGCCCTCGTCACGCAGCTCCAGCACCCGCTGAGCCACGAAGGCCGCCTGCTGCTCGACGTCGCGGCAGGGGACGAGGCCTGGCAGCACCCCCGCGGGCCGGACGCTCCGCAGCTCCTTCGCGAACTGCTTCAGGTTGTAGGCGATGGAAGCATTGGCGAGCGCCACGATCTCCGGCGTCGAGCGATAGTTGACGGTGAGGTGGAATCGGGTCGCGTCGGGGTAGCGCTTCTCGAACTCCAGGATGTTCGCGAAGTGCGCCCCGCGGAAGGAGTAGATGCTCTGGGCGTCGTCCCCGACCACGCACAGGTTTCGGTGGGCGGAGGCGACGAGGTCCACCACGTCGCCCTGCAGGCGGTTCGTGTCCTGGTACTCGTCGACGAGGACGTGGCGGAAGCGCTCGGCGAGGGCGGCCCGGACCGGTTCGTGCTCCACGAGCAGGATCTTCCAGTTGAGGAGCAGGTCGTCGAAGTCCATGGCGTTCATGGACTGCTTGCGCTCGGCGTACCGCCGCGCCACCCGGAGGGCGTCGTCGATGAGGGGCGCGAACTGCGGTCGCCGCTCGACGAGCACGTCGGCGAGTGGGGTCTGGGTGTTCACCGCCATGGAGACGAGGTCGAGGAGCACGTCGGCCTTGGGGAACCTCCTCGCCCCCACCGAAAGCCCGCAGTCGGCGATGGCGGCGCCCATCACGTCGCGCGAGTCCTCGCGGTCGAGGATGGAGTAGCCGCGCTCGTAGCCGAGTAGCTCGCCATGCTCCCGGAGCACCCGGTGGGCGACGTGGTGGAAGGTCCCGCCCCAGATGGAGCGGGTGTCCACCCGGGCCACCTCCTCCACCCGGCGCAGCATCTCGCGCGCCGCCTTGTTCGTGAAGGTGAGGAGCAAGAGCCCCTCGGGACCAAGCCCGCCGTGGAGGAGGCGCGAGACCCGCCAGGTGAGCGTCCTCGTCTTGCCCGAGCCCGCCCCGGCGATGACGAGGAGCGGCCCGTCGCCCGCCTCCACGACGGCGAGCTGCTCCTCGTTCAGCTGGCCGCCCGCGTCGAACGGCCGCCCGGCTCCGGCGGCCGAGCGCAGCTGGTAGCGGCGCGACATGGGGAGGAGACCCTACCAGGGAGCTCGGACACACGATGTGCGCTGAAGTCGTCCAGAGTGCGATAACTGGACGGACGCTCCGCGGGGGCTAGAGTGGCCCCATGGCGGTACCCCCGTCGCGCTGGCTCGTTCTCCTCGCCCTCGCCCTCGGCGAGGGCTGCACGAGCTCGGCCGGGCCCCGCCGGACCCTGCCCCCGCCGTCCGGCGATGGCTGGGTCGGCTCCCGCTATTTGCGCGCTGCCGACCCAGCCCTCGCTTCGGCGACCGACTCCCCTCCCGAGGCACGCCGCGCGGTGGACGCGGCCGAGTCCCTGGTGGGGCACCGGTCCATCGTCCTCGACGGCCGCGACTACGGACCCGATTGCTCCGCCCTCGTCCGCGCCGCCTACGAGCACGCCGGCCACCCGCTTCCCGCGGCGGCGCGGGACGCCGCTTCCCTGCACGCGGTGGCAGAGCGCCGCGGCTCGCTGCACCCCTTGACGCGCTGTGCTCCGGGCGACCTCTTGTTCCTCGCCGACCGGCCCGGGGGACCCGCGGTGCACGTGGGGCTCGTCGCCAAGGTGGAGCCGGACGGCACCGCCATCGTGCTGCACCGGCTCGCTCGTGGGGTGGCTCGCGTGCGGGTGAACCTCGGCTACCCCAACCAGATCGCCGATCCCGCGACCGGGCGCCGTCTCAACGACACCCTCCTCGCTGGATCGAGCGCCCTGCCGGCCGGGAGCCTGGTCGTCGGCGTCGCGAGCGCCCCCTAGGCTCGAGCCCTCCACCCCGCCTTCACGGCTTCGCCCGCAGCCGCGGCAGGTGCCCCGTCTTTCGCGGCGGAGGCGCCGCCGCAGTCGAGGGAGCCGCGGTCACCGCGACCGGAGGAGGGGCGAGGATCTGGGCCTTGAGCGCCTTGGCGCGCTCGTGCACCACGTTCGTCGCCAGGATCCCGTCGAGGACGGTCACCGCCTCGTCGCGCCGGCCCGCCGCGACGAGAGCCCGCGCGAGGGACATCCGCCCCCGGAGCATCTCCGGGTGCGCCGCCGCCAGGCGCTCCAGAGCGACGACCGCGTCCTCCCCGCTGGGTGCGGCACCGCGGCGGCGCGACCCGGCGGTGGCGAGCGCGAACGCGATCCAGGGGTCGTCGCTTCCGCGGCCGGCCGCCTGCTCCGCCCGCTCGAACTCTCCCTCGAGTGCATAGTAGAGGGCGAGCGCGCGCTCGACCTCCACCTCCGGCGACCTCCCGCGCGCGAGCGGCCGCAGGAGTGCGAGGGCCTCCTCGCGCAGCGCGCGCGAGCGCGCCCGCATGGGTTGCGACTCGGCCTGCGCGGCGCGCATGCGCGAGACGACCTGGGCCTGGCGCGCCTCCCACCCGGGCGAGCGCTCCGACTCCTCGCGCACCCGCTCGGCGTCGAGTGCCCGGAAGCGGTCCTCCGGCGGGCGCGCCTCCTCGGCCGCGTCGTCGGAGAGCAGCAGGAGCGCCAAGGCCTCGTCCGCCCTCGCCGCCGAGTAGCCCGGATCGGCGGTGGCCGAGGCTGCGAGCTTCGACACCGCGGCGTCCAGGCTCGCGCGATCGTCGCGCAGGAGCAGGGCCTGCGCCTCGGCCCGGAGCGCCAGGGCGGCGGGATCGACCCGGCTGCGGAGGACGAGCCACGTCGCCCCGGCCGCCGCCGCCGCCAGCAGGGCGGCCGCCGGCAGCATCCAGGCGCGCTTGCGCCGAGCCCTCAGGCGGGTGGCAAGCCGGGACACCGTGGTGTCCCCTCGCGGGTCGCGGCCCGGCACGGCGGGGGGCGGCGTGACCGGGCGGGCCCGGGCCTCGGACGGCGTCACCGGGGCCTCTGCGCGAACGCGCGCGGCGGGGGCGGCCTCGCCCCGCGGGCGTGGCACCGCCGGGTCGAAGGGCGGCGCCGGCGGGGGATGCCCCAGCCAGGTCTTGTCGGCCGCTCCCGCCGGGAAGGCCCGGAACACGTGCTGGCAGCGCGTGCACTGCACCGAGGCGCCCGACGGCGGCAAGCGCGAGTCGTCCAATTCGTAGGTGGTCGAGCAGCGCTCGCACTGGATCCGCACGAAGGCCTCCGGGGGAGGAATGCGAGCCTAGCGTAGCGCGCCGCCGCAGGCTACCGCGCTCGGCCCTCTCCGACTGAGGGTGCGGCAGCTCGATCCGGTGGGCGGTCTGGCCGGCGAGCCTTCGTCGTGCCACGCTGGCGGGCACCCCGGGGTGGGACCGGCCCCGGCAAAGGACGGTGGACGATGACGACCCTTCTCCTCGACGGCGACACCCTGCGACTGGAGGAGATCGAGGCCGTTGCCCGGGCCGACGCCCGGGTGGAGCTCGCCCCCGAGAGCCGCGAGAAGGTGCGCGCCGCGCGCGCCCTCGTCGACCGCCGGGCGAGCGAGGACGAGCCGCACTACGGCATCAACACCGGCTTCGGCACCCTCGCCGAGGTCCACATCCCGAAGGGCGACCTGGAGCGGCTGCAGCGCAACCTGGTGCTCTCGCATGCCGCCGGGGTGGGCGCCCCGCTTCCGCTCCCAGAGGCGCGCGCCCTCCTCCTGCTGCGCGCCAACGTGCTCGCGAAGGGCTACAGCGGCATCCGGGAGCAGACCCTCGACCTGCTCATCGCCATGCTCAACCGCGGGTGCATCCCGGTCGTCCCCGAGCGGGGCTCGGTGGGCGCCTCCGGCGACCTCGCCCCGCTCGCGCACCTGGCGCTCGTCCTCATCGGCGAGGGCGAGGCCCTCGTCGAGGGTCGCCGCCTCCCGGCCCGCACGGCTCTCGAGGCGGTCGGGCTCGCGCCGGTCGCGCTCGGCGCCAAGGAGGGGCTCGCGCTCGTGAACGGCACCCAGGCCATGGCGGCGGTCGGGGCTCTCGCCCTCCTGCGCGCCGAGCGGCTCGCCTCGCTCGCCGACCTCGCGGGGGCGATGACGCTCGAGGGGCTCCTCGGCTCCCACCGCCCCTTCGAGCCGCAGATGCACGCCATCCGCGGGCAAGCCGGCCAGATCGCCTCCGCCTCCCGGCTGCGCCTTCTCTTGCAGGGCTCGGAGATCAACGCCTCGCACCAGGGCCCGGGCTGCCGCAAGGTCCAGGACCCCTACTCGCTGCGCTGCATGCCACAGGTCCACGGGGCGGCCCGCGACGGGATCCGGTTCTGCCGCGGCATCCTGGAGAACGAGGTCAACGCGGCCACCGACAACCCGCTCGTCTTCGCCGACCGGGGCGACATCGTCTCCGGGGGCAACTTCCACGGCCAGCCGGTCTCGCTGGCGCTCGACGTGCTCGCCATCTCCGTCTCCCACCTCGCCACCATCTCCGAGCGGCGCGTGGAGCAGCTCGTCAACCCCTCGCTCTCGGGGCTGCCGCCGTTCTTGGCGCACAACCCCGGCCTCGACTCCGGCTACATGATCGCCCAGGTGTCGAGCGCAGCGCTGGTGTCGGAGAACAAGGTGCTCGCCCACCCCGCCAGCGTCGACTCCATCCCCTCCTCCGCCGGGCGCGAGGACCACGTCTCCATGGGCATGACCGCCGCGCTCAAGGCCCGCCAGGTGGTGGAGAACGTCCGCACCTGCCTCGCCATCGAGCTCCTGGTGGCGGCCCAGGCGGTCGACCTGCGCCGCCCGCTCGCGCCCGCGGCCAAGGTGGGGGAGGCGCATGCGCGCATCCGCGCGCGCATCCCGCACCTCGACGAGGACCGGGAGCTCCACCGCGACCTGGAGGCCCTCTGCGCCCTCGTCGACGAGGGCGGCCTCGATCTCTAGGTCTTCTCGGCCCGCTTTCCACCGAGGCACAGGGCCTGGTTGAGGGCCGTGATCGCCCTCTTGTAGTTGCCGCGGTCGATGACGAACTGCATGTTCACCTGGCGGTAGGACTGGGAGAAGCAGTTCACGTTGACGTCGTTCTCGGCGAGCACCTGCGCCGCCCGCGCCAGCACGCCCGGGATGGCCATGTTGGAGCCGATGACGCAGGCCACCGCGGCCGGCTGCACCGTCACCTGCTGGTAGGCGTTCTCGAGCTCCTCGACGAACGCCGGGGTGACCGACTTCTCCCAGATGACGTGGGTGATGGAGTTCGCGTTGGTTGCCTTGAGGATGTAGGAGATCCCGTACTTCTTGAAGATCTCCATCAGGCCCAGGTCGAACCCCACCGTCCCGACCATGAGGGGGTCGTGGATCTCGACGATGACCACCTTGTTCGTCCCGGCGATGACCTCGATGCGCGCCTTCTCCCCCACGTAGTCCTTGGTGATGAGGGTCCCCGGGTGATCCGGCTCGAAGGTGTTCTTGAGGCGGATGGGGATGCCGGCGAGCTCCATGGGCTTGGCCGCCTTCGGGTGAATGGCCTCCATGCCCACGTCGGCCAGCTGGTCGGCCACGTCGTAGTTGGTGGCTCCCACGATGACGGTGTTTCCGGCGCCCACGATCTCCGGGTCCGCCGAGGACAGGTGGAACTCCTTGTGGATGACGGCCTCGGCGGGGCGCAGCTCCACCGCGATCTTCGAGAAGGTCACCTCCGAGTAGCCGCGGTCGAACTCGCGCATGATGCCCTCGACTCCCTTGGTGTAGCCGGTGGCCACCACCACCTGCTGGGAGGCGTCGACGCCCTGGAACGACTTGTGGATCCGCTGGTCGATGCTGATGGCGTCGTCGTCGTCGAAGCCGGTCAGGTCGATGAAGAGGGAGCGGACGCCCTTCGCCTTCAGGATGGCGACGCTGTTGAAGGCGCTGTGGGCCTCCCCCACGGCGGCGAGCATCTCGCGGGCGGCGAGCAGCACGCTGTCGCGCCGGAGGTACCCGCTCGCCAGCACGTGGCGCATGGAGTCGAGGTAGCCCTTGAGCCCGAGCATGCGGCGCTCGAGGAAGCCGTTGGCCAAGGCGAGGTCGAGCCCGAGCGGGACGAAGGCGGCGTTGATGGCCTTCAGCTTCTCGAGCAGGCCCTCGAGGGCCGCGGCGTAGTTGTCGCCCGAGGCGAACCTGGCGTAGACGCCCGGCTCGCCGGTCTTCTTGTGCTCGAGCAGCTGGTTCGTCACGCCGGCGTAGGCCGACACCACGTACACGCGGCCGTGGATCCTCGAGCTGTCGCGCAGGATGATGTTCTTCAGGACCTCGTCGAAGCGCGACATCGACGTGCCGCCGATCTTCTCTACGGTGATCATGTCGTCGTCCCGGATGGTTGGGCGGGAGGAAAAGACCACGAAGTGAGGCGCCGGGCAAGAACCCGCTGCGCCCGCGGCCGGCCCCCTACGCCGTCCGGGCGCCCGCGGTCGCGAGCCGGACTGCCTTCTTGAGCCCCGCGTACCGGAGCCGTGACTCTGCCTCGGCGAGGGAGAGCCAGGCGTGCTCGGCGTGCTCCTCGGAGAGCCGGACCGCGCCCGCCGCCGGGACCCGGGCCCGAAACGCCGTCTCCTCCGCGGTCCGGAGGTCGTCCCCCCTGCCCCCCAAGCCCGGTTCCAGGCCGAATCCGTGCCGGTAGCCGAGCGGGTCCACCGCCGCGTCGATCCCCGTCTCCTCGAGGAGCTCGCGCCGGGCGGCCTCGGCGGGCGTCTCCCCCGGCTCGATGCGCCCGGTCACCGGCTGCCAGAACCCCCCTCGCGCCTCGCTGCGGCGCAAGAGCAGCACCCGCCCGTCGGCCGCCGTCGGCACCACCGACACGGTGTGGAGGTCGAAGCCCCGGTCCTCGCGCCGGCGGCCGAGGAGCTCGGCGAGGTGGGCGGCGAAGCGCTCCTCCGCGTCGGCGAGCGCGGGCGGAGGCTCCCCCGAGCGCTCGAGCTCCGCCGAGAGGCTCGTCACCCCGAGGCCTGGCTCGGCGATCCCGCAGGGGACGATGGTCGAGAAGTGCGAGAGGTCGGGGGCGACGTTGAGGGCGATGCCGTGGGTGGAGACCCAGCGGGAGAGGTGCACCCCGACGGCGCCGATCTTCCTCGGCCCCACCCAGGCGCCGCGGTGTTCCGGGTGCCGGCCCGCCACCACCCCGAAGTCGCGACAGGCACGGATCATCGCCTCCTCCAGGTCGTGGACGAAGCGGCGCACGTCCGGGCGGTCGGCGAGGTCGACCACCGGGTAGGCGACGAGCTGCCCAGGCCCGTGGTAGGTGACGTCGCCGCCGCGGTCGGTCTCGTGCACCTCGAAGCCACGGCCGCGCAGCCACTCCGCGGAGGCGACGATGTGGGCGCCGTCGGCGGCGCGCCCGAGGGTGAGCACGGGGGGGTGCTCGAGGAGGAAGAGCCAGTCGGTCTCCGCCGGCTCCCGGGCCCGCACCCGCTCCGCCGCCAGCCGCATGAGCCCGAGGCCGTCGGCATACTCCACCCGCCCGAGCCGGTGGACGCGGAGCGTGCGCAAAGGGCCCTCCCCCTCAGGCCTCGGCCGAGGCGCCCGTCTTCTCCCGCCGCGGCCGCTCCGGCCGGTTGAGGGCGTGGATCGCCTCCCCCAGGGCCGCCTTGCAGGCCTCCATGAAGGCCTCGGGGAGCGTGGGATGGGCGTGGATGGTGAGCGCAACGTCCTCCAGGTAGGCCCCCATCTCCAGGGCGAGCGCGCCCTCGGCGATGAGGTCGGAGGCCTCCGGCCCGACGATGGTGACGCCGAGCAGCAGCTTCGACTCCCGGTCGCCGATCACCTTCACGAACCCCTCGGTGTGGTGGATGGCGATGGCCCTCCCGAGCGCCGCGAAGGCGAACTTCCCCACGATGGGGTCGCTCCCCTGCCGGCGCGCCTCCTCCTCCGAGAGGCCGACGGTGGCCACCTCCGGATCGGTGAAGACGGCGGCGGGGAGCGCCACCCAGTCGCGCGCGGACTTGCGTCCCGCGATCACCTCGGCGGCGATCTCCCCCTCCTTCGAGGCCTTGTGGGCGAGGAATGGCGGGCCGGTCATGTCCCCGAAGGCGTAGATGGAGGGCGCGCTCGTCTGGAAGCGCTCGTTCACCGTCACGTAGCCGCGGCCGTCGATATTCACCCCGGCCCTCTCGAGCCCGAGCCCCTCGGTGTTGGGGCGGAACCCCACCGCCACGAGGACCTTGTCGGCGTCGACGACCTGCTCCTTCCCCTCCACTTCGATCCTCACCCCGAGCGCGCCGCCCTTGCGCTCGAGCCCCTTCGCCTTGGCGTTCACGTGGACCGCCACCTCCCGCTGCCGGAGCCCCTTCTGCACGAGCCGCACCGCCTCCGGGTCGACTCCGGTCAGGATGGTGGGCAGGGCCTCGACCACCGTCACCTTCGAGCCCAGCTTGGCGTAGACCGTGCCGAGCTCGAGGCCGATGACGCCCCCGCCGATGACGACGAGCCTCCCCGGGATCTCGGGGAGGTCGACCGCCTCCTTGGCGCCCCAGACGTCGGCGCCGAACTCGAAGCCCGGGATCTGGATGGGGCGCGCGCCGGTGGCGACGAGGAAGGCGGGCGCCTCCACCCTCACCTTCTCGGCGCCCTCGACCTCGACGGCGTTCGGCCCGACGAAGGTCGCCGTCCCCTTCAGCACCTCGACGCCGTTGCCCTTCTCGAGCTGGCCGACGCCGCCGACGAGCTTCTTCACCACGTCGTTCTTGAACTGGCGCAGCTTGGCCACGTCCACCTTCACGGGCCCGCTCACGATCCCCCGGTCCCCGGCACCGCGCACGTCCTCGACCAGATTCGCCGCGGCGATGAGCGCCTTCGAGGGGATGCAGCCCCAGTTGAGGCAGACCCCGCCGAGCGACTCGCGCTCGACGAGCGCCGTCTTCTTGCCGAGCTGCGCGAGGCGGATGGCCGCCACGTAGCCGCCCGGGCCGGCCCCCACCACCACCGCGTCGAATGTCTTGGTCGCCATTCGCGATCTCCCCGAACTTCCTGGAAATATACCGGCGGTCGCCCCTCGCGTCCCGCATTTCGCCGAGCCCCGTCGGGGCCTCGAGCGCTACCGGCTCTTCCGTCGCCGCCTTCGCTCCGCCTCGTCCACCGGCCGCGCGGGCGGGGAGACCCCGGAGATCGTCTGCACCACCGCGCCCGCCGCCGCCAGCCCGAAGGCGCCGGTGACGAAGGCCACGCTCCCGAAGCACTTCGGCGGCCGCCGACCCGGCCCGGCCGGACGGACGCCGGGGATGCCCTCCTCGTCCCCGGGGAGCGCGAGCGTCGGGCGCGGCGCCTCCTTCGACCAGACGGCGAGGACCCCGAGCGGCTGTGCCGCCGAGATCCCGTGGCGCCGCCGCAGGTACTTGCGGACGTCCTTCGCCAGCTGGTCGGTGTGCGACTCGCACAGGTCGGTGACCTCTATCGCCGTCGGGTCGAGACGGCCGGCGGAGCCGAGGACGGTGACGACGGGCACGCCGAGCTCGCGACAGCGGGCGATGGCGTGGAGCTTCGCCACCACCGTGTCCATGGCGTCGACCACGAAGGAGAGGCCCCTCTCGACCAGTCGGGGCGCGCTCTCCGCGGAGTAGGGCTCGCACGCCGCCTCGATCCGGGACGCGGGGGCGACGCGGCGCAGCCTCTCGGCGAGGACCTCGGCCTTGAAGCGCCCGAACTCGCCGTCGAGGGCGTGCAGCTGCCGGTTGGCGTTCGTTTCGTCCACCCGCTCGCCGTCGACGAGAGTGAGGGAGCCGACCCCGGCCCGCGCGAGCGCCTCGGCGCTGAAGGAGCCGACGCCGCCGAGCCCGAGGACCGCGACGCGCGCCCGCAAGAGCCGCTCCACCGCCTCGAGCCCGAGGAGGCGGGCGTTGCGGTCGAAGCGGGCGGCGGGCCGGGGCGATCCCAAGGAGGGCTCAGCGCGGGACGAGGCGGAAGAGGCGCCGGGCGTTGGCGCTCGTGAGGGCGTCGACCTCGGCCGACCCGCACCCGAGCGCGCCGGCGAGCGCCTCGGCGACGAGCGGCAGGTAGGCGGGCTCGTTCCGCCCCCGCCGCGGCCACGGGGTCTGGTCGGGCGCGTCGGTCTCGAGGAGGAGCCGGTCCCGCGGGACGGCGCGCGCCGCTGCGAGTGGCTTGCGCGCCGAGGGGTAGGTGACCGGGCCGGCGAACGAGAAGTGAAGCCCGAACGGGAGGTAGCGCGCGACGTGGGCGGCACTCCCCGAGAAGCTGTGGAGGACGCCGCCGGCGGGGAGCCCCTCGTCCTCCAGCAAGCCGAGCAGGGCGTCGTGGGCCCGCAGCGCGTGCAGCATCACCGGCAGCCCGAGCCTGCGGGCGATGCGAAGCTGCCCCCGCAATACCTCCCGCTGCCGGTCCATGGTCGCGCCCGCCTCGGCGGTCGGGCCGTCGAGCCCGCACTCCCCCACCCCGACCGCCCCTCCGCTCGCGAGCAGGCCCTCCAGGTCCGAGAGGTGGCGGTCGTCGTCCCCGGGATCGATCTCCGGCAAGAGCTGTGGGTGGATGCCGAGCCCGACGTGGACTCCCGGGCGGGCGCTGGCAAAGGCGAGGAGCGGCCGCCAGCCCGCGGGCCCCGTCGCCGGCACGACGAAGGTCGAGACCCCGGCGCCCCGCGCCCGCTCGAGGACCGAGTCGCGATCGCCCTCGAAGGCGGCCTTGTCGAGGTGGCAGTGGGTGTCGATCAGCCTGCGCCTCCGCCTTGCCAGGGCTCGCGGCGACGAGCCCCGGCCGTCACCCGCCGTCACGCGCGCGACGCCGGCGGATCCTAGCACGTGAGGCCCCGGCTGACCGGGCCCCGGGCGTTCTCACTGGAAGAGCCAGACCGGCGGCAGGAAGGTCCCGGGGACGGTGGGGCTCTGGTAGCGGATGTAGGGGCCGCCGTCGGCGACCACCAGGTCGGGCTTCCCGTCCGCGTCGATGTCGCCGATGACCACCCAGAGCGGCCCCCAGTACCCCGGGTAGATCGCGGGGGGGTTCAGGACTCCCGGCGTCGACGGGTCCTGCAGGAAGACCGCCAGGGAGCCGGGCTGGCCCGACGGGCCCGCGTTCGCGACCGCGACGTCGGGCTTGCCGTCGCCGTTCAGGTCGGCCACCGCCAGCGAGCACGACCCGTAGTCCTGGGTGCTGTAGCTCACCGCCGCCTGGAACGTCCCGTCGCCCGCCGAGCTCTGCAGGAGGACGAGGAGCGCGCCAGCGTAATCGGCGACCAGGATGTCGGGGTGGCCGTCGCCGTTCATGTCGGCGACCTGGACCCCGGCGGGGCTCGTCCCGGCGGCGTAAGCCACGGGAGACAAAAAGGTTCCGGGGACCGCGCCGTGCAGGAGCACCGACGCCTTCCCGGTCCTGGTGACGACGACGAGGTCGAGGTGACCCGAGCCCATGAGGTCGGACGCCGCCACCGCGGTGGGCTCGTCCCCGACGGGGAAGGAGGTGGCGGGCTCGAACACGCCCGCTCCTGGCCCCTGGAAGAACACTTGCAGGGCGCCCTCCCCGCTCGCGGCCACGGCCACGTCGAGCTTGCCGTCCCCGTTCAGGTCGGCGAGCGCGAGGTCGGTCGGCTGCTGCCCCCCGAGCGACAGCTGGAGCGGGGCCGAGAAGAGGCCGGGGCTTCCCGGCACCTGGAACTGCACGTCCACGAAGTAGCTCGCGCCCGTCGCCATGTGGTCGGCCACCGCCACGTCGGGAAGCCCGTCCCCGTTCAGGTCTCCGACGGCGATCGCCACGGGCTGTAGCCCCGTCGCGGTTCGCACCGGGTGCTCGAAGCTGCCCTGCATCGAGCCGATCTGGATGCGCGAGCTCAAGAAGCTCTGCTGCGGAACGGAGGCGGCGTTCGCCCCCACGATGTCGAGGTTGCCGTCACCGTTCAGATCGGCCACGGCCACGGACTGCGTGACGTAGCCCGTTCCCCCGGAAGACGAGGAATAGCAGGCGGCGACGAGCGAGAGCAGGAGCCCGCCCGCAGCGCCAGGAAGCGCCCTTCGCACCGTGGAGGGTTTCGCCATTCAGGACCTCGCTGCGAGCCCCCGAAATGCGCCGGCAGGCGCAACGGGAGACCCGGATGGGATCGTACACCCCGCCGACCCGAGGGGTTAAACACCTGGCCCGGGCCGGGGTTTCACGCCATTCGCAAGAAGAGGAGGCTCGGGTCCTCGAGGTACCGGATCACCTGGTAGACGAAGGCGGCCGCCTGGTCGCCGTCGACCACCCGGTGGTCGCTCGTGAGCGAGAGGTGCATGACGTCGCGCACCACGACCTGCCCGTCCCGGGCCACCGGCGTGGGGCGGATGCGGTGCACGCCCAGGATGCCCACTTCCGGATAGTGAAGGACGGGGGTGGCGAAGAGCCCGCCGAGCGCGCCCAGGCTCGTGACGGTGAAGGTCGATCCGCCCACGTCCTCCGGCCGGAGCTTCCCGGCCTTCGCCTCCACCCCGAGCCGCTCGATCTCCCGCGCCAGCTCGAGGATGGACCGCTCCCCGGCGCGCCGCAGCACCGGCACCGTGAGACCCTGCTCGGTGGACGTGGCGACCCCGATGTCGTACCAGCGCTTCAGGTGGATCTCGCCCTTCTCCTCGTCGAAGGAGGCGTTCAGGATCGGGAACGCCCGGAGCGCCGCCACCGCCGCCTTGACGATGAAGGGCAGGAAGGTGAGCTTCACCCCCTCCTCGGCGGCCGCCCGCGCCATCCGGTCCTTCAGCGCCACGAGCTCACCCGCGTCCACCTGCTCCACGAAGGTGAAGTGGGCCGCGGTGCGAGTCGACTGGGCCATCTTCTCGGCGATGCGCCGCCTCAGCCCCCGCACCGGCACGACCTCGATCGCGCCTGCCGGGTAGGAGACGGCCGCGGGGGCCGAAGGGGCGGCCCGGGCGGCAGAGGGCTTGCCGTTCGCGCGCGCCCCTCCCAGCACGTCTTCTTTCGTCACCCGCCCGCCCGGACCGCTCCCGGCGACCGCCCCCAGCTCGACGCCCATCTCCCGGGCGAGCGCCCGGACGGCGGGCGTGGCGAGAGCCTTCCGCGGCGCGCTCGCCGCCGCCGCGCCCGGCAGGCCGGCCGTCACGGCCTCGCGCGCCTCCTGCGCCAGGCTCTCCACCTCCGCCGGCGGTGCCGGCTCCGGAACCCGGGCGGCGTCGGAGTCGAGCTCCATCTCCAGGAGGGCGTGGTGGACCTTGGCGAGATCCCCCTCCTGCCAGAGCAGCTTCGTCACCCGACCCCGCTTGGGCGAGGGGATGGTCACGGTGGCCTTGTCGGTCATCACCTCGACGAGCGCCTGGTCCTCGACCACGGCGTCGCCGGGCTTCACGAACCACTTCAGGACCTCGGCCTCGACCACTCCTTCGCCGATGTCGGGCAGCACGAACTGGTACGCCATGGCTCTCCCCGGCGGGCGGCTCTCGCCCTAGAAGGCCACCACCTCGCGGACGGCCTTGAGGATGCGCGGAGCGCGCGGAAGGTACTCATTCTCGAGCGTGTACGGGAACGGCGTGTCGAAGCCGGTGACGCGGGTGATGGGCGCCTCCAGGCTGAGGAAGCAGCGCTCCTGGAGGAGCGCCGAGATCTCGGCGCCGAACCCACAGGTGCGGGGCGCCTCGTGGACGACCACCGCCCTTCCCGTCTTGCGCACCGACTCGGCGATGGTGTCCAGGTCGAGCGGCTGCAGGGAGCGCAGGTCGATGACCTCGGCGTCGATCCCCTCGTCGGCAGCCCGGCGGGCCGCCTCGTCCGCCTCGTGCCACATGGCCCCCCAGGCGACGACCGTCACGTCCTTGCCCACCCGGGTGACGTTGGCCTTGCCGATCGAGATCGCGTAGTCGCCCTCCGGGACCTCCCCCTTGGCGGCCCGGTAGACGCGCTTCGGCTCGAAGAAGAGCACCGGGTCGGGGTCGCGGATGGCGCTCAGCAGGAGACCCTTGGCGTCGTAGGGGTTCGAGGGCACCACCACCTTCAGCCCGGCGGTGTGGATGAAGTGCGCCTCCGGGGACTGCGAGTGGTAGTGGCCGCCCTTGATGCCGCCTCCGTACGGCGAACGGATCACCATGGGGCAAGCGTACTGGCCCCCGGAACGGTACCGGTACTTCGCCACCTCGTTCACGATCTGATCCATCGCCGGGTAGATGAAGTCGGCGAACTGGATCTCGGGCACCGGCCGGAGTCCGTAGAGCGCCATGCCGAGCGCCGTTCCCACGATGCCGCTCTCCGCGAGCGGCGTGTCGATGACGCGATCGGCGCCGAACTCCTCCTGCAGCCCCTGGGTGGCGCGGAAGACGCCCCCGAACTTGCCCACGTCCTCGCCCAGGACCACCACGCTCGAGTCGCGCCGCATCTCGAGGCGCAGGGCGTCGTTCACCGCCTGGATGATGTTCAAGGTCGGCATCTCGGTCGGGCCTCCCTAGGCCGGCGGACGCCCGGCCACCACGCCGGGGTCGGAGGCGGCCGCGGCCCGCAGCTCCGCCAGCTGCTCCCGCTGCTGCCAGAGCGGCTCGGCGTAGACCCCGTAGAAGAGGGTCTCGAGCGGCGGCTTGGCCTCGTAGCGCCCCGCCTCCTCGATGGCGCGCCCGATCTCCTCGCGCGCCTCCGCATGCATCCGCTGCGAGTCATCCCCCTGCAGCAGTCCCCGCCAGCCGAGGTACTTCTCGAGCCGCAGGATGGGGTCCTTCTTTCGCCACGGCTCGACGAGCTCGGGCGGCCGGTAGGCGCGGGGGTCGTCCGAGGTCGAGTGCCCCTCGACGCGGTAGGTGACGCACTCGAGGAGGGTCGGCCCCTGGCCGGCGGCGGCCCTCTCCCGGGCCCGCCGCGTGGCGTTTCGCACCGCGAAGAGGTCGTTCCCGTCCACCCGCTCCCCACGGATCCCGTAGGCCACCGCCTTCTGGGCGATGGTGCGGGAGGCCGTCTGCTTCTCGAGCGGCACGCTGATGGCCCAGCCGTTGTTGCGGCACAGGAAGACCACCGGGACCTTGCGCACGCCCGCGAAGTTGAGGGCGGTGTGGAAGTCCGCGGCGCTCGTCGCCCCCTCCCCAAAGTAGGTGAGCGCCACCATGTCGTCGCCGCGCAGCCTCGCCGCCCAGGCCGCGCCCACCGCGTGGGGGATCTGGGTGGCGATGGGCGAGCTGATGGAGGCGTAGCGACCCTGGCGCCAGGTCTCGTGGCAGGGCATCTGGTGCCCGAGCATCCGGTCCCCGGCGTTGCCGAGCAGGTCGCAGATGAAGGTCGGGAGCGGCATCCCGCGCATGAGCGCAGCGGCGTGCTCGCGGTAGGACGGGAAGATCCAGTCGCGCTCCTGCATGGCCGCGGTCGCCCCCAGCACCGCCGCCTCCTCGCCGATGGCGCCGACGTAGAAGCCGATGCGCCCCTGGCGCTGCAGCATGATCATCCGCTCGTCGAGCTCGCGGCCGAGGACCATCCACCGGTAGAGGCGCAGGATCTCGTCGTCCGCCATGGCGACGTCACCCGGTTCCGCGGTTCCGTCGTCGCGCATCACCTGCAGGAGCGGGAACTCCCGCTCGTAGCGAGCCGCCTCCGCCGCCGGATCGGCGCCCGCCAGGGACTTCTTCTTCCTCGCCTCCTCGATGTCGCGCACTCGCCGCATTGCGCCCTCCGTCAGGGCCCGACCGGCCCACCGCGTGCGCGGATCTCGCCCCGGAGAAACAGCTCTCCGGCCCGATAGCTCGATCGGACGAGCGGTCCGCTCGCCACGTAGCGAAACCCGTGGCGCTTCCCCGTCTCCTCGTAGGCCCGGAAGCGCTCGGGCGTCACGTACTCCACCACCGGGAGGTGCCAGGCCGAGGGGCGCAGGTACTGCCCGAGCGTCAGCACCTCCACGCCCACCGAGCGCAGGTCTCCCATCGCCTCCTCGACCTCCGCCTCCGACTCGCCCAGCCCCACCATCACCGAGGACTTGGTGACGATGCGGGGAAACTCGCGCTTCATCGCGCCCAGGACCGCGAGCGTCTGCTCGTAGGTCGCGCGAGCGTCGCGCACCACCGGCGTGAGGCGGCGGACCGTCTCGAGGTTGTTCGCGAAGACGTCCGGACCGGCGCGACCGATGGTCCGCACCGCGCCCAGGTCCCCCTGGAAGTCGGGAGTGAGGACCTCCACTAGGAGGCCGGGAACAGCCTTCAGCCGGACGATGGCCTCGGCGAAGTGGCCCGCCCCACCGTCGGCGAGGTCGTCCCGGTCCACGCTCGTCACCACCACGTAGTCGAGGCCGAGGCCGCGCACCGCCTCGGCCACGCTCCTAGGCTCGTCCGGATCGAGCGGCGCCGGGCGCCCGGATGTCTTCACGTGGCAGAAGCGGCACCCGCGGGTGCAGGTGTCCCCCATGAGCATGACCGTCGCCGTGCCGCCCCCCCAGCACTCGGCGACGTTCGGGCAGCGGGCCTCCTGGCAGACGGTGTGGAGCTTGAGCCCGCGCAGGGTCTCGCGGACTCGGGCGTACCGCTCGCCTCCGGGCACGCCCACCCGGAGCCACGGGGGCTTGCGCGCGTCTAGGGGAAGGGCCCGGGCGCGAAGCTCGGCGATCTCGCCCCGTGCGCCCTCCCGGGTCGCGTGGTGCGGGTCCTGTGTCAGGACGGGCAGTCCCCCGGGCGTTCTCATGGGCGTCGCGTTAGAGCCGCAGCGCTCCAGGACTTTTTCGGAGCCCTACGTTCCGCTACCTCCCTGTCGAACCTTAGCGCGGCGGAGCCTCGGGCGCATGCTATAAACGACCTTCTCGCCGGGGAGCGGCGCCGGGAGGGACGTCCCGTTGTACGAGCCTGCGGTCGAAGAATCGACGCGCGTCCTCATCGTCGACGACGACGCCGTCGTGCGCGACGCCATCGGGATGGTCCTCTCCGAGGAAGGGTATGCCTGCCACGCCGCCATCGGCGCCGAGGCGGCCCTCGACCTCGCCCGCAAGGCGGAGCCGCATCTCGTCATCAGCGACGTGAAGATGCCGGAGAAGGACGGGATCTGGCTCCTCGACCGCATGAAGCGCGAGCATCCGAACACGCCGGTAGTGATGCTCACCGCCTACGGCGACACCGAGGCCGCGGTGGAGTGCCTGCGCCGCGGGGCGTCCGACTACCTTCTCAAGCCTCCAAAGACCACCGAGCTCGTCCGGGCCATCGAGCGGGCGCTCTCCAAGCGCCGGGACGAGCTCGCGCGCCTTCGCTACAGCAAGAGCCTGCAGCGCACCGTGAAGGAGAAGACGACCGACCTCCGCCGGGCGCTCGTCGAGGTCGAGGCCGCCTACAACAGCACCCTCTACGCCCTGGTGGCGGCCCTCGACGCCCGGGAGCACGAGACCGGGGATCACTCCCAGCGCGTGGTGCGCTACACGCTCGCCCTGGCGGACCGGATGGGCGTCCCCGTCGCCCAGCGGAGCGACATCGCCCGCGGCGCGCTCCTCCACGACATCGGCAAGATCGGGGTGCCGGACGCCATTCTTCTCAAGCCGGGCCCGCTCTCCCCGTCGGAATGGGTGGAGATGCGCCGCCATCCCCAGGTGGGTTTCGCCATCCTGCGCTCCATCGGCTTCCTGCGCGTGCCCGCGGAGATCGTGCTCTCCCACCAGGAACGCTGGGACGGCTCCGGCTACCCGAGGGGCCTCAAGGGAGACGCCATTCCGCTGGGAGCGAGGATTTTCGCGGTCGCCGACACCCTCGACGCCATGACGAGCAACCGGCCGTACCGGCAGAGCCTCGGGTTCCCCGCCGCCGTCGCCGAGATCAACCGCTACGGAGGCACCCAGTTCGATCCGCAGGTGGCCGAGGCGATGCGCGCGATCGGCCAGGCGGGGCTCGAGGCCATCGCCCGGCTCGAGACGCGCCCCTTGTGACGAGCCGCCCCTCGTCGCTCGACGGGCCTGCTCTCGGGACCATCGGCGTGTCCCCCCGCACTCACCGCCGAGTGGCACACCTTTTCCCCTCCGGTTACTGGATCCCGCGGAGGTGTTCGATGGACCTGGTCGTTCACTTGGCTCTGCTGGCGGCGGTGCTCGGCACGGCGGCGTCGGCCGAGCCCTTCCAACTCGTCAGCCTCGACGAGGTGGAGCACATGCTCTCCGCCAAGGACGTGGCCATCTACGATGCCAACCCCGAGGAGGTGTTCAAGAAGAACCACCTCCCGGGCGCCCGCTTCGTCGACGGCACGTTCGGGGCGAAATCGCTTCCGGCGAACAAGGCGACTCGCCTCGTCTTCTACTGTGCCAACCCGCATTGAATGGCGAGTCACGCGGCCGCCCGTGAGGCGGCCCAGCTTGGATACACCCACGTCTTCGTCATGCCGGAAGGGATCCAGGGCTGGCTGAAGGCCGGGAAGCCCACCATCGGGACAGCGAGCCACTAGGAGCGTGTCGGCGTAAAGGTCCGGCCCCATTTACTTTGGGGTGGCGGCGTGATCTTTTGCGGGGGCATGAAGACCTATCGCCCGTACTCGCCCCGGCAGAGCTACCTGCTACCGCCGTCGCCGCTGGACTGGCTTC